>NZ_JACLQX010000004.1:0-135335 GCF_016648925.1 Streptococcus parasanguinis | reverse complement strand
GTAGGGCTGTAAAAGCTGATGAAATCAGCGTAGTAGAGCCCACTCAACCACTGCGTCTTGCTCGACAATCCAAAGATAATTAAGAGGCTAGGACTTTTGTCCCAGCCTCATTTTTTATAGTTATTAACGAAACAAAATGTTTGTTATATATTGAAACGACTAAAGGATTAGTCAAAGTAAAGTAAGTCTTTGCTGGTTTCTGTGAAGAGTCCAAATCCGTCTTTTGTTACGTACCCACAATCTTCGATACGGACACCGACTTTACCTGGAATATAGATTCCTGGTTCGACTGAGAAGCACATGCCTTCTTCAAGTACCATGTCATTTCCTTCCATAATAGAAGGGAATTCATGCACGTCCATTCCGATCCCGTGTCCGAGGCGGTGGTTGAAGTACTCACCATAACCAGCTTTTTCAATGACGCTCCGTGCAGCACGGTCTACGTCATGTGCTGTTACACCTGGTTTGATCATGTCAATGGCTGCTTGTTGAGCTTCTAAAGTCAAGTGGTAGATTTCTTTTTTGAAATCATCAGGTTTTCCAACAGCAACAGTACGAGTCATATCAGACGCATAACCATTCACCATACAGCCAAGGTCAAAGAGCAAGAGAGCATCGTTTTCGACTTTGTTGCTTCCAGGAATTCCGTGTGGGTTAGCTGCATTATTTCCAGTCAAGACCATGGTTTCAAAGCTCATTTCATAACCCAAGCGTTTGATTCCAAAGTCGATTTCTGCTACGATATCAGTTTCTGTTTTATCCAGTGAGATGGCGTCGAATCCCATATTGACAGCCTTATCTGCATATTGACCAGCCACCAACATTTTTTGGATTTCATCAGCAGATTTGATCAAGCGCATCCGGTTAATCCGAGGTGTTAAGTTAGTAAATTCCGCTTTTTCAAAGACAGTACGCAAGCCATTGTATTTGGTAAGGATCAAGTTATCATATTCAAGTGCAACGGTTTTAGCATCTGGTTTTGCGATAGCCCCTTTAATCTTTTCCCAAGGGTTTTCAGAATCCACATAGCCAACCACTTGGAAATCGACAACTGCAGTCGCCCGTTCCACTTCAAGTGCAGGAACGAAGAGAAGTGGTTCGTGGTCCGTGTAAACGAACAAGAAGAGTTGACGTTCGTGGGGATCACTGTAAAATCCAGTCAGGTAATTGATGGTGACAGGATCGGATACAACAGCGACATCTGTTTTTTCAGTTTCAAGAAAATCGACGATTTGATCTAATTTAGACATAATGCTACCTTCTTTCTATGGATCTATTTTGTCAAATTTTCCCCAAAAAAGCAAGAGTTTACAAAATTTTACCAAAATGCTTGAAAGTGTTTACAATAAGTGATAAAATAGGATTAATTAGAGAGTGAAAACGAAATTTTCAACAATGAAAGGAAATCTTATGAATACAGACGATACAGTAACAATTTATGATGTCGCCCGTGAAGCAGGGGTTTCAATGGCAACCGTTAGTCGTGTAGTAAATGGGAATAAAAACGTTAAAGAAAATACACGTAAAAAAGTTTTAGAAGTGATCGAACGCTTGGATTACCGTCCAAATGCTGTTGCGCGTGGTCTTGCTAGCAAGAAAACAACAACAGTCGGTGTTGTGATTCCAAACATCACGAATAGCTATTTCTCTACATTGGCTAAGGGGATCGATGACATTGCTGAAATGTACAAGTACAATATTGTTCTTGCAAATAGTGATGAAGACGATGACAAAGAAGTTTCAGTGGTAAACAACCTCTTTTCAAAACAAGTGGATGGGATCATTTTCATGGGCTATCACTTGACAGAAAAGATTCGCTCAGAATTTTCACGCTCTCGGACGCCAGTTGTCCTTGCTGGGACAGTGGATGTTGAACATCAATTGCCAAGTGTCAATATTGACTACAAGCAAGCAACCGTTGATGCTGTTACACAGTTGGCAAAACACAACAAGAAAATTGCTTTTGTAAGCGGCCCATTGGTGGATGATATCAATGGAAAAATCCGTTTGGCGGGCTACAAAGAAGCTTTGAAAGCGAAAAAATTGAGCTATAGCGAAGGACTTGTCTTTGAATCCAAGTACCGTTATGATGAAGGTTACAACTTGGCAGAACGCATCATTGCGTCAAAAGCAACAGCTGCTTTTGTGACAGGGGATGAATTGGCTGCAGGTCTCTTGAACGGCTTGTCTGATCACGGTATCAAAGTACCAGAAGACTTTGAAATTATCACCAGCGATGATTCACAAGTAACTCGTTACACGCGTCCAAATCTATCAACGATTGGCCAGCCTTTGTATGACCTTGGTGCGATCAGTATGCGCATGTTGACCAAGATCATGCACAAAGAAGAGTTGGAAGAACGCGAAGTACTGTTGTCTCATACGATCAACCAACGTGGAACGACCAAAAAATAAGGATTAGTAGACTAGAGTCTCGACATGGGAAGACGTGTCTACTAGTCTGAGAGGTTAGAACAGAACTGTTCTAGCCTCTTTTTTATACTGCAAACAGGTAGAGACTTGCTGGGCACTCTTTATTTCGGTATAATAGAAGGTATGAAAGTTTTACTGTATTTAGAAGGAAAATCCGTATTACAAAAATCAGGAATTGGTCGAGCCTTGCAGCATCAAATGCATGCGCTTGATTTGGCTGGGATTCCGTATACGACAGATATTTTAGGAGATTATGATGTGGTGCATATCAATACCTATGGCCCACGGAGTTTCCTTTTGCTCCATGCAGCAAAACGTCGTGGAAAGAAAGTCATCATGCATGGCCATTCAACCCGTGAGGATTTTGAAAATTCCTTTATCGGGTCTAACTTTTTTGCGCCCTTGTTTGGGAAATATTTGGCTCACATGTACCAAAAGGCGGACTATGTCATCACGCCTTCGGAGTATTCCAAACACTTGATTCAGTCCTATGGAGTGACAACACCGATTATTGCGGTCTCCAATGGGATTGATTTGGAAAAATACAAGAAGGATCCGAAAAAAGAAGAAGTCTTTCGCAAGCATTTTAATATCCAAGAAGGCCAAAAAGTTGTTATCTGTGCGGGTCTGTATTTTAAACGCAAAGGGATTGAAGATTTCGTAGAAGTGGCTCGTCGCATGCCGGATGTGCGCTTTATTTGGCTTGGATCGATTAACAAATGGATCATTCCGCGTAAGATTCGTCGCATAGTGGAAAAGGATCATCCTAGTAATGTGGAATTCCCTGGCTATTTCAAGGGAGCGGTCTTCCAAGGGGCTATGACGGGTTCAGATGCTTTCTTCTTCCCATCTTATGAAGAAACGGAAGGAATCGTTGTTTTAGAAGCCTTGGCTAGTCATCAGCATACGGTCTTGCGGGACATTCCCGTATACAATGGCTGGATCGACGAGAGCTCATCTGAATTGTGCCACAATGTGGATGAATTTGTGGATTCCTTGAACAAGGTCTTGAACGGACAAGTAGATAAGCGGGAGGCTGGCTACAAGGTTGCTGAGAGTCGTTCGATCGACTTAGTGGCTCATCAATTGGTCGAAGCCTATCAAACAGTTTTGGAGATGTAAGATGCGTGTAGGATTATTTACAGATACCTATTTCCCGCAAGTTTCGGGAGTGGCGACCAGCATTCGGACGCTCAAAACAGAATTAGAAAAATTGGGTCACACGGTCTTTATCTTTACGACAACGGATAAAGATGTGAACCGCTATGAAGATTGGCAGATTATTCGGATTCCAAGTGTGCCTTTCTTCGCCTTTAAGGACCGCCGCGTTGCTTATCGTGGTTTTTCAAAGGCACTTGCCATTGCCAAGCAATACCAGTTGGATATTATCCATACCCAGACTGAGTTTTCATTAGGCCTTTTGGGAGTTTGGATTGGACGCGAATTGCGGATTCCAGTCATTCATACCTACCATACCCAGTATGAGGACTATGTCCGCTATATTGCGAGAGGCATGGTCATTCGCCCAAGTATGGTCAAATACATTGTGAGAAGTTACATGAATGATCTGGACGGCGTGATCTGCCCAAGCGAGATCGTCTATGACTTGCTCCAAAAGTACAAGGTCAAGGCAGAAAAACGCATTATTCCGACAGGGATTGATTTGGCCAAGTTTGACCGGCCAGAAATCACTCCGACAGAGACAGCAGCCCTTCGTGAAAAATATGAAGTCGCAGAAGATGAAACGCTTTTATTGAGCTTGTCGCGGGTCTCTTATGAAAAAAATATTCAGGCTGTCATTGCGGCCCTTCCTGATGTCCTTCAAGCCAATTCTAAAGTTAAGTTGATTGTGGCTGGGGATGGACCTTATTTGGATGATCTGAAAAAACAAGCGGCGAAACTTGGCGTTTCAGATGCGGTTGTCTTTACAGGAATGATCCCACCCAATGAAACAGCTCTCTATTATAAGGCGGCTGACTTCTTTATTTCAGCTTCAACGAGTGAGACGCAAGGTCTGACCTATCTAGAGAGTATTGCGAGTGGTACCCCGATCATCGCTCATGGCAATCCTTATCTCGATCATGTGATTGATGACCCTATGTTTGGGAAACTCTTTTATGAGGAGAGCGATCTGGCCCAAGCGATTCTTGAAGCGATTGACGAGATGCCTGCAATCGACGAGACCAAGTGGGCAGAAAAGATCGATGATATTTCTGCAGCAACCTTCGGCCGTCGAGTCTATGAATTTTATTTGGATAAAATCATCTCTAAAGACTTCTCAAATGATTTGAATCCTGAACAAAGTCGGGTCAAGCGGATGTCTAAGACCATTGTGAAAATACCGACCAAGGTGATTGCTCTTCCGGTCAATGGATCTGTGAAAATGATGAAGGCTTCGGTCAAACAAGTGAAGAAAATCCGTAAAATCACGCATTTCTTTGATTGAAAATGAAACTTTTTCTTGCAAAATTTTTCAATCGTGCTATAATAACTGACAGAGACATATCAAATCTAGGAAATCTGATAGAGAGCGCGTGGGGCTGGAAATCGCGTAGAGGATAGGTTTGGGACTACTCGTGATTCTTTTATGCAAACATAAAACGGTGGCTACGTTAGAGCCAATCAGAGGTGTCCCTCTTTTTTGAGGAACATAAATGAAGGTGGAACCACGTTGCGACGTCCTTTCGAGGAGGTCGCTTTTTTGATTTCTTCATGAAGACATCAAAAGGAGTGACGATTCCAATGTTCAAAGACACCTCCCACCCATTTAGCTACTAAAAACTTTATAAGGAGAAAATCATGATTAAGATTACTTTCCCAGATGGCGCTGTTCGTGAATTCGAATCTGGCGTTACTACTTTTGAAATTGCCCAATCTATCAGCAATTCTTTGGCTAAAAAAGCTCTTGCTGGTAAATTCAACGGCAAATTGATTGACACAACTCGTGCCATCACCGAAGATGGAAGCATTGAAATCGTGACACCTGATCACGAAGACGCTCTTCCAATCTTGCGTCACTCAGCAGCTCACTTGTTTGCCCAAGCAGCTCGTCGCCTCTTCCCAGATATCCACTTGGGTGTTGGTCCAGCGATTGAAGATGGTTTCTACTACGATACAGACAACCAAGCTGGTCAAATCTCTAACGAAGACCTTCCTCGTATCGAAGAAGAAATGAAGAAAATCGTGAAGGAAAACTTCCCATCAATCCGTGAAGAAGTGACTAAAGACCAAGCGCGTGAAATCTTCAAAAATGATCCATACAAATTGGAATTGATTGAAGAACACTCAGATGACGAAGGTGGTTTGACCATCTATCGTCAAGGTGAATACGTTGACCTTTGCCGTGGGCCACACGTCCCATCAACTGGTCGCATCCAAATCTTCCACCTTCTCAATGTAGCAGGTGCTTACTGGCGTGGAAATAGCGACAATGCGATGATGCAACGGATTTACGGTACAGCTTGGTTTGACAAGAAAGATTTGAAGAACTACCTTCAAATGCGCGAAGAAGCTAAAGAGCGTGACCACCGTAAACTTGGGAAAGAGCTTGATTTGTTCATGATTTCTCAAGAAGTTGGTCAAGGTCTTCCATTCTGGTTGCCAAATGGTGCGACCATCCGTCGTGAGTTGGAACGCTATATCGTTGATAAAGAAGTCGCAGCAGGCTACCAACACGTCTACACTCCACCAATTGCTTCTGTAGAACTTTATAAGACTTCAGGTCACTGGGATCACTACCGTGAAGACATGTTCCCACCAATGGATATGGGGGATGGAGAAGAGTTTGTTCTTCGTCCAATGAACTGTCCTCACCACATCGAAGTTTACAAGCACCATGTGCACTCTTACCGCGAATTGCCAATCCGTATCGCTGAAATCGGTATGATGCACCGTTATGAAAAATCTGGTGCCCTTACAGGACTTCAACGTGTGCGTGAAATGTCTCTGAATGATGGTCATACCTTCGTGGCTCCAGAACAAATCGAGGAAGAATTCAAGAAGATCCTTCAATTGATCATCGATGTGTATGAAGACTTTAACTTGACAGATTATCGTTTCCGCTTGTCTTACCGTGATCCTGAAGACAAACACAAATACTTTGACAACGATGAAATGTGGGAAAATGCTCAACGCATGTTGAAAGCAGCCGTTGATGATATGGGTGTTGAGTACTATGAAGCTGAAGGGGAAGCAGCCTTCTACGGACCAAAATTGGATATCCAAGTGAAAACAGCTCTTGGTAAAGAAGAAACTCTTTCAACTATCCAATTGGACTTCTTGCTTCCAGAACGCTTTGATCTTCATTACATTGGAGCAGACGGGGAAGAACACCGTCCAGTCATGATCCACCGTGGGGTTATCTCAACTATGGAACGCTTTACAGCGATCTTGATTGAAAATTATAAGGGTGCCTTCCCAACATGGCTTGCGCCACACCAAGTAACCCTCATCCCAGTGTCGAACGAAAAACACGTGGACTACGCTTGGGAAGTGGCTAAGAAACTTCGTGACCGTGGTGTCCGTGCCGATGTGGATGAACGCAATGAGAAAATGCAGTTCAAGATTCGTGCTTCTCAAACTCAAAAAATTCCTTACCAATTAATCGTTGGTGACAAGGAAATGGAAGAGCAGGCTGTAAACGTTCGCCGTTATGGTCAAAAAGAAACAGAAACCATGCCGGTAGATGCATTTGTAGAATTGATTCTTGCAGATATTGCAAATAAATCTCGTGTTGAGAAATAAAACGATCACAGTCTGAAAAATATTTATTAGTAAGAAAAAGCAACAACTATTTCAGTTGTTGCTTTTTCTATTTTGTTTAGCCTGAGCTAGTAGTGATTGGTCAAACCACCACAAATAGTATCCTCATCAACAATCCTTTCTATCCATTAACTTTTGGATATAGGATATCCTCCCAAGATTTGCTTCCATGAGTTAGATAAGTTGACTATCCTCAATCCTTGTCTGCTTTATTTTCTTTTGCGAGGTCATCTTGTGAATCTTTTTCAGATAGTTTTTGATCAATATACTTGTCAATGGTTTCATAAAATTCCTTGGTCATCTCACTATCTAATTTTTGCGAATTATTGACTTGATTGACTTTCAATTGAACAGATTCAATACCGTAAGAGGCTTGTTTTTGGCGAATTGTTTCTAATTCTTCTTCTGAAATCGGATCTCCAACAACTGTCAAGACCAATTCATTGCTACTTGACTTGTAGACTTGATTAATGATCGTATGATTGGCGAACTCTTTTCCTACAAACTGTTTGATCCCTTCTTTTCGTGCTTGATCCATCGTCAGAGTGACTGCTGAATAGCTGGCTGGAAGAACCAATAATACAATCAAGGATATCAACCCAATTCTCATTTTCATGTTTAGCTCTTTAAATGAACTTAAGGGAGATTGTCTCATCATAATTCTTGTTCCAACAATATTGATTAGCATGATAAAGACACAGTTGATCAAGAAAAGATAGAGAGCCCCAAATAAAAATCGTACATTTCCATTAGCTAAACTATAGCCTGCAGTGCAGATAGGTGGCATCAGAGCTGTTGCAATGGCTACTCCTGGCACGATATTGTTTGCTTCTTTTTTTCTTGAACCAATGACACCTGCTATCCCACCCGCAATAGCAATGAGAACATCCCAAATGGTTGGAGAGGTTCGTGCAATCAATTCGCTACTTGCATAAGATAAGGGAGAAATCCAGAAATATAGAGTCGAGACAAGCAAACTGACCAATACTTGAGTAAATAAAACCCCTAGAGATTGCTTAATTAAACGCGTATCAAAAATAGCTAAACCAAACCCCAGTCCAATAATCGGTGTCATAAGAGGGGAAATCAGCATGGCTCCAATAATGACAGCTGTTGAATTCATATTTAGACCTATAGAGGCAATAAAAATCGAACACATCAAAATCACTGTATCTCTTAATCGAACATGAAGGTCATCATATAGTTTCTCGCGGAATTCACGTGTTGAATAGTTTCCGGACATTGGTTACTCCTTTTATTTCATATAATCTTGTTTCTCATGGATGATGGTAGAGAGACTTCTGTCCAAACTGACATATTTTTAATTCTTACCTGTGATTCTTTTGAACATTATCTTTTAAATATCCATCACTCCATCCTGCATATTATATCAAAAATTTTACATTCTTTCTCTGAAGAAATCAATTAATTTAAAAGATAGAGAAAGGAAGAAATTTTTGTATCCTTATCCGAAGAAGAAAAACGATATCTCCTCTGAAAGTAGATACCGTTTTAATGTTTAAACAGGATGAGTTTGTAGCAGCAATCCTAGCTGATATCGCCAACAAATCACGTGTTGAGAAATAATGAAAAAATAAAAAGATTGAGGATAAAACAATCTAAAAAACCTTCCTTAGGTGAGTAAGAACGTCAGCGAACTTCTATGAAGTTCCAAAACTCCCGAGAGAGAGTGGGACAGAAATTCTAGTCTCTCAATTGTCTTTGGATTATCGAGCAAGACGCAGTGGTTGAGTGGGCTCTACTACGCTGATTGCATCAGCTTTTACAGCCCTACTCAACTGTGCGGAGGTGGGACGACGAAATCGAATTCTAACGAATTACCGATTTCTGTCCCACTCTCATTTTTCTCACGACGGAAAGTTTTTAATAAATGATTCATTCATTCATTCTAGCAAGTAGGAAATTAACCTTTTTTAGAATCACTCAAGTGATTTTATCTTCTACATATCATTCGTTTTTTCTGAGACTGAGATTTTAACTTCTCGGTCTTTTTTACCCTTTCTTATCGGAAAGTCCAGCAATTGAGGCTCCACATTTCTTCATAAGTTTGATATAATAAGAAGATAGAGATTGATTAGGAAAAGAAGCATTAGAAACAGGTATGTAAGATGAAAAAAATATTAGTAGTTGATGATGAAAAACCAATTTCAGATATTATCAAATTTAACATGGCAAAAGAGGGCTATGAAGTCTTGACAGCCTTTGATGGCCGGGAAGCTTTGGAAGTCTTTGCGGCTGAGAATCCGGATATTATTATTCTAGATTTGATGTTGCCAGAGATTGATGGTCTGGAAGTGGCGCGTACGATTCGCAAGACCAGCAATGTGCCCATCATTGTCCTTTCTGCTAAAGATACGGAATTTGATAAGGTGATCGGTCTTGAAATTGGGGCAGATGACTATGTAACCAAACCCTTCTCTAATCGAGAATTGCAAGCACGTGTGAAGGCCTTGTTGCGTCGTTCGGAGTTTGCGGCTGATCCTCAGCTTGAAAATGAGGCCGATACGGAAATTGTAATTGGTGATCTTCACATCCTTCCAGACGCTTTCTTGGTTCAAAAGGCCAACAAAGAATTGGACTTGACCCATCGTGAGTTTGAATTGCTCTATCACCTTGCGACCCATGTCGGTCAAGTCATGACTCGTGAGCACCTTCTTGAGACGGTGTGGGGCTATGATTACTTTGGTGATGTTCGGACGGTGGATGTGACGGTTCGTCGTTTGCGTGAAAAAATCGAGGATACACCGGGGCGTCCAGAATATATCTTGACCCGCCGTGGTGTCGGATATTATATGAGAAACAATGATTGATCTAATAAAACAATTTGTCATGTCGTCGAACTTTGTCTTTGTTCTGATTACGGTTGGGTTTATCATTGTGGTTGCCTTGCTTCTCCTAGAAAACCGTAGGGACAATATCAAGCTCCGACAACTAAACGCCAAAATTAAAGATCTGATTGCTGGGGATTACTCTGAAGTGGTCGACATGCAAGGAAGTCCAGAGCTGACCGATATGACCAACAGTATCAATGATCTATCTGAGGTCATTCGTCTGACGCATGAAAACCTAGAGCAGGAAACCAAGCGGCTGACTAGTATTCTAGCCTATATGACAGATGGAGTGCTTGCGACCAACAGACGGGGTCAGATCATCATGGTCAATGAAATGGCAGCCAAGCAATTGAATGTCAATCCAGATGAGGTGCTCAATACCAGTATTCTAGATTTGCTTTCGCTTGGAGATGAGTATGATCTGCGCAGCTTGATTACTGAAGTACCAGAGTTAACCATCGATTCCCAGGATGAAAATGGGGAGTACTTAAGCCTTCGTGTTCGCTTTGCCTTGATTCGTCGCGAATCAGGTTTTATCTCTGGTCTGGTAGCTGTCTTGCACGATACGACAGAGCAGGACAAGGAAGAACGGGAACGTCGCCTCTTTGTCTCCAATGTGAGTCATGAACTGAGAACACCTTTGACCAGTGTGAAATCCTATCTGGAAGCCCTAGATGATGGCGCTTTGTCAGAGCCGGTGGCACCAGATTTTGTCAAAGTTTCACTCAATGAAACCAACCGCATGATGCGTATGGTCACAGATCTATTGAGCTTGTCACGAATCGATAATGAAACCAGTCAGTTGGACATCGAGTTGACCAACTTTACGGCCTTTATTACCTTTATTTTAAACCGATTTGATAAGATCAAGAGTCAATCGCAAGAAGATACCAAGAAGTATGAACTGATCCGTGAATATCCAATCACCCCGATTTGGGTTGAAATTGATACGGATAAAATGACCCAGGTAATCGACAATATCTTGAACAATGCCATCAAATACTCACCCGATGGTGGGAAAATCAAGGTAGGGATGAAAACAACAGATGCCCAGTTGATTATCTCTATCTCAGATGAGGGCTTGGGAATTCCCAAGAAAGACTTACCACGCATTTTTGATCGCTTTTACCGAGTGGATAAGGCGCGTAGCCGGGCCCAAGGTGGGACTGGTCTGGGCTTAGCCATTGCTAAGGAGATCGTTAAACAACACAAAGGCTTTATTTGGGCCAAGAGTGAATATGGCAAGGGATCTACTTTTACCATTGTCTTGCCGTACGACAAAGATGCTATTAAAGACGACTGGGATACAGAAGAGGAAGAATAAGGAGTCAATGACAGAAGAGGGATTTAAGTATAGTATTTTAGCTTCAGGTTCTAGTGGGAATTCTTTCTACCTTGAGACACCAAAGAAAAAACTGCTCATTGATGCAGGGTTATCAGGGAAAAAGATTACGGGACTTTTGGCTGAAATTGATCGCAAACCAGAAGACTTAGATGCCATTTTGATTACGCACGAACACTCAGACCATATCCATGGTGTGGGTGTTTTAGCGCGGAAATATGGCATGGATCTATATGCTAATGAAGCAACTTGGAAGGCTATGGAAGGCACCAAGTATCTAGGCAAGGTTGATGATGCTCAAAAGCACATCTTTGAAATGGGGAAGACCAAGACATTTGGCGATATCGATATCGAAAGTTTTGGGGTCAGTCACGATGCTGCAGCCCCTCAATTCTATCGCTTTATGAAGGATGGCAAGAGCTTCGTCATGCTGACGGATACTGGCTATGTGAGTGATCGCTTGGCACGCATCGTCGCGGATGCGGATGGCTATTTGATTGAGTCCAACCATGATGTAGAAATTCTTCGAGCAGGTTCGTATGCTTGGCGTTTGAAGCAACGGATCTTATCTGATCTGGGCCACCTTTCAAATGAAGATGGTGCAGATGCCATGATTCGGACCTTGGGAAATCGTACCAAGAAGATTTATCTGGGGCATTTGTCAAAAGAGAACAATATCAAAGAATTGGCCCATATGACCATGGAGAACCAACTGGCTCGAGCAGATCTAGCTGTCGGTCATGATTTTGAGGTGCTGGATACATCACCAGACACTGCAACTCCATTGACGAAGATATAAGATAGAAAACCACCTGCGGGTGGTTTTTTGATTTCTGATTAAAATCCCTTCATCTAGTGATGAATTTGCTCTTTACCCTAAATTTGTGTATGATAAGAGTACTTTATCTCAAGAATAAATTAATGGAGAAATGTTAATTGTGAAAACATATATCGGTTATTTGGAATCGAAATGGATTTATTTTGATGAAGAAAACGAAGTATTTCAATATAATGATCAAAAAAATACTTCCAATTGGATAATGGTTGCTGCTCCACTTGCAGTCTTTCTTTTGAAAGGAATTGCAAGTGTCTTAAATTCAGCCTTTGGGGGATTACCGTATACGATTAATATCAGTATTGCAATGATTGGAACTCTAATAGTTTTCGGAATGTTGATGATAGCGAAGGCGAGAAAAAAAGATCCGAGAATTGATTGGAAAACAGTTGTTTTGAAGGAAAAAGATCTCAAAATACTCAGAGCAAAGGTGCTTGCAATTTTAATTATGAAGATTCTTTTTGCTTTTTTAGGGATTTTTTTCTTGGCTACTTATATTAGAGAAACTGATTTTTTGTGTCTGATGATCTATCTACTGGCTTTTGCTTGTGTGATGCATTTTCATCAGGAAATTAAGACCAGAAAGATTCTTAAAATATTGAAGCGTCAAACAGGATCAACTGGACAATAATTACATCGAAATATGTTTTACTGCAATAGAATGAGAGTATTGCATCTTTGATAAGCGATTTAATGGTAGATAATATGGGTCAAGAAATTTTGGGTGGTTCATCATTTAAAAATCTCCTTGATGAATTGATATGAAAAGAAAGGGTGTTTATGCTTAAAAAAGCAAACATAGAACATTTAGCAAAAAAAAATTTTCGCTATCGCATTCTAAATGTAGATAATGAGCATTATTTAGTAGACGTGGATCGTCCTTTTATAATCTCATACTTTTTCCCGTGGTTTTTGTATTTTACATCCCATTGGGCTATTCGGTTAACTGAGGATGAATTTAACACATTAACAACATCTAGAAACGACAAGCAAAGGAATGGTTTAACACATAACAAAGGAATTTCAGCTTCTGGAGCTGCGTTTGTGGCATTGCTTTTATCGAGAGCGTTTCCGATTGAAGATTATCTGTACTTCAACTCTCATTTACTCAATATTGGATTGACGTTATTCGTTTTTGGTATTGTGATGGGAATTCGCGTGTGGATGAGCAGAAGAAAAATTGTGTCCATGCTAGAGAATAATGATCATCTTATCAAAGTATATTGTGTCCCAACAACATTAAAATTTATTTTTTTATCGCTTCTAATGCCAACGATTTCTCTTATCATTGTTGGTGTGGTTTGTTATGCGGTAATAACTAATTTTGCTCCGAACTTTGTAGTTCATTTAGGTTTATTTGTTTTTGCACTTAATTTTTTATTGTCTGGAAATACAATCTATTTCTCAGCTGAGTCAACTTTCAAAGCTAAAATGAAATAATATTGAAGTGCATATATAAAATATGGTTTGAACAACATGAAACCAATCTGAATGGTAGTTAGATCATGCTCAATCACAGAAAAGGAGAAATAGAAATGAAAAAGATAATCAGATCAAAATTAGTTCAAGTTTTATTTCTTGTCTTTATTATCACAGGAGCTAGCCTTGCATATAAGGCTTATCGTAAACATGAATTGACCCAGTTTGTCATGTGGAGCCCGAGAGCAAAAATGATGGATTATGAATTTATTGCTAATCATAAAGCGGTAGCAATTAGCTGGGATAACGAAGCTGAATTAAAGGAAGCGAAAGAGGCTAAGAAATATGATCCTCGTATTGACATCAGAAACAATAGAATTGAGATGCATGGTGAACGTTTTATTATTCGGCAGAGTTACAAATTGAAGTCGGCAGCATATAAGTACTGGTTAAGTGAAAATGATAAAGTTCCTTATTTAAAGAGTAATATCCCTGAAAAAGGAGAATACTGGTTATTAGATGTTTACGATACAAAAGACAATACGATTAAACAAAAAACTTATGATGTGTTTAAGATGGTGAGGGAATATAATAGAAATTATGTTCCAATTAATGTTGCGGATTCCCCAAAATTGTTACAATCTGAAGAAGGAAAAACTTATTTGCCTATAAAGATGGCAGTGAATAGTAAATCAAACTCAAAAACTTTTATTGGTATCATAGATATAGAAACGGGGAAAATTATTTCTAAAACATCATCTGGAAAAACAGGTAAGGACTTTTATGATGTAAATCAAAAAGCATGGCAAAATAAAGAAGGTCTTGAGGATTTACTCAATAAATATGACAGACTTTCAAACCAACATTTTAATTTTGTATGGTCAGCGTTTTGGTTTACTAAAAAAGCTCAAACAGATTCTTTAGCAAGCAAGTATCCAAAAGTATATGATATATTGAGTAAAGGTTCGCTATCTGAATTGTATTTCCTTGGAAAAGAAGATGTTCGTTTAAAAATCTCTTTTTTGAAATTGGTTGTTCCCAAAGATCCTAATATCTTTAAGAACCTAACTATTCCTGCAACTAGTTCGAAAGATGGAAAAGAACATACCGTTCAAAGTGAAGAAGAGTTTTTAGAGTATTATCAAGAAAATTTGAAGGAGAAATAAATGTCAACCAAAATGCTACTGTTTTGGCTCTCAACAACAGTTATATTTTTAGCCTTAGTTTTTGTGAGTGGTACTTATTTTTATCTTTATTTCCGTGATAAAAAAATGGTTCGGCTTGCTACATCATCAATCAAAGGAACAGTTGTGGGCTATAATAGCTTTCGAGGGGGAAATCCTCCGATTGTGGAATACAAGGTAAATGGCGTTGCTTATAAAAAATCCTTTCGTTATTTCTTCATTAGGACGGTTTCAACCCCATGGGGACCTAAACAGGCATCCTACTTTCTCACAAGAGAAGAGATGCTAGCCAATTCGATTACCTTTTATCGAAATTCATTTGTTTCTTTTAATACAGCTCTTCAGACCCAATTTCCACTATGTTCTTTGATGACGGTTTGGTATGATCCTGAAAAACCAAGTAGAGCTTACGTGGAGCGTTATTGCGGTGTGAATCGCTATTATAAATGGGCTGGAATCCTTTATGGGACCTTGCTCCTTCTAGTCTATGCTGTTGTGTTAGTAGCTTTTTCTAAAAATTGAGAAAGGATTAGTAAAAGTTAGTAAGTCAACTATGAAATGGCTTTTAACAAAAAAATCATACAAAGGAGAAGTAAATGCGCCTTGTTTATCTTACGATTGGTTTTGTGTCTTTGGGATTAGGAATTATTGGGATTCCTTTACCGATTTTACCGACGACTCCCTTTTTACTGCTATCGATGGCCTGCTTTGCTAAAAGTTCCAAACGCTTTGAAACCTGGCTCTACCAAACCAAGCTTTATCAAACCTATGTAGCGGATTACCGAGAGACCAAATCGATTGCCAAAGAACGGAAGAAATGGATCCTTCTTCAGATCTACATTCTGATGGGGATTTCGATCTATCTGGCACCGATTATTTGGGTGAAGCTTGCTCTAGGTGCTTTGACGATTTTTATCACCTATTATCTCTTAAAAGTGATTCCCAATAAGTCCGAAAATCAAACAGAAGAAGATCCTGATTAAAATTGGAGAATTCAGGCCCTAGAACTAGGAAAAGAAGTGCGTTCGTGCTTCTTTTTTGGTATACTTAAGAGTATGAATTTATTAGAAAGTAGGCTTCCCATGGAGAAATTACAAGCCCTGTTATCGGAACGGTTTCAGATCGTTTTTTCAGATAGCAGTTTATTAGATACAGCTTTTACGCACACCTCTTATGCCAATGAGCACCGCCTCTTAAAAATTTCACATAACGAACGTTTGGAATTTTTAGGAGACGCTGTTCTTCAATTAGTTATTTCCGAATATTTGTATAAGGAACACCCAAACAGACCGGAGGGAGATTTGTCCAAATTCCGTTCTATGATTGTCCGTGAAGAGAGTTTGGCTGGTTTTTCTCGGGATTGCCAATTTGACCATTTCATCAAACTGGGCAAGGGCGAAGAAAAATCTGGTGGCCGGGACCGTGATACGATCCTTGGCGATTTATTTGAAGCCTTTTTAGGTGCTCTTTTACTGGATCAAGGAGTGGAAGCGGTCAAACGCTTCATTTATCAGGTCATGATTCCTAAGGTTGAAACGGGTCAATTTTCCCAAGTCATTGACTACAAGACCCGTCTGCAAGAACTGTTGCAGGTTCACGGAGATGTGGAGATCCAGTATCAAGTGGTCAGCGAGTCCGGTCCTGCTCATGCCAAAGAGTTTGAAGTAGAAGTATTCGTGAACGGTCAAACGATGGGCCATGGTCATGGTCGTTCCAAGAAATTAGCGGAGCAGGAAGCAGCCCGCAATGCAGTTGAAACGAGGAATGATGGGCCATGTATTTAAAAGAGATTGAAATCCAAGGCTTTAAATCCTTTGCGGATAAGACAAAAGTCGTATTTGACAAAGGGGTCACTGCCGTTGTAGGGCCTAATGGATCTGGAAAATCCAATATCACGGAGAGCTTGCGCTGGGCCCTGGGGGAATCCAGTGTCAAGAGTCTACGTGGAGGCAAGATGCCCGATGTCATTTTTGCAGGGACAGAATCGCGTAAACCGCTGAATTATGCTTGTGTCACAGTTGTCTTAGATAACCAGGATGCTTTTATCCAGCAGGCAGGTAAAGAAATTCGGGTCGAACGCCATATTTATCGCTCGGGAGACAGCGAGTACAAGATCGATGGTAAGAAAGTACGTCTCAGAGATGTGCATGATTTGTTCATGGATACGGGATTGGGACGGGATTCTTTCTCGATTATCTCCCAAGGTCGTGTAGAGGAAATCTTTAACTCCAAACCGGAAGAACGCCGGGCTATCTTTGAGGAAGCTGCTGGTGTCTTGAAATTTAAGACGCGGCGCAAGGAAACGGAGACCAAACTCAACCAAACCCAGGAGAATTTGGACCGTCTAGAGGACATCCTCTATGAATTAGAAGGACAGATCCAGCCTCTTGAAAAGCAAGCGACGGTTGCTCGTCGTTTCTTGGAATTAGACCAAGAACGCCAGGTTCTCTTACTGGACGTTTTGGTCGCTCAAGTCGATCTGACAAAGGACCTTTATGAAAAGGCTGATCAAGAAGAAAAAGCCATTCAAGAACAGTTGGCCTCTTATTACCAACGTCGTCAGGTCTTGGAAGAAGACAATGTACGCATCAAGAAAGCCCGCCATCAGTTGGATGAAAGATTAGCTGAGGACCAGGCGAGCTTGCTTGAGGTTACTCGTTTGATCAGTGATTTGGAAAAGCAAATCGAAGTAGCTAAGTTGCAATCGAGTCAAGCAGCCCATAGTCGCAGGGAAAATCTTGAGCGGCTGGATGCTGTTTTGGCCCGTCTGGAAGAAGCGAAACAAGAGCTGGCTCAAAAACAAGAGACGCTAGCTGTGCTTCAACAAAGGCTGACAGAGAACCGTCAGCAACAAGAAGAGTTGGAAAAAGAATTAGCCAACTACGAAGAAGATCCGGAACAAGTCATTGAGCATCTACGAGAGCAGTATGTCGCGCTCTTGCAGACGGAGGCTGAAAAATCTAATGAACGGACAGCCATTGAGAGTCGGATCCAAGCACTCCTGCAAGAATCTAGCCATCGTCAAGAGGATTTGACCAAGGCACAAACAAACTTCGAAGCTGCCAAGGAAAAAGAAGTCCGACAATTGGAAGAGTTGGATCAGGCACAAGCGACGGTCAAAGGTTTACTAGTAGAATATCAAGAGCAACTGGTAAAAGTGGAGCAGGCCAAAGCTGCCTACCAAGAGGCTCAAGCGGCCATGTTTGACTTGATGGATGAGAGCAAGAATAAGCGGGCGCGGATCAATAGCTTGGAAGCTATTCAGAAGAACCATAGTAACTTCTATGCAGGAGTCAAGAGCGTTTTGCAAGAAGCAGAACGGTTAGGAGGCATCTGTGGGGCTGTTAGTGAGAATTTGAGTTTCTCAAAAGACTACCAGACGGCGCTTGAAATTGCTCTGGGAGCTAGCAGCCAACAGATCATTGTCGAAGATGAAAAGGCTGCAACGCGAGCGATCGATTTCTTGAAACGCAATCGCTTGGGACGGGCAACTTTCCTTCCGCTCACGACGATCAAAGCTCGTCAACTATCCCCTCGGAATCTAGAATTGATTCAAGCCAGTGCAGGATTTCTAGGAATTGCGAGTGACTTAGTGACCTATGAGCATCGTTTTGAACAGATTTTCCAAAACCTGCTTGGCGTAACGGCCATCTTTGATACGACGGACCATGCGCGTGAGGCGGCCCGTAAAGTCAACTATCAAGTTCGGATGGTGACCTTGGATGGGACTGAATTGCGGACCGGAGGATCGTATGCCGGTGGTGCCAATCGTTCCCAAAATACGGTCTTTGTCAAACCAGAATTGGATAGTTTGAAGCAGGAAATGCAAGCTCTGGATGCTCGTTTGAGAGAAGCAGAGCAGGAGGTCGAGACCAAGGACAATCTGCTCAAGCAGGCGCAAGAATACCTGGCCTCTATTCAAAGCCAAGGTGAGCAAGCGCGTCTAGAGCAACAGCGGGCCCAATTGGCCTACCAACAAAGCCAAGAGCAACTGAAAGAAATTCAGGAACTCTTAGAAGCTTTGAAGTCAGAATTGGCAACAGATGCGACCCAGTCTCTCCAAGAAGAGCTGGAATCCCTTACTGAGCAATTGGCAGAAATTGAGCTTCAAAAAGAAAATTTGAACCGCGACATTGAAACAATGAAGTCGGACAAAGATGTTCTGCAACAAAAGGTACAAAA
This sequence comes from Streptococcus parasanguinis, assembly GCF_016648925.1. GTDB lineage: Bacteria > Bacillota > Bacilli > Lactobacillales > Streptococcaceae > Streptococcus. The sequence continues at coordinate 116,327 of NZ_JACLQX010000004.1, read as the reverse complement.
CTTGCAAGAGCAATTGGCAGAATTGCGACTTCAACAGACGGAATGGTTGAGCCAACAAAGCTATGAGCAAACAGATGCTCGTCGCTTGGAAGAAACGATCTCCCAGTTGGAAGTAGAAGAGCATCAGTTGCAATTGCTGATTGAACAAGGCGATGCCCAAGTTCAAACAGTAGATGTGGAGCAGCTAGCCAATCAATTGGCACAGGCCCAAGCCAAGAAAACGGACTTGGAACAAGGGGTCATTCGGAAACGCTTTGAGCTAGATGATTTGGAAGGCCAGGCCGAAGATGTGGCAGAACAGATGGAACAAGCGCGTAAGAAAAACGAAGAATGGATTCGTCAACAAGCCAAGGCTGAAGCGACACGTGAAAAGCATGCGGATCATTTGAACAAGCTCTTAACGCAAATTACCGATGAATTCATGCAAAGCTTTGACCAAGCCAAAGAGCAGGCCAAACCTGTTGAAAATCTTGCAGCAGCTGAAAACCAGCTCAAGAGCATCGAAAAAGATATTAAGGCTCTTGGTCCAGTCAATGTGGATGCGATCGAGCAGTACGATGAGGTGAAGGGGCGCTTTGATTTCCTTTCCAGCCAGCGTGAGGATGTCTTGGCTGCGAAAAACATGCTTCTGTCCACCATCAACGACATGAATGACGAAGTTAAGGAACGCTTTAAATCAACTTTTGAAGCCATTCGTGAATCCTTTAAAGTCACTTTCCGTCAAATGTTTGGTGGGGGTTCTGCTGATTTGATTCTGACAGAGCCAGATCTTCTGACAGCTGGTGTTGAGATTTCTGTGCAGCCACCTGGTAAAAAGATCCAATCCTTAAACCTCATGAGTGGTGGAGAAAAGGCCTTGTCTGCCTTGGCTCTCTTGTTCTCGATTATTCGTGTCAAGACCATTCCATTTGTCATTTTGGATGAGGTAGAGGCTGCCCTAGATGAGGCTAATGTCAAGCGCTTTGGGGATTATCTGAACCGCTTTGATAAGGAAAGCCAATTTATTGTCGTGACGCACCGGAAGGGAACCATGTCAGCTGCCGATTCCATCTATGGTGTAACCATGCAGGAATCTGGGGTTTCTAAAATCGTCTCAGTAAAATTGAAAGACTTAGAAAATGAAGAATAATGATATTAAATTGATCGCTACGGATATGGATGGAACCTTTCTAAATGACCAACATCAGTACGATCAAGACCTTTTACGCAAGGTGTTAGCAAGCTGCAAAGAAAAAGGCATCTATTTTGCTGCTGCGAGTGGCCGTGCCCTCCTTTCTCTCAAATCCCTCTTTAAAGGATTTGAGGACCAGATGATTTTCATTGCTGAAAATGGTAGTGTGGTAGAATTTCATGGAGAAGATCTTTACGAAGCAACCATGTCCAAAGACTTTTATTTGGGTGTTTTTGAGGCTTTGAAAGCTTCCCCTTATGCAGACCCGAATAAGCTTCTTTTGACTGGGAAAAAAGGAAGCTATGTCTTAGAAACAGTAGATCCCGACTATCTGGCCTTGAGTCAGCACTACAATGAAAACATTCAAAAAGTGAAAACCCTAGCAGATATTCAAGATGAAATTTTCAAATTGACCACCAACTTTGATGCAGCTCTTGTACTTGAAGGTGAACAATGGGTCACTGACAATATCCCCGGTGTCAAAGCGATGACGACAGGTTTTGAGTCAATTGATATTGTCCTCGATTATGTCGATAAGGGAGTGGCTATTACTGCCTTAGCGGATAAACTAGGGATCTCGATGGATCAGGTGATGGCTTTCGGGGATAACCTAAACGACCTCCATATGATGCAAGTCGTGGGCCATCCAGTAGCGCCAGAAAATGCACGTCCTGAAATCTTGGCCATTGCTGAAACAGTCATCGGCCACCATGCGACTGGTTCTGTCCTACGCTACATGGAGGAAATTGTATGAGTAAGATTTCCTTGATTGCGCTGGATTTAGATGGGACCCTTCTCAATTCTGAAAAAAAGATCTCCCCTCGCAATAGAGCAGCCCTCGCTGCTGCACAGGCCCAAGGTGTCAAGGTGGTTCTAACCACTGGTCGCCCCTTGAAAGCCATGGATTTTCTTTTGGAAGAATTGGGAACAGCAGGCCTCAAAGAAGAGTATACGATTACCTTCAACGGTGGTCTAGTGCAGCGAAATAATGGAGAAATCCTCTCAAAAGTTGTCTTGGCACCTGAAGATGTCGAAACCATTCATGATGAAACAGCCCGTCTAGGCCTTCCGCTGGATGCTATCAGTGAGGGAACGGTTTATGAGATTCATGCAGAGCGAAAGTCTCTCTATTCCCTTTACAATCCCTACCTAAACTTTATTGAGACAGATTTTAAAGACCTGCCATCCACGATTTCCTACAACAAGTGTGTGACAGCCGTCGATCAAGACTTTTTAGATGCAGCGATAAAACAGATCAAGCCGGAGTTATTTCAAGACTATGAAATTTTTAAATCTCGGGAGATGTTGCTGGAATGGTGTCCTAAAAATGTTCACAAGGCGACAGGTTTAGAGGCACTGGCAACTATTTTGGGTCTTGAGGCAGATCAAGTCATGGCCTGTGGAGATGAAGCCAATGACCTGTCTATGATACAATGGGCTGGACTGGGGGTTGCCATGGGCAATGCGATTCCAGCAGTGAAGGAAGTTGCAACGCTTGTGGCCCCTGTGACCAATGACCAAGATGCCGTCGCATGGGCGATTGAAAATTATGTGCTAAAGGAGAGTGAATAAATGGGATTATTTGATCGTTTATTTGGAAAAAAAGAAGAAACTGAAAAAGTGCTTCCGTCTTCTGAAGAAGTGACGGAAAGTACTGAGGTTGAAGAAACTGTCAAAGAGGAGCCGGCGGCTACCTTAAATGACAAGGAAGAGCAAAAAATCTCTGATATGGAGGCTTACTACCAAGAGCTCAAAGCGCGAATTGCAGCCACTCATCAACCTGTTTCAACCGTTGCTCAAGAAGAGCTGGCAGAGGAACCTCTTGTTGAAGAAAATGTGACTTCAGAGACTCATGAAGACCAAGCAGCGGGAGAGGAGTCTCCAGTTGTTTTTGAACCTGTTCAAACAGAAGCAAGTCCTCAAGAAGTTTCACCACTAGCTGATGAAACGGAGACTGAGCCTCTTGAAGAAGTGAAAATTGAAGCGGAAGTTACTGAAAATGGTGAGGAAGCAGATGGGGCTAATACTTCAGAAATGAAAGAAGAGCCACCAATTGCCTTTCCATCATCTGAAGCTGAGCTAGTAGAAGGGAGCACGACAGAAGAGGAGGCTCCAGAACTAGTAGAAGCTCAGGATGAAGTTTCAGAACCTGAAGTATCAGAAGCGATTGCTCAAGTGGAGGAAACTTCAGAAGTAGCAGAAGCCGAGTCTAGACTTCCTCAAGGAGAACCTGCATCAACCGTTGAGGAAAGAACTGTTGAAGAGGCAGAAGAGCCAATTCCAGACGAGGTTGAGCCTCAGCAAGAAACCATTCAGGAAAAATACGATCGTAGCTTGAAAAAGACACGAACTGGATTTGGAGCACGTCTCAATGCCTTCTTTGCCAATTTCCGTTCAGTCGATGAAGAATTCTTTGAAGAATTGGAAGAACTCTTGATCATGAGTGACGTTGGGGTTCAAGTGGCCTCTAATTTAACCGAAGAGTTGCGCTATGAAGCCCGTTTGGAAAATGCCAAAAAACCAGATGCTCTCAAGCGCGTGATCATCGAAAAATTGGTGGACTTGTATGAAAAGGATGGCCAATTTAATGAAGCTATTCGTTTTCAAGACGGTCTTACGGTCATGCTCTTTGTTGGGGTCAATGGAGTTGGTAAAACAACCTCTATCGGGAAGTTAGCCCACCGCTACAAACAAGAAGGCAAGAAAGTCATGTTGGTTGCAGCAGATACTTTCCGTGCAGGAGCAGTAGCTCAACTGGCAGAATGGGGACGCCGCGTAGATGTTCCAGTTGTGACAGGTCCTGAAAAATCAGATCCTGCTAGTGTCGTCTTTGATGGAATGGAACGCGCGATCGCTGAAAACATTGATGTTCTGATGATTGATACAGCTGGTCGTCTGCAAAACAAGGACAACCTCATGGCCGAGCTGGAAAAAATCGGTCGCATTATCAAGCGTGTGGTACCTGATGCTCCGCATGAAACCTTGCTAGCCCTCGATGCATCAACCGGTCAAAATGCCTTGGTGCAAGCTAAAGAATTTTCAAAAATTACGCCTGTGACAGGAATTGTATTGACCAAGATCGATGGAACGGCTCGAGGTGGGGTCGTCCTTGCGATCCGTGAAGAGTTGGACATTCCAGTGAAGTTGATTGGTTTCGGAGAAAAGATTGATGACATCGGACCATTCCACTCAGAAAACTTCATGAGAGGCCTCTTGGAAGGCTTGATTTAAGAGTCGAATAGAAAAAGACAAATTGTTGGAAGGACAATTTGTCTTTTTGTTTCCTTGCGCTATCAAAAAAAACCACCTGAAGGTGGCTTTCCTTAATTCTTAGGTTCAGGTTTCCAAACCCATTCGGCTCCGTATTCTGCAAGGAGATCATCGGATGCAGTTGGTCCCATGGATCCAGACTTGTATTCATAGAGTGGTGCTCCATTTTCGGCCCATAGTTTTTCAATCCGGTCAATCAATTGCCATGAAGCACGGACTTCGTGCCAGTGGCTGTAATTGGTTGAGTCATTGTTCAAAACATCGAAAATTAATTTTTCATAAGGCTCTGGTGAAGCCCCAGTTGCGGTCGCATCTGTTTCGTAATCAAAGGAAATCGGTGCGATACTGAATGTTTCTCCGACCTCTTTTCCGTTGATGCTCAATGAGAAACCTTCGCTTGGTTGGATATAAATGGTCAAGACATTTGGTTGCAAACTATGTCCAAAGATGGAGTCGGTTTGCTTGAAGACCACATTGACCATAGTTCCTTTTTGCGTCAAGCGTTTTCCGGTACGGAAGAAGAAAGGCACACCGCGGAAGCGATCGCTATCAACAAAGAATGCACCAGAAGCATAGGTTTCCGTAGTAGATTCAGGGTCGACATTGGGTTCACTGCGATAAGAGATATCTTTTTTCCCTTCGATCGTACCTGAATGGTATTGACCACGGATAAAGAATTTCTTTAATTCGTCATCTATTGGATTGTGCAATTGCTCAAAAACTTTAACTTTTTCTGCCCGAATCGCATCCTTAGTAAAGGTGGCTGGTTTATCCATAGCAAGCAAAGACAACAGCTGAAGGGTATGGTTTTGCACCATATCTCGAAGGGCCCCCGAGTGATCATAGTAGCCACCGCGTTCTTCAACCCCCAAGCGTTCAGCAAAGGTAATTTGGATATTGTCAATAAAGTCTCGATTCCAGAGGTTGTCAAAAATGAGATTACCGAAACGAATGGCAAAGATATTTTGGATCATTTCTTTTCCAAGGTAGTGGTCGATCCGGAAGATTTGTTCTTCATCAAAGGTTTCTTCCAATTCCTTGTTGAGCTGACTAGCCGTTTCTAGGTCTGTACCGAAAGGTTTTTCAACGATCAAGCGCTCAAAGCCTTGCCCATCCACAATGCCTTCTGATTTGAGGTGTTTGGCAATGGTTCCAAAAAATTGAGGAGCCATGGACAAGAAGAAGACCTTGTTGTGTTCCGTTTGGTATTTCTCATCCAAGCTGTTTTGTAATTCGCGCAGAGCGATGTAATGTTCGGTATCATTGACATCGTGGCTTTGGTAGTAGAAATGGCTAGCGAATTCTTGAGCTTGTTGAGGGCTATCGGCCAGATCTGTGATGGATTCTACCACGACTGATTCAAAGTATTCCTTGCTCCATGGTCTGCGGGCTGTTCCGATAACTGCAAAGTGTTCAGATAGATTTCCTGATTTATAGAGTCTAAAAAGGGATGGGTAGAGTTTGCGCTTGGCTAAATCTCCACTGGCCCCGAAAATGGTTACAATAACTTTTGAAGACATTTAAGTACCTATTTCCTATTTTATTAACCATATTTTACCATAAAATCTACAAGATTTCTTTGATGGAATCGTTGTTCCGAATATTTTCCGCTGGGATTAGAGGATTTGAGAGGAAAGCATAAAAAAGCTAGAATCAATGTGGATTCTAGCTTGAGCTGTTATAAGCTGTTTGGATCGACCACCGAAGAAACTTGGTGACTCCATCAGAATACGCGGTAGACATAAGGATTGGCTGGTTTCGTAATGGTCTGGCAATCGCTAATGTGGAGAACAGGCAAGCTTTGCTTGAGCTGCTTGTGGTATTCAATGGACAAGGTTCCTTTCGCATGGATCCAAGTATTGTTTTCGAAATGCTGCGGAGCACCCGTCGTTAAGAGACCGTAGACGCCGGAATCTGCGATACAGTGGATGATCCCAAAGCGAAAGAGAAATTGGCTGTCCTTGTTATTGGGATCATTGTATACAAAACCGGTCAGCTCGATCGTCTTTCCTGCAAATTGGTCAGGATAATCATAAATCACTTCCATGACTTCCATGTAATTCTCAGTGGTCACCTGAATCACTTTTTTATCAACATATTTCTTTGCCGCCTGCTTCATTTCTGACTCATAGGCAGATTTGGTAAAATAGCTACTAGTATCTGGTTTGAGATACTGGGTTGTTGTCCCTTCGTCCTGCTGGATTTCCTTGGAAGATCCAGCCGCAACCGGGAAGTGGTAGCCTTTGGCAGAGACTGTTTGGGAATCCAGTGTCACTGTAGGGAAAAATAGCCCGACAAACAAAGGAATACAGAGCAAGAAAATACTCGCCACTTTTGCCCAGAAGCCAGAGAGATGACTGTGGATCTTCATCTGCTTGACCCAGATGATCAGCTGCACAAGAGCTAAAACAAAGGACAAGAACATGGAAATATAAGCCAAGTAAGAATAGTGTAAGTTGATGTATTGATTGAGCTTACCAGATAATTGCAGGTACATGGTGAGCTCAAAATAGCCAGCTAATATCAAGAAACGAATCATAGCACTACCCCCACAAACCAAGCATAAAGGAGCACAACTCCACTCACAATTCCGATAAATTGCCAGATAAAACGGGTCTTGAGATAATTTTTCATCATGAGGAGATTTTTGACATCAAGCATAGGCCCAATCACCAAAAAGGCTAGAACAGGCGCTACTCCAAAACTTGTTAGAAGAGAGGATCCAACAAAGGCGTCCGCCTCGCTACAAAGTGAGAGGAGGAAGGACAAGACCATGAGAAGGAGAATAGCAATAACCGGTGTCGCACTGATCGAAGTGAGGATCCGTGTTGGGACATAGACTTGGACGAGGCTGGCAAAGAGACAACCAAATACCAGGTAACGTCCCGTGTCAAAGAATTCATCAATGGCTTGCACCAAGACTTGGAAGAGCTTTTGACCTTTGCTCAAGTTCCTAAAATCATGTTCATGTACAGCCTTACGATGTTCTTTTTGGATCGAATCTGTCTGAATAAAACCAAGAAAGATCCCTAGCACCGTTGCGACCAAAAGGGAACCAAGGGCTCGGTAGAAGGCCATCTTGACAGAATTCCCAAAAGCTGAGTAGGTCGCAAAGAGAACGATAGGATTGATGACCGGTGCTGTCACCAGAAAGGGAACAGCAGTATAACTTGGGACTTTCTTTTCTAGAAAGCGATTGATAATGGGAACAATTCCACATTCACAGGAAGGAAAGATAAAGCCGATAAAGGTCCCAAAGAAGATCCGCCCAAATTTATTCTTGGGAAGAAAGCGATAGACCCTTTCGGGGGTGATATAGACCTCAATAATCCCTGAAATGATACTTCCGATTAGGACAAAAGGTAGGGCCTCGATAATAATCGAGAGAAAAATAGCCCCAGCCTGCAAGACGCTAGAGGGAAGGTGTTGAAAGAATGTCATTACTTAACCTTCTTTGCTTCTTTAGCTGTAGCAGTTTCTGCCTTCTTTTTTTCTTCAGGAAATTCTACTTTCTTTTCTACATCCGGAAAACTTGCAAAGTTTTCAAACATTTTATCAAGATCATCTGTTTTTGAGAATTTAATAGCCATTGTTGGGCCTCCTTTTTATTTTCTTTCATTATAACAAAAAGGAAAGAGCAAGGGGGAAATGGAGCATAAAAGGAAAGATCAAGAGGGTCAAAATTATTCTATGAAAAATCCCTGAAACAGAGACCAGGACAGGCGATCTCCCCCCTTGATGTCAGCAAAATATGCTATAATAGAAGCTATGGATAAATATGAAAAAATAGCCCAAGAATTGGGTGTTAGCTTAAAACAAATCGATACCGTATTGAGTCTGACCGCAGAAGGCTCAACCATTCCCTTCATTGCCCGCTATCGAAAAGATATGACGGGAAATTTAGATGAAGTAGCGATCAAGGCCATTATTGACCGGGACAAATCCTTAACGGCTCTAGCTGAACGAAAGGAAACCGTCCTTGCTAAGATTGAGGAACAAGGCAAACTGACAGAGGCGCTCAAGCAGGCTATTGAGGCTGCTGAAAAATTAGCGGATGTCGAAGAGCTTTATCTCCCTTATAAGGAAAAACGGCGGACCAAGGCGACGATTGCCCGAGAAGCAGGACTTTTCCCCTTGGCACGTCTCATTTTGCAAAATAGTCCAGACTTGGAAGCAGAGGCTCGGAAATTTACCTGCGAGGCCTTCCCAACTGAAACCGCAGCATTAGCTGGTGCAGTGGATATTCTGGTAGAGGCTATTTCAGAGGATACCCAATTACGGGCCTTCACCTATCAAGAAATTCATGGGCATTCCCTCATGACGTCAACCTTGGAGGATGAAAGCTTAGATCCTAAGAGAACCTTTGAAATCTATTATGATTTTTCTGAGAAGATCAAGAATATGCAAGGCTACCGGACTCTAGCTCTCAATCGTGGGGAAAAATTGGGCGTTCTCAAAGTCGGATTCGAGCACCAACTGGATCGGATCATTCGTATTTTTGAGGCTCGTTTTAAAACGAAAAATGCCTATGTCGATGAGGTTATTCAACAAGCGGTTAAGAAAAAAATCGTTCCTGCGATTGAACGTCGGATTCGGACAGAGTTGACGGAGGTGGCAGAAGACGGAGCCATTCAATTGTTCTCTGAGAATCTACGGAATCTATTGCTCATTCCTCCATTAAAAGGGCGCGTGGTCCTTGGATTTGACCCAGCCTTTCGGACCGGTGCTAAACTAGCCGTTGTCGATGAGACAGGAAAGATGCTCGCTACCCAGGTCATCTATCCAGTTGCTCCTGCAAAACCAGCTCAGATCGAGCAGGCTAAAAAGGAACTGTCCTCCTTGATCAAGGAGTTCGGAGTAGAAATTATTGCGATTGGAAATGGAACCGCCAGCCGTGAAAGTGAGGCCTTTGTCGCAGAGGTTCTCCATGACCATCCAGGAGTTCGCTATGTTATTGTTAATGAAAGCGGAGCTTCTGTCTACTCAGCTAGTGAGTTGGCCCGTCATGAGTTCCCAGAGCTAACCGTTGAAAAACGCTCGGCTATCTCCATTGCCCGCCGCCTGCAAGATCCGCTAGCAGAATTGGTGAAAATCGATGCCAAATCCATCGGTGTCGGTCAATACCAGCACGATGTCAATCAGAAAAAACTGACAGAAAGCTTGGATTTCGTGGTAGATACTGTCGTAAACCAAGTTGGGGTCAATATCAATACGGCTAGTCCCTCTCTCTTAGCGCATGTAGCGGGACTCAATAAAACCATCTCTGAAAATATTGTGAAATACCGGGAAGAAGAAGGAATGATTCTTTCACGAGCGCAAATTAAAAAAGTCCCTCGTCTCGGAGCCAAGGCTTTCGAGCAAGCTGCTGGATTCTTACGCATCCCTGAAAGTAAAAACATCTTGGACAATACCGGCGTTCACCCTGAAAGTTACAAGGAAGTTGAAAAACTTTTTCAGCTTCTTGAAATTACCGAACTCGATGCATCAGCTCAGGAAAAATTAAAAGCTGTGAACATTGAGGAGATGTCTACTCAGCTGGATCTGGGACCAGAAACCCTGAAAGATATCATTGCCGATCTCCTAAAACCAGGTCGCGATTTGCGGGATTCCTTTGATGCACCTGTGCTCCGCCAGGATGTCTTGGATATTAAAGACCTGCATATTGGCCAAAAATTAGAAGGGGTTGTGCGCAATGTGGTTGACTTTGGAGCCTTTGTCGATATTGGCATTCACGAAGATGGCTTGATTCATATCTCCCATATGAGCAAGCAGTTTATTAAGCATCCAAGCCAGGTCGTCTCAGTAGGTGATTTGGTTACCGTCTGGGTGAAGAAGATTGATGTGGAACGCGAAAAAGTCAATCTCAGTTTGGTAGCTCCGAATGAATCTGACTGAGTATGTACGCCAAGTATCCCTAGAAGATTTTGGGAGAGAATTCCGTCATCGAGCAGAGTGGAATTCACGTCTTCAAACTACTGGAGGTCGTTTCTTTCCCAAGGATCGACACCTTGATTTCAACCCTAAAATATACCAAGTTTTCGGGTTAGAGGTCTTTCGCAAAATCGTCCGCCACGAGCTCTGCCATTACCATCTTTACGATCAAGGTAAAGGGTATCGCCACAAAGATCTAGACTTTAAGCAACTCCTCCAGCAAGTGGACGGTCTTCGTTTCACACCTCCTCTTCCAGATAGAGCTGGGCGAGTCAAGCGGATCTATCTCTATCAATGTCCCCATTGTGGCCAAGAGTATAGACGAAAGCGAAAAATCGATCTGAAGAAATATGCCTGCGGTCGCTGTCACAGCCGCCTGCAATTCCTTGAAATGAGACAAGGGTAAGAATCGGTCTTTAGGCGGATCTCTTTCCAATTCGACTCTGCTAAAATAGGTCTAACTAGAAAGAGGAAAATCAAATGACATCATCATTTTACAAATTAAAACGACATCGCCTGGTTTCAGGTGTGCTAGCTGGCTTAGCCGATAAATTTGGTCTTAGTGTAACTCTCCTACGCTTCTTGTTTATTCTTTTTACGGTTTCTCATGCCTTTATCGGTGTGATTATCTATTTACTGTTAGATACGACCTTACCTTATAAGGACGAGGAGGAGCAGGAAATGTTTGACGATGGCCCTCGACCTCGTCGAAGAAAAGAGGCTGAACCCATCCATGATCAGAATGATAGTCCATTTTTCTAAAAGGAGATCCGAGTGAAGCAGAAGTTCTATTCCCTTGCTTTTATTCTATATCTCTTCTTCAGTTTTATAGGACAGTTTTTCATTTTAAATCGTTTTTTTGGGGAAGGAGTTGGAACAGTTTTGATGGGAATGCTCCTTTTTCCACTGGGCATTTGGAATAGTCTCTTCTACCTCTTGTTTCTGCCAACAGAAATGGCTAGAAAGCCACAAATTTATCGGTTTTCGATTTTATTTCTGCCGGTTTTGTATCTGGTTTTCTCCTTGTTGGGGGGAGGTCCTTTCGCCTTTATGCACGGCTTGATCGCATTTCCTTCAAATGCGGTGGTCTATGCGGTCTCTATCGGAATCAAATCTATGATCAAAGATTTCTTGCAAGGCCAAGGCTAGAGCATTCTTCATATGTTCCCATCATTTCCTAGAGGTTGGAGACCTTTGTCTCGGCCTCTTTTTGCTTGCCTTAAAAAGGAGTTGAAAATGGATCTTTCAAATGACACTTCAGTCTCTCGTCTGAAGAGAAAATCTGCTATAATAGAGAGAGAATTTGAAAAGGGAGAATGATATGGCAGTTACTGTTCGCGATATACAGGAAAAGCTTCGTCTATCGGTTGTTTATGGGGATGATAGCCTCTTAAGCAAGGAAATTACGACTGCGGACATTTCACGTCCAGGTCTTGAAATGACGGGCTATTTCGACTATTACACACCTGAGCGGATTCAGCTTGTAGGAATGAAAGAATGGTCCTACCTGGTGAAGATGAGCTCTCACAACCGTCATCAGGTCTTGCGCAAGATGTTCCAGCCAGAGACACCTGTCATCATTGTCGCGCGGAATTTAGAAATTCCAGAAGAAATGTTGCGTGCTGCGGAAGAGAAGCAACTAGCCATTTTGAAGAGCAATGTTGCAACGAGTCGTTTATCTGGAGAGCTTTCTAGCTATTTGGATAGTCGGCTAGCAGAACGTACGAGTGTACACGGTGTCTTGATGGATATTTATGGGATGGGTGTCTTGATCCAAGGAGATAGCGGAATCGGAAAAAGCGAGACAGGTTTGGAACTTGTCAAGCGGGGTCACCGCCTTGTAGCAGATGACCGGGTCGATATCTATGCGAGAGATGAGATGACCCTTTGGGGAGAGCCAGCTGAAATCCTACGTCACTTACTAGAGATCCGTGGTGTCGGGATTATCGATGTCATGAGTCTCTACGGTGCGAGTGCTGTGAAGGATTCTTCACAAGTCCAAATCGCCGTTTACTTGGAAAATTATGCTAAGGATCAGGTTTATGATCGTCTTGGTAATAATGCAGAAGAGTTGGAAATCGGTGGCGTGACCATTCCTCGGATTCGCATCCCTGTGAAGACTGGTCGGAACATTTCGGTCGTGATCGAAGCTGCAGCGATGAATGTTCGGGCCAAAGAAATGGGCTATGATGCTACCAAAACTTTTGAAGAACGTTTGTCCCAGTTGATTAGTCAAAATGAGGTGAAGGAATGAATCCAGTAGCCCTTCAATTAGGTCCGATCAGTATTCGTTGGTACGCGATTTGTATTGTCTCTGGTTTGATTCTAGCCGTTTATCTTTCTATGAAAGAAGCGCCCCGTAAAAAAATTGATCCAGATGCCATCATTGATTTCATTTTGGTCGCCTTTCCGCTTGCGATTGTGGGGGCTAGACTCTATTACGTTATTTTCGAATGGGGTTACTATAGCCAGCACCCTGGTGAGATTTTCGCCATCTGGAACGGAGGAATCGCGATTTATGGTGGCCTCTTGACAGGTGCCCTTGTCCTCTATCTATTCTCTCGTAGACGCTTGATTGAGCCAATTGATTTCTTAGATATTGCGGCCCCAAGCGTCATGATTGCACAGAGTATTGGACGTTGGGGGAACTTCTTTAACCAGGAAGCTTATGGAGCTGCTGTTAAAAGTCTTAACTACCTGCCCTCTTTTATTCGAGACCAAATGTATATAGATGGTAGTTATCGTCAGCCAACCTTCTTATATGAATCCAGTTGGAATCTGCTAGGTTTTCTCTTGATCTTGATTCTTCGGAGGAAGCCCCAATTTTTGCGGCAAGGTGAGATCACAGCCTTTTACCTTATCTGGTATGGTTTTGGTCGGATGATCATCGAAGGAATGAGGACGGATAGCTTGATGTTTGCTGGCTTACGTGTTTCCCAGTGGTTGTCGATGATCCTGATTCTAGTTGGACTCGCCATTATCATCTACCAACGTCGCAAAAAAGCCCCTTATTATGTAGAAACAAAGGAGTAATATATGTTTATTGAAATTGCCTACGGCCTCTTAGGCCTTGCCTTAGTAGCGCTTGTCATTTATATGATTTTTTTCCTCTCAAAGATTGGAAAAGTTGTAGATGAAACTCAAAAAACCATCCAAGTTTTGACGTCAGATGTCAATGTCACCTTGCATCAGACCAATGATTTATTGGCAAAAGTCAATGTTTTAACGGACGATTTGAATCAAAAAGTTGCAACGATTGACCCACTCTTTACAGCCGTGGCGGATCTTTCAGAGTCTGTTTCAGATTTGAATGATCAAGCCCGTCAATTGAGTGTCAAAGCAGTGTCAGCTGGTGGAAAAACAGTGAAAGCCTCTATCGGATTAAAAGCGATTAAGATGGCTTCAAAATTATTTAAATAGAATCGAGGAAGAATATGGGACGTTTATCTAGTTTATTAATTGGTGTGATTTCAGGTGCTTCAGCAGCCTACTATTTATCAACAGAGCAAGGAAAGAAAGTCACTAAAAAAGTGGTGCGCTTCGTAAAAGACTATCAAGAAGATCCTCAAGAAGTACATGAATCGGTGAAACAAACTGCTAAGGATGTTTCAAAACAAGCAGCAGAAGTGATCCAACAAACCAAAGAAAAAGTTGGTTCTGGAGAAATTACGACAGGAACTGTTTTGGAATCTGTCAAAGAAAAGACGCAAGATGTGGTTGAAAAATCTCAAGAAGTCTATCACTCATTTAAGGATAAACTTCAAAAAGAAAATCTAAGTGGCAATGACTTGGTTCAATCCATTCGCAAACAAACAGAATCAGAAGACATCGTGCTAGACTTGGATGAAAAAGATCCTGAAGAAGCAGCTGAAGAAGAAACAAAAGAAGCATAAAAAAATGAGGTTCTCGGAGCCTCATTTTAGATTGAGGACAAAGTCATCTAAAAAACTTTCCTTAGGTGAGTGCGGACGTCAGCGAACTTCAAAGAAGTTCCATGACTTAGTTTTGAACCTAAAGTTTCAAAACTCCCGAGTGCCTGAAACAATTATGTTTCAGGCACTTTTCTCACGGCGGAAAATTTTAGTAGATGATTGAATAATTCAAACGAATAAATTTTTTTATTTTTGTAGAATTTTTCAGATTTGTAAAGAAGAACAGTTTGTCTACGCTCTCAAAATGAGGCTCTCGGAGCCTCATTTTTTGTGGAAGTGAAACGATCAGTTGGTAGTTAGAAGTTATTTTTGTAAAAAAATTCGAGAAAAATAAAAAAATCAGGCGAACCTGATTTTTATTTTTTTCGTTTATTGTAGTAAATTCGGAATCCTTGAATACTAGCAAAGCTAGAACCAATCGCTAAAGCAAACGCAAAGAAGGTATTCATTTTTGTTGCTAAAAAGATAAAACTAAATACAACCGTCAACACACAGAAAACAGCGATATTTAAAAAATATAGCAATTCACTTAATTGAGGTGCGGGTTCAACTTCAGGAGCATAGTCCTGAATAGGGGTTTCTTGGGTTTGTTTGGTTAATTCGATATAATCGAATTCTTCATCATAGTGTCTTAAATTTCTTACGGGCATTTTCTCTCTCCTAACAGTACTCTATTATTCTATCATGAATTCAGGTATATAAATGTTACAAAAATGTTACAAATTTTACAAAATGAATAAATTTTTCTAGAATATCGGAATTTTTGTTATAATGGTTCTATGAAAAATATTATTATTACAGCAACAGCAGAGAGTGTTGAGCAAGCGCAAGCCCTGATTGATGCAGGGGTTGACCGAATCTATGTCGGTGAAAAAGACTACGGATTACGATTGCCTCAAACTTTAAGCTATGACGAAATAAATCGAATTGCCCAACTGGTCCATGCTGCTGGCAAAGAATTGACAGTAGCTGTAAATGCACTCATGCACCAATCGATGATGGATTCAATCAAGCCTTTCCTAGATTTTCTAAAGGAAATTCAGGCTGATTATATTACTGTCGGAGATGCGGGCGTTTTTTATGTCTTGAAACGAGATGGCTATCCATTCAAAACGATTTACGATGCTTCTACCATGGTCACTTCGAGTCGCCAGATCAATTTCTGGGGAAAACAAGCAGGAGCTTCTGAAGCTGTTTTGGCTCGTGAAATTCCATCAGCCGAATTATTCGTAATGGCTGAGAATCTTCAGATTCCAGCGGAAGTCTTGGTCTATGGTGCTAGCATTATCCACCATTCGAAACGACCTCTTCTTCAGAATTATTACAACTTTATCAAGACAGAGGAGTCTGTGACCAAAGATCGCGATCTGTTCTTAGCAGAACCAGGAGATCCCAATTCTCACTATTCGGTCTACGAGGACAAGCATGGAACCCATATCTTCTCAAATAATGACTTGAATATGATGACCAAATTGTCTGAGTTGGTAGAACATGGCTTTGATCATTGGAAACTCGATGGTGTCTACTGTCCGGGTGAAAACTTTGTCAAGATTACAGAGTACTTTGTCAAGGCACGTGATTTGATTCAAAAAGGAACATTTACACAGGATCAGGCCTATCTGTTTGATGAAGAAATCCGCAAATTACATCCAGCTAATCGTGGTTTGGATACTGGTTTCTATGATTATGAACCAGATCGTGTAAAATAACAAATAATACTAGGGCTTCTTCGTTTGTGAGTTTTCCTTTTTCAGGGAACGAAGAGGCTATTCATCATATCGACAATCTTGTAAATTGGAGAAAACATGACAAATACAAAAAAACGTCCAGAGGTTTTGGTACCTGCTGGAACATTAGAAAAATTAAAAGTTGCCGTTAATTATGGGGCAGACGCTGTGTTCGTTGGTGGACAGGCCTATGGTTTGCGTAGCCGTGCCGGAAACTTCACCATGGATGAGCTTCGTGAAGGTATCGAATATGCTCATGCACGTGGCGTAGATGTACACGTGGCTTCGAACATGGTAACCCATGAGGGAAATGAACAAGGGGCTGGTGAGTGGTTCCGTGAATTACGAGATATGGGACTTGACGCCGTGATCGTCTCAGACCCGGCCTTGATTGAAATCTGTGCGACCTATGCACCTGGCCTCAATATCCACTTGTCTACACAAGCTTCTGCAACCAATGTGGAGACCTTCCATTTCTGGAAAGAATATGGCTTGACCCGTGTCGTCTTGGCCCGCGAGGTATCCATGGAAGAGTTGGCAGAGATCCGTAAGCGTACTGATCTTGAGATCGAAGCCTTCGTTCATGGAGCCATGTGTATTTCCTATTCCGGACGTTGTACCCTTTCTAACCACATGTCTGACCGGGATGCCAACCGTGGTGGTTGTTCTCAATCTTGTCGTTGGAAATACGATCTCTACGATATGCCATTTGGCCAAGAACGCAAGAGTATCAAAGGGCAAGTCCCAGAAGAATACTCTATGTCAGCCGTGGACATGTGTATGATCGAAAATATTCCAGACATGATTGATAATGGGGTTGATAGCTTGAAGATTGAAGGACGGATGAAATCTGTCCATTATGTATCAACTGTTGCCAACTGTTACAAGGCAGCTTGTGATGCCTATATGGAAAGTCCAGAAGCCTTTTATGCCATCAAGGATGATTTGATCAATGAATTGTGGAAGGTTGCTCAACGTGAATTGGCGACTGGATTCTACTACCAAACACCGACTGAAAATGAACAATTGTTTGGGGCACGTCGTAAGATTCCTCAATACAAATTTGTAGGAGAAGTGGTGGACTTTGATCCATCTACCATGACTGCGACGATTCGCCAACGGAATGTCATCAATGAAGGCGACCAAGTGGAATTCTACGGACCAGGCTTCCGTCATTTTGAATGCCAGATCCAAGACTTGCATGATAAGGATGGAGTGAAGATTGATCGCGCACCAAATCCGATGGAGCTTCTCACGATCACTGTCCCACAAGAAGTCAAGCCAGGAGATATGATTCGTTCTTGCCAGGAAGGTTTAATCAATCTCTACTCAAAAGATGGGGCAAGTAAAACTGTTCGAGTATAACAAAAAAAGAGAGGGTTAAACCTCTCCTTTTTGTTGGGCGATGCGAATATTATTGGGGACCAAACTGATTTTCTGGATCTCAGAAATCCGAATAATCGTGGACATACTCTTTTTAAAATTTTTCACGATTAGTTGTCGGCGTTCTTGGTCATACTTGACAATATCGCCTGTAAAACTTTTGTTTGAAAAAATAACATGTACCCCTTGTTTTTTTCGCAATGCTTGTTGAATGATGTCAATAATTCTCTCATCTTCTAATGGGGCAGGGGTACTGACTTTTCCATTGAAAAATTCATTTGCTCGGTCTTTAACGATCTCGAGAAATTTTTTCATAGCTAAATTCTCCATAACTTGATACAATATATTATAGATAATTTCAACGATTTTGTAAATGATTTACGAATATTAGAGATGAGAAGGCAAGAAAGGAGTCGTGAAATGGCAGAATTTTCATTCCAAATCGAAGAACATTTACTGGTCTTGTCAGAAAATGACAAGGGTTGGACCAAAGAATTGAACCGTGTGAGTTTTAATGGTGCTCCTGCTAAGTATGATATCCGGACCTGGAGTCCCGACCATACAAAGATGGGAAAAGGCATTACACTCACGAACGAAGAATTTCAAGTCATGCTCGATGCATTTAAAAATTAAGAAAAGAGATCCTTCAAGGACTTCTTTTTTGTTATAGTCTAAGGCTATATAGATGTCAAAGATATTGGATTATCCCAAACCCTTGTTTATCAAGTATTAGACTGCTATAATGGTTGCATTGATGAATTAATGTAAAACTTATAAGAAAGAGGGAATCATATTGACACATACACATGCACCTTATCGCGTAGACCATGTTGGTTCATTTCTTCGTCCAGCCGTTTTGGTTCAAGCTCGTAAAGATTTCGCAGCTGGAAAAATCAGTCAGGCTGACTTAACAAAAGTAGAAGATCAGGCGATTCGTGACCTCGTTGAAAAAGAAATTGCTGCTGGTCTGAAGTCAGTAACTGATGGAGAATTCCGCCGAGCTTATTGGCATTTGGATTTCTTCTGGGGCTTTGGTGGCATTGATCACGTCCAAGCTGCTCAAGGCTATCAATTCCATGATGAAATAACCAAGGCGGACTCAGCACTTGTCGTTGGAAAAATCACAGGAGCCAATCATCCATTTGTAGAGCATTATAAGTTCTTGCGGGATCTTGTGGCAGATGTAGATGGTGTAGAGGCTAAATATACCATTCCAGCACCTGCGCAATTCTATTTTGAATTGATCCGTGATGCTGAACATGTAGAACAATTGAATACCATCTATCCTGATTTTGCGGCTGTTCGTGAAGACATCAAGCAAGCCTATCTTCAAGTGATTCAAGATTTGTATGATGCAGGACTTCGGACACTTCAGGTAGATGATTGCACGTGGGGTGTCTTGGTAGACGATAATTTCTTGACGGCTTGGGGTGTAGCTCAAGGCAAGTCAAAAGATGAGGTTCGCCGGGAACTCGCTGATCTCTTCTTGACCTTTAACAACGATGTCTACCAAAATGTTCCAGCTGGTTTGACCGTCAATACACACGTTTGTCGTGGGAACTTCCATTCCACCTGGGCTTCATCAGGTGGCTATGCGCCGATTGCCAAAGAACTCCTTGGAGAAGAAGCCGTTAATGCTTACTTCCTAGAGTTTGATACTGATCGGGCTGGTGGTTTTGAACCACTTGCAGAAGTAACCCCTGGTAAAGGAGTGGTGTTAGGCCTCTTGACATCTAAGAGTGGTCAATTGGAGAACAAGGACGAAGTGATTGCTCGTATTAAAGAAGCGAGTCAGTATGTACCGTTGGAAAATCTTTACCTGTCTACTCAGTGTGGCTTTGCTTCGACAGAAGAAGGAAACATTTTGACAGAAGAAGACCAATGGAAAAAAATCGGTTTGATTAAGGAAATTGTCGCTGAAGTTTGGGGCGAATAAGGAGGAAGAAACATGTCAGATTTACTAAGTATTTATAAAGAATTGCAAGCTAAAAAATGGGTGGACTTGAGTCACCAAATCAATGCGGAAAGTCCACACTTCCCAGCCCTTCCTGCTTTGCAACAAGAAGACCTTTTCACATTAAAAGATGGCTTCCATGTTCAAAAATTTACAGTGGTTGGTCAATATGGAACGCATATTGATGCACCGATTCACTTTGTAGAAGGTGGTCGTTGGTTGGATGAGATTGACCTCAAAGATCTCCTCTTGCCACTTTTTGTTATCGACAAGTCTAAAGAAGTTGCAGCCAATCCAAACTTTATCTTGAGCAAACAAGATATCTTAGACTTTGAGGCAGAGCATGGACAAATTGCTGAGGGTGCTTTTGTTGCCTTCCGCAGTGATTGGTCAAAACGTTGGCCAGATCAAGATGCTATGCGTAACCTAGATGAAAATGGTGTTCAACAAAGTCCAGGATGGAGCCGTGAAGCCTTGGAATTCTTGATTCATGAACGCCATGTCAAGGCTGTGGGTCATGAAACCTTTGATACCGATGCAGGTATTCCAGCAGCAGAGCATGGCTTGGTCAATGAATACTACCTCTTGGAACAAAATATCTACCAAGTTGAAGTCTTGAACCAATTGGACCAAGTTCCAGCTGTAGGTGCCTTGATTTCGATTGCTTTCCCTCACTGGGACAAGGCAACTGGTTCACCTGTCCGTGCCATTGCCATCTTACCATAAACAAAGAAAAAGCTTGAAGTTTCAGTACTTCAAGCTTATTTTTTATCTCATTGTCACAAATTCTTCGGATCCGGTTGGGTGAATGGCGACGGTTGCGTCGAAATCGGCTTTTGTCGCTCCCATCTTGATAGCAACTGCAAATCCTTGGATCATTTCATCGACTCCGTAGCCAAGACCATGAAGGCCAACGACCCTTTCTTCGGAACCAGCAGTGATGAGTTTGAATTTTGCTTGCTGGCGGTGTTGGGTTACAGCAGTGTACATGGAAGCAAATTGAGAAGTATAGACTTTGATATTCTCTTTTCCATAAGTTTGCTGGGCTTCTTCCTCCGTTAGGCCAACGGTTCCGATAGCAGGGTGAGAAAAGACAACAGTCGGGATGTTTGTATAATCCATTTTGGCATTGACTTTTCCATTGAATAGTCGTTCAGAAAGAGTGCGTCCAGCTTTAATAGCGACAGGGGTTAATTCTTTTTCTCCTGTGACATCCCCAAGAGCATAGATTCCTGGAATAACTGTATTCTGGTATTCATCCACTGCGATGAATCCTTTTTCATTTAAGGTGACGCCGGCAGCTTCTAAATTGAGATCCTGGACATTTGGTTTTCGTCCTGTTGCCCAGATAACATGATCTGCCACGTGGCTGGTCATATCCTCAAAATAAATCTTCACACGACCGTCTGCTAATTTTTCAAGCTTCATGGGAACCTTATGTTTGTGAAGCGGAAGGTTTTGTTTTTCCATTTCTTCCATTAAGCCATCGACAATGTAGGAATCAAACTTTCTTAAGGGACGATCACCGCGAACGAAGAGATCGGTCTGAACACCAAGGGCATGGAGCATACCGGCTAGTTCCACCGCGATATAGCCAGCCCCAATAATGGCAACAGATGTAGGGAGTTCTTCCCAAGCAAAGACATCATCAGAAGTTTCGCCAAATTCAGCTCCAGGAACAGAAGGGATGAAAGGATGGGCACCGGTCGCAATTACGATATGCTTGGCCTTAATGGTTTCTCCATTGACCTCAACCGTATGAGCATCCACAAAACGGGCACGTCCTTCAATTCGTTCAACCCCATTGCGTTTGAAACTGCCATCATAGGAATTACGGGAACGGTCAATATAGGCTTCGCGATTTTTTCTTAAGGTTGCAAAATCAAATTTTGTCTGTTCAGAAGTAAATCCATAGTCTGGTCCATAATCGCGAATAGCTT
This sequence comes from Streptococcus parasanguinis, assembly GCF_016648925.1. GTDB lineage: Bacteria > Bacillota > Bacilli > Lactobacillales > Streptococcaceae > Streptococcus. The sequence goes on along the minus strand of NZ_JACLQX010000004.1, from coordinate 95,019 downwards.
CTGCAATTTGTGCACCATACCACATAATTTTTTTAGGGACACATCCTCTGTTGACACAGGTGCCCCCCAATTGTATTTCTTCAATGACGGCAGCGCGAGCTCCGTGCTCCCCAGCCCGGTTCATCGTAGCGATTCCTCCACTACCTCCACCGATTGAAATAATATCAAATTCTTTCATGTTTTCCTCCTAAATGGGATTTCAGTTTGATTGTAATATCAACTGTTACAAAAGTCAAGGGTTTAGCATGTTACCAAGCATTTAAATTTCATTTTGCCGTGTCAATTTTAGATAGAAAAGTAAGGAAATATGGTATACTATGGTATAGAATAAAACGCTTTCTTTGATGGAGAAAAACGATGAAGAAATTGAAAAAATGGCAACTATTTACAGCTGCAGGTGCAGCAATTGTGGTGATTGGAACAGGAAGTGTGATGATGTTTTCGCACCCAAGTACTCCTGATCAGGCAATCACGAAAGAAACTCCAATGGTGCAAACGGTCAAGGATGGATCGATCGCTTCTTCAGTCTTGTTAACTGGGAAAGTCACTGCCAACCAGGAACAGTATGTCTATTTTGATGGAACCAAAGGGGATTTGCAGTCGATTTTGGTCAATGTAGGAGATCAAGTGACGGCCGGTCAGCCAATTGTTCAGTATAGCAGTACAGAGGCCCAAACCGCTTATGATGCAGCCGTTCGTGCTGTCAATAAGGCAGATCGTCAGTTAAATGACTTACTGACAAATGGTGTGACCATTGATACAACAGGCGATGAAGAAGCAGATGCCAAATCAGCTTCGCAGACCCAGCGAACAGTCGATTCTCAAGCTAGCGATTTACGAGATGCTAAGTCGGATGCGGTCGATAATATGAACAAGGCTAAGGCTCTTCTGGATGCGACAACAGTTAGGAGTAATACAGATGGTACCGTGGTCGAAGTCAATAAAGATGTTTCAAAATCGACTACAGGGACCAACCAAACTCTGGTTCACATTGTGAGCAACGGGAATTTACAAGTCAAAGGGGAGTTGTCTGAATACAATTTGGCCAATATCTCTGAAGGTCAGGAAGTGGTCCTCACTTCCAAGGTTTATCCGGATAAAACCTGGACAGGAAAGATTTCTTATGTAGCCAACTATCCGACCGACGCGGGTCAAGCAGGTGCCAATGCGGCAGGTGGGACACAAGGAAGCGGTGGAGCCAAGTACCCATTCACAGTGGATATTACCAGTGAGATTGGGGAACTCAAACAAGGCTTTTCTGTCAATATTGAAGTCAAAAGTTCTACTCAACATCCCCTTGTTCCCGTGACAAGTGTCATGGCTGATGGGGATACGAGTTATGTATGGACGGTCGAAAATGGCAAGGCTAAGAAAGTAAAAGTGACGCTTGGTAACGCCGATGCTGAAAACCAGGAAATCTTGTCAGGCTTGAAGAAAGATGCTCAAGTTATTGTGAATCCTAATGAGAAACTGGAAGATGGAAAAGAGATCGGAAAATATGACAAAATTGATTGAACTAAAAGGAATCAATAAAACCTATAAAAATGGGGATCAGGAACTTCGTGTCTTAAAAGACATCGATTTAGAAGTCGAAGAGGGAGAATTTGTGGCCATTATGGGTCCATCTGGCTCAGGGAAATCGACCTTAATGAACGTCATTGGCTTGTTGGACCGCCCGACCAGCGGAGAGTATTTCCTAGAAGGTCAGGAGGTTGGAAATCTCAGTGAGAAAAAATTAGCACGTGTTCGAAATGAACAGATCGGTTTTGTCTTTCAACAATTCTTTCTTCTCTCTAAGCTCAATGCCTTTCAAAATGTAGAACTGCCTCTCATTTATGCGGGAGTTCATCCTGCTAAACGGAAGGAATTAGCTGAGCAGTACCTTGAAAAGGTAGAGCTCCATTCTCGCATGCACCATTTGCCTTCAGAGCTCTCAGGGGGTCAAAAACAACGGGTTGCGATTGCTCGAGCCCTTGTCAATCAGCCAGCCATCGTCTTAGCAGATGAGCCGACTGGAGCTCTAGATACCAAGACAGGGGAGCAAATAATGGACTTGTTAACCAAGCTAAACCAAGAAGGAAAAACCATTATCATGGTTACACACGAGCCAGAAATTGCAGCCTTTGCGCATCGTCGCATCGTTATTCGTGACGGAGTGATCTCCTCAGATAGCAAGCTGGAAAGGGGGACCTAATGCAAAATTGGAAATTTGCGATCAGCTCAATTATGAGCCATAAATTACGGTCTTTCTTGACCATGGTGGGGATCATTATTGGGGTTGCTTCTGTCGTTGTCATCATGGCTCTGGGAGATGGTATGAAAGCTGGTGTCACCAAGACCTTCACCAAGGACCAAGAGTATGTACAAATCTCTTATTCTCCCAACAAGAGTGGCTATGTGACTGGGATCAATATTGGCCCTTCTGAAGATACAGGAGAAGGCGGAGGCGAAAGTGGCCCTGCAGCTGAAGACCGAGGGATGGCTGCTCCGTCGGATATCGATGGGGAAAACGCTGAAGATGTTGATGGTCAAGTCCAAGAAGCACCACCAGTTGTGCAAGAATCTTGGGTTAAGGAATTAACCAAGATTCAAGGCATCGATGGTTACTATGTTAGCAATACCTCCAATGCAACCATTGCTTTTCAAAAGAAAAAAGCAGACGGAGTGAACATCCAAGGGGTAAATGAGACCTATTTTTCTGTCAAAAAGGTTGAGCTCTTATCTGGACGAAAATTAACCCCTTCAGACTATAGTAATTTCTCCCGGGTAGTGCTTCTGGATGAAGGCTTAGCCCAACAATTATTTGGAACGGAGAATCCACTGAATCAGGTAGTCTCTGTTGGGGACAACAATTATCGTGTCGTTGGTATTTTCAAGGATCCAAATGCAGGAACAGCTCTTTACGGAGCTTCCTCAGGTGGCAGTGCCTTGATGGCTAATACACAACTCGCCTCTGAATTCGGAACGGATGAAATTCAAAATATTGTCGTCCATGTGCCGGATGTGAAGCAGATTAAAACCGTTGGGATCGAGGCTGCTCAAAAGCTAACAGAACTTTCAGGTGTTCGCCAAGGAGAATTCCAAATCTTTAATTTGGATAGCATCCTAGAGGAAACCAACAAAGTAGTAGGAATTATGACATCAGTAATCGGAGCTATTGCTGGGATTTCTCTCTTAGTTGGTGGGATCGGAGTCATGAATATCATGTTGGTTTCTGTAACAGAGCGGACGAGAGAGATCGGTCTTCGCAAAGCATTGGGAGCAACCCGAGGTAAGATTCTGGTTCAATTTTTGATTGAGTCGATGGTCTTGACTATCATTGGTGGGCTGATTGGACTTGGCCTTGCTTATGGTGTGAATAGCTTGATTACTACACTCGCAGCAGCCTCCCTAGAAGGACCACCGATTATTTCCTTAAATGTCGCTATCGGCAGTATTATTTTCTCTGCTTTTGTTGGCATTATCTTTGGAATTTTACCAGCAAATAAGGCTTCTAAGTTAAATCCGATCGAAGCACTGCGTTATGAATAAAAAATAGGAGCGGGTCAGGATGAATGGTTCAGGATTCACCACGCTCCTTTTTTGTACTTTTGTCGAACCCTTTTCAATCATCTCATCTTATACAGGTCAAGCTATTTAGGTAGTCAACGACGGTCTTCAGTTGTTTTTGAGTATTCATTCAAGAAGCTGCATTTTTTCTTCCATCTTATTTTTGTTTAATTGGTAAATATTAGTGAATTTCTGGTCTAAATATGATAGAATAGGGGAGAATAACTTAGGAGGTTCCAAATGACTACTGAACATATGGAAGAATTAAATGACCAGCAGATTGTCCGTCGTGAGAAAATGGCGGCCCTTCGTGAACAAGGAATCGATCCATTTGGGAAGCGATTCGAACGCACTGCAAATTCAGGTCAATTAAAAGAAAAATATTCAGAATTAGATAAAGAACAACTCCACGACTTGAACGAAACAGCTATTATTGCTGGTCGTCTCGTAACCAAACGTGGAAAAGGAAAGGTTGGCTTTGCTCATCTTCAAGACCGTGAAGGTCAAATTCAGATCTACGTTCGTAAGGATGCTGTTGGAGAAGAAAACTACGAAATCTTCAAAAAAGCAGACCTTGGTGATTTCCTTGGAGTTGAAGGGGAAATCATGCGCACAGACATGGGTGAACTTTCGATTAAAGCAACTCATATCACTCACTTGTCAAAAGCCCTTCGTCCTTTGCCTGAAAAATTCCACGGACTTTCAGACGTTGAAACCATCTATCGTAAACGTTATTTGGATTTGATTTCAAACCGTGAAAGCTTTGAACGCTTTGTAACTCGTTCAAAAATCATCTCTGAAATCCGTCGTTATTTAGATGGTCAAGGATTCCTTGAAGTGGAAACACCAGTGCTTCACAATGAAGCTGGGGGTGCAGCTGCCAAACCATTTATCACTCACCACAATGCGCAAAACATTGACATGGTGCTTCGTATCGCGACTGAGCTTCACTTGAAACGTTTGATTGTTGGTGGGATGGAACGCGTTTACGAAATCGGACGCATCTTCCGTAACGAAGGAATGGATGCTACTCACAACCCTGAATTCACCTCAATCGAAGTCTACCAAGCTTACGCTGATTTCCACGATATCATGGACTTAACAGAAGGTATCATCCAACATGCTGCGAAAGCTGTCCATGGTGATGGTCCAATCGACTACCAAGGAACAGAAATCAAAATCAACGAACCATTCAAACGGGTTCACATGGTTGATGCGATCAAAGAAATCACAGGCGTTGACTTCTGGCAAGACATGACCTTTGAAGAAGCTGTAGCACTTGCAAACGAAAAACACGTACCGGTTGAAAAACACTACACAGAAGTGGGACAAATTATCAATGCCTTCTTTGAAGAATTCGTTGAAGAAACCTTGACGCAACCAACTTTTGTTTACGGTCACCCAGTAGCAGTATCTCCATTGGCTAAGAAAAATCCAGAAGATCCACGCTTCACTGACCGTTTCGAACTCTTCATCATGACCAAAGAGTATGCGAATGCCTTCACGGAATTGAATGATCCGATCGATCAATTACAACGGTTCGAAGCGCAAGCGCGTGCCAAAGAATTGGGAGATGACGAAGCTACAGGCATCGACTATGACTATGTTGAAGCCCTTGAATATGGTATGCCACCAACAGGTGGACTTGGAATTGGTATTGACCGTCTCGTTATGTTGTTGACAAATGTAACAACGATTCGCGACGTCCTTCTCTTCCCAACTATGAAATAAGCCAAAAGAAAACACTGATCGCAAGATCAGTGTTTTTTAGTCTTCCATATAAGAGGTGTCGTTCCAAGTGTCTAAGTGATAGTGCTCAAAATCATCTGTTGTCAGAATCGTCACGCTGGCATTATCTAGTCCGCCATTTTTGCGGAGTTCTCCTGTTTCATAACCGAGCAAGGTTCGAATAGAAGCTGTCAAATTAGCCCCATGTCCAACGATGAGAACAGTATCGAGCTCTTTTCCTTTCAGGCTTTTTACAAAATCACAGGTACGTTTGGTCGTTTCATAGACAGATTCTGCATCAAAGATTTCATTTTGAAAGCGGGCTAGGTTATGGCGAAAGGCATCCATTTGTTGGGGATAGATAGCTGAAATAGTAGAAATTTTAGCACCTTCCAGTTTTCCCAAATTCCACTCACGAAGAGCAGGCGTTGCTTGCAATTCTAGAGGTGTCTCCAATTGATCGAGGATGATCTGTGCGGTATGGACTGTTCGTGGCAGATCACTTGCAAAGGCTGCATCAAAAGGAACAGTAGCTAGGTGCTTTCCTAATTTTTCAAGCTGATGAATAGAGGCTGGTAACAGCGGAGAATCGCCATTTGATCCCTGAAAACGTCCCTCTTCATTCCATTCTGTCCGTCCGTGTCGAATAAAATATAGTTTCACAATCTTGTCTCCTTCTTTGTCGTTATTCCAAAATATCTGCAAAAGTTGCTTTTACGAAATCTGCTAGAAGTTGTGGTTTGATTTGAATACTATGGCCGATTTCCCCAGCAGATACGATCATGGTCTCTAACTGAAGGGCTGATTCATCGATAAAGATTGGGAAAGGATGCTTTTGACGAATGCCCACGGGATTATTGGCACCATGAATATAACCTGTTGTTTTTTCGAGATCCTTTTGAGGAATCATAGCCACTTTCTTATTTCCCGATAATTTGGCCAATTTTTTCTCTGAAAGATGCTCCGTAATAGGAATGATCCCAATCACGGGCCCCGTTTTATCTCCTTTGAGAGCTAGGGTTTTGAAAATAGTAGAGCGATCAATCCCTTCTGGTAAGATCCCTTCTAAAGCGTTGATTTGTAGGCCTACGTGCTCAATTTTTGCTTTTGTCAAGATCTGCTCGACCAAGGTTTTTTTTACTTTATTTTTTTTTGCCATGGCTTTCTCCTTTTCTCTTTTTCTCTACAAAATCAGATTTCATTAGACCATTATAACATATAATAGCGGCAATATTGCCTTCTCCTGAAAAATAGAAAACAGCAGAAAAAGTGAAGATCACTTGATCTGCTGTTTTAAGGCTATGAGGAAGAGTTATCTTTTTGTACCTTGAAAAGTTTCCGATAAATCGCTTCTTGGTCTTGCGTCGGAGCAATTTGGTTGAGATCCAAGTAGTGTGAGAATCCATTTAATTGCCCTTGAGAGGTATATTGATGCAAGTCGTATTCCGTGTTGGTATCTGGTGCAGCATTATAGTAGCCATCATCAAATCCATAAGTAGGAATCCAAAGAGCCGTAAATTTATCAGTGGAGATACTGTGTTCTTCCATGAAGTAAGTTCCGATATAGAGTCCAATATTTTTTGCACCCAAAGCTTGTAGTTTTGCTCGGAAAGCTTCAACGCCTGCATTCATATCCTTCATGGTTTTTTCCTCAACGTCTAACCAATAGTAGGTCGGTTTGTAAGGAGAAGCAGCCTTGTAAAATTCTTCTGCTTCTTTTTCCATTTCTTTTTTATCCTTAGCAGCGACATAAGCATAGACTGCGACAGGGATATTTCGTTTTTGGAATTCTTGGATATGGGTTTTAAAAGATTTATCCAGACCATTTAAGTAGGTTGCTGCATTTTCCTTTTTCGCTTGAGCCCCACTATGGACACGAACGATTACACCTCCCACATTTTGGGAGAGGACATCGTAATCAATTTCACTAGGCAATTGCCAGCCTGAAATATCAATGATCGGGCGGCCAACCAGTTCTGGATTGATGTCTTCTTCTTTTTTAGAAGAAGAGCTTGCAGTAGTTGTTTTTCGAGGTGTATTGGAGTTCGGAATGGTTTTGGTTGTTTCTTGTCGCTCTCTGGCTTGTAGATCGGCAATCGTTCGTGAAAGAACGAGAAAAGAAATGATACCGATAAAAAAGACCAAGAGAACAACGGGTTTTATCCTTTTTCTCATACAGAAACATTTTACCGTAAAAAAAACGAAAAGGCAAAACTTAATGCTTAAAAGATGCTGATTTCAGCCATTATTTTCAAAAAAAAGGAATCTTTTCATCGAAAAAGGATAAAAATATATGAAAATAAGAAGAATGATTAGAATATTTCTTGAAAATTGGGAAGAAGCCGAATCTTTTCTGGACTTTTCTTGGTTTTGCTTCTTAAAAATGATATAATGAAGGTTGAACATTAGGAATATGGTGAATTATGAAAATTGAAAAAAGACATCTTTTAAATTATTCCATCCTCATTCCCTATTTGATTTTATCCATCATTGGCTTGATTGTTGTCTATTCGACAACAAGTGCCTTGGCAATTCAAAGTGGAGTGAGTTCGATTCGGATGGTACGGACACAGGGGCTCTTTTTCATCCTAAGTCTTCTAACCATCGCCTTGATTTATAAATTTAGCCTAAACTTCCTTCGAAATAAAAAGGTGCTGGCTTTTGTCATTTTTATTGAAGTGATTTTGTTGATTCTGTCTAGGTTTATCACAGATACGGTCAATGGAGCTCACGGTTGGTTGACCATTCCTGGAGGGTTTAGTATCCAGCCAGCTGAATACCTTAAGGTGATCTTAGTCTGGTATCTGGCCTTGATCTTTTCGAAACGACAAGATGAAATCCGTGATTATGATTATCAAGCCTTGACCCATAATGAATGGATTCCAAGGAATTTAAACGATTGGCGTTGGCTGACCTTGATTCTGATTGGAATCGTTGTGATTATGCCGGACTTGGGAAATGCGACGATCTTGGCCTTAACGGTCTTGATCATGATTACGGCTAGTGGAGTGGGCTATCGTTGGTTTACCTCTTTACTTGGTTTAGTTGTAGGAGCATCCACCATTGTCCTTGGTTCAATTTGGATTATCGGTGTGGACCGTGTCGCTAAAATTCCTGTCTTTGGTTATGTAGCCAAACGTTTTAGTGCCTTCTTTAACCCCTTTAATGACTTGTCTGGCGCAGGTCACCAATTAGCTAATTCTTACTATGCAATGAGTAACGGTGGTTGGTTTGGCTTGGGGCTAGGAAATTCCATTGAAAAACAAGGTTACTTACCAGAAGCGCACACAGACTTTGTGTTTGCCATCGTGATTGAAGAATTAGGTTTTGTTGGAGCTAGCTTGATCCTTGCTCTCCTATTTTTCTTAATTCTTCGGATCATTTTAGTCGGTATTCGAGCAAAGAATCCTTTTAATTCGATGATGGCCATTGGGATCGGTGGGATGATCTTAGTGCAAACCTTCATTAACATCGGAGGAATTTCTGGTTTGATTCCGTCTACAGGAGTGACCTTCCCCTTCTTATCCCAAGGGGGAAATAGCTTATGGGTCTTATCCGTAGCGATTGCTTTCGTTTTGAATATCGATGCTAGTGAAAAACGGGCTAAGATGGAACAAGAAGGCATGGTTTTTGAAGAAAAAGGTAAAATCAAACCTTATTATTAAAAGGGAATTGTTGAATGGCTATTCAAAAAGGAGAAAAAATGGTCTTACAAAAATTAGAGAACTTCACAAATAAAGATATTATCAAAGAAGAAGCCGAAATCTTAACCAATTTATTAGATGATATTACGAAAAATTTGGTTCGTCCGGAAACCTTTGATAAAATTACGCAGTTGAAGGATCTATCAAAAACACAGAACTATCGTGAGTTGAATCAAATAGTGGAACAATTGACAAATGAAGAAATGACAGTGATTTCACGTTATTTTGCCATTTTACCACTCTTGATTAACATCTCAGAAGATGTCGATTTGGCCTATGAAATCAATCATTTGAATAACGTGGATGGTGAATACCTCGGAAAACTTTCTTCAACCATTAAAGAAGTTGCAAAAAATGAAGATGCACAAGAAATTCTTGAAAATCTCAATATTGTACCTGTTTTAACAGCCCATCCAACTCAAGTGCAACGAAAAACCATGCTGGATCTAACCAATCATATTCATGCTCTTCTTCGTCAGCACCGGGATGTTAAAGCTGGTTTAATGAATGAGAATAAGTGGTATAACAACCTTCGTTGTAATATCGAAATCATGATGCAAACGGATATGATTCGTGACAAAAAATTGAAGGTTACTAATGAAATCACCAACGTCATGGAATATTACAATAGCTCCTTCTTGCAAGCTGTTCCAAACCTGATGTTGGAATACAAACGCTTGGCAAAAGAGCATGGATTAGAGCTTGAACAACCACGTCCGATCACAATGGGTATGTGGATCGGGGGAGACCGGGACGGGAATCCATTTGTAACAGCTGAGACCTTGAAGCGTTCAGCAACTATTCAAAGTGAAGTCATTTTGAACTATTACATCGAAAAGATTTCAAAATTATACCGTCATTTCTCCCTTTCAACGAGTCTTTCTAAAACAAGTGAAGCAGTAGCTGAAATGGCCGCCCTATCCAGTGATACATCCGTCTTTCGTGAAAAAGAACCTTACCGTCGGGCTTTCCACTATATCCAGTCAAAATTGATCCAAACCTTGGTCAATTTAAAAGAATGGACGATGGTTGGGGAAACTAGAGAAGATCGTTATGCTGTCGAGAGGTTATTAGGAGCAAATGCTCATCAACAAGGGCCAGTTTCTGATTATATCGGCAATCGTATCTCTGGGGCTCTAAAGAAAATTTCTGAGAAAGAAGCTCCAGCTTATGCATCAGCTCAAGAATTTAAAGAAGACCTTGAAAAGATAAAAGATTCCTTGTTAGAAAACAAATCAGAGTATTTGATTTCTGGTGAATTTGCAGAACTTCTAGAAGCCATCGATGTTTTTGGATTCTATCTGGCCTCTATTGATATGCGCCAGGATTCGAGTGTGCATGAAGCCTGTGTGGCAGAATTGCTGAAATCAGCTGGAATTAATGACCATTATTCTGATTTATCAGAGGATGAAAAGTGTCAAGTTCTCTTGAAAGAACTTTTAGAAGATCCACGTATTTTATCAGCAACTCATGCTGAAAAATCTGAACTGCTTGAAAAAGAATTAGCGATTTTCCAAACGGCCCGTGAATTGAAGGATCGTTTAGGAGAAGAAGTCATTCGTCAAAACATCATTTCTCATGCAACCAGTGTGTCAGATATGTTGGAATTGGCTGTGATGTTGAAAGAAGTGGGCTTAGTCGATACGGAAAAAGCTCGTGTGCAAATCGTGCCTTTGTTTGAAACCATCGAAGATTTGGATCACTCAGAAGAAACCATGAGAAGTTACTTGTCTCTTCCGATTGCCAAACGTTGGATTGCTTCTAAGAACAACTACCAAGAGATTATGTTAGGTTATTCTGATTCCAACAAAGATGGTGGATACTTGTCTTCTTGCTGGACCCTCTTTAAAGCCCAACAACAATTGACCGCTATCGGAGATGAGTTTGGAGTGAAGATTACCTTCTTCCATGGTCGTGGTGGTACTGTTGGTCGTGGTGGAGGTCCTACTTATGAAGCCATCACGTCTCAACCATTGAAATCCATTAATGACCGTATCCGCTTAACTGAGCAAGGGGAAGTAATCGGCAATAAATATGGAAATAAAGATGCTGCTTACTACAACCTTGAGATGCTCGTCTCTGCAACCATTAACCGAATGATTGCCGAACAAAAGAGTCCATTCTCTATGTTTGATCGTTTCGGGGAAGTCATGGATAAAGTCGTGAATCGCAGTTACGATATCTATCGTGATTTGGTCTTTGGAAATGAGCACTTCTATGACTACTTCTTTGAATCAAGTCCGATCAAAGCAATTTCAAGCTTTAATATTGGTTCACGTCCTGCTGCTCGTAAGACCATTACAGAAATCGGTGGTTTGCGTGCTATCCCATGGGTCTTCTCATGGTCACAAAGTCGGGTGATGTTCCCTGGTTGGTACGGAGTAGGTTCTAGCTTTAAGGAATTTATCGATGAGGATCCTGAGAATATCGAAACCCTTCGATACATGTATAAAAACTGGCCTTTCTTCCAATCTCTCTTGTCAAATGTGGACATGGTCTTATCCAAAGCCAACATGGACATTGCCTTTGAGTACGCCCAATTGTGTGAAGAAGAAGAAGTTCGTAATATCTATCAGATCATCTTACATGAATGGCAATTGACCAAGGACATCATCTTGATGATTGAAGAGCAAGACGAGTTGCTCGCTGAAAACCCTTATCTGAAAGAAAGTTTAGATTATCGGATGCCGTACTTTAACGTTTTGAACTATATTCAGTTAGAATTGATTCGACGTCAACGGACCGGAGAATTATCAGCCGATCAAGACAAGCTAATCCATATCACCATCAACGGTGTGGCGACAGGATTACGTAATTCAGGTTAAAAAAATCGGAACGACTGTTCCGATTTTTTTATTCCCTGAACCCAAAGAAGCAAAAGGTACAGAAAGGCTTAAATAGCAGATTTTAAATGAGAATTTTCAAAGCTAGATCAGGATCTTTCAGCAAGCTGACAAAACAAAAGGAAAGAAGAGGAATAATTAAGAAAATATAGGTAAAAGGCTTGCAATTTTATCTAAAATTCGATAGAATAGTAAGGAAAGTTAGACTGTATTGCCTACTGTCTATCTATAAAATATATTTTATTGGAGGCTTTTACTCAAATGGCAAAAGAAAAATACGATCGTAGTAAACCGCACGTTAACATCGGTACAATCGGACACGTTGACCACGGTAAAACTACCCTAACTGCAGCAATCACAACTGTTTTGGCACGTCGCTTGCCTTCATCAGTTAACCAACCTAAAGACTATGCGTCTATCGATGCTGCTCCAGAAGAACGCGAACGCGGTATCACCATCAACACTGCACACGTTGAGTACGAAACTGCTAAACGTCACTACGCTCACATCGACGCTCCAGGACACGCGGACTACGTTAAAAACATGATCACTGGTGCCGCTCAAATGGACGGAGCTATCCTTGTAGTAGCTTCAACTGACGGACCAATGCCACAAACACGTGAACACATCCTTCTTTCACGTCAGGTTGGTGTTAAACACTTGATCGTCTTCATGAACAAAGTTGACTTGGTTGACGATGAAGAATTGCTTGAATTGGTTGAAATGGAAATCCGTGACCTTCTTTCAGAATACGATTTCCCAGGTGATGACCTTCCAGTTATCCAAGGTTCAGCTCTTAAAGCTCTTGAAGGTGACTCTAAATATGAAGATATCATCATGGAATTGATGGATACTGTTGATGAGTACATCCCAGAACCAGAACGCGATACTGACAAACCATTGCTTCTTCCAGTCGAAGACGTATTCTCAATCACTGGACGTGGTACAGTTGCTTCAGGACGTATCGACCGTGGTGTTGTTCGTGTCAACGATGAAATCGAAATCGTTGGTATCAAAGACGAAATCCAAAAAGCAGTTGTTACTGGTGTTGAAATGTTCCGTAAACAACTTGACGAAGGTCTTGCAGGGGATAACGTTGGTGTGCTTCTTCGTGGTATCCAACGTGATGAAATCGAACGTGGACAAGTTATCGCTAAACCAGGTTCAATCAACCCACACACTAAATTCAAAGGTGAAGTTTACATCCTTACTAAAGAAGAAGGTGGACGTCATACTCCATTCTTCAACAACTACCGTCCACAGTTCTACTTCCGTACAACTGACGTAACTGGATCTATCGAACTTCCAGCTGGAACTGAAATGGTAATGCCTGGTGATAACGTGACTATCGACGTTGAGTTGATCCACCCAATCGCCGTTGAACAAGGTACTACATTCTCAATCCGTGAAGGTGGACGTACTGTTGGTTCAGGTATGGTTACTGAAATCGAAGCTTAATTCGATCTAGTTCCCAGATTAACAATTATATAGACAGACAGAAAACCCCGTGAAGACGGGGTTTTTATTTTGGTAAAAAGTAAAATGAGCTTGTGCAACCTTTCATTATGACGAAAATTATGGTAAAATAGATAGTATAAAATTAGAAAAAAGAGGTATGTGAAATGTCACGTAAACCATTTATCGCTGGTAACTGGAAAATGAACAAAAATCCAGAAGAAGCAAAAGCATTCGTTGAAGCTGTAGCATCAAAACTTCCTTCAGCTGACCTTGTTGAAGCTGGTATCGCAGCTCCTGCAGTTGACTTGACAACTGTTCTTGCTGCTGCTAAAGGTTCAAACCTTAAAGTTGCTGCCCAAAACACTTACTTTGAAAATGCTGGTGCCTTCACTGGTGAAACTAGCCCACAAGTTTTGAAAGAAATCGGTACTGACTACGTTGTGATCGGTCACTCAGAACGTCGTGACTACTTCCATGAAACTGATGAAGATATCAACAAAAAAGCAAAAGCAATCTTTGCGAACGGTATGCTTCCAATCATCTGTTGTGGTGAAAGCCTTGAAACTTACGAAGCTGGTAAAGCAGCAGAATTTGTAGGGGCTCAAGTTTCAGCTGCTCTTGCTGGATTGACTGCAGAACAAGTGGCTTCAACAGTTATCGCATACGAACCAATCTGGGCGATCGGTACTGGTAAATCAGCTTCACAAGACGACGCACAAAAAATGTGTAAAGTTGTTCGTGACGTTGTAGCTGCTGACTTTGGTCAAGAAGTGGCTGACAAAGTACGTGTTCAATACGGTGGTTCAGTGAAACCTGAAAACGTTGCTGAATACATGGCTTGTCCAGACGTTGACGGAGCTCTTGTAGGTGGTGCATCACTTGATCCAGAAAGCTTCTTGGCATTGCTTGACTTCGTTAAATAATGACATATAAAAAGGCGAGAGGTTTCTCGTCTTTTTTATAGTAGAAAAGACCAGCTACAAAGCTGGTCTTTTAAGTTAGGAACGTCCTAATAGTTTCTTAACGAGAGAAATCAGTTTGTATTTCAGAGGACTTGGGTAATAACGGAAGGTCCCCATCTTACGGACGATGTAGCCGTTGAAGTTTTGTTTGAAACGAAGAACACCGTCTGACCCGTCAAAGATTCCTTGAATACCAAGGAAGTTATATCTTGGGATACCACGTTTGATGGTTTCAAGCATCATATATTCCTGGAGAACAGCAGGAGCATAGAACTTATTAAATTCTGTATAAGAGCCACTGAATAAATAGGTGGATTCTTGTGGCATATAGACGAAGAGGCTACCTGCAAGAATGACGTCTTGATCTCCATATTTTTCAATATATTCTTTTGCGTCCCTCTTTCTCACCTCAAAGGTATCAAACTGGCTAGAGAATTCACGAAGTTGATTTTGTTTTTTCTCTGAATTGGGGTTGACTTCAAGATCCTTCTGTAATTTCTCAATCTTCTGTGCTAGTTTTCCTTGGTCTTTTTCAAGATTCGTGTAGTAATGGTGGAAGTTCAGTGTTGCGATCATGAAATCTGCATTGTCGCCAAAACTGTCATAGAAAGTTTGGTAATAATCCAAGGTCTTATCCTGATAGTCGCGACGGTCACTGGTAGAGGAAGTAATATCCTTAAAGAGTTGCAGTTCATCTCTGTTTAATCGTTTCAGTTCAATACCGAAAGATTTGGCTTTTTTGACAAGTGGCTTTCCTTTTTTACTGAAGCTCTTGAGAAGATTTTTTTCGGTGATGCCCTCCATATCTTTCACATAATGCCAATCACCTTCTCCACCTGGATAACCTGTTGTTAAACCATCATGCTGATAGCCCAATTTTTTAAGGGTATCCATAAAATGGGTTTGCTCTTCACTGGTTGGATTGCCATCGCTGTCAAAGGTTTGATAGGTATCATAGGGCTTGATAACGAGTTCAATAGCCCCATTTTCTTTCGCATAGTCTTTTAAGGCTGCATAGAAGGGTTCTAGCATGTCTTCCTCTTGGTAAAGGGGTCCGGAATTGATTTCCATATGGAGACCACCTGTCATAGGAAGACTGTACAAGATCGCTGCTACTTGGACTTGATTTTCTTGTTTCCAAGCGATAAATTGGACCGTATTTCCTCGCTTTTCAAGCAGATCTGCCATTTCAGCAGATTGGATAAAAGATCGATGGGAGACAGTATTTGCAAATGAGGTAAATTCTTCTTTTGAAATTGTCGTAAGAGTCATGTAACTTATTTACTCCTTAATTTTTTCCGGATCTTGTAGACTTTGTTTACAAGTGGATAAAGTGGACTGGTTGGGAGGTTGAATTCCCCAACAAATTCTTCAATGACAGGATTAAATTTAGATTTGAAATGATAGAGACCACCATCGAGTGAATTTTCAATGCCCCCCATATTTTGCCAAGAAGCGCCACGATCAAAAGCGTGTTGGGCAGTTTCATACCAGGTGAGGATAGCAGGTTGGTAACGGCGGAATTCTTCATCCATCCCTGCATAAACATTTTCAGACGTCCCACCGAATTCAAGGGTTAAGGTCCCAGATAAAGGAACGACTTGTCTACCTGCTTGGAGATGCTGTTCAAGAAATTGCAGTTCTTCCTCTATCCGCTCTTTTTCTTTTTGGTTATTTTCAACCTTGCCAGGCTTTGTTTTTTCTGTGAATTTTTCAGCCTCTGCCTTGTTTTTTTCAAGATCTTTTGTAAGGGAGCTTTTCCGTTTCTCGAGATCAAGAGTAGATAAAGTAATGTAGGATTGTCCTTGGTAGGTTGTGAGTAGTTTTTCGTAGTAGTCTTTTCCACGTAAATGAATGCTTTTACGAGCTTCAGTCTTTTTCATGAGAGAAGCAAAGTCCTCTAACAATTCAGTCCCGCCAAATTGCACTTGGATCCCTTTGTTTCGAGCGGTTCGGATGGCTTGTCGAGTAGATTTTGAAAGATCTTGCTCAGTGAAAAACTCTTTGTGGATATTCGCTTGAAAGCGTGGTTGGATATTTTCTGCCATATCACTGGTTCGGCCAGTCCATTCAACCCCTTCTTTAGTTAAGGTGTCGATGACCGCTTGTACATCAGTGGTTTCCGTATTTTCTTGTCCAATCAAGTGTTTACTCAAGAAAAGACTTGGATCAAATTTCACAAACAAGGCCTTGTATTGTTTGGCTATCTTTTTAAGGGACTGGATCACATATGAAACCAGCTCCTTGTTTTGGTAATCCATGATTGGGCCTCGAGGAATGTAGAGCATGGAAAAGCCAAGTGGCAGGGGTTGAATCAAGATGCTTGCAACAGCGACTAATTGGTCTTCTTGATAAAAACCAACCCGTTCATTTCCCCAATTATCTTTGATTTTTGCCCATGAGCTGCTTTGTAAGAGATTGGTTTGGTCACTCTGAATAACAAAGTCATCATGCTCACTAGCAGAAATTCCTAGCTGGTAATGGTACATTTCTTATAATACCCACTTTCTAATGGCGTATGCAACGCCAGATTCATCATTTGATTTGGTAATATGTGTAGCAATTTTTTTAAGAGCTGGATTGCCATTCTCCATAACGACGGCATGTCCCACGACTTCTAGCATGGAACGGTCATTTTCCTCATCTCCGATGGCCATGGTTTCTTCTTGCTGGATTCCAAGTCGTTCAGCTAAATGAAGAACAGCTGCTCCCTTATTGGTTGTTTTCCCTAGAATTTCTAAATAAAAAGGGGCTGATTTGACCATCGTGAAGCGATCCTTAAATTCTTTAGGGATTTTTGCAATCGCATCATCCAGAATGTCTGGTTCATCGATATACATGGCCTTGACAAATTCTTTCTCACGAACTTCTTCAGGCGTCCGGTAATAAAGGGGCATATTGACCAGTTGAGATTCATGAATGGTGTAGCGTCCGATATCTCGATTGCTGGTATAGATGCCGTCTTTAGTAATAGCATGAGAGTGGATTTGGAGTTTGTTAGCAAGAGACTCGATATCGAGATAGTCCTCATAATCTAAAAGGTCCTTGATGAGTTCTTTTCCAGTAGCGGTTTCTTGCACCAGACCGCCATTAAAGGTAATGACATAGTCTCCAGGATCCATCAAATGGAGTTTTTTTAAAAGTTTTGAGACCCCTGCGATAGGACGACCAGTTGTGATAACGATTTTAACGCCTGCGGTTTTAGCGTCTTGAATGGCTTCAAATACGGAAGGTGTGATCTCTTTTTTTGAATTGAGAAGTGTACCGTCGATATCGATCGCCACTAATTTAATGGACATCCGTCTCTCCTGTAAAATAATCATTGGTGATATAGGAAGTGAATTCCTCTACTTGCTTACTGAAAAGTCCATTAACCTCCAGCATTTCTTTGGGGAAATAGAAGCGGTTGTCCCCATAGCGAGTTCCTGCTAAAGCAGCGACGAGTGGAGACAACTGAGACAATTCAGCGAGACTCCCATCTTTTCGGATCATCTCGATCTGGGTCCGCGGTTTTTCAAGCTCTGGTCGATAAATATCGTAGGGCAGGTCAAAATTTTGATGAATAGCTGTGTAGTAGGTTGGATTAAACCCAACCTCTTTAATCAGTTTTTCAAGGATTGCTAAGTCTTTTCGCTTATCTTCTGTAAATAGAATCGATTTAAAGACTTTCCGATTAATATAGCGCTGAGCAAGATCAGATAAGATGGTATCCGGACTATCCATCCAGACTTGGAAATAGGTATTCATCACACCGTCATCTAGATTTAGGTAGTCTTGGATAGTGACTTCTTCTTCAAAAAATGGAATCAAGCGAGGTGAAGTCAGTTGAAAATACTCTTTCTGATCTGGATAAATGGTTCTAGCTCGTTTGAGAAGATTTTGAAGGAGGACTTCCATGGCACGAGTAGCCGGGTGGAAGTAGACCTGCATATACATTTGGTAACGGCTGACCACGTAATCCTCGACAGCATGCATGCCATTTTGTTGGAAGGCAATGCCATTTTCAATCGGTCGAATGACGCGCAAAATACGGGTCAAGTCAAATTTTCCATAGGAAGCACCTGTAAAATAGGCATCCCGCAGTAAATAATCCATCCGGTCCACATCAATTTGACTAGAAATCAATTGCACCACTTGTTTATTGGGATAGGTATGATCAATGACGCTGGCTACACGATTTGGGAAATCAGGAGCCACTTGCAAGAGGATCTGATTGACCTCCGTCTCTGGACTGGTGATGATCAGCTGGGTCATTTTTTCATGATCGGTCCCAAACAGTCCTTCAAAGGTATGGGAATAGGCACCATGTCCAATGTCATGAAGAAGAGCGGCTGTCATGGTCAGTAAGTTTTCATCAGAATGCCATTGCTCTGCATACTTTTCATCAAAAATGGATAGAATGCGTCTTGAAATTTCATAGGCGCCAAGACAGTGAGAAAAACGACTATGCTCCCCACCGTGGAAGGTAAAACCAGATGTCCCCAGTTGTTTGATGCGGCGTAGTCGTTGAAATTCTTTACTATTAATTAATTGATAAATGATGGGATGATCCACATGAACGTAATCATGCACGGGATCGCGAAAGACTTTTTCATTCATGGGTCTATTATAGCAAAAAAAAGCCTATTTTGCGATCTAGAGGCTAATAGGGGCAGTCAAAATGCGTAAAATTTGATAGAATAGTAAGGCAAGAAAAGAAGAGAAGGAGACAAAGATGCAGATTCGCATTCAAAATACCATTCGATTTGGAGAAGAAATGGAAATCGTTGATCAGTACTATCAAGGTGAATGGAAGGAAAAAGCAGGTTTTCAATATCTCTTGTATACCAATGAAGAAGATGAAAAGGTTGCTTTGAAATTTTCCAATGACGAATTGGTCATGACACGTTTCTCAAGTCCTAAATCCATCATGCGTTTCTACAAAAATGAAGATGGTGGGGCAATCATCCCAACTCCAATGGGCATTCAGCAGTTTTTGATTACAACAGACCTCTTTCAATTAGAAGCAGGTCATTTGCAAGTCTCTTATCGCTTGTTAACTCTCGATGGAGAACAGGAATTTGCCAATTATCAATTACTAGTGGAATGGGAAGAATAGACCTCATTAAATTATTAGAGATCCCGCTTGCTTTATTCTATAAAAATGGTATAATAAAACCACTCAAGGGAGTAGCTGGCGGTTTTCCGCGATAGTGTCGTCATTACGAATTATTTCCGGCACTATATTAAACAGCGAGACTTGTTTTTTTAAAAAACAGGTCTCTTTTTTTGTAAAAAGAGGCCAAAAAGGAGGAGACTGTTTTGTCAAAAGAACAAAATAAAGATTTGTTTTACACGCAATCTTCTGAGGAAGTCCTAAAGAACTTGGACTCATCTGTCGAAGGTTTGTCAACCGCCCAGGCTCAAGAACGCTTAGCGAATTATGGTCGTAATGAGTTGGAAGAGGGTGAAAAACGTAGCCTACTAGCTAAATTCCTTGATCAATTTAAGGATTTGATGATTATCATCTTGCTTGTGGCAGCGGCACTTTCTGTGATTACAGAAGGAATGGACGGTCTAACGGATGCCATGATCATCTTGGCCGTTGTTGTCTTGAATGCTGCCTTTGGGGTTTACCAAGAAGGGCAAGCAGAAGCAGCCATTGAAGCTCTGAAAAATATGTCTAGCCCCATGGCTCGTGTTCGTCGTGATGGCCATGTTATTGAGATTGACTCAAAAGAATTGGTACCCGGAGATATCGTCTTGCTTGAAGCGGGAGATGTCGTGCCTGCAGATATGCGTTTGTTTGAAGCAGCTTCTCTTAAAATTGAAGAAGCAGCTCTTACAGGGGAGTCTGTGCCAGTTGAAAAAGATGTGACAGGACTTGTTGAAGCAGATGCTGGTATTGGGGACCGCGTTAATATGGGTTACCAAAACTCAAATGTAACTTATGGTCGTGGTATTGGTGTCGTAACAAACACTGGTATGTATACAGAAGTTGGTAAGATTGCAGATATGTTGGCTAATGCCGATGAGACTGAAACACCATTGAAGCAAAGCTTGGAACAATTATCTAAAGCCTTGACTTACTTAATTGTTGTGATTGCGGTCATTACTTTCTTAGTTGGTGTCTTCGTTCGTGGAGAGCATCCATTAGAAGGCTTGATGGTTGCGGTAGCCCTTGCGGTTGCGGCCATTCCAGAAGGACTTCCTGCCATTGTAACTATCGTTCTATCTTTGGGAACTACAACCCTTGCCAAACGCAATTCGATTGTTCGTAAATTACCAGCGGTTGAAACTCTTGGTTCAACAGAAATCATCGCATCTGATAAAACAGGTACTTTGACTATGAACCAAATGACTGTTGAGAAGGTCTACACCAACGGTCAATTGCAAAGCTCTGCAGCTGAAATTGCTGCTAGCAACAATACCCTTCGTATCATGAACTTTGCCAATGATACTAAGGTGGACCCATCTGGCAAGTTGATTGGGGACCCAACAGAGACTGCTTTGGTACAGTTTGGTTTGGATCACAATTTTGATGTTCGCGAAATTTTGAAGGATGAACCACGTGTGGCAGAATTGCCATTTGACTCTGACCGTAAGCTTATGTCAACTATCCATAAGGAATCGGACGGTTCTTACTTTATCGCTGTCAAAGGAGCTCCTGACCAATTGCTCAAACGTGTGACGCGTATTGAAGTTAATGGGGAAGTTCGTCCTATCACGTATGAAGACAAGAAAGCTATCCTTGCTACCAACAAAGACTTGGCCAAACAAGCCCTTCGTGTCTTGATGATGGCTTATAAGACAAGCAACGAAATCCCAACCTTGGAATCTGAAATTGTTGAGTCTGACCTGATCTTCTCTGGTTTGGTCGGCATGATTGACCCTGAGCGTCCAGAAGCAGCAGAAGCTGTCCGTGTCGCTAAGGAAGCGGGTATCCGTCCTATCATGATCACGGGTGACCACCAAGATACAGCAGAAGCCATTGCCAAACGTCTGGGAATCATCGATCCAAATGATACAGAAGACCATGTCTTCACAGGGGCTGAGTTGAATGAACTCTCTGACGAAGAATTCCAAAAAGTCTTCAAGCAATACTCTGTCTATGCGCGTGTATCACCTGAACACAAAGTTCGGATCGTGAAAGCTTGGCAAAATGAAGGCAAAGTTGTTGCTATGACTGGTGACGGGGTCAACGATGCACCATCACTTAAGACAGCTGATATCGGTATCGGTATGGGGATTACAGGTACAGAAGTTTCTAAGGGAGCTTCAGACATGGTCCTTGCAGATGATAACTTTGCAACCATTATCGTAGCGGTAGAAGAAGGACGTAAGGTCTTCTCAAATATCCAAAAATCAATCCAATACCTCTTGTCTGCCAATATGGCTGAAGTCTTCACCATCTTCTTTGCAACCCTCTTTGGTTGGGATGTGTTACAACCAGTACATCTTCTTTGGATCAACTTGGTAACAGATACCCTACCAGCCATCGCCCTTGGTGTGGAACCAGCTGAGCCAGGTGTCATGACCCACAAACCTCGAGGACGTAAATCTAACTTCTTTGACGGTGGGGTCTTCGGAGCTATTCTTTATCAAGGTGTCTTCCAAACCATGCTGGTTCTTGGTGTTTATGGCTGGGCCTTACTCTATCCAGAACATGCGACTCGTGCCGAAATCCATGCAGACGCTTTGACTATGGCCTTTGCAACTCTTGGTTTGATCCAATTGCTCCATGCCTTTAACGTTAAATCGGTTTACCAATCCATCTTTAAAGTGGGACTCTTCAAGAACAAGACCTTTAACTGGTCGATTCCAGTTGCCTTTGTTCTCTTGATGGCGACCATCATTGTCCCTGGATTTAACAAACTCTTCCATGTCTCTCATTTGAGTTTGACACAATGGTTAGCTGTTATGATTGGTTCGCTCTTGATTGTTGTTCTCGTTGAGATTGTAAAAGCCGTTCAACGTGCACTTGGAAAAGATAAAAACGCCATTTAAGGATAAAAAAAGTCATCTTCGGATGGCTTTTTTTGCGGGCAAAATAGACTGGGCATATTTCTTGAGGTACGTGTGGATTTTTGATAAACTAGTCAACAGTTTGAAGAAAGGAAACTTAGTTATGAAAAAGTTTTTTGCTGAAGTAATCGGCACATTTATGCTTGTCTTTATCGGGACTGGCGCAGTTGTTTTTGGAAATGGAACAGAAGGTCTGGGACATTTAGGAATTGCTTTGGCATTCGGTTTATCCATTGTTGCAGCAGCTTACTCAATTGGGACTGTTTCTGGTGCCCACTTGAACCCAGCTGTTTCGATTGCCATGTTTGTGAACAAACGCTTGTCTTCAAAGGACTTGATTAATTATATTGCAGCGCAAGTAGTGGGGGCGGTTCTCGCATCTGCAACAGTACTTTTCCTCTTGTCAAATT
Source organism: Streptococcus parasanguinis (assembly GCF_016648925.1). Classification (GTDB taxonomy): domain Bacteria; phylum Bacillota; class Bacilli; order Lactobacillales; family Streptococcaceae; genus Streptococcus. The sequence continues at coordinate 72,361 of NZ_JACLQX010000004.1, read as the reverse complement.
CAGGTATGTCAACAGCTAGTCTTGGTGAAAATGCCTTGGCTAAAGGAGTGACTCCATTTGGCGGTTTCTTGTTTGAAGTGATTGCGTCCTTTATCTTTATCTTAGTCATCATGACAGTGACATCAGCTACCAAAGGTAATGGGAAAATCGCTGGTCTTGTGATCGGTTTGAGCTTGACTTTGATTATTCTTGTTGGTTTGAACATTACAGGACTTTCTGTTAACCCAGCTCGTAGCTTGGCACCTGCCCTCTTTGTTGGTGGTGCAGCCCTTCAACAAATTTGGATCTTTATCTTGGCTCCAATTGTCGGTGGTGTTCTAGCTGCAATCGTTGCAAAAAATCTCTTGGATACAGAAGAGTAAAAAAAATTGGTTCCGAAGGAACCAATTTTTTTTTACAGTTCAAGGATCGTCATGGTTTGAGAAAATTCATGAGCGAGCTGTTTTTTCTTGTATGCTTTAAATTCGGGGAGGTCTTTGATTCTGCGATAGCGTTTGTAGGGATCGTATCGTTTTGGAAAATCATATTCAGGAAAAGCATCGAAAAATTGTTTGCAAAGCTCCCATTCTCGGACATAGCCTAAAGGTCTGGCATGATAGGTGATATTGTCGATTTTCCTATCTGAAATTCTGTGGTGGCTGTGTCCAAATATGACATCTTTGACAGGGAATTGCCGAAAAAGCTCATGAAAGGCTTGGCTCCCTAGAAAAGCATTAAAGCGTTCAAAATAAGGGTGGCGCAGGAGAAACTGACTATGAGGAACAAAGTGCATGGCGATGATCAGGGGTTGGTCTACACGCATGAGCTCTTGTTCCAGTTCTTGCAACAGACGTTGGGTAATGGCTGGATCAGATCCCATTCGTTGGAGGCGTCTGTCAAACCAAAACAGATTCTTGGTTTGGAGATGTTTTTGGGGAGAAATAGTAGGAACAAAGCTGTAGTCATACCAGCCCGAAAAGGCAAGAAGCGTATGATTGGAGAATGAGATTTTTTGAAATTCAAAAGGTCTCATGGCTTCTTCTGATAGGCCCAGCATATCATGATTTCCTAGGCTAAAGGTCACTGGAAGGTGACATTGAAGTTGGTCTAAAAATTCCTGTGACGTCTTTTCAAAGCCGTTGGCAATATCTCCTGCAATATGGAGATGTTGAATTTTTTTGTCCTTGAAAAGAGTGATCAGAGTCTCTAATTCTTCTTTGCCGAAGTTGTTTGAATCAATATGTAAATCGGACATAAAAGCTACTGTTGTCATGCTACCAGTCTAGCATAAGAGGATCTTTTTTTCTAACAATTAGGTTACAAATGAATAGAAAAAATGCTGAAAATCAGCTGGCTTGGCAGTTGTCAACCAGCAGATCCAATATTGGAAGGTGGGCAAATAGTGAAGGTTATGATATAATAGACTAGATACATAGAAAGAGGTACTTATGGACATTTCAGAAATTCGTCAAAAAATTGACGCAAATCGTGAAAAATTAGCTTCTTTCAGGGGGTCTCTTTGACTTAGAGGCATTGGAAGAAGAAATTGCCATTTTAGAAAATAAAATGACAGAACCTGATTTTTGGGATGATAACATTGCTGCGCAAAAGACATCTCAAGAATTAAATGAACTCAAGCAGACCTATGAAAATTTCCATCAAATGGTGGATCTCTTTGATGAGTCAGAAATCTTACTGGACTTTTTGGTAGAAGATGATTCGGTCAAAGAAGAATTGATCGAGAAGTTGGAGGAGCTGGATAAACGTATGACCAGCTATGAGATGACCTTGCTATTGTCTGAACCCTATGACAATAATAATGCCATCTTAGAAATCCACCCAGGTTCAGGAGGAACAGAAGCTCAGGACTGGGGCGACATGCTTCTTCGGATGTATACTCGTTTTGGAAATGCCCACGGCTTTAAAGTTGAAGTCTTGGACCATCAGGCTGGAGATGAGGCTGGGATCAAGTCTGTGACTCTATCCTTTGAAGGGCCACATGCATACGGTCTTCTGAAATCTGAAATGGGGGTACACCGTTTGGTTCGGATCTCTCCATTTGACTCAGCTAAACGTCGTCATACCTCCTTTACATCTGTTGAGGTCATGCCCGAATTAGACGATACCATCGAAGTCGAAGTTCGTGATGATGATATCAAGATGGACACCTTCCGCTCTGGTGGAGCTGGTGGACAAAACGTCAACAAGGTTTCTACAGGGGTGCGCTTGACCCACATTCCGACAGGGATTGTAGTGGCATCCACCGTGGATCGGACCCAATACGGGAACCGTGATCGTGCGATGAAGATGTTGCAAGCTAAACTCTACCAATTAGAGCAAGAGAAAAAAGCAGCAGAAGTGGATTCTCTAAAAGGGGATAAAAAAGAAATCACCTGGGGAAGTCAAATCCGCTCCTATGTTTTTACCCCTTACACCATGGTTAAGGATCACCGGACCAACTACGAAGTAGCGCAGGTGGACAAGGTGATGGATGGAGATATCGATGGCTTTATCGATGCCTACCTTAAATGGCGTCTCCAATAACCTAGAGGGAATCAACCAGAAAAGAATGAAAGGAATTTCATTACATGTCAATGATTGAAATGAAAGATGTTGTCAAAAAGTATGACAACGGGACGACGGCCCTTCGCGGGGTCTCTGTCCAAATTGAACCAGGAGAATTTGCCTACATCGTAGGACCTTCTGGTGCAGGGAAGTCGACCTTTATTCGACTTTTATACCGTGAAGTCAAACACGATAAAGGAAGTTTGAAAGTAGCTGATTTTGATTTGGATAAAATCAAAAAACGCGATATTCCTATGTTGCGACGCAATGTGGGAGTGGTCTTCCAAGATTATAAATTGCTTCCAAAGAAAACCGTTTATGAAAATATTGCCTACGCTATGCAAGTTATCGGTGAGCGCCGTCGCAATATTAAAAAGCGTGTGATGGAAGTTTTGGATCTTGTCGGATTGAAACACAAGGTCCGCTCATTCCCGAATGAATTGTCCGGTGGGGAGCAACAACGGATTGCGATTGCTCGTGCGATCGTCAACAATCCGAAAGTCTTGATTGCAGATGAGCCAACGGGGAACTTGGACCCAGATAATTCATGGGAAATCATGAATCTTTTGGAGCGGATTAATCTGCAAGGGACAACGGTATTGATGGCGACCCACAATAGCCAGATTGTAAATACTTTACGTCACCGTGTCATCGCGATTGAAAATGGTCGTGTAGTGCGTGATGAAGCGGAAGGAGAGTACGGATACGATGATTAGAAGATTTTTCCGACACTTAATCGAATCGCTTAAAAGCTTGAAACGAAATGGTTGGATGACGATTGCAGCGGTCAGCTCGGTTATGATTACTCTTAGCTTGGTTGCTATTTTCGCCTCTGTGATTGCCAATACCATCAAGCTTTCAGATGATATTCAAAATAGTGTGCGGGTTGTAGTATACATGCGCAAAGATATTCAAGACCAGAGTGAACAAATTGAAAAAGACGGTCAAACCGTGACCAATGAAAACTACCATAAGGTCTACGATGCTCTGACAGCCATGAAACATGTTGACAAGGTTGATTTTTCTAGTAAGGAAGAACAGTATGATAAACTGATCAAAACGGCTGGGAACAACTGGAAGATTTTTGATGGAGATGCCAATCCTCTCTATGATGCTTATTATGTAGAGACGACAGCTCCAAAATATGTGAAGCAAGTCTCAGCAGATGCCAAAAAAATTGAAGGGGTCTCTGAAGTGAAAGATGGTGGGGTCGATACCCAACGCTTGTTTGCACTTGGAACCTTCATCCGAAACTGGGGCTTGATCGGTGTAGCTTTATTGATCTTCATCGCAGTCTTCTTGATTTCTAATACCATCCGGATTACCATCATTTCACGTAGTCGTGAGATTAAGATTATGCGACTGGTAGGAGCAAAAAATGGCTATATTCGTGCACCATTCCTTTTAGAAGGGGCTTGGATCGGTCTCTTGGGAGCCTTGGTTCCTTCGGCTTTGGTCTTCTATGTTTATAATGTTGTCTATACATCAATGAACAATAACTTGTCAGATCAAAACTTGTATCTCTATAGTCCACATCTTTTGGTACCGATTATGGTGGGTGGTCTCTTTGGATTAGGAATTTTGATCGGAGCGATCGGTTCTTCAATCTCCATGAGACGTTTTCTTAAGATATAATAAAAAAGCAAGTTCACACTTGCTTTTTTTTGTATCCTTTTATTAGGACAGGAAGGAGGATACATGATTCTTTAAGATTGTCTAAAGAAGGGATTGAACATCTTCTCGTGACCGATAGAAGTTTCAGGGCCATGGCCAGGATAGACGGTATAGGAAGATGGAAGGGTAAAGAGCTCTTCCCTGATACTGCTAAGCAACTGTGCCGCGTTCCCTGTTGGAAGATCGGTCCGTCCAATGGTTTCGCGAAAAAGGGCATCACCGGATAGTACCAAGTGATCCTCGGGAAAGACGATGGAGACTCCTCCGGCAGAGTGGCCCGGTGTCTCTAGAACATAAAAGTGGAAATCGGCTATTTCGTAATCGGAGCGAATGTCATAAAGGAAGTCGGCCTCCTGACATACAACATCTTCTAAATCCGCATGACGATCCAAACCAGATAAATTATCGACAGGAGAAGACAACCAACTGGCTTCTGCCGAATGGACATAGACTGGTGGGAAATGATACTTCTGACGGGCCTTTTCAAGACTCATAATGTGATCGTAGTGAGTATGGGTTAAAAGAATCGCTACAATTGGTTTTCCTACGTGATCAATTTGTTTTTGAATAGTCGCCCAGTCGCTACCTGGATCAACAAGAATGAGGGAGTGTTCATTTTCAAGGTAGTAGGTGTTTTCATAAGCTACAGGATTAACAGTACGATAGATTTTCATAAGGACTCCTTTCTAGAATAGTGTATCAAATTGTAAGGAAAATAACAGGATTGAAGTCAGCATGAAAGGAGAAAAAAATCTGCAGAGCTTGCTCAAACGTGATATAATTTTAAGTATTATGACAAGACAGAAACGGAAATATGCCATTGTGGACCTGGAAGCGACCAGTGCTGGAAGCAATGCTAAGATCATTCAGGTTGGGATTGTCATCGTCGAAGATGGGAGGATTAGGCAATCCTATGAGACGGATGTGAATCCCCATGAACGATTGGATGAGCATATCAAACAACTGACTGGCCTGACAGATGCTCGCTTGAAAAAAGCTCCAGAGTTTGCACAAGTGGCAAAAGAAATTTTTGAATTAATAGAAGATGCCGTCTTTGTGGCCCATAATGTCAAATTTGATGCGAATTTATTGGCAGAAGCCCTCTTTTGGGAAGGATTTGAGCTAACGACTCCTCGGATTGATACGGTTGAATTGTCTCAAATTTTCTATCCGACTTTGGAACGCTACAATTTAGGAGCGCTTGCGACTGAACTGGAAATTGAGTTGCACCATGCTCACTCCGCTCTAGCGGATGCTATGGCAACAGCCCAGCTGCTGTTGAAATTGAGAGAGAAAATTGCGAGCTTACCAAGAGGATTGATCGAAAAACTTCTTTCGATGGCAGATTGTTTGATTTATGAATCGCGACTCTTAATAGAAGATGCGCTTGAAGACAGTAGTCTTTTTTTACCAGCTCATTTAGTAGAAGTTCATGGACTCTACCTGCGAAAGCCACAGCAGTTCTTAGAAAGTCACTATTTGTCTGAACAGTTTGAACTCAATATGCAGTTGTTGGGAATGGAAGCTTATCCGGAGCAGAGAGAATTTGTTGCCTATATCGAGGACAGTTTGCACCAGCCGCTTCCAAGTTTTATCGAGGCGCCAACGGGAATTGGGAAGACCTACGCTTATCTGTTAACGCTTTTGGCTAAAACCTCCAAGCGCATTCTTGTGAGTGTTCCAACTAAAATTCTTCAGGATCAAATTATGAAGAAAGAAGGAAAAACCATCCAGGATCTTTTCCAAATTCCCTTTCATAGCCTTAAAAGTCCCAAGGATTATATCCAACTCGATAAATTTTATGAGACCTTACAGATTGAGTCAGATAATGGGATGATTCGACGCTTTAAAATGCAACTGTTGGTTTGGCTGACCATGACTGAATCAGGAGAGTTCAGTGAAATTGGCCAACTCTATCGTCATCTTCATTTTGTAGCTGACATTTGCCACGATGGTCAATTGTCGAAACGTTCACTGTTTTATCAGGAAGATTTTTGGCGCCTCGGCCAGGAAAAAGTGAAAACCAGCCGGGTAATTCTGACCAATCATGCTTATCTGCTAACCCGTCTAGAAGATGATAAGAGTCTACTTCAAGAGTCTGTTCTGGTCGTGGATGAAGCGCAAAAACTCTTCTTTGCTTTAGAGCAATTTTCACAGAGAGAAGAAACCTTGCAATCTCTTCTTTTAAACTTGCAACACGCTATTGAAGAGGAAAAAGATCTTCTACAACGACGTTTGCTGGAGAGTATTCAATTTGAGTTAAATGCCTGCTCCAAAGAAGTCGTGCAAGGAAAAACGGCAGTCTTATCAGATCAAACGGTGGCAAAAATTCGGCAGGATGTATCGGAATTGAAAACCGAATCTCTAGAGAATCTAAAGGAATTGTTTGATGAGCGCTACCAAACCTTTTGGATAGACAAAGAAGTGGTTGAAAGCCACCAGATTCTTCGTCTCCATGGAGGAGTGGAGGACTTACTATCCTTTAAGGAATTTGTACCTGAAGAAGTGACCGTGCTCTTTGTATCAGCGACGATCGCTATCAGTAAAAAAGTGCATTTACCTGCTCTTTTAGGATATCAAAAGCAGCAAATCTATCGGGTACCGATAACAGTCAAACAACACCAGGAATTGCTGGTGCCGATTGATTTTCCAGATGTCGTTTCTCTATCTTCCGTGGAGTATGCAGGAGAGATTTGTCAGCTCGTCGGTGAACTCCTTCCTTTACGAAAGCCAATTTTTCTTTTGTTTACTTCAAAAGAATTGTTACTGGAGACGTCAAACGCATTGAAGTTTCCTCACTTGGCCCAGTATCGAAATGGCGATGCAGCTAATATTAAGCGACGATTTGACCGAGGAGAAAGCTCTATTTTATTGGGAACAGGAAGCTTCTGGGAGGGAGTCGATTTCTCCCAACAAAAAGAAGTGATTCAAATCATCACGCGCCTTCCTTTTGACAATCCTAAAGATTATATGGTTCAAAAGCTGAATACCCAACTCAGAGAACAGGGGAAAAATCCCTTTTATGACTATAGTCTTCCAGTCGCGATTTTAAGACTTAAACAGGCTATTGGGAGAACCAGCCGTTTTCAAGATCAGGAATCTTTGGTGCTTTTATTAGATCAGCGGGTGGTAACCAAGCGATATGGAAAACAAATTTTGGACGGGTTGCAACAAGTGTTGCCCCTTCACACGACAGTGAGAGAGCGGCTTGTTGAGCAAGCAGCTGACTTTTTTGAAAGGAATTGAGAAAATGAAAAATAAAGGATTTGGACTTGCAATTGCATTTGTACTGGCACTTTGTGCTATGTTGTTGGGAACTTTCTTTCCCATTATTGGCTCCAGTGTTTTTGCCTTAATTTTAGGAATTGTCCTTAATGAATTTGTGGATTTGCCGGAGAATTCACGACCAGGCTTGAACTGGTCCGGTAAGAAATTGTTACAGTATTCGATTATCTTCATGGGATTTAGCTTGCCCATTGCGACGGTTGCCTCTACAGGTTTGTCTTCTTTAAAGATTAGTCTGCCAACGATAACCGTTGCCTTTCTTGCAGCTATTATTTTTGGGAGAGTCTTCCACCTGAAATCTCATCTACGGACCTTAATTGGGTTTGGTACAGCTATTTGTGGTGGATCTGCTATTGCAGCAGCAGCGCCGATCATTGAAGCAGACGAAGAGGAAATAGCCCTATCTATGTCAACTATCTTCTTCTTCAACATTTTGGCTGTCTTTATCTTTCCAGTATTAGGCCATTTATGGCATATGTCTAATTTTCAATTTGGCCTCTGGTCAGGAACAGCCATTAACGATACGTCATCTGTTGTAGCAGCAGCATTTTCTTACAGTAAAGCAGCGGGGCAAATGGCTACAATTGTTAAGTTAACACGCGCCCTGATGATTGTACCAGTTTGTTTGGGCTTGATCGGTTTAAAATGGTATCGGAGTAAACAACAAGGAAGAAACAAAGGAATGTTAAAGAAAATTATTCCTTGGTTTATTATCTGGTTTATTGTGGCTTCCATTCTTTCTTCTATTGGCCTGGTACCTAAAGTGGTCCTACCATACCTAAATGACCTTTCTCACCTCTTTATGGCCATGGCCTTGGTTGGAATCGGAAGCAAGGTTTCTTGGAAACAGTTCCGTTCGGCTGGAGCAGCCCCCCTTCTGGTAGGTTTGATTGCTTGGTTCTGTGTGGCAGGATCTAGCTTGATTCTACAGATGTTGTTCTATTAATTAATTTGATGATTCTCACAGAAAGGAACGTGAATGAAGAAAAATCATTTTTGGACGATCCACCTGGATTATTCGATCATTGGAATTGTCTTCACCCTACTTATGATTGGGATCTTATCCGTTTATGTGGCAGTTTCTCATGATTATCCCCAAATGGTGTGGCCTTTTTTGGGGCAGCAATTGGCCTGGATTGGTGTGGGATGTATCATTTGCCTGATTGTGACGATTTTTAGTACGAAATTTCTTTGGAAAATCACTCCCTTTCTTTACCTACTAGGCTTGGCCTTGATGGTTCTTCCTCTTGTTTTTTATAATCCCAACTTGGTGGCTTCAACAGGAGCTAAAAACTGGGTGGCTTATGGGAACATCACCTTATTTCAGCCCTCAGAATTTATGAAGATCCCCTTCATCCTGATGCTGTCACGCTCTATTGTCCGATTTTTGCAAAGAAATAAGGGGCGTGAGCGATTATTACGACAAGATTGGTTTTTGATTCTAGAGTTGACCATCTATACGATTCCGGTCTTTGCCTTATTGGCTCTCCAACAGGACTTGGGAACGGCCTTAGTATTCTTGGCCATTTTTGCGGGCTTAGTGCTCGTTTCAGGAGTTTCCTGGAAAATTATCTTGCCGGTCATCTTGCTTCTGGCAGGTGGATTAGCAGGCTTTCTCTTCCTCTTTCTTTCAGAAGGGGGGCGAGCTTTTCTGCACCAGCAAGTAGGGATGCCAACCTATCAGATGAACCGTATTTTAGCCTGGTTAAATCCTTTTGACTATGCACAAACCACCACCTACCAGCAGGCACAAGGACAGCTAGCTATTGCTAGTGGTGGTCTCTTTGGGCAAGGCTTTAATGTCTCCAATTTATTGGTTCCCGTACGGGAAAGCGATATGATTTTTACGGTCGTCGCAGAAGACTTTGGCTTTGTTGGAGCTCTGGTGCTGTTGATTTTATATGTGACCCTGATTTACCGCATTTTAAAAATTACCCTCCAGTCCAATAACCAATTTTATACCTATATTTCCATCGGATTTATCATGATGCTGGTCTTTCATATTTTTGAAAATGTCGGAGCAGTAACGGGTCTTCTCCCTTTGACGGGGATTCCCCTCCCCTTTATCTCACAAGGTGGATCGTCTATTATTAGTAATCTGATTGGTATTGGTCTGGTCCTCTCAATATATAATCATAGCAGCAAAAAGAAAGAGCCAGAAGAAGGGCCTCCAATCCGTAAAAAAGTAGTCCTTAAAAAGGCGCAATAGATAGAAAGAAGGAATGAAAATGAAAAAAGTAGCAACGATTTTAGCAAACGGTTTTGAAGAAATTGAAGCCTTGACCATTGTCGATGTTTTGAGACGGGCTGGGATCGACTGTGACCTTATTGGCATGGAAGAAACGGTCACAGGTTCTCACCAGATCACAGTGGAAGTCGATCGCCTCTGGAATGGGGACCTGTCAGATTATGATGGAATCTTCTTACCAGGTGGGATGCCGGGAGCTGCGAATTTGCGGGATAATTCGGAATTGATTGCAGCTCTTCAAGAAGAAAGTAGAAAAGGAAAAATCATTTCTGCGATTTGTGCAGCACCAATTGTCTTGGCGCGTGCCGGCCTCTTAAAAGATAAACACTATACGTGTTACGATGGTTTTGAAGAAGAGATTCAAGATGGACACTATCAGAAAGAAACAGTGGTGAAAGACGGTAATCTTCTCACCAGTCGTGGTCCTTCAACTGCGCTTGCCTTAGCCTATGCCTTGGTAGAACAGTTTGGAGGAGATGCCCAAAGCCTTCGTCAAGGAATGCTCTATCAAGATGTCTTTGGAGATGCTTAAAAGGGCTCTTTTGGACACCATATTTTCTGGTGAAAGTTTACATTCTATGACGGAAAATGACTTCTCTATGATTTAAAATGAAATGACCGTAAAAAATGGCTAAAATCCCCCCTAAATGAGGGTTTTAGCTTATTTTTTTTGTCCATTTGTGGTATAATATTGACTATGAATTATCATGATTTTATATGGGATCTTGGTGGGACGCTATTGGATAATTACGAAACGTCCACAAATGCCTTTGTAGCGACATTGAAGGACTTTCACATTCAAGCCGATCATGATTCTGTTTATGCAGCATTAAAAATCTCAACACAGGATGCAATTCAAACCTTTGCCCCTCATATTTCCAATTTTCGTACGGAATACAAGAAAAAAGAAGCCTTGGGCTTGCAAGAGCCGGTCTTATTTGAGGGAGCAAAAGAGTTACTAGAAGAGATCCAAGCACATGGAGGACGCCATTTTTTGGTATCTCATCGGGATCGCCAAGTTTTGACCCTTATTGAACAGACAGGCATTGCACCCTTCTTTACTGAGATTGTAACAGCAGACGAGGGCTTTCCTCGCAAGCCAGATCCAACCTCGATGCTCTATTTGAAAGAAAAATATGGCATTCAAGATGGTCTGGTCATCGGAGATCGTCCGATCGATATAGAAGCTGGGAAGGCGGCAGGGCTGACAACTTATTTATTTGATACCATGCCCCACTTACACCAGTTTATATTTGAATAGAAAAGGGAAATTATGACAGAGGATAAACAGCAAGAAATTCAAGCGCAAGAATATGATGCCAGTCAGATTCAGGTCTTGGAAGGACTAGAAGCCGTTCGCATGCGTCCGGGGATGTATATTGGATCTACCTCAAAAGAAGGTCTTCATCATCTGGTCTGGGAAATTGTAGATAACTCGATTGACGAAGCCTTAGCCGGTTTTGCTAGCCATATTGAAGTTTTCATTGAAAAAGACAATTCGATCACGGTTGTCGATGATGGTAGGGGAATTCCAGTGGATATCCAAGAAAAGACGGGTCGACCTGCCGTTGAAACTGTCTTTACCGTGCTCCACGCGGGAGGAAAATTCGGCGGAGGTGGCTACAAGGTTTCTGGTGGTCTTCACGGGGTAGGGTCATCTGTTGTCAATGCCCTTTCCACATCCCTCGATGTTCGCGTCTATAAAAACGGCAGTATCCATTACCAAGAGTATCGTCGTGGACAAGTTGTGGATGATTTGAAAGTCATCGGAGAGACAGATCGGACAGGGACAACTGTTCACTTTATTCCAGATCCAGAAATCTTCACGGAAACGACTGAGTATGATTTTGAAAAATTAAACAAACGGATTCAAGAATTAGCCTTTTTGAATCGTGGTTTGCGTATTTCTTTGACGGATAAGCGCGAAGGCTTAGAGCAGGAAAAGCATTACCACTACGAAGGTGGGATCTCTAGTTACGTCGAATATATCAATGAAAATAAAGATGTCATCTTTGAAACACCCATCTATACAGATGGGGAAATGGATGATATTACCGTTGAAGTGGCGATGCAATATACTACGGGCTACCATGAAACCGTCATGAGTTTTGCTAATAACATCCATACCCATGAAGGTGGTACTCACGAGCAAGGTTTCCGTACAGCTCTCACTCGTGTCATCAATGATTACGCTAAGAAAAATAAACTTTTAAAAGAAAACGAAGACAATTTAACAGGAGAGGATGTTCGGGAAGGTTTAACAGCAGTTATCTCAGTTAAACATCCAAACCCACAGTTTGAAGGACAAACCAAGACAAAGCTTGGAAATTCAGAAGTTGTAAAAATTACCAATCGACTCTTTAGTGATGCCTTTTCTGATTTCCTTTTGGAAAATCCACAAATCGCTAAGAAAATCGTTGAAAAAGGGATTTTAGCAGCGAAAGCTAGGGTAGCAGCTAAGCGGGCACGGGAAGTGACCCGTAAGAAATCGGGACTTGAGATTTCTAACCTGCCTGGTAAATTGGCAGACTGTTCTTCAAACAACCCACAAGAAACAGAACTCTTCATCGTCGAAGGGGATTCGGCTGGAGGATCTGCTAAATCAGGTCGGAATCGTGAATTTCAGGCAATTCTTCCAATCCGTGGTAAAATTTTGAACGTTGAAAAAGCAAGTATGGACAAGATTCTTGCCAATGAAGAGATCCGTAGTTTATTTACTGCTATGGGAACTGGATTTGGTGCTGAATTTGATGTCACAAAAGCGCGTTATCAAAAATTAGTCATCATGACCGATGCCGATGTCGATGGCGCACATATTCGAACTCTTCTGTTGACCTTGATCTATCGCTATATGAAACCAGTCTTGGAAGCGGGATATGTTTATATTGCGCAACCACCAATCTATGGGGTCAAAGTCGGTAGTGAGATCAAAGAATATATCCAACCTGGTGCGAACCAAGAAGCAGAATTAGCTGCAGCTTTGGAACGCTATTCAGAAGGTCGCTCAAAACCAACCATCCAACGCTACAAAGGTCTTGGGGAAATGGATGATCACCAATTATGGGAAACAACTATGAACCCCGAACACCGCTTGATGGCACGGGTATCAGTAGACGATGCTGCGGAAGCAGATAAGATATTTGATATGTTGATGGGGGACCGCGTGGAACCACGTCGGGAATTTATCGAAGAAAACGCTGAATATAGTACACTCGATGTATAAAATTCAACGAACGCTTCCCATTAATGGATATTTTATGGTATAATTACTAGGATTACGTTCAAGTAATACGATGAAGGAGTTTTTATATGTCTAGTGGACTAATTGTTCTCATCTTTATTGTCGCCCTTATCTTGATTGTAGGATATGTGGTTGCAGTCATTTTGAGAAAACGAAACGAGGCCTTACTGGCAGCACTGGAAGAACGAAAAGAAAAGTTATATAACCTTCCGGTCAACGATGAAGTTGAGGCCGTAAAAAACATGCATTTGATTGGTCAAAGTCAAGTTGCATTTCGTGAATGGAATCAAAAATGGGTAGATTTATCCTTAAATTCATTTGCTGATATTGAAAACAATCTGTTTGAGGCGGAAGGCTACAATAATTCTTTCCGTTTCATGAAGGCTAAACAAGCCATTGACAATATCGAAAGTCAGATCCAATTGATCGACGAAGATATCAAGGCGATTCGCCAAGCCCTTTCAGATCTTGAAGAGCAAGAACAAAAAAATAGCGGACGCGTGGTTCATGCCTTAGATATGTTTGAAGAGCTTCAAAAAGAAGTCACTTCAGATCCAGATCGTTATGGCAGTGCACTTCCTGAAATTGAAAAGCAAATTGGAAATATTCAATCTGAGTTTTCACAATTTGTCACCTTGAATTCTTCAGGTGACCCTGTTGAAGCAGCTGAAATCCTTGATACAGCTGAGAACCATATTGTGGCCTTAAAACAAATTGTTGAGCGAGTGCCAGAAATTGTCACTGCTCTTCAGTCAAAACTTCCAGACCAATTAGAGGATTTGGAAAGTGGCTACCGCAAGCTTTTGGAATCTGGCTACCACTTCACTGAAACAGATATTGAATCTCGTTTCCAACAGTTGCATGCTTCCTTGAAGAACAATATGGCAAATGTATCCGCCCTTGAATTGGACAATGCCATTTACGAAAATGAACAAATTCAAGAAGAAATCGATGCATTGTATCACATCTTTACTCGTGAAATTGAATCACAAAAAGTTGTGAAGAAGTTAGTGAAACAACTGCCGGGCTATTTGAAACACGCAAAAGATAACAATAGCAACCTTGCAGCAGAAGTGGAACGCCTTGGTAAAACATTCGTCTTGAATGAAGCTTTCAGCCAACAGTTAAAAGAGTTGGAAGCTGAGCTATCTTCACAAGAAAATGTGGTAGAAGATGCCTTGAAAGATTCATCTGAAACACAAAAGGCCTATTCTATCGTAGAAGAAGAATTAGAAGCCATTGAAGCTCGCTTGAAAGAAATCGAAGATGAGCAAATTGGCTTAAGTGATTCCCTTTCAAAAATTGAAAAAGACGATGCCAATGCTCGCCAAAAAGTTAATATCTATGCCAACCGTTTGCATGCCATTAAACGCTATATGGACAAACGAAACTTGCCAGGAATCCCTCAAGAATTCTTGGAATTATTCTTCACAGCAAGCAACAATACAGAGGCTTTGATGGATGAGTTGGAAGGGGATAAAATCAACATCGAATCAACCAATCGTTTGTTAGATATTTTGACCAATGATATGAATGAATTGGAAGAAGCGACTTATCGAATTGTACAAAATGCTACTTTAACGGAGCAGTTGTTGCAATATTCAAATCGCTATCGTTCATTTGATGATCATGTTCAAGCTGCCTTTGATGAGTCCCTTTATATTTTCGAAAGAGAATATGACTATGCGGCTTCCTTCAAAGTCATCTCAGATGCTTTGGAGATGGTAGAAGCTGGAGTGACCGATCGCTTTGTTACTTCGTATGAAAAAACTCGGGAGCAAATTCGCTTCTAATAACAAAAAAACGACTTTTTAGGAGGTCGTTTTTTTTATCTTCAAATGATCATTGAAACTTGAAATTTAAACCCTATTTTTGTATAGTAAGGGAGAAATAAGAAGGGAAAGCGATGAAAGAAGTAACAGGTCTCCTCGTTATGGATGTAGATGGAACTTTGATCCAACAAGAAGGAATTGATTTACTAGCTCAAGAAGCTGGCGTGGGACAAAAAGTAGCAGAGATTACGGCACAAGCAATGAATGGAGAGTTGGATTTTAAAGCATCTTTACAGGCGCGTGTCGCTTTATTGAAGGGATTAGAGGCCTCTATTTTTCCGAAAATTGTAGAGCAGATGGACGTCACACCGGGAGCTAAGATCTTAATCACGGAACTTCATCAAAGAGGTTACAAGGTTGGTCTTGTTTCAGGGGGATTTCATGAAGTCATCGATCCTATCGCGAAGTCTTTAGGAATTGATCTGGTTCGTGCTAATCGTTTGCAGACTTTTGATGGCCGTCTGACAGGGAAAGTGCTCGGAGAGATTGTGACCCCTGAAAGAAAAAAAGACTCCCTCCTGACATGGGCGAGAGAAAATCATATTCCACGAAGTCAGACGATTGCTATGGGAGATGGTGCCAATGATCTTCCCATGATTGAAACAGCCGGAATCGGGATTGCCTTTATGGCAAAGCCGATCGTTGCCGAACGAGCTCCATACCGTATTGAGACGAGGGATCTAAGCCTTGTTCTTGAAATTCTAGACCAGCATAGAAAGGAAACAGCATGCATATCCTACTAGCACCGGATTCATTTAAAGAATCCTTATCTGCCAAACAAGTAGCAGAAGCCTTGAAAAAAGGATTTCAAGAGGCTCTACCAGATGCAACTTTTGACCTCCTTCCTATAGGGGATGGTGGCGAAGGCACCATGGAAACCCTAGCTGGAGTTCTGGATGTAACGGAGTACCAAACGCAAGTAACCGGACCATTTGGACAGCCTGTTTCAATGTCTTACTACCAAAAAGATGAGATGGCCTTTTTTGAGATGGCGTCTCTTGTCGGTTTAGGGTCGATTCCAGCTGAAAAACGAAATCCTCTTGAACTGGAAACACGAGGAATTGGTGAACTTATTTTGCAATTGGTTGACCAAGGGGTTAAAACGATCTGTGTGGGAATTGGCGGTTCTGCAACGAATGATGCTGGGATTGGGATGGCAGCTGGATTAGGGGTAGCCTTCTATGATGATCAAGGCCATCTGCTTCGTCCTGTAGGAGCTTCGCTCGGTCGTGTGGCTAGAATAGATACCAGTGCGGTTCCAAAAGCTTTAGAAGACATCGAGCTCCAAGTCTTAACGGATGTAACCAATCCTCTCTGTGGCAGTCAAGGAGCGACCTATATCTTTGGTGGGCAAAAGGGATTGAATCCCCTTCTGTTTCCAGCTGTTGATCAGGCTATGCAGGATTTTTACCAGCTTGCTGATGCACGAATATTGTCCATGCCTGGCGCCGGAGCTGGAGGTGGCATGGCTGCTGGCTTGGTTGTTTTTGCGGGAGGTCAGATTTCCTCAGGAATTGAAAAAAGCCTCGATTTGATTGACTTTGATCACAAAGTACAAAAAGCTGATCTGGTCGTCGTTGGGGAAGGTAGGATGGATCTCCAATCTCTTTCTGGGAAGGCTCCTGTCGGGGTAGCCAAACGAACACCAGAGAAGATCCCAGTGCTTGCTATTTGTGGTAGCTTAGCGGAGGATTTGCCTGCTTTTCCTAGTCATCACATTGATGCTGCCTTCTCTATCGTAAATGGTCCTTGTGAGGTAGCAGATGCACTCGCTCACGCTGAAAGAAATTTAATTTCCTGCGCTCGAAATATTGGGAACCTTTTGAAAATAAAAGCAAACTAAAAAACCAATGGAAAGGAGATGTTCCCTTCCATTGGTTTTTCTTTAGCTAAAGAGACGTTTCCAAAATGATTTCTTTTCTGGACTGGCAGTCTCTTCTTTCTTTTCAAACAAATTTGGATACTGGAGACTCATATCTGTTGGAGAAATTCCAGATGGGTGGTCAGTATGGATGATGAGACCAAAGGGGGAATGGCGACAGTCATCCGAAACGATGCTCGCTACCAAGCCAAGGTCCTTGGTTTTTTTCAAATATTGTAGCTGGCTGCTTTCATCTAAAGCTGGAGAGATCTTGACCAAAATAGGTTGAAAGCGCTCTGAAATATCAGTGAGGATTGTCGAATACTGCTCCAGGTACATCTTGTCCCTTGCCTCCTCCAAGGTGCATGAAGCAATCACCCGTTCCTCATACGTCTCCAAAAATCGACGCTGCTCATCCGGATTGAATCGAGTAGGACCAGCAGCTTTTTCTAAAATCGTTTTATTAATATCTGTCATAAGCTTAGTATAGCATAAAGCGCAGCAGAAGAGTAGAAGAATGCTAAAAAATTAAATAAGGAAGGGAAATGGAAGAAAATAAGGCAGTGGAACCGTTTTCTTGTTAAAAACTTCTCAATTTTCGTAGATTTCCTTGTTTTTTCTTGAAAAAATAGCCTAATTACGATATGATAGAGGAGTAAAAAATATAACTCAATAAGGAGAGTAAGAAATGTCAATTATTACTGATGTTTACGCTCGCGAAGTCCTAGACTCACGCGGTAACCCAACACTTGAAGTAGAAGTATATACTGAATCAGGTGCTCATGGACGTGGTATGGTTCCATCAGGAGCTTCTACTGGTGAACACGAAGCAGTTGAACTTCGTGACGGTGACAAATCTCGTTACGGTGGTCTTGGTACTCAAAAAGCTGTTGACAACGTAAACAACATTATTGCTGAAGCAATCATCGGCTATGATGTACGTGATCAACAAGCTATCGACCGTGCTATGATCGCTCTTGACGGTACTCCTAACAAAGGTAAATTGGGAGCAAACGCAATCCTTGGTGTGTCTATCGCTGTAGCTCGTGCTGCTGCTGACTACCTTGAAATCCCACTTTACAGCTACCTTGGTGGATTCAACACTAAAGTTCTTCCAACTCCAATGATGAACATCATCAATGGTGGATCTCACTCAGATGCTCCAATCGCTTTCCAAGAATTCATGATCGTACCTGCTGGTGCACCTACATTCAAAGAAGCTCTTCGTTGGGGTGCTGAAATCTTCCACGCACTTAAGAAAATCCTTAAAGGTCGTGGTCTTGAAACTGCCGTTGGTGACGAAGGTGGATTCGCTCCTCGTTTCGACGGAACTGAAGATGGTGTAGAAACTATCATCGCTGCTATCGAAGCTGCTGGTTATGTTCCAGGTAAAGACGTATTTATCGGATTTGACTGTGCATCATCAGAATTCTACGATAAAGAACGCAAAGTTTACGATTACACTAAATTTGAAGGTGAAGGCGCTGCTGTTCGTACTGCTGAAGAACAAATCGCTTACCTTGAAGGATTGGTTGACAAATACCCTATCATCACTATCGAAGATGGTATGGATGAAAACGACTGGGAAGGTTGGAAAGCTCTTACTGAACGTCTTGGTGGTAAAGTTCAATTGGTTGGTGACGACTTCTTCGTAACAAACACTGATTACCTTTCACGTGGTATCGAAGAAGGTGCTGCTAACTCAATCCTTATCAAAGTTAACCAAATCGGTACTCTTACTGAAACATTCGACGCTATCGAAATGGCGAAAGAAGCTGGTTACACTGCCGTTGTATCACACCGTTCAGGTGAAACTGAAGATTCAACAATCGCTGACATCGCAGTTGCAACAAACGCAGGACAAATCAAGACTGGTTCACTTTCACGTACAGACCGTATCGCTAAATACAACCAATTGCTTCGCATCGAAGATCAACTTGGTGAAGTAGCTGAATACCGTGGATTGAAATCATTCTACAACCTTAAGAAATAATCTAGTTTACTAGACTAAAAAGATCCTTGAGTTTTCTCAAGGATCTTTTTTGCTTGTGGTAAACAAAAATTCCTCAACCAGATAGTTGAGGAATCGTCTTATTAGAACAAGCCTTTGATTTTGTCCAAGGCACCGCTGACCATTTCATTTCCAGATACAAGCCCTTTGGCTTGTTCAAGGTAGTCGCCAAGGTTGTCTTTGTTGTCATCAACAAATTTCTTTGCAGCGTCGAAATCTTTCTTTTCGATCATTTCTTTCACTTGGTTAAATAAGTCCAATGGATTCATGTTAGGATCTCCTAAAATATAAGTTGTGAAGTCAGGCTCACGCCTTTTTCTCATCTATTTAATCATTTTTTTAGAGGTTTGACAACTAAAACGACTTAATGAAAAACCGTACAAACGGCCTCTGGAACATAGAAGTCGTCGGATAGAAGGGTCAATTTTCCGCTAGCAGAATCCCGCTTGAAGACCGTGGCATTAGGTGAATCTTGATGGGCTACGATCAAATAGTTTTGATCAGGACTAAGTGTGAAATCTCGTGGATTGAGGCCTTGAGTTGGAACAATTTCAATCAGTTCTAGGCTACCATCAGCCACAACTTTGAAGACAGCGATGGAATTGTGAGCACGGTTAGATGCATAGAGGAATTTTCCATCAGCTGAGAGCTTGATCGCAGAAGCCCATTTTTGACCATCGTAGTCTGATGGAAGTGTGGAAACAGTTTGGAAGTGTTCGAATTCACCCATACCATCATAAAAGAGTACATCGATCGTAGCATTTAATTCATTGATGAGATAGGCAGTCTTATAGTGAGGATGAAAGACCAGGTGACGAGGTCCTGCCCCTGGGGCTGTTTGATACTGATTGATCAGGGTTAGGTTTCCTTCCTCACTGACATCATAGACATGCAAACTATCTGTTCCTAGGTCACACGTGATTAAGTACTGATCTGGCGTAAGGTCTGCATAGTGGGTATGTGGACTTGATTGATTGGCATGAGGACCACTTCCTTGGTGGGTGTCTTGATCGACAAAGGACAAACGCCCATCTGCCTCTAGCTTATATACGAGAACTTGGCCTTTGTGATAGTTGGATCCATAGACCAGTTGACGCTTGTCATCGACAGAGACATAGCAGAGTGGAGCCCCTTCTTCGACAACGTGATTGAGCGGCTGAAAATCAGCTGTAAAACTTGCGATTCCTCCTTTTCCCTCTTCAGCTCCGACACTGTAGAGGTTGCCTTTTTCAGAAAAAGCGATATAGGTTGGATTGGGCTCGGCTGCCACTAGTTCAAGATGGCTCAATGTCCCTGTTTCAGGGTCAAATTGTGCCTTGTAAATTCCTTTGGATTCTTTTTTGGTATAGGTACCGAAATAAATGGTTTGAGACATAGGTCACCTCGTATGATTTGTTAGGTTTATTATATCAAAGGTCCTATTGGAAGGCAATTGCTAGTTGAAAAGGCGAGGGCCTTTCTTTCTTATTTTGCTAGTTTTTTCGTAACTTCAAGCTCAAAAAATGCTAAAATAGAAACAGATTGAAATGAAAAGGAGTTCTCTGTGGATAATAAAGAAAAACAGTTTAGTTTGTCCTGGTTTTTTAGATGGTTTTTAGACAACAAGGCCATTACCGTATTTTTAGTTACCTTGCTCTTGGGCTTGAACCTTTTGGTTTTGAGTAAAATCACTTTTATTTTTATTCCTATTTTTGAGTTTGCAGGAGCAGTCATGTTGCCAGTCATTATTTCTGGTTTGCTCTATTACCTGCTCAATCCTATTGTCGACTTTCTTGAAAGAAAAGGACTCAAGCGGATTTTTGCGATTTCCTTCGTCTTTTTCTTGATTGCAGTGCTCTTAATCTGGGGTCTAGCTGTCGTGATTCCAGCTGTTCAACGACAAGTGGTGAGTTTCTTTCATAACCTGCCGTCTTATTTGGAGAAGGCCAATGCAACCATCGACGATTTTCTAGACAATCGCGTCTCCTCAGATATCAAACCTCAGTTAGATGAGATCACCAAGGAATTGTCTGCAAACATTACTTCTTGGGCCAGTTCGATCTCTGGGCGGGCTGTCAATTGGGTCAGCAACTTGATCGGAGTTGCTTCGCAAGTCATCGTTGCCTTGATCATCATGCCTTTTATTGTTTTCTATCTTCTGCGAGATGGAAAAAATTTAAAGGGTCACATTGTTCGCTTCTTACCGACTAAGATTCGTAAATCGGCTGAACAAGTTCTCTCAGATGTCAACACCCAACTCTCCAACTACGTTAGAGGGCAAATTACGGTAGCCATTGTCGTCGCTATTATGTTCATCATCTTCTTTAAGATCATTGGCTTGCGCTATGCGGTGACACTAGGGATCTCTGCAGGGATCTTGAATTTGATCCCTTACTTGGGTAGTTTCTTAGCCATGTTACCTGCTTTAGTCTTAGGCTTGGTAGCAGGACCAGAGATGTTTATCAAGGTCTTAATTGTATTTGCCGTGGAGCAAACCATTGAAGGACGTTTCGTATCTCCTTTGGTTTTGGGAAGCCAGTTAAATATCCATCCGATTACCATTTTATTTGTGCTCTTGACCTCAGGATCTATGTTTGGAATCTGGGGAGTTTTCCTTGGAATTCCAGTCTATGCATCTGCTAAGGTGGTTATCGGAGCTATCTTTGAATGGTATAAGGTCGTCAGTGGCTTGTATGAAGAACACAATGAAGTAGAAGAGGAAACACACAGTGAGTCATAGTCAACAAATGGTAGAAGCTCTCGATCGGCAAGAGCTAGAAGAGGCAGAAGTTCAATTTCAACAGGCCTTGTTAGAAGATAGTGAAGCACAATTATTGGATTTAGGTCAATATCTTGAAAGTATCGGTTTTTACCCTCAGGCAAAAGAGGTTTACGAACAGATTGCAGAAACCTATCCAGAAGTGTATTTGAGTTTAGCAACCATCCTTGCAGAGGAAGGCCAAATGGAAGAGGCCTTTGCTTATTTAGAAGAAATTGGACCTGAATCAAACTGGTATGTGGCCAGTCTCTTGGTTAAGGCGGATCTCTATCAGATGGAAGGCCTAGCAGATGTAGCGCGTGAAAAATTAGTTGAAGCTGCTCATTTGTCTGATGATCCGATCATTCAATTAGGGCTAGCTGAAATTGATCTGGAATTGGAACGCTATCAAGAGGCTATCCAAGAGTATGCCCAGTTAGACAATCGGGAGATTTTGGAAGCAACAGGAATTTCCACCTATCAACGGATTGGTTTTGCCTATGCCAATCTTGGTAAGTTTGAAGCAGCTGTTCCTTTCTTAGAGAAAGCTCTGGAGATTGAGTTTGATGACCAGATTGCTTACGAATTAGCGACCCTATTGTCTGACCAAGAAGAATTCCAAAAAGCCCTGATCTACTACAAACAAATTGATACCTTGTCGCCTGATTTTGAGGGCTATGAGTATGGTTATGCCTTGGCTTTACAGGCTGAAAATGACCGTGAAAAAGCGCTTGAGATTGCTAAACAAGGGATCCAGAAGAATCCATTTGATGCCCAATTGAAGCTCCTTGCTTCTCAGCTTTCTTATGAACTCCACCAACCTGAGCAAGCAGAAGCTTATCTATTAGAGGCTAAAGAAGTGGCAGATGATATAGAAGAGATTGCTCTTCGCCTGACCACCCTTTATTTGGAACAGGAACGCTTTGACCAAGTCTTGGATTGGCAAAATGAAGAAGTCGAAACGGTTGTCACCCGTTGGAACATTGCCCGTGCTTTGGCTGCCTTGGAGAAAACAGAAGAGGCCGTCTCAGCCTACCAAGAGCTCTATGAGGATTTAAAGGACAACCCAGAATTCCTCGAAGCCTATGTTTATTTGTTGCGTGAGGCTGGAGATGTGACGAAGGCGCGTGAAGTGGCTAATCAGTATTTGGCGATCGTACCAGACGATGTGCAGATGCAAACCCTCTATGATAGCCTCTAATCAAAACCATATCGTGAAGATTCGGAATAGTTTGTGGTATACTGGTAGAAGATAGAATGAGGAGAGAAAAACATGGAACCAGTGAAACTTTTTCAATATAATACCTTAGGTGCCCTAATGGCGGGTCTGTACGGGGGGTCATTTACGATAGGAGAACTCTTAGAACATGGGAACCTCGGAATTGGGACGCTGGATTCTATTGATGGAGAGTTGATCGTATTAGATGGTAAGGCATATCAGGCCAAGGGATCTGGCGACCATCCTGAAATTGTTGAAGTTTCTCCGGATGCCAAGGTTCCTTATGCAGCAGTCGTTCCTCACCAAGCAGAAGTGATTTTCCGCCAACGTTTTGAAATGACAGACGAGGAATTGGAAGCTCGTATTGAGTCTTATTATGATGGGGAAAATCTTTTCCGCTCCATTAAGATTCATGGTGACTTTGCCAAGATGCATGTCCGTATGATTCCAAAATCAACACCAGAGATGAAGTTTGCAGAGGTTGCAACCCATCAGCCAGAGTATACACGAGAAAATGTCACTGGAACCATCGTCGGTTTTTGGACACCAGAAATTTTCCATGGCGTGAGCGTGGCTGGTTATCATTTGCACTTTATCTCAGATGACCACACCTTTGGTGGCCATGTCATGGATTTTGTCATCACAGAAGGAATTGTAGAGGTGGGGGCCATCGATCAGCTGGATCAACGTTTCCCAGTTCAAGACCGTCAGTACCTCTTTGCTAAATTCAATGTTGATGAGGTCAAAGAAGACATCAATAAAGCAGAATAAAAAGGTTGAGCATCGCTCAACCTTTCGTATTGAAGATAATGTTATTTAAGAAACTTTCCTTAGGTGAGAACGGACGTCAGCGAACTTCAAAGAAGTTCCATGACTTAGTTTTGGACCTAAGGTTCCAAAACTCCCGAGTGCTAGAAACAAGATTGTTTCTAGCACTTTTCTCACGGCGGAAAGTTTCAATATATGTTGAATGATCCTAAAAGTAGACCTCATTTTTTTCAGCATACGTAGAACAATTTGTCTACATTCTAAAAGGTTGAGCGTCGCTCAACCTTTTATATTTGAAATCAGTCCGTTAGTTTCATGGCTTTGATTTTTTCTTCTTCTGGGGTGACCCGCAGAGTCTTTTGGCCTGTGTAGGTGACAAAGCCGGGCTTTCCACCAGTTGGTTTATTGAGTTTCTTAGCTTCGATCATATCTACTTGGACCAGGTTTGAGAGACGGGCCTTGGAATAGTAGGCGGCCAACTCTGCAGCATCGGTCTTCACTTCATCCGATGGATTTAGATTTCCTGTAATGACGACATGACTTCCCGGGATATCTTTTGCATGGAACCAGAGCTCGTCTTTTTTAGCGATCTTAAAGGTCAGTTCATCGTTTTGCAGATTATTGCGACCCACTAAAATGATGGTTTTGCCATCACTAGCCAGGTATTTTTCTGGTTTTTTCCGTTTATGGATTTTTTCTCGGTTGCGCCGTTTGATAAAGCCGGTCTGGATTAACTCTTCACGAATCTCTGCCACCTCAGCCAGGCTCGCTTGAGAAAGGGCCGTTTCAACCGTTTCAAGATAAGAAATGGTTTCCTTGGTTTCTTGAATGAGGATGGTCAAATGTTTAACGGCTTCTTTTAACTTCTGGTAGCGTTTGAAGTAGCGTTGCGCATTTTGGTTGGGGGTCAGAGCCTTATTGAGTTGGATGGTGATGGGTTCGTTGGTATAGTAATTGTCCAGGACAACCTGGTCTTGGTCGTTTGGTACCTGATGGAGGAAGGTGGTCAGTAATTCTCCTTTTTGGCGGAATTCTTCCGCATTGTCGGTCGCCGCTAACTCCGCTTCTTGTTTGGCTAATTTTTTTCGGTTCTTTTCAAGATCGTTTTCGACCTTGCGGATCAATTCACTAGCCTGTTGTTGCACCCGATCGCGCTCAGCCTTGTCTCGGTAATAGTCATCTAGCAGATCGGAAAGTGTCTCAAAGGTTTGACTAGTGGCATCTTCAAAGGGAATAGCCGAGAAGGATTTGGTCGTTAGGCGTGGCTCAGTTGGAGCTTGGAAAAAGGCACGGAAGGTTTTTAATTTTTCATCCGTCTCAAGTCGCTTGGCCAATTCTTGAGACGTATCTCGCCCCAAACCTTGGAAACATTTTTGAAGGTTCTTTGGGCTTAACTCTTCTTTGTGAAGAAGGGCAAAAAGGGCTTCATCTCCAATTGTAAAAGGATTAACCGCGTCTGTTTTCGGAGGGGCTACATAGATTGATCCAGGAAGAATGGTCCGGTAGCTATTTTGTGAGAAGCCGACATGTTTGATGGCCTCGATGATTTTATTGCTGGTCCGGTCTAGGAGAATAATATTACTGTGCTTGCCCATGATTTCGATCATTAAGCTGACAGAAATGGCATCTCCAATTTCGTTTTTATTGGAGACACGGATTTCGAGAATCCGGTCGTTCTCCAATTGCTCAATCCCTTCGATGACAGCGCCTTGAAGATATTTACGCATGACCATAATAAAGGTATTAGGAAAGGCAGGATTTTCAAAGTTGGTTTGGGTCCGTTGGATCCGTCCGAAAACAGAATGGGCAGAGAGTAAGAGTTTTTGGTTTTTCCGATTGCCTCGGATTTGGAGTACCAATTCTTGCTCGAAAGGTTGATTAATTTTTTGAATGCGACCACTTAAGAGTTCGGCCTTCAATTCTTGCACCATATGGTGTAAAAAAAATCCATCAAAAGACATGGGATTCCTCATCATTCTAGCTGTTATTCTAGTAAATTATATCAAAAATAGAGCGGAAATCCCAGAAAGAAGCAAGGGGATGTAATATAGAAAATGCGAACGTTTCCAAAAAAATACTGAAAAAGTATTGACTTTTTTGAAAGAAAACTTTAAAATGTAAGAAATTAGAAAAGTAGTAAATGAAAGTTTCAAGAGAGCCCACGGTTGCTGAGAGTGGGTAGCGGCAGTTTATGAAATTGGACTAATGATGAGATGAATTTGAAACAATAAAAATTCGGTTGGCACACCTTATCGTGCAACTTGTTGCTAGACAAGACAGAGATATGGGGGGAGACTATCCTTTTCCCATAAGTGAGGTGGCACCGCGATGACACGTCCTCACATAGCTTTTGCTATGTGTGGGCGTGTTTTTTGTTTTAGATGAGAAGGGAGAAAAGATATGAAGAAACGATGGCGTCGCATTCTTTAGAGGATGAAAAATAGAAGAAAATGAAAAAATAGAAGAGGTAGTAAAATGAAAAATAAACGGTTAATGGGAATTATTGGTTTGATTGCAGCAGCAGTCATTGGGACAGCGATCTATTCAGCTACAGCTGGTAAGGACAACAAGGCAGCAACTAGCAATGAAAAGGCAAAAGTTGGGGTCTTGCAGTTGGTCAGCCACCCTTCGCTTGATTTGATCTACAAGGGGATTCAAGATGGTCTAGCTGAAGAAGGCTATGACAAGGACAAAGTGGACATTGATTTCCTCAATGCAGAAGGGGACCAAAACAAGGTTGCAACTATGAGTAAGCAATTGGCAGAAAAAGATAATCAAGTCTTGATTGGGATTGCAACCCCATCTGCTCAAGGTTTGGCTAGTGCAACCAAAGACAAACCAATTGTCATGGGTGCTGTAACCGATCCAGTCGGTGCAAACTTGGTCAAAGATTTGAAAAAACCAGGTGGCAATATCACTGGGGTATCTGACCACAATCCTACTGAGCAACAGTTGAAATTGATCAAAGAGTTGACTCCAAACGTAAAAACAATCGGGGTTCTTTACTCAACCAGTGAAGACAATTCTAAATCTCAAGTAGAAGAATTTACAAAATTGGCTGAAAAAGCAGGCTACAAGGTGGTTCCGTATTCAGTTCCTTCTACAAACGAAATTGCTTCAACAGTATCGGTTATGTCAGGTAAAGTGGATGCTATCTGGGTTCCAATCGACAATACCATCGCATCAGCATTCTCAACTGTTGTTGAAGCCAATAAAGATGCTAAAAAACCAATCTTCCCAAGTGCGACAGCCATGGTAGAAGCTGGTGGCCTTGGTTCAGTCGTTGTCGACCAACATGATCTTGGGGTAGCAACTGGTAAAATGGCTGCGAAGATCTTGAAAGGTCAAAAACCTGCAGACACACCTGTTGAAATCTTTAGCCAAGGAAAATCTGTCATCAATAAAAAAGTCGCAGATGAATTGGGCATTACTATTCCAGAATCTGTCTTGAAAGATGCTGGACAAGTCATTAAATAAAAAGAAAACGAATCACAAGAATGGCAGGGGAATTTGGCTTTGGCAGGTCTTAAAATCGTGACCTTTAACAATATCTACAGTGCTCACAACCAACTATGTTACTCATGGTAGAGGAGAAAGATATGGAAGTTAAGATAACAGACCTTCATCCGACCCAACTATACTTATCAGAAAAGAAGTTACAAGCTATCCAGATGCTTGATCAGTCGGCAGAAATCATCAATATGGATCCAATTAGTATTCTTACATTTGGAAATCGCTTCTTGATTACAGACGGGCATCACAGGGCTTATCAGGCTTTATTGGCAGGTCGGGATACGATTTCTGCTGAGTTTGATAGAGATGGTGGCGATGACTTGTATGCTCTCTATGCGCAAGCTTGCGAGGAAAGAAAGATAGACTCTGTCTTGGATTTAAAAAATCGTATCTTACCTCAAGATGAGTATGAAGCAAAATGGTATAACTGGTGTGATGGTTTTAACCAAGCAGCAACTCTTCTATTGAGAAGGAAAGCAGATGAAACCGACCAGGCAAATAGATAATGCATTACGTCCTGTTCCTTCTTCTATTGAAATTAGTCTCATCTAACTTGTTTTTTAACTAAAAATCTGATAAACTAGATAGTAATTGAATAGAAATCTGCAAGACTAGTACCTCAAGGGAAGTGCGACAGGGAGAAGAGCCGTGACTGAAAGCTCTTTGCATGAAAGCTGGGTGAATTCACTTGCGCAAGGATTTAGAAATTAAGGTCTGGTATACAGATAAAAAACGGATGGTACCGCGTGTCAACGCTCCGATTAGGAGAAGGCACGCGGTTTTTTTCTATGTCTGTAGATGGACCATGATGGAGGAAATATGTCAACGATTGAAGAACAACTAAAAGCGCTTCGAGAAGAAACGCTGGCAGCCTTGAAGCAGATCTCTGCTGAAAATGAAAAAGAGATGCAAGAACTACGGGTCTCTGTTCTTGGGAAAAAAGGATCTCTGACGGAAATTCTTAAAGGGATGAAAGATGTCTCTGCTGAAATGCGTCCGGTTATCGGGAAACACGTCAATGAAGCCCGTGATGTCTTGACGGCTGCCTTTGAAGAAACCGCCAAACTCTTGGAAGAAAAGAAAGTCCAAGCTAAACTAGCGAGCGAAAGCATCGATGTGACCCTTCCAGGTCGTCCAGTCGCTAGTGGTTACCGTCATATCTTGACCCAAACCAGTGAAGAAATCGAAGATATCTTTATCGGGATGGGGTATCAAGTCGTAGACGGCTTTGAAGTCGAGCAAGACTATTATAACTTTGAACGGATGAATCTGCCTAAAGATCACCCAGCGCGGGATATGCAGGATACCTTCTATATCACAGAAGAAATCTTGCTTCGGACCCATACTTCACCTGTACAGGCGCGGGCGATGGATGCGCATGACTTTAGCAAGGGACCTTTGAAAATGATCTCTCCAGGGCGTGTTTTCCGTCGGGATACGGATGATGCTACCCACAGCCACCAATTCCATCAAATCGAAGGCTTGGTCGTTGGGAAGAACATTTCTATGGCCGACCTTCAAGGAACGCTTCAGTTGATCGTGCAAAAGATGTTTGGTGCAGAACGCCAAATCCGTTTGCGTCCTTCTTACTTCCCATTCACTGAGCCATCGGTTGAGGTGGACGTTTCTTGCTTCAAATGTGGTGGAGCGGGATGTAACGTATGTAAGAAAACTGGTTGGATTGAAATCATGGGAGCCGGTATGGTTCACCCACGCGTCCTTGAGATGAGTGGTATTGACCCAACAGTCTATTCAGGATTTGCCTTTGGACTTGGTCAAGAGCGTGTGGCCATGCTTCGTTACGGAATCAATGATATCCGTGGCTTCTATCAAGGAGATGTTCGCTTCTCAGAACAGTTTAAATAATCATGTTAGTTAGAGTAAAAATCGATCAATTAGAGACCTTACGTGACCTAGAAGTGGAAACCTATCGGGATACCTTTGGTCCCTATATTGTTGAGGAAGATTTGGAAGATTACTTCTCTACTGTGCTCTCTTTGGAGCAAATCGAGAAGGATCTGCTAGATCCAGAATCTGAAACCTATTTTGTCCTCAATGAAGAACAAGAAATCTGTGGTTTTCTCAAGATCAACTGGGATCAGGCGCAGACCGAGCCAGTAGAGATGGATAAGTCCTTTGAGATCCAACGGATCTATGTCAAGAAGGAATGTCAAGGGGCTGGTTTCGGCAAGGAAATGTTCACCTTTGCACTGGATCAAGCCAAGAGTCGTGGCTTTGAGTGGGCTTGGCTAGGTGTATGGGAACGCAACTTTAAGGCGCAAGATTTTTACTACCGCTTTGGATTTGAACGATTTAGTGAACACCAGTATATCACCGGAGATACCGTGGATACAGACTGGTTGTTGCGCAAGCATTTGAAGGAGAATCCGTAAGCTTAATTGTGGGTTCAAATTGAGAGAAAGGAATTGAGAAGATCTCACCTAGTGGGATCTTATGATCGGAATTATGTTAGTATCATATAAATGGTTAAAACAATTGGTGGACGTGGATGTGCCATCAGAAGAGTTGGCTGAAAAAATGTCAACCACAGGGATCGAGGTAGAAGGTGTGGAATCACCTGCTGCTGGTCTCTCAAAAATTGTCGTCGGTGAAGTCTTGTCTTGTGAAGATGTACCCGAAACACACTTGCATGTCTGCCAAGTCAATGTGGGGGAAGAAGAAGCACGTCAAATCGTCTGTGGAGCACCAAATGTGCGCGCTGGCATCAAGGTTATGGTGGCTCTTCCAGGTGCTCGCATCGCGGACAACTACAAGATTAAAAAAGGGAAAATCCGTGGTTTGGAATCCCTTGGGATGATCTGTTCACTTGGTGAGTTGGGCATTTCTGATTCTGTTGTACCGAAAGAATTTGCAGATGGGATCCAAATCTTGCCAGAGGATGCTGTTCCAGGAGAAGAAGTCTTCTCTTACCTAGACTTGGATGATGAAATCATCGAACTTTCCATCACTCCAAACCGTGCAGATGCCCTTTCGATGCGTGGGGTAGCACATGAAGTAGCAGCCATCTATGACAAGGCAGTCAACTTCAGAGACTTTACCTTGACCGAAACGGACCAAGCTGCAGCAGATGCTCTTTCTGTCAGCATTGATACAGACAAGGCTCCTTATTATGCAGCTCGTATCTTGGACAATGTGACCATTGCACCAAGTCCACAATGGTTGCAAAACCTCCTCATGAATGAAGGTATCCGTCCCATCAATAATGTGGTTGACGTGACCAACTATATCCTGCTTTACTTTGGTCAGCCTATGCATGCCTTTGACTTGGATACCTTTGAAGGAACTGATATCCGTGTACGTGAAGCGCGTGCTGGTGAGAAATTAGTGACCTTGGATGGGGAAGAGCGTGAGTTGGAAACAAGTGACCTCGTGATTACGGTTGCTGACAAAGCAGTAGCCCTTGCAGGTGTCATGGGGGGAGAGGCTACAGAAATCTCTGAAAAGTCTACTCGTGTCGTCCTTGAAGCAGCTGTCTTCAATGGCAAATCGATCCGTAAGACCAGCGGTCGCCTCAACCTTCGTTCTGAATCATCTTCTCGTTTTGAAAAAGGCATCAACGTGGCAACTGTTAATGAAGCCCTTGATGCGGCAGCAAGCATGATTGCTGAATTGACTGGTGCAACCGTGCGTAAGGGCATTGTTTCAGC
This sequence comes from Streptococcus parasanguinis, assembly GCF_016648925.1. GTDB lineage: Bacteria > Bacillota > Bacilli > Lactobacillales > Streptococcaceae > Streptococcus. Next base: position 41,760 of record NZ_JACLQX010000004.1, on the reverse strand, counting down.
AGGACAGTTGGACACTTCTGATGTAGAAGTTTCTTCTACTCTTGCAGACGTGAACCGTGTCCTTGGAACAGAGCTTTCCTACGCGGATGTCGAAGATGTCTTCCGTCGTCTTGGTTTTGGCCTTTCTGGAAATGCAGAAAGCTTCACAGTGAGCGTTCCTCGTCGCCGTTGGGACATCACTATCGAAGCGGACCTCTTTGAAGAAATTGCTCGGATTTATGGTTATGACAAATTACCAGCAACCCTTCCAAAAGATGACGGGACAGCCGGTGAATTGACAGCGACACAAAAATTACGTCGTCAGGTTCGGACTATTGCTGAAGGGGCTGGTTTGACAGAAATCATCACTTATGCTTTAACAACTCCTGAAAAAGCCGTTGAATTTGCGACTGCGCCAAGCAATTTAACAGAGCTCATGTGGCCAATGACTGTGGATCGTTCAGTCCTCCGTCAAAATATGGTTTCAGGTATTTTAGATACAGTTGCCTACAACGTAGCGCGTAAGAACAAAGATTTGGCCCTCTATGAGATCGGAAAAGTCTTTGAACAGACAGGCAATCCAAAAGAAGACTTGCCAAATGAAATCAACAGCTTTGCTTTTGCTTTGACAGGTTTAGTTGCTGAAAAAGACTTCCAAACTCCAGCTGTTCCAGTTGACTTCTTCTATGCTAAGGGAATCTTGGAAGCCCTCTTTGCTCGCTTGGGTCTTGAAGTGACTTATACAGCAACACAAGAAATCAAGAGTCTCCACCCAGGACGTACAGCCTTGCTCTCACTTGGTGACCAGGTGATTGGGGTCTTGGGGCAAGTGCATCCTGTAACAGCTAAGTCTTATGATATCCCAGAAACCTATGTGGCAGAATTGAACTTATCTGCTATTGAAGCAGCTCTTCAACCAGCCGCAGCCTTTGTGGAAATCACCAAATTCCCAGCTGTGAGCCGTGATATCGCCCTTCTCCTCAAAGCAGAAGTGACTCACCAAGAGGTAGTCGATGCCATTCAAGCTGCTGGCGTGAAACGCTTAACAGCTATCAAACTCTTTGACGTCTTCTCCGGTGAAAAACTAGGACTTGGCATGAAGTCTATGGCCTACAGTTTGACCTTCCAAAATCCAGAAGATAGCTTGACGGATGAAGAAGTCGCACGCTACATGGAAAAAATCCAAGCTTCACTTGAAGAAAAAGTCAATGCAGAAGTGCGGTAAATCGTAAAAACATGAAACAGTTGAGAATTTCTCAGCTGTTTTTTTGAAATCAAATAATTATAATGATTGTCTATTCTGAGTTTATTATTCTTTAATATATTGACTAAATAATTATTTTATTAGATAATTAGGTTATTAATAATTAGTGTTTCATAATTGGTCACTACTATGAATGGAGTTTATTATGGATTTATTTAATCAAATTGGGAAAATGACATCTGATTTAGCTAATGGCATTGTCAAAGAAACAGGAAAAGTATTAAATGATGCAGGGAAAATTGCAGGAGATGTTACGAATAATATTGCAGGAGTAACGGGTGATGTTGCTAGAAATACAGGAAAATTTGTTGGAGAAGTTTCTAATAATGTTATAAAAACATCTAGTGATGTAGTACAAAATACAGGAAAATTTGTAGGCGAGGTGACTGATAACGTGGTGAAAGTCACAGGTGATGTCGTTACTGAAACAGGAAAGATTGCAGGAAATGTAGTGAATCAAGTCGGAAAATCTGCCAATAATATAAAAGAGCAAGTTAACTCTGTTGATTTATTTAATGATAAATTACGAAGGAAAGCAGTAGATGAGTTTAATCAATCTGTTTCAAAATATGAATTAAAATCAAAAGAGCTAATACATTCATCGAATGAATTGTATAATGTTAGAGAAGAAGCTGTGGAAGTCGTAGGAATTCTTGAGAAGAGAATTAGTGAATTAGCTAACTCTCCGAAAGAATTTAAAACAAATTTGCAAATGATAAAACATGAAATCCATAACTTTCAAGATAAGAAGGACCAGATAAAGAAAGCGGAGTTTGATGCTAAAGCTGCAGGCGGTAGTAGTGCTGCAACTGCATCTCTAAGTGCATTGGGAGTGGCTGTTGCAACATTAGGACCTACTGCAGCTATGGGTATTGCAACTACTTTTGGAGTAGCTTCAACTGGTACAGCAATTTCTAGTTTATCAGGAGCGGCAGCAAGCAATGCAGCTTTAGCATGGCTAGGAGGAGGAGCATTAGCAGCTGGTGGAGGTGGAATGTCAGCAGGTAATGGTTTGCTTGCTCTAGCAGGACCAGTTGGATGGACAATTGCTGGACTAATGTTAACTGCGTCAATTGGAGCAGGTGTGTATGCAAATTTTAAAAATGATGAAGCGATTAAAGAGGCAACTGAACAGAGGAAGAAGGTTGAATTTTTAATTAAAAGCACTCAAAAATCTAATGAAGAAATAAAGAAAATGATAGAATTCACGAAAAAACAGATTTTAGAGTTAAGTGAATTAAATAAAAATTTTACTGGAAATGATTATAGTTTATTTACTGATAATGAAAAGTATTTGGCAGGAATTCTAGTAAATTCAACACTTTCGCTTGCGCAGTTAGTTAATAAGGAAATCGTTATAGATGAAAATAAATAATGAATATATCCTGAATGAAGGGATTGCATATTATATTGATTTTTTAAATCATTTAAGATTGGAAGAATTATCGACCTCTTTAGAAAAAATAATACAAGCCAATAAAGATGAGTTATTAGAATTAGCAAAACATAATTTAAAAGCTAAAATTAGTCTAGACAAAGCTGAAGAAGAGATAAATAAGTTAATCCTTAATAATAGGGGAGGTAGTCGAGGATTACATGGATTCATTGCTGAGTTTGCGGAAGAAGGGGTCACAAATGCTTATAGAGCTTTTGAAGGAATGAGGAAATTAGCAAAAGTTTTAAATGATAATGGTCCAGCAGATTTAAATTTCGGAAAAAATCAAGTACAGATGAAATTTTACGATAATGTTTGTAAAGAATTGAAACAGGCTGCAAATTATCGAAATATGAAAATGATGATTCCGAAAGATCATGTTAAATTGATAAATAAAATTATGAATGGTGATGAATATATTACTTTCAATGGTAACCGACTGACAAAAAACACTATTGATAGAATTAAACTCTTAATAAGTGAAGAAAATAAAGCTAGACATGTGACATCTCATACTAAATGGTTAAATGCATCAAAATTGAATTATAAGGAAGTGCAGACTAAAAGTATTCGAAAAACACTATCTGCTATTAGAAAAGATATTTCAAATAAATCTGCTGAAAGAAGAGAATTAATTAATAACAATACTAATTTAGAGAAAAAAACCGCCTATATAAAATCGTTGCCTAGTTTAAAAGAGGCAAATCGTGCCGCTACAATTTCTTCAATAGTACAGGGAGGATTTAGTCTAAGTTCTAAATTGATACAGAAGTATCAAGAAGGCAAAGATATTTTGACATTCACTGATGAAGATTGGATAGACTGCGGAATGAGTGCAGGAGATGGTATTATGAAAGGTGGTATCTCATCTTATTCTATCTATGGGTTAACAAATGTTTGTGGAATGTCGGCTTCTAGTGCAGGCGCTATTTCGGCTGGAACATTTGGAATTATTCGACTTATACTTGATTATAGGATAGGAAAATTGAATGATGATGACTTTATTAATTTAGCATTATTTAATGCGATTGATGCAACAGGAGCTGCTTTAGGAGCATGTTTAGGGCAAGCGATTATTCCGATTCCTGTGGTAGGACCTGTAATTGGATCTATTGCAACAAGTATTATATTAGATATAGGTAAACAATTTTTGAGTAATCGTGAACGTAAGATGATTGAAGAGTATAACTCAAAAATGCAACATTATCTAAATAAACTAGATTTAAAATATCAAGAAATTTTTAATGAGATAGTTGAAAAGTATAAAAAACTAGGTGAGTTACAGAACTATGCTTTCGATGTTCAAATAAATATTTCCTTAAGACTTGAATATTCAGTTCAATTAGCGAGAGAATTGGATGTTGATGATAGTAATCTTTTACATAATATAAGTGAAATTGATGATTTTTTTTTGAGTTAGATTGTTTAATCTAATCATAAAATAGTAAGATTAACAAAGAAATTGTTTGTTTATGTTTGAAAGGTTAGTCAATGATAACTTCCATCAAGTTTTTTGAGGTTTCATGCCCTGCCTTTGATAGTAGTGTAGGGCTCTCCTTTATAGTCATTCCAGAAATGGAGTATTAGGTTGTAGCCACCGATTTTCTTGGCATAGTTGACAGGGAATGAATACAATTGATTGCCAATCTTTTGCCTCGAGCTACTTGATCTACACAAAAGAGGTTTTAATCAGACGAAGAAGTCGCACGCTACATGGAAAAAATCCAAGCTTCACTAGAAGAAAAAGTAAACGCAGAAGTGCGGTAACAAATGTGTATAGGAAAAACCGTTGATGAGATGCATCAACGGTTTTTTGATCAGTTTTATAAGATGGTTTCCATGACTGTTTCTTGAGGCTTCATTCCCTGTCTTTGATAGAAGCGAAGGGCTCTTTCATTGTCATTCCAGACATTAAGTGTCATGTTGTAGCATCCGATTTCCTTGGCATAACGAAGGGCAAACTGATAAAGTTGATCGCCAATTTTTTGTCCACGCGTTGCTTGATCGACACACAAGTCCTCGATGAAGATGGTTTTTATCGGATGAAGAACAGGATTGTCAGATACTTCTTTAATAGTGACAAAGAGATGCCCTAGGATTTGGCCATCTTCATTTTCATAGACGAAAATCGGTGTCTGCTCTTGCGTCATTAACTTTTCCAATTCTTCTTCACTATATTTTCCGCCACTTTCCTTGAAAATATCGGGACGAGCTTGGTGGTGAACGGAAAGAATCTGTTCTAAGAGACCAATCAAAGCAGGAATATCTTTTGGTTGCGCTAAACGAATCGTCATGTAGGTTCTCCTTAGTCGTATTTTCTATATTATAAAAATTTTTTACAGAGCTTGTCAATGGAAAAAGGATCGCTAAAAGGTGCGCAAATGCGGGCATTTTATTTCTTACCTCAAAATATCTATGTCAACCATCCTGCTATTTTTGACAAATATTTTTATTTTTTTGACAAATATACTTGTCAAAAAGAAAAAGAAGTGTTACAATGATTTTAGTTGAAAGAAGGGGAGGGTTTCTTATGGACGCCATTTGGATTCTCTTTATCCCTTTTCTAGTTATATTTTATACAAGCTCAGAAAAGAAGATAAAAAGGTTGAACAAACGCATCAAAAGATTAGAAAAACAAGTGAAAGGAAATCAAGACATGTCTAGACTTTTAGAAGAATTGAAAGGCCAAACGGCTACTGTTACAGTGAATGGTTTTGGAACCGAATATGAGATTATGGATATCGATGAAGATTGGGTGAAATTGAGCCGTGAGAATAAGAAAAAAGAGAAGGAAACCAAATTAGTTCGCATCGAAGATATTCAAGGTATTCAACTATAAGGGGGCGAAAGCCATGATCTTAAAAAATCGACTGAAAGAGCTGAGGGCGCGTGATGGGCTCAACCAATCCGAGCTAGCAAAGCTAGCAGGGGTCTCGCGTCAGTCCATCAGTCTCTTGGAGCGAGGGGAATACACCCCTTCGGTTATCATTGCGATCACCATCGCCCAGATTTTCAAGGAACTGGTGGAAAATGTTTTTAGTCTAGTAGAGGAAGAGGAATGAGTATGAAAAAGAAATATAAAGAAAGGTCAGCGCGTTACCGTTTTTGGAGAAACATAGGTATGCTCCTTTTAGGATTAATCATTGGCTTTTTGACAGGTTATTTTGGTTCAGATCATCCTATTGAAATCCAAAAGCTATTTGATCGAGATATGCTCTATATAGGGTCAATCATTTTATATCTGGTGAGCTTCGGAATTGCGTCTACTTATCTATTGTCGTCTCGCCAGTCTTATCAGATGATGGAGGAGACAGAAGATGAGGATGAGGCCTATCATTATGAAGGCCAAACGAGAAGGCTTTATGACTTGGCCGCGATATTTAAAGGCGTCATGATTGTTCCCTATCTATTAGTGATTTACTTCTCTTGCCAAAAACTAGTCTATGAAGAAAAACTAACAGGTACCCTTGGAAAATACACCATCCCGCTTGTTTTCCTTGGCTTGCTCCTTCTCACTTTTGGACTGGAACATCAGTTTCGAAAGATGTTTAAACAGATTTATGGAAAAGCGATCCCACGCAATGCTAGTGGGGCAGAAGTCCGTGAATTAATGATGAGCATGATGGATGAAGCAGAAAAACAAATTTGCTATGAGGAAAACTTCGATATTGTCTTTAAGTTAAGCAATTATGTCTTACCGATTTCTTTAATGGCGATATTCTTAGTTGGCATTACATTCCAGGCAGATATCTTGTTAGCATTAGTAGTTGTATCACTGATTTATGTTTATATCTTGGTCTCTCAGTACAAGATTACCAAACGTTATTATAAAGAGTAAAGGAGTCATTCATGTTAGAAATTAGAAATTTAGAAAAAAGCTTTGGCAATAAGCAGGTCCTCTTTGGAGTGGATCTAACAGCTCAACAAGGTCATATTCTTGGTTTGGTTGGGAAAAATGGAGCCGGAAAAACCACCATTTTCCACAGCATCCTGCGCTTTTTGGACTACAGCGGTGAGATCCGCCTAGATGGCAAAGCGATTACGCAAGAAACTTACAAAGAAATTGGTTATTTGCCGGAAGAGCGTAGTCTCATGCCAAAACTCACGATTTTTGAGCAGGTCCGCTATTTGGCTGCCTTAAAAGGAATGAGCACTGCCGAGGTCAAGGAAAAATTACCGACCTGGATGGAAAAACTTCAAGTAAAAGGGAAATTAACCGATAAAATCAAGAGTCTCTCAAAAGGGAACCAACAGAAGGTGCAACTGATCATCACCTTGATCCATGAGCCTAAATTGATCATTTTAGATGAACCCTTTAGTGGCTTGGATCCGGTCAACACAGAAGTGCTCAAGCAGGTCATCTTTGAAGAAAAAGAGCGTGGGGCCACCATTATCTTTTCTGACCACGTCATGACCAACGTCGAAGAGTTGTGTGATGATATCCTAATGATCCGTGATGGTTCGGTGGTCCTTTCAGGGCCTGTCCAAGAGGTCCGGAATAGCTATGGCAAGACTCGCCTCTTTGTCTCTAACGACTTTAGCAAAGAAGAGTTAGAAGCTCTGCCACACGTGACCAAGGTCAGCATGACCAAGCAAGGGACTTGGAAGCTGATCTTGGATGATGCGTCAGCGGGTCCAGAATTATTTGATCGCTTAACCAAGGGCCACTACCTTGCGACCTTTGACCACCAAGCCCCAACTATTGATGAGATCTTTAAACTTGAATCAGGAGTAGAAGTATGAAACAGATGTTTGTCGTAATGAAAGAAACCTATATCAGACAAGTGAAATCATGGAGTTTTCTCTTCATGGTCTTCGGTCCCTTCCTCTTTTTAGGGTTGGGCGTTGGAATCGGTTATCTAACGGATTCTTCTACAGATGCGAAGAATCAGGTGGCCTTGGTGACCGAAGTGCCAGCTGTCAAAGAAAGCCTCAAAGGAACCGATGACTTGACCTTAGACTATAAAGATGAAGCTGCAGCTAAAAAAGCCATCAAGGATGAGAAAGCAGCTGCTTACCTAATGGTTGATGAAAAAGATGGCCAGCTAGAAGCGACTTATGTGGGTGACCAAGCCATGAAAACAGATTTAAAATCGCTTGTCACTGCGAAATTAAGCCAGGTCCAACAAGGGATCAATCTAGCGCGTGCCAATCTAAGCAAAGAGCAGCTGACAGCCTTGTCTCAACAGGTTTCTCTCAAAGAAAAAATTGATGAGAAAAAAGAAGGCTTGAAAATGGTGCAAACCATGGTTGCAGGTGGTCTAGGAATGTTGCTTTATATGATTTTGATCTTCTACTCGAGTATCACAGCCCAAGAAGTGGCTAGTGAAAAGGGAACTAAGATCATGGAAGTGGTCTTCTCTAGTATTAAAGCAACCGACTATTTCTTCGCACGCATGCTCGGACTCTTCGGAGTGATTTTTACCCATATTTTTGTCTATGTAGTTGGGCTAGTAGCTGTTTGGATCTTTAGAGCAGATATCCCAGTTGTCAAGGATATTCTTGCTCCAAACTCTCCAATTACCCAACACCTAGCAGAAGCGATCTCGCTTAATACCGTCTTCTTCATTATCCTTGGGATCTTTATGTATGTGGTGCTCTCTGCCTTCTTAGGCTCAACAGTTGCACGACCTGAAGATTCAGGAAAAGCGATTTCGCCACTAATGATGTTAGTTATCTTTAGCTTCCTTGGGGTAACCACCTTGGGAAGTGCCGGTGATGTCTTCTTATTGAAGATCGGTTCGTACATTCCTTTCATCTCAACCTTCTTTATGCCTTTCCGTACCATCAATGGCTATGCGACTGGTCTTGAATCTTGGGCTTCTTTGGGAATTGCGGTCCTCTTTACCATCGTGGGAACAGTGCTTATTGCCCGTATCTATGCGAGCTTAATCCTCCAGACCGATGACCTCGGACCGTGGAAGACCATCAAACGTGCTCTCAGCTATCGCTAATCAAATAAGCTCTCAGTTACAGCTGAGGGCTTTTTGATTTCAAATTGACTTTTGAAATCCTTTTCACTACAATAGAACTACAGAAAAGGAGGCGGACATGAACTATATTGAGTTTGCTGAAAATGAGCGTCTGTCCACGATTGTCCTTGGGATGATGCGGATCAGTCAGATGAGTGAAGATGAGGTGGAGGCCTTGGTGGAGGCAGCTTTGTCGATTGGGATCAACACTTTTGATCTGGCGGATATCTATGGCGATGGCCAGTGTGAGGTCCTGCTGGGTAAGGTTCTCAAGCGTCGTCCGGATCTTCGGGACCAGATGTGGATCCAGTCCAAGTGTGGGATTCGCAAAGACGGCTTTACCTATTTTGATTTTTCCAAGGACTATATTTTGGACTCCGTCAATGGCATTCTCGAGCGTTTGCAGATTGAGCGCTTAGATAGTCTTCTCCTTCATCGACCGGATGCTCTCATGGAGCCTGAAGAGGTGGCGGCAGCTTTTGATCAGTTGGAGCAAGCGGGCAAGGTCCGTCATTTTGGGGTGTCTAATCAAAATCCTATGATGATGGAATTGCTTAAGACGGCTGTCAAACAACCTCTCAAGGTCAACCAGTTGCAGTTGAGTGCAGCCTTTACGCCGAGCTTTGAAGCTGGTTTTCATGTCAACATGGAAGGGCCTAAAGCAGCCGTGCGAGATGGCAGTGTCTTTGAGTATTGTCGCTTAACTGATACGGTGATTCAGGCCTGGTCTGTTCTCCAGCATGGCTATTTCAAGGGGAATTTTGTCGGTAAAGAAGAGTTTGCGGCTCTCAATCACGTCCTTACTGACTTGGCGAAAAAATACCAGGTCACACCGACAGCTATTGCCCTCGCTTGGGTCCTTCGCTATCCAGGTAAGGTGCAGGCCGTCATCGGAACGACCAAGCCCAAGCATGTCCTTGAAGCAGGGAAAGCAGCAACAGTCACTTTGACGCGCAAGGAATGGTACCAAATCTACTTGGCGACGGGAAATGATTTGCCTTAGAATCTTGTTAGTAAACCAGATTCCACTCTTATCGGTGGTCTGGTTTTTTGTTTTGTGATTTTCAGATTTTTCTTGACAAGTCTTTCTTTTTTATGATATCCTTTATGCAACAAGTGTTGCGCAACGAATGTTGCGCGAAAGGAGTCTTATGCCACCAAAGGTTAAATTCAGTAAAGAGGCTATCATTGGGACAGCTTTACAATTGGTGAGAGAAGAGGGAATGGCTAGTTTAACGGCTCGAGCATTAGCGGAACAACTGGGAGCCACACCGAGAGTCATTTTTGGGCAATTTGCTAATATGGCTGAGTTACAAGCAGAGGTTATTGGTGCTGCGGAAATGGTCGTGGTGGAGTATATTCGCAAGGCCTTAGAAGATGAAAAGCCTTTCCGATCTGTCGGGGTTGCTTATATCCTTTTCGCCTCAAAAGAGCCCCAACTTTTTCAATTGCTTTTCCAAAATCCTAGCAAAGATCCGATTCGTCGCTTTCAAGATTTTCTTCCCATGAAGGATCATAGTTACCAATTGGTTCTGGATTCGATTGTTGCAGACTATCCTTTGACTGTAGAGGAAGCTAGTCGCTTGTACCAGCATCTATTTATCTACTCACACGGGATAGCCTCTATGGTTGCTTCTGGTATTTATCAGTTCGGCATGGAAGAAGTGATTGGATTACTGACAGAGGTTTGTCAATCTCTCATCAAAGAAATGGTAGGAAAGAAATGATTCAACTAGAAAATGTGCACAAAAGTTACGGCCAAACCAAGGTTTTAAAGGGGATTGATTTGCAGATTCAAGACCAGGATGATGTGGTTATCCTCGGTCCTTCTGGATCGGGGAAATCAACTCTCTTAAATGTGTTATCAGGCTTAGAAAAGGTAGATGAGGGGCATATCCTCATTCAAGGACAAGATTTGTCTCAACTCACGGATGCTCAATTGACGGCCTTTAGACGGGAGAAGATTGCCTTTATTTTCCAGCAGTATTATCTATTGCCGAATCTAACGGTTAGACAAAATGTAAAGATGGGGGCAGACCTAGCAAACAATCATGATTTTTTGCAGATCATCGAGGATTTGGGACTTGGCGATAAGCTGGACAAGTATCCGAGTGAATTGTCGGGTGGGGAACAGCAGAGAGTGTCCATTGCTCGGGCCTTGGCCAAAAAGCCAGAGATTCTTTTCTTAGATGAGCCGACGGGAGCCCTGGATGAAGAAACAGGGCGCAAGATTCTCGACTATATCTGGAAATTAAAGGAGAAGCTTGGCTTTACCCTCATCATGGTGACGCACAACCAAAATATTGCGGATATGGCTAAAACCATCATTCGTGTCAATAGTGGCAAGATTACCCAAGTTGTGACCAATGATCAACCTCAGACTGCTTATGAGATTGGATGGTAAGCCATGTTTTCAGTAAAAGATATTCGAAAATTAGTTGTCGTCAGTATCATTGGGGCTTGTGCGGTCTTTGTGGCCAATCTCTTCTTGAATTTTTACCTGGATATCGAGCAGTTGGAGATTTCGAAAACCAATCCCATCATTCAGACCTACTATGATGCCCAGGTTTCGCTTTCCTGGATGGTGGCCATGGTCAGTGGAGTCGTCTTGTCCTTGACGTCGGTCCTTCTCATGTGTTTTTATATCAAACAATTTGTCGATGATCACAAGGAACAATTAGGGATTTTAAAGGCTTTGGGCTATAGCAATGGCCAGTTGGCGAAACGGTTTTGGGCATTTGGACTCAGTTTTGGAGCTGGAGCGCTTCTTGGCTATCTCGCTTCATTTCTCATGATGGGACATTTTTACAACTTTCGTAATGAGAAGGGGATCCTGCCAGAAATCACCATTCATTTTCATTGGCAGCTCTTGCTTGCTTTGGTGATCCTGCCAACGAGCTTCTTTATGGTTCTTGCGATTGGTTATGCTAGAAGACAACTACAAACGCCAGCACTTCGCTTATTGAAAAAGTCCCCAAGTCCAATCAAGGTCAAAAGGAGAAAGAGGGTTCCTAAGAAAGAGAAAGACTTCCTAAAAGAGCTATCCTCGTCACTGGTATGGGGGAGAAAATCGATCTTGTTTTTTGTAGTCTTTGGCTCCATGTGTTTTGCGGCCATGGTCCAATTGTCCTTTGGCCTCAAGGATTACACAGATGACATCATCCAAACCATGATGATTATGATTGGTTTGATCCTTTCTTTCTCGATTCTCTTTTTGTCATTGGGGATTGTCGTCTCAGAAAGTCGTGAAACCTTGGCTCTTATGAAGGCTTTTGGCTACACCGATCGTGAATGCCAAAGTCATATTCTCGCTCCCTATCGTTTCTGGGCTTATCTAGGATTTGTTCTTGGGACGGTTTACCAATACGGTATCATGGAAATCTTGATCGGTGTGATCAAAGATACGGTTCCTGAAAAGATTGAGCATCACTTTGATGGGAATGTGTGCTTTTGGACCTTGCTTGGTTTTGCGGTGGTTTATGAAAGCCTCTTTTATCTATCCAACAGAAAACTCCAAAAGCAAACCATCAAAGAAGTGCTCTTAGCAGAATAAATAGAAAAGAGAGTGGGACAGAAATTGGTAATTCGTTAGAATTCGATTACGTCGTCCCACCTCCGCACAGTTGAGTAGGGCTGTAAAAGCTGATAAAATCAGCGTAGTATAGCCCACTCAGCCACTGCGTCTTGCTCGACAATCCAAAAACAATTGAGAGGCTAGGACTTTTGTCCCAGCCTCTTTTGTACTGGATAAACAGAAAAACGGATGCTGTCTAAAAATCTTGCATTTTTTTGCAATTTAGGTTACAATGAAGACTATAAAAAATGCGTAATCCCTAGGGTCTTTCCCTCAGGGAATTTTGTGTGTTTTGACCTATTTTCGATGGAAAGAAGCTTTGCTTCTACCGCAGGAAAAAGTATGAATAACATTGGAGGTAATAATGATTCGATCCTTAATTTCCGAGATCAAAGAATTTAAGAAGCCCTCGATTTTGGCTTCCTTGTTCATGGTCTTTGAAGTCATGTTTGAGATTTCGATTCCCTTTGTCATGGCGAGTCTTTTGGACCAGGGTGTTCAACAAAGAAACATGAACAATATTTTGTTTTACGGTGGGCTCATGCTGGTCTGTGCCTTTTGCTCCCTCTTTTGTGGGATGCAGTCTGCCCGTTATGGCGCCTATGCATCGGCTGGTTTTGCTAAAAACCTTCGTCGGGCCATTTTCAAAAAGGTTCAAACCTTCTCATTTGAGAATATTGATCAGTTCTCATCAGGTGGGTTAGTCACTCGGATGATGACGGACGTGACCAATGTGCAAAATGCCTATCAAATGGTGATCCGGATCTGTGTACGGGCACCGCTCAATTTGATCTTTGCCATTGTGGCTTGTTTCTTGATCAATCCGGAAATGGCCATGATCTTTGTCTATGTGACCATCTTTTTGGCAGCTGTCTTAAGCATCATCATGAAGATTGTGTATCCGCTCTTCACAGAAGTATTTGAAGCTTATGACAATCTCAACAACAGCATTCAAGAAAACATCACCAATATGCGAGTGGTGAAGTCCTACGTTAAGGAAGCAGATGAAACCGTTAAATTCAAAAAAGCTTCACGCCGGATTTATAACATGTTTATGAAGGCTATCCGTGTCGTTGTCTTGAGTAGCCCAGCTATGATGCTTTCCATGTATGCTTCTTTCCTTTTGATCTCTTGGATTGGGGCTCATCTGATCGTTGGTGGCCAACTCTCCACTGGGAATCTGACTTCTATGTTTAGCTACACCATGACCATTCTCATGTCGCTCATGATGTTTATGATGATCTTTGTCATGTTGTCGATTTCCATGGCCTCTGTCGAGCGGATCAATGAAGTCTTGACGACCAAAACGACGATTGACTCTCCAGAAAATGGGATCAAAGAAGTTGCTGATGGCTCCATCAACTTTGAGGATGTGACCTTTGCTTATACCGATGAAAATGGCGACAAGACCCATGTCTTACAAGGGATTAATCTTTCTATTCGTTCAGGGGAAGTGATTGGTATCTTGGGAGGAACAGGATCAGGAAAATCAAGCTTGGTGCAGTTGATTCCTCGTCTCTATGATGTCGAGTCTGGTCGGGTGACAGTAGCAGGCCACGATGTCAAAGAATACGATCTTGATTCCCTTCGTAAGCAAGTGGCCATGGTTCTTCAGACCAATGTCCTTTTCTCTGGTACGATTAAAGAAAATATGCGCTGGGGAAATAAGGATGCGACAGATGAAGAGATCATCGCAGCTTGTAAGATTGCCCAAGCCGATGAATTTATTCAAGATTTCAAAGAGGGTTATGACACCATGATTGAGCGTGGGGGATCCAATGTCTCTGGTGGTCAACGCCAGCGTCTTTGTATCGCGCGTGCCCTTCTTATGAATCCGAAGATCTTGATCTTGGATGATTCGACTTCAGCGGTCGATACCAAGACGGATAGTTTGATCCGTCAAGGATTGGCAACCAGCTTGAAAGAGACCACCAAAATCATCATTGGTCAACGGATTTCCTCTATTCAAGATGCAGATCGCATCATCGTGATGAATGATGGTCAAATCGATGCGATCGGTCATCACGAGGAATTGCTTGCGACCAATGCCATCTACCAAGAAGTATATGAAATGCAAACACAAGGGAAAGGAGAAGCAGATGAAAACTAAGAAAAAAGCAAATCTAGGCTCTATCCTTCGCCTGCTCGACTTCCTTTGGAAAAACTACAAGGTATCCTTGATTGTTTCCTTTATCTTAATCATTCTATCATCTCTTGCGACGGTCAATGTAACAGCTTCGATTCAGTCCCTGGTCGATGTCTATGTAGAGCCTATGCTAACGTCAAACAGCCATGATTTCGGACCGCTCTTGTCCTTCTTGACACGGGTTGGTTTGATTTGTTTGATCGGGGTCCTTGCTAACTATGGCTTTACCTTGATTATGGCGACCGTTTCACAAGACTCACTTAGAAGTCTTCGAAATCAGTTGTTTGCCCGCATGCAAAAACTGCCCGTTCGTTACTTTGATACCCACCAACACGGGGACATCATGTCTATCTATACCAATGATATTGATGCTCTTCGCCAAGCGATTGAACAATCCATTCCTCAACTCTTATCCTCAGCGATTACCATCCTTGGGGTAACGTTTACCATGCTGACGGTTAGTCCACTCTTGTTCTTAATTGTTCTTTTCATGGTCATCGTCATGGTCTTTATCATCAAGGATGTCTCTGGCAAGTCAGGTCGTTACTTCGGGGCCCAACAAAAGAACTTGGGGATTGAGAACGGCTTTATTGAAGAAATGATGTCTGGTCAAAAAGTGGTCAAGGCCTTTGTACATGAAAGAGAAAGCATTGAGGATTTTGATCGCATCAATGATCAACTCTTTGAATCTTCCTACCAGGCCAACCGCTATGCCAATGTCCTCATGCCGATTCTTGGGAACTTGGGAAATGTTTCCTTTGTTCTGACAGCCTTGATCGGTGGGCTCTTTGCGCTAAACGGCGTCGGTGGTTTAACCATTGGTGGTCTCATGGCCTTTCTGCAATTGAACCGTTCCTTCACAGGTCCGATTGCCCAGGTCTCTCAACAATTGAACTTTGTCCTCATGGCCTTGGCTGGTGGAGATCGTGTCTTTGATCTTTTAGACGAAGAAGAAGAAGTCGACCAAGGAAAAGTGACGCTGGTCAATTATGAACTGGTCGATGGAGAAATGGTTGAAACTGATCAGAAAACCAACAAATGGGCTTGGAAACACCCTCGTCCAAATGGGGATTATCAGCTTGTCAAGATGGTCGGAAATGTGGTCTTTGATGATGTTGATTTCTCTTATGATGGGAAGAAACAAATCCTTCATGGCATCAACTTGTACGCGGATAAGGGGCAAAAAGTGGCCTTTGTCGGAGCGACTGGTGCAGGAAAGACAACTATCACCAACTTGATCAACCGCTTCTATGACATCCAGTCAGGAATGATTACTTATGATGGAATTGATATTAAATTGATTGAGAAAGATTCTCTGCGTCGTTCCCTCGGAATCGTTCTTCAAGATACCCACTTATTCACTGGTACGATTGCGGAAAACATCGCTTATGGCCGTGCTGATGCAACACGGGAAGAGATCCTTGAAGCAGCTCGGATTGCTAATGTGGATTCCTTTGTTAAGCACTTGGATCAGGGCTATGAGACAGTCTTGACAGATGATGGGGCTGGCCTTTCAAATGGTCAACGACAATTGATCGCCATTGCCCGTGCAGCCCTTGCCAATGCGCCTGTCTTGATCCTGGACGAAGCGACGTCTTCGATTGACTCACGGACAGAGAAGATGGTGCAAGAAGGGATGGACCGCTTGATGGAAGGTCGGACTGTCTTTGTTATCGCTCACCGTCTATCGACAATTGTCAATTCCGATGTCATCATGGTGATGGACCACGGGCGCATCATCGAACGAGGCAACCATGCTTCCTTGATGGCAGAACGTGGCACCTATTACCGCTTGTACACCGGTGGACTTGAAATTGATTAAAGAAAAAAAGCTTGAGCGTTAGCTCAGGCTTTTTTGGCTTTTGGATAATGACTTCTTAGAAACTTTCCTTAGGTGAGTACGGACGTCAGCGAACTTCGAAGAAGTTCAATGACTAATTATTGAGCCCCTTCGCTCTTTAATTTCTGGGCTCAGGCTAAAACAGTTTCCCAAACTGTTTTACTCTCAAAATTCCTGAGTGCCTGAAACGTTATTGTTTCAGGCACTTTTCTCACAGCGGAAAGTCTCGAAAATAAATATTCATTCATCAGAAAGCTTGAGTTCACGCTCAGGCTTTTGCTTATTTCTCAAGTAATTCTTGGATTACGTCTCCCATAGCAGCTGGTTCTGTTTTGGAGGAGAAGCGTTGGGCGACTTGGCCTTGTCGGTCGATGACAAATTTTGCAAAGTTCCATTCGATGCGTTTGCCCAGTGGTCCAGTTGCTTGGCTTTTGAGCCAGTCATAAAGAGGAAGGGCTTCTTTACCATTGACCTTGGCTTTGGCGAATCGTGGAAAGGTGGTCTGGTAGTTGAGGCTACAGAAGCTATTGATTTCTTCTGCAGTTCCTGGAGCTTGCCCCATGAATTGGTTACAAGGGATGTCTAGGATTTCAAGCCCCTTATCTTGGTAGCGCTGGTAGAGATCTTGCAATCCTTGGTATTGCGGGGTTAGGCCACAGCCTGTTGCTGTATTGACCACGATGAGGACCTTACCTTGGTAGTGGGAAAGAGAAATTTCTTCCCCTTGCTGGTTTTCTAAAGAAAAATCATAAATGCTGGTCATCGGGATCATCCTTTCTGTTTCTTTAGCTTTTATTGTAGCACAAATGTCCTAAAATTGGGGCAAGAGGAGCATGACTTCTTGCTTTAGTCCCTCCTGTGAAAATGATATAATAAGAAGATAATAAGCTCTCAAGAAAGTGCCCAAAGGAGAACGGATCGGATGAAATTACTCTATACGGATGTTCGGACCCCCTTGACCCAGGTCCTGACACAAGAAGCCGTAAGGTTAGTAGAAGATGGCAAGCGTGTATTTTACATTGCACCCAACTCTCTTTCCTTTGAAAAAGAAGCCAAGGTCCTGTCCTATTTAGAAGCTCAGGCTTCTTTTGCCATAACCGTTACGCGCTTTGCTCAAATGGCCCGTTATTTCATCCTGAATCAAGTTTTTGAGGAGCAAGCCTTAGATGACATCGGACTGGGCATGTTATTTTTTAAAGCCCTTTCCCACATGAAGGAGCAGGATCTTAAAGTTTACGGAGCCCTGCGCAAGGATCCTCAGTTTATCCAGCAACTGGTTCAGCTCTACCATGAATTACAGACAGCCCAGATGGATTTTACAGATTTAGAGTTGCTCGGGGAAGCTGAAAAAAGAGGGGACCTCTTGGCGATTTTTGAAGCTGTCTCTGAGATGCTGGTCCAGCACCAGTATGAATCCCAGTCCAAGATTGCCGTTTTCCTCAACCAGGTTGAAGAGGGGTACTTGGAAGAGCAATTGAAGGATGTGGCGATCGTCGTCGATGGCTTCACGCGTTTTTCTGCGGAAGAAGAGGCCTTGATTGGTCTCCTTCACCGAAAAGGAGTGGAGATTGTTATCGGGGTCTATGCCAGTGAAAAAGCCTATCGAGCAAGCTTCAGAGAGGGCAATCTCTATCAGGCTAGTGTTGACTTTCTGCTCCAGCTGGCTAAGACTTTTCAAGTTCAGCCTCAGTATTGTGGGCAAGCCATCGAAGATTCCTTTAGTCGCATGACCCGCATGTTAGAAGCGCGCTACGATTTTTCACAAGTGGAAGATGAGCTGGAGAACCAAGATCGAACCGCTGTTCAACTCTGGCAAACCAATACACAAAAAGAAGAGTTGGAATTTGTCGCTAAATCCATCCGTCAGCGCCTTCATGATGGGGCGCGCTATCGCGATATTCGGGTCTTGCTAGGCGATGTAGAAGCTTATCAACTGCAACTCAAGACCATTTTTGATCAGTATCAGATCCCCTTTTACTTAGGACGAAGTGAGGCCATGGTCCACCATCCCTTGATTCAGGTCATTGAATCGCTAGGGCGGATCAAGCAGTTCAATTACCAGACAGAAGACGTCATCAATCTGTTGAAAACGGGTCTGTATAGTAATCTGGCGCAAGCAGAAGTCGATGCTTTTGAACAGTATCTTCGCTTTGCGGAAGTAAAGGGTGTTGCAAAATTTCACAAGCCTTTTACTAGCAATCGTCAGGGCAAGTTTAATTTGGAAGAGCTCAATACTCTCCGGGAACGCGTCGTAGAATCTCTAGCTCCCTTCTTTTCACAGCGCAAACAAAAGGTGACCCAACTCTTAACCGCCTTTACAGAGTTTCTGCAAGAGGCCCAGCTTTCTCAGAATCTACAAGCTTTGATCAAGGATCTAGCCTTGGAGGAGCAGGAGCGCTATGAGCAGGTCTGGAAGGCCTTCCTCCACGTCTTAGAAGAGTTGAACGTGGTCTTTGAGAACCAAGAGTTGACAGTGGATGACTTTCTAGCTCTCCTTTTATCGGGGATGCAATTGTCTCAATACCGGACAGTTCCTGCTACGGTCGATGTGGTGACGGTTCAGTCCTATGACTTGATTGAACCCTTGACAGCGCCTTATGTCTACGCGATCGGGCTGACCCAGGAGCGTTTTCCAAAGATTGCTCAGAACACCTCTCTACTCAGTGAAGAAGAGCGCCAGCAGTTGAATGAGGCTACCCAAGAAGGAGCAGAGCTCCAGGTGGTGACTAGTGAAAATCTCAAGAAGAATCGCTTTGTGGCGGTTTCGCTACTCAATGCAGCGACCAAGCAGTTGGTCCTATCGGCCCCTAGCTTGGTGAATGAAACGGAAGATAGTGTCTCTCCTTATCTTCTAGAATTGGCCAAGGAGCCTATTGCCATCGAGTGGAAGACCAAACAAGCCCAAGCTTCGAGTGATGATATCGGGACCTACCGAGCCCTCTTAGCGCGCGTGATCGAACTCCATCAAGAAGAAATTACGAGTGAGTTGTCTCCTGAAGAAGCCAGCTTTTGGGGTGTGGCCGTGCGGGTCTTGCGAAAGAAATTGGCCGCTGAAGGCATCCAGATTCCTCAAATTTCAACGGAATTGAAGAGTCGCCAGCTCCAGTCGGATACGCTTCAAGCGCTCTATCCAAAGGGCAAAGCCTTGACTTTATCTGCTTCTGCCTTGAATGAATACTACAAGCACCAGTATGCCTTTTATCTGCGCTATGTCTTGGGCTTACAAGAAGATGAGACGATCCGGCCAGACGCTCGCAGTCATGGGAATTTCTTGCACCGAATCTTTGAAAAAGTCTTAAAAGACAGCTCCGATCAAGCTTTTGATCAGCGCTTAAGCGAGGCGATTCGAGAAACCAGCCAAGAAGCAGAGTTCCAGCAATTGTATGGAGAAAATGGAGAGACCGAGTTTATTCGAAACTTGCTTCTTAATACCGCTAAAACAACGGGGCGTGTCCTCGCCCAGCAAAATGGCATCGAGACCATTGGTGAGGAGACCCTCTTTGGAGGGAGCGCTCACACCTCTTATCCTTTATCTGATGGCAGGCTCTTACAGCTACGAGGAAAGGTGGACCGAATTGACCAATTACG
This sequence comes from Streptococcus parasanguinis, assembly GCF_016648925.1. Taxonomy (GTDB): domain Bacteria; phylum Bacillota; class Bacilli; order Lactobacillales; family Streptococcaceae; genus Streptococcus. The sequence continues at coordinate 21,962 of NZ_JACLQX010000004.1, read as the reverse complement.
AGAACAAGGAGCTCTTGGCGTTGTGGATTACAAGTCGAGCTTGACGCAATTCCACTATGACAAGTTCTTTAATGGTCTGAATTCTCAATTGCCAACCTATCTCTCTGCCATTCAGGATCTGAAGGAATACCAAGAGGAACAAGGGATTTTCGGAGCCATGTATTTAGAAATGGGAGATCCCCTAGTGGATCTGAAAAAGACCAAGACAGTAGAGGACGCCATCAACCAAACTATGAAAAGTCAACAGTACAAGGGGCTCTTTATGGCAGATCAGGCCCCTTATCTGGGCGAAGCCTATGATAAGAATAAGGCTATGATGCTGAGTAAGGAAGAACTGGACTTGCTTCTCTTGTACAACGCTTATCTCTATAAAACAGCAGCAGAAGGGATCCTCAAGGGGCAATTTGCCATCAATCCCTATAGTGAAAATGGGCGCAATATCGCACCATTTGTGGAGCAGTTTAAATCCATCACGGGATTTGAAGCCGATCGTCACCTAGGTCAGGCACGGTTCTTGACCAAACTAGACCAAAAAGGAATACGCGGTGAAAAGGTGAAAGCCGCTTGGATCGAGAAGATGAAGGAGGTCTTGAACAAATGATCAAACAAGCATTTTTGACAAGAGAAGAAATCAAGGCCCTTCAGGCCCAAGAGGCAGCTTCTACCAAAGAGCAAAAGCGGACGCCAGAACAGATCGACGCCATCTATAGTTCGGGGACCAATATCCTGGTGTCAGCCTCTGCTGGATCAGGAAAGACCTTTGTCATGGTGCAGCGGATACTGGATCAGATCCAGCGAGGCATTTCGATTAAGGAGCTCTTTATCTCGACCTTTACGGTCAAGGCAGCAGGAGAGCTCAAGGAGCGTTTGGAAAGTGAACTTGGAAAAGCCTTGCAAGCAAGTGATGACTCAGAGCTCAAGCAACACTTGGCCCGTCAAATCGCAGATGTCGCCACCAGCGATATTGGAACCATGGACTCCTTTACCCAAAAGGTCCTAACGCGCTATGGCTATTTGCTTGGGTTGGCGCCTCAGTTTCGCATTTTACAAAACGCCAGTGAGCAACGCCTCTTACAAAATGAAGTTTTTCAAGCTGTTTTTGATCGCTATTACCAGGGAGAAAACCAAGAAGCCTTTGTGCAGATGGTCAAGAATTTCACCGGCCAGCGCAAAAATTTGACCTTGTTTAAAGAACAGGTCTACCAGATCTATGACTTTCTTCAGTCGACCAGTGATCCGGAGAAATGGCTGGAAGAGCATTTTCTAAAAGGCTATGAGGAGACCGATTTTGAACAGGTTGAAGGCGATCTAATGGAGAGCATCCAGCAGGCCCTTTATGAGGCAGAAAGCTTTTTTGCCTTTCATTTGTCCAATGAAGGCCAAGCATTTGGTAAGGCTAAATATTTGGAAGCTGTAGAAGAGGTGCTCGATCAGATTGGAAGCCTGACAGGTCGCACCAATAAAGAGCAATTGACCTCTGTCCTAAAGGCGGTCGTGGCGATTAGTCGGGCTTCAAATGGGGGAGCCTTGACCAACAGAGCCCGAAAAGAAGAGTTGAAAGAGTTAGTCACGGCTTATAACCAGGATAAAACCATACATATCAACCGCCTCAGAGACTTGGAAAATCAGCTCTATCAGCTGGAATTTCAACAAGCCTACCACCAAGAAGAAGGCCCCATGCTCTACTTGCTACGGGACTTTATCAGAGACTTTGCTCGCGCTTATCTGGAGCGAAAAATCCAAGAAAAAGCTTATGAATTTGGGGATATCAGTCATTTTGCCATTCAAATTTTAGAGCAATTCCCAGAGGTGAGACAAGCCTTTCAAGAGCGATACCATGAGGTCATGGTCGATGAGTACCAAGATACCAACCACACCCAAGAGCGGATGTTGGACTTGCTATCAAATGGTCACAATCGCTTCATGGTGGGGGATATCAAGCAATCCATTTACCGCTTCCGTCAGGCAGATCCACAGATTTTCAATGATAAGTTTAAGGCTTATCAAGAAGAAGGAGCAAAAGGGCGGTTGATCCTCCTCAAGGAAAATTTCCGGAGTCATGTGGAAGTGTTGGATGCGACCAATGATGTCTTTCGCCATTTGATGGACGAAGAGGTGGGAGAGATTGACTACAATCAAACCCACTATCTAGTTGCAGGAAGCGATAAGCAGCGGATAGCCTTGCCACAACATCGGGCTGAATTTTTGCTCTATGATGGTAGCCAAGACCAGGAAGAAAAGGCCGAAGATGAGGAAGCTGCTTCTGGACTTGAGACGGTTTCTAAGGGAGAAATTCTTCTAGTGATCAAAGAAATTTTACGCCTCCATCGGGTAGAAAAAGTACCTTTTAAAGAGATCACGCTCTTGACTGCGACTCGAACGCGAAATGACGCCATTCTGGAAGCTTTTGACCAGTACCAGATTCCGATTGTAGCAGATGGCGGACAGGTGCATTATCTAGAGTCGCTGGAAGTGATGGTCATGCTGGATACCTTGCGGACCATTAACAATCCTTTGCATGATTATCCCTTAGTAGCCCTTATGAAATCCCCCATGTTTGACTTTGATGAAGATGAGCTGGCACGAATTTCCTTGCAGTCGCTTCCAGAGCAAAAGCAAGTGGCCTTCTACCACAAGGTCCAGTTAGCTCTTGAACAGACTGCAGAGCATGCCAATCTGATTGATGCCAAGCTCCTCGCTAAAATCGAGAACTTCCTCCAGGTTTTATCTGCTTGGCGGGCTATGGCCAAAACTCATTCGCTCTATGATTTGCTGTGGAAAATCTATGAGGATCGCTATTACTATGACTATGTCGGCGCCCTTCCAAATGGCGCACAGCGCCAGGCCAACCTCTATGCCTTGACGCTTCGGGCCAATGATTATGAGAAGGCCAGCTTTAAGGGCTTGTCGCGCTTCATTGCCATGATCGATAAGGTAATCGAAAATGAACACGATTTGGCCAGCGTCCCTCTGGCGGCACCAAAAGATGCCGTTCAGCTCATGACCGTCCATAAGAGTAAGGGGCTGGAATTCAAGTATGTCTTTATTCTCAATATGGACAAGGCCTTTAACCGCAAGGATCAATCGGGACCGATCATTCTTAGCCGTCAAAAAGGGATTGGCTTTAAATATATTGCGAGTCTGCCAGTTGAGACCGAAAATCCAGTCGCCCCTGAAACTATTCGCCTGCAGATCGAAACACCTTGCTACCAAGGCAATGTGGAAGAAACAAAATTAGCCACGATTTCAGAGCAGATGCGTCTTCTATATGTTGCTATGACACGGGCCGAGCTCAAGCTCTATCTGGTCGGAAAAGGCCGTGAGGACAAACTGCGCGATACCGATTGGGGGACTAGTCGCAATGGCAAGCTGGATCCGGAAAAACGAAAAGAATGGACCTCTTATCAGGACTGGCTCTTTGCTATTCAAGATGTGTTTGCCAAGAATACCTTGGCCTATGACACGCGTTTTGTGACAGACGAAGATCTGACACCGGATCAGCTGGAGCCACTAGAGAAGGAGAAGGATTCCCGCCTGGATCAGCTCAAGGATGTCCGCCAGTCAGAGGATATTCGTCGGGCTTTGGATATCTTGGAAAATGTTGATCGTCTCAATCAGCTCTATGCTCCGGCCATTCATTTGCCAAGTGTCCGTACTCCTAGTCAGATCAAGAAATTCTACGAGCCGGTCATGGATGCCAATGGCGTCCAGATCATGGATGCGAAGCTTGTTGCGCCTGAGTTTGAGCTTCCAACTTTTGGTCAAGAAAAAGCTGTGACAGGAGCACAAGTTGGTAGTGCTGTCCATGAACTCATGCAGCGCGTGCCTCTTGAAGAAGAAATCACTCTTGATACACTGCGTCAGGCCTTGGAACAGGTTCAAGTAGAGCCAGCAGTCAAAGCCCGCATCAAGCTAGAGGCCATTCTCGCTTTCTATGAGACGCCTTTGGGGGCCTTGCTTCAAAGAGAAGCCCCTCGTGTTCATCGTGAAGCCCCCTTTGCCATGCTGAAGAAAGATCCAGCTAGTGGAGAGGACTTTGTCGTGCGGGGGATCTTGGATGGGTATATCGTGCTAGAAGACCGAATCCTGCTCTTTGATTACAAGACGGATCACTACAAGTTCCCTAGCCAATTGGTCGAACGCTACCGAGATCAGCTCGATCTCTATGCAGAAGCTCTTCGCCGTTCCTATGGCCAAGAGCACGTTGAAAAATATCTGGTACTTTTAGGTGGCCCTCATCTAGAAGTGGTGAAAGTGGAGTAACACATGACAATTGCAAAGAATAAAATTGAACGCATCCAAAGGATGGAAGGTTATTTGAATGACTATGCCAAGACCTTGGAAGAAACCAAAAAAGCAGTGGATCAACTAAGAGAGCATCAAGAAAGCTATATCCAACTGCGCGATTATTATAGTAGTCAGGCCTATTTTGATGATTTGGACTTGTCCAATCAGGCTGACTTTCCAGCAGATCTTCCTTGTGGTGTCTTGTCTGAAGATGCTGTCTATGATTTGTTAGACGAGCATTTTCAGATGGGGGTCGAACTCTTGGAGATCGCAACGAAAATGATCAAAGAACGGTGAATGATCTCTTCACCTTCTTTGAAACAGATACAAAAAGAGGCTGGGACAAAAGTCCTAGCTTCTCAATTATTTTTGGATTGTCGAGCAAGACGCAGTGGTTGAGTGGGCTCTACTACGCTGATTTCATCAGCTTTTACAGCCCTACTCAACTGTGCGGAGGTGGGACGACGAAATCGAATTCTAACGAATTACCGATTTCTGTCTCACTCTCTTTTGAATGATTAGTGTGAGACACGGCGACGTGCTGCTTTTTTGCGGTTTTCTTCGATGAAAGCTGCTTTTTGTTCTTCTGGTTCGATTACTTTTTTCTTGAATGTGTAAACTGCACCTGCGACAGCAGCAACTGTACCAGCAACACCAGTAACAAAACCTTTACCAAATCCTTTAGCCATGAGAATTTCTCCTTTTCTGAACTTTAAATATTTATGTTATAATATATGGTAACGAAAAAACGTGAATTTTGCAAGGAAAAACGATGAAAACCAAGATAATTGTGATTGTGGGACCGACTGCTGTTGGAAAAACAGCTCTTGCGATCGATTTGGCGCAAGCCCTCAATGGTGAGATTATCAGTGGCGATAGCCAACAAGTCTATCGCAAGCTAGATATTGGAACAGCCAAGGCGACACCAGAAGAGCAAGCTGCAGCTCCCCATCATTTGATCGATGTACGGGAGGTGACCGAGTCTTACTCGGCTTTTGATTTTGTAAGAGAAGCCAAGATTGCCATTGAAGATATCACAGCTCGAGGAAAGCTTCCTATCATTGCAGGTGGGACGGGTCTTTACATCCAAAGTTTGCTCGAAGGTTATCATTTAGGTGGTGAAGTTCCTCATGAAGAGATTCTGGCCTATCGCGCTCAATTGGACTTGTTGTCGGACGAAGACTTGTACCAAAGAGTGGCGGAGCAAGGACTTGTGATTCCTCAGCTCAATCGCCGTCGGGCCATGCGGGCTCTTGAAATTGCGCATTTTGGGCAGGACCTTGCAAACGAAGAGACCGATTATGACCCCTATCTCATCTGTCTAGATGATGAACGGTCCTTGATCTATGAGCGCATCAATCGCCGAGTAGATCGCATGCTAGAGGAAGGCTTGCTGGATGAAGCCCGTTGGCTCTATGATGACCATCCGGAGGTTCAGGCAGCTAAAGGCATTGGGTACAAGGAACTCTTTCCTTACTTTAAGGGAGAGCAGAGCCTTGAGGAAGCCAGTGAGATCCTCAAGCGCAATACGCGGCGGTTTGCCAAACGGCAGTTGACTTGGTTTCGAAATCGAATGGAAGTGACCTTTTACGCCATTTCTGCACCTCACTTCAAGGAGCAGGTTCTTGCAGATGTAAAGGAGTTTTTAGAGCATGATTGAAACAGAAAAGAAACAAGAACGCATCCTTTTGGTTGGTGTGGAACTTCAAGGCATGGACAATTTTGATATGTCGATGGAGGAGTTGGCAAGCCTAGCTAAAACAGCCGGTGGAGATGTCCGGGGCTCTTATACACAAAAGCGGGAGAAGTACGATACTAAGACCTTTGTCGGCTCAGGAAAATTAGAAGAAATTGCTCAGATGGTCGAAGCAGATGAGATTACGACAGTGGTGGTCAATAACCGCCTGACGCCCCGGCAAAATGTCAATTTAGAAGAAATCCTTGGGGTTAAGGTTATTGACCGGATGCAGCTGATTCTAGATATCTTTGCCATGCGAGCTAGAAGCCATGAAGGGAAGTTGCAGGTGCACTTGGCCCAGCTTAAATACCTCTTGCCACGCCTTGTTGGTCAAGGGATCATGCTCAGCCGTCAGGCCGGGGGAATTGGATCTCGTGGTCCAGGGGAAAGTCAGTTGGAGTTGAACCGCCGGAGCGTTCGCAATCAAATCACCGATATCGAGCGCCAGCTCAAGGCTGTTGAAAAGAACCGGGAAACCCTTCGTGAAAAACGCTTGGAATCACCTGTTTTCAAGATTGGTTTGATCGGCTATACCAATGCAGGAAAGTCGACCATTATGAATCAGCTGACCAGTAAGAGCCAGTATGAAGCCGATGAACTCTTTGCGACCTTGGACGCCACAACCAAGAGTATCCATCTAACAGGCAATCTGCAAGTGACGCTGACTGATACGGTTGGCTTTATCCAAGATCTACCAACAGAGTTGGTATCAAGCTTTAAGTCGACCCTGGAAGAAAGTAAGAATGTAGACCTCCTGGTCCATGTCATCGATGCGTCTGATCCCAATCATGAAGAGCATGAAAAGACGGTGCTTTCGATCATGAAGGACCTGGATATGCTGGAGATCCCTCGCTTGACGCTTTACAACAAAGCAGATAAAGTGGCAGACTTTACCCCAACCCAGACACCTTTTAGCCTGATTTCAGCGCGCTCTGAGACAGCCTGTGAAGATCTCCAGGCTTTGCTTCTAGAAAAATTGAGAGAACTCTTTGTTCCCTTTACCATTCGCGTTCCTTTTTCAAAATCCTATCGGACCCATGACCTAGAGACGGTTGCGATCATTGACCAGCGCGAAATTGAAGAAGACGTCGAGGTCATTCAAGGTTATATCGCAGAGAAAAATAAGTGGAAGTTGGAAGAATTTTATGACGGATTACGTTGATTTAGCAATAAAATATGGAGGTTATACCAGCCTCGATCGGGTCTATCTGACCAATCTTTTAAGCACGATCCCTGAGGAATTGCGTCTCCGTGTGATTACGCCTCCCCCAAGTGTGATCAACGCCTATTTTGCTGAGCTCTATCAAAAGAAGAGCCCCAAGGAGGCCATGGATTATTTCTTGGACCTGAGCCGGGCATTTGACTTATTCACAGTTCAGCAAAGCTTTGATGAACGAAAGCCCTTTATCCGCCTCAACTTATCAGGGAAGTCTTATGGCTTGGCTTACGTAAATGAAGAGCTAGCCTGTGTCTTTGCTGAACATCCAGCAGAAGATATCACTCCTGCCATATTATTTGAAGTCGCAGAGATCTTTCCACATTGTTTGGTCTTTGAAAAAGATGGTAAGATCTGCTTGCAAGAGGCTGAACCAGAAGGGGTCACTAAAACAGAAGCCCTCTCAGCCCTGACTGACTTGATGACCTTGGAAGATGGACGCTTGAAACTGTCAGGATATAACCAAGAGGAGCTCCTTGAGCTAGCGCAAGCCTACCCAGGCAACCTTTCTTTCCGTTCAGAGAACCGGACGGCCATGATTTATATAGATAGAAAGTAGACAATGGACATTCAATTTTTAGGAACGGGAGCTGGGCAACCCTCAAAAGCCCGTAATGTATCGAGCCTAGCGCTCAAATTGCTGGACGAGATCAATGAAGTCTGGCTCTTTGATTGTGGCGAAGCGACACAGAATCAAATTTTAGAAACGACCATTCGTCCGCGAAAGGTTAGCAAGATCTTTATCACTCACCTACACGGAGACCATATTTTTGGTTTGCCAGGTTTCCTCTCTAGTCGGGCCTTTCAGGCCAATGAAGAGCAGACGGATCTGGATATCTATGGACCAGTAGGGATCAAATCCTTTGTGATGACTAGTCTTCGTGTATCAGGCTCTCGCCTGCCTTACCGCATCCATTTTCATGAATTCGATGAACATTCTCTAGGTAAGATTTTAGAAACCGATAAATTCACGGTTTATGCGGAAGCCTTGGACCACACCATTTTCTGCGTGGGTTACCGAATCATGCAAAAAGACCTCGAAGGGACGCTGGACGCAGACAAGCTCAAGGCGGCAGGGGTTCCTTTTGGTCCACTCTTTGGTCAGGTCAAAAATGGCCAAGATGTCACCCTGGAAGATGGGACTAAGATCATTGCAGCGGATTATATTTCAGCCCCTCGGCCTGGTAAGATTATCACGATCCTCGGAGATACCAGAAAGACTGATGCCAGCGTCCGCCTTGGAGTCAATGCGGATGTCTTGGTCCATGAGTCCACCTATGGCAAGGGTGATGAGAAGATTGCTAAGAAACACGGTCACTCGACCAATATGCAGGCAGCAGAAGTGGCGCGTGAAGCTGGAGCCAAGCGCCTTCTTTTGAACCATATTAGTGCTCGCTTCTTATCAAAAGACATCAGCCAATTGCGCAAGGATGCGTCCAGCATTTTTGAAAATGTCTATGTCGTCAAAGATTTGGAAGAAGTGGAGATCTAAGATGCGAACCATTCTCATAACAGGAGCAAGTGGAGGTTTGGCCCAAGAAATGGTAAAGCTCCTTCCTGAGGACCGGCTGATTCTCCTAGGTAGAAATCAAGAAAAACTGGAAAAGCTCTATGCCAGTCATCCTCAAGCTGAATGCATCGGGATCGATATCACTGATTCCTCAGCCGTCCAAGATTTGGTAGAAGATCTCTATCAGCGCTATGGACAGATCGATATCTTGGTCAACAACGCAGGCTATGGGATCTTTGAAGAGTTTGACCAGATTACCAATGAGCAAATTCATGCCATGTTTGAAGTCAATACCTTTGCCCTCATGCAGCTTTCACGCTTGATGGGTGCGCACATGAAGGCAGCAGGCAAGGGGCACATTGTCAATATAGTCAGCATGGCGGGTCTCGTTGCAACAGCCAAATCCAGCCTTTATTCGGCGACCAAGTTTGCGGCTATTGGCTTCTCCAATGCCCTGCGTTTGGAACTCATGCCCTTTGGTGTCCATGTGACGACGGTCAATCCAGGCCCCATCCGGACTACTTTCTTTGACCAGGCAGACCCAGACAGAAGCTATGTGAAAGCTGTGGATCGCTACATTTTGGAACCGGACTTTGTAGCCAAGAAGATTGTGAAGAACTTTGGAAAACCAAAACGTGAGCTCAATCTTCCTTGGCTTTTGAACCTGACCCACAAGCTCTATACCCTTTTCCCACGAATCTCGGACAAGCTAGCCAGCAAGATGTTCAATTTCAAATAGGAGGAGATCGATGGCCGCAAATATTCAAGCCTATTTAGAGAACCTCCGGCAACCCTGGGGACAGATCTATTATGATATCCTTTTTGCCCAATTACAGGACATCAAGGGAAAACGGGTGCTTGATTTCGGGAGTGGTTTTGGCCTTGTAGCCAACCACCTGGCACAAAACAATGAGGTCCTTGCTGTGGAACCTAATGAGGAAATGGTGGCTTTGCGGGCCCAGGACCATCCTTACCAGCAACTCGTCGGAAGTCTGGACCAGTTAGCAAGTCTTGAAGATGCTAGCTTTGATGTCATTCTCTGCCACAATGTCTTGGAGTATGTAGAGGATCGCAAGGTGATTCTAAAGGCATTCACTCGTCTCTTGAAACCAGGAGGCCTGCTCTCTATCGTCAAGCATAATGAGGTTGGCCGCGTTCTGCAGACAGTCGTCTTTGAAAATGATACTCAAAAGGCGCTTGATCTCTTAGCAGGTCAGGACTTGGAAACTCACTCCATGGGCTTGGCTCAGGCCTATGATCTAGATAGAGTAGTAGAAGATCTAGCCCTTGAAGTCAAGGATTACCAAGGAATTCGAGTCTTTTATGCCTTGCAGGACAACCGCTTCAAAGGCCAAGAAGGCTGGCGAGAGTCTATGCTTGAGATGGAGCTGGCCGTTTGTCAAGAGTCCCCTTACCGGGATATCGCCTTCTTCCAGCACTATACCTTAAAAAGGAGTTAAGATGTTACATTATAAAAAAGAAATTCCAGCGATGGAAGACCTACTCGCACTCTACAGCTCGGTTGGCTGGACCAATTATACCAAGAACCCAGCTATGTTAGAAGAAGCCGTCAAAGCCAGTCTCTGGCAGTTGGCCGTCTATGATGAGAAAGAGCTCGTCGCCTACATTCGCTTGGTAGGAGATGGCCACTCTGTCCTTTTGGTACAGGACCTTTTGGTACGACCAGATCACCAGCGCCAAGGCATTGGAAGGAAACTCTTAACAGAGGCTTTAGCGACCTTCCCAAATGTCTATCAACGGCTCCTCGTCACAGAACGTAGCGAGAAGAATCTAGCCTTTTACCAGTCACTAGGCTTTGTTGAACTTTCAGAGCAAGCCTGTACAGGGATGATATATATGAAATAAAGAGAGTGGGACAGAAATCGGTAATTCGTTAGAATTCGATTTCGTAGTCCCACCTCCGCACAGTTGAGTAGGGCTGTAAAAGCTGATGAAATCAGCGTAGTAGAGCCCACTCAACCACTGCGTCTTGCTTGACAATCCAAAAATAATTGAGAGGCTAGGACTTTTGTCCCAGCCTCTTATCTATTTGACTGACAAAAGGGGAGTTTGATGGTAAAATGAGGAAGAGATCAGGAGGAGATGGAATGAAGAAGAAAATAAAATGGTGCCTTGTCTTATGTTCGGTACTTATACCAGTATGTTTGAGTGCCTGCAAACAAGGAACTGTAGAAAAACAAGGTTCTTCGAATAAAGAAGTACAGAAGAAAATCGATCGAAAAAACATTCATTTTGATAAGACAGGACCAGCTGCATCATTTGATTGGAATGCTAAGAGTGGTAATAAATACAGAACATTTGATCATGATCCTTCATATATGAGATCAGCTCCGAGTGACGGGATTTCTAAATATAGTCTGCAACAAAATGAAGCTCCTCTCGATGAAGAGGGAAAAGTTCAAAAAGCTTTGCAAGTAGTTGAAGCAATTTACATTGACCAAGATGAAATGGACACAGTAGTCAAGGCTAGTGGAGTAATGAGTCAGGAAGAAATGTATAACCGGATCTGGAAGGACTATATTGTTCCTAAAATAGAAGAAAGTAATAGGACCTTTGATTCAAATACTTATTTTGAGTATCTAGGAGAAAAATATCCGCTCAAAATCTATGGTCCCATGTATTTAAAATTAATGACCAATGCTCTACCCACTGAAAGGAGTTACGAATTAAAGGGATATGCAGTTAAGGGGAATAAGGTAGTCCTAAAAATTCAAACACCAGTCTATAGTCCAAATCAATTACCAAGAGGAAAAGGGTACAGATTGAGTGTTGATCCAAAGAATCCAAATGAGACCATGTATGCTTGGTTAGATGAACTACACGAGAACTATGCTGAAAAAGACAACCGAGGAGACCATCTTTCTTATATAATGCTTTCTACCATCTTACAACATTTAGTTAAGGAAAATTTTAATGCGAGTTTTTCAACAGGTGATATGATTGGTAGTACGGAAATGACGATCGAAATGGAGGTGACCAACCAAGGTCAAGTCCAAATTGATACTAAAAATTTGGCACTCTTGTTACAAATTCCTCAACAAATGCAGAAAGCTAATCAATCTGGAGGTGGAAATGATAATAGTATCTTTTGGCCCATCATTACTGATAGGGTCACTGATGAAGGAAAGGTAAGTGAAAAGCTAAAAGATTTTAACCCACAAAATCCAGTCAAAAAATATGCAATTGGAGAGCCAGTCGTTTTCGGAAATGGAATAGTCGTAACGTTGGATAGTGTACGTGAAGAACCGAACCTAGATATCCAAGACGATCAAGAATTTGTTGATAAAAATAAAAATCAACACAAAATCATTGTTCAGTTTACCATTTCAAATCCAACTCATCTAACCGTTGCAAATACTCCAGATTATACAAATGTAGACCTACATGATGGCCAGGGGAAATCTGCTTATATGTTGAATAACACTTTAAATTATAAACAGCCAACAGTCCTTGAAGCAGGAGAATCTGGTATATATAAAATTAACTATTTAACAGATGGGGATGGACCATTTACGGTTGTTTATGGTGATACAAAATGGGTCCTTCAAAAATAAAGAAGAATCCTAACCTTTAGTCAGCTTATTGTAAAAGTTAGTTAGTTTAAGAAATTATCAGAAGCTTCAGTTATCAATGAATTATTAAAAAATTTATTCATATGTGGTTGGAAAAATCGGAAAACCTTTAAAGAAAACTGACAAACAAATAAGGTAATAAAATGCGGACAGAAAGTAGAAATGAGAGAATGAAGAAGGTTTTTAAATCAATCAAGTTTTGGATATTTGTATTACTCGTTACCTTGGCAGGAGGCTGGTTCATCCGGTATGAAATTCATAAGCGTGATATATCACAATTTGTAACTTGGAAACCTCGTCCAAACATAGTTGACTCCCAATTTATTGCAGGTGGGAAAGCAGTAGCCATTCAATGGGATAATAAAGAGGAAGTGGATGAGGCGCTGGAAGCATATTCGTATAATTCAAAAGTTAAAGTAGAATGGTTTATAAATGGTGGAAATAGTGAACGGTACATTGCACAAGAAAGTTACAAATTAAAATCTGACCCACGTCTCTATTTTCAATATTATATTCGTGGTAATCAAGTTCCTTACCTAACTACAAATAAAGCACAAAAGGGAGAGTACTGGCTCATTGATGTCTATGATACCAAGGACAAGCGCTTAGTGAAGAAAACATATGATGTTTTTAAGATAGTACGAGATATGGATAAGAATTATATCCCCTTATCTGTTAAAGTTTCTTCTATGTTGTTGGATACAGATGATGGAGAAACATACATTCCGATTGATATTCTTGTCGATAAGAAAGACAAATATATTGTAGAACCTGGAAATATCTATGTACAAACAGAGTATCAATCTCGTATAGGGTTAATGAATGTTAAGGATGGAAAGTTCGCTTGGAAAACCTCATCAGGCAAAGGTTATGAACAAGTTCAAAAAGAAAATCGAGAAAGCGACAAAGACTTACATCCATTTGAATACAATTTTGAAGGAGGACAATTGCAGCTCCAACATTCACGTTTGTTATTTACAGATCGTAGTGATTATACTAAGGACATCCCATTGAAAACACTCTATCCGAAAGTATATTCTATTTTAAGCAAAGGGAATAATCCAACTACTGTAAAATGGGGTGAAGAATCGACAAAAGGGGAGAATGCCTATCTATACTTTCTCGGACCAGAAGATCTCAACTTTGATATTTCATTTTTGGAACTGCTTTATAAAGTTCCAGAGCAGCGTTCAGGTGGATGGTATGATGTCCTACAGTATCATAAGATACCAGCAGAGCTTTCAAAAGATGGGCAAGAACATTATGTGAATAACAAAAAGGAGTTTTTCCAATATTTTAAAAAGGAATTAAATCAAAGTAACGATGCTACAGAGTTCTCATTGCTGAGACGCTTATATGAAGTACAGAACTACGTGGTCTCTAGAGATTTTGGTCAGTCCTTCGGTAATCTGACCATACCAGCTGAGTATACTAAAGATGGGAAGGTTCATGTCGTTCAAAATGATGAGGAATTCTTCAAATATATGGATTTAGAGAAAATTCCTAATAAAAAGATGAAAGAAGATATTAAAAAAATGTTCCCATATGATGTAAAAAATTAATCGATTAGGTCGGATTTAGCAAGGAGGTCAGGCTATGAAGCCAAACTATTTCAAACTATTCGCAGGAATTCCACTTATTCTTTGTTGCCTGTTTCTTTCCAGTTGCAAGATCATGAAACCGAGTGATTATAAAAAGGCGAAGGAAGTAGTCAGCAGTGAGCTTGCTAAGGTTGGTCTGCATGGGGATGTGGCCATAAACAAACTGGATTGGACTGCTTTGGAATTCCCAACTTATCATGTAAGCTACACCTACTCTGAAAAAACCTACGATGATCAAACGGTGTCATTAGAACAGAAAACAACTTTTGCGGGTGACTGGTCAGATTCATATAATGACCATCTTCCAGAATATAAGAAAGCTTTTTTGGAGCAGAAATCGATTAAAGAACTGGAAGATAAAATTGAGAAACAATTAAAGAAGCAAAAGATCGGTCTCCCTATTAATTTCATTAGTTTCTTTGGGGACTTTTTTAAAGAAGAGAAAGAGGCAAGGTTGGATGTCATTGCTACCCAAAATCTCAAAGAAGGGAAAAAGGACTTTGCTGGTTACTATCAAATCCCTTTTCAGACCTTAATCGATCAAGAATTAATCACTATGACCATTTATATAAAGGATGGTGTATCCGTTAAGGAAAAAGACTTAAAAGCAGCAGCAAAAAAATTAGACGCTAGCAAACTACCGGATGGTGCCTATGATTTTTACTATTCCAAAGGTAGTTACGCCGATTCCATCAGTTACTCATTCAAGGTTAAAGATGGGAAAGTTGTTTTTTATGAAGATCAAAACAAACCAGAATAAGAGAAGCAGATACAAAAAAAGATCTAGTCGTGTTTGACTAGATCTTTCATGTTTCTTAGAAGTCTTCCTTCTTCTTAAGTTTCAGAGAAGCAATAGCTGTAGCGATTAATGTCATACCAGTTGCAAGAAGTCCTAAATGATCTGCAGCTCCTGTTGAAGGAAGAGATTTTTTATCCTCTTTAGGTTTGTCGCTAGACTTAGGAGTTTCACTGGATTTAGGTTTGTCGTTAGACTTAGGTTTATCTCCATTTGGTGATGGATTTTTAGGTTTGCTTGTGCTAGTTGTTGGAATATATGGTTTATCTGTTGATGGTGGAGGTGGTAGAAGTTTGTTTACCACGTTTCCTTTATCAACGACAAGGTTTATAGCTGAACTAAAGTCGCTTGCAGTAACTTTGATGGCTGTATCTGAAAGTTGGTAACCATTAGGAGCAGAGAGCTCTTTGATCACGTAATCTTTCGCTTCAAATCCAACAAAGCTTGCAAGTCCATCTTGACCAGAAATTGCTTGCGCTTGGCCTTGTCCATAAGGATTTGCAACAGGTGTCACACCATCTGCTTCAAAGAGTCCAAATACTGCACCAGCTAGGTAATTACCCTTTTCATCCACTTTACGAACCTTAAGGGTGTAGAGTTTCAGTTCAGGAATATCAATAGTTGGTGGAGTTGGTGGGATCACCTTGTTGATAAAGGTTTTCTTTTCACCGTATGAAATAACTGCTTGGATAGCGTTTGCCGCTTCATCTTTTGTGACAGTAACTGTGACATCCACTTGACCTTCGTCATATTGGATATTTGCCTGATCAGCTGGTACGACTTCTTTAATGGTATATTTATGAGTACCAATCATCGCTTCCGTGTAGGCGATCGCATCAAATGTCACTGTACCATCTGCAGCATTTTGTTTTGTTTGAAGAACGGTTCCATTTTCGTCCAAGAGGTTAAAGCTAAATTCGCCACCTTGAAGGTCACGACCTTCTAAAATCTTACTTGTGGTAATTTGTTTTTCACTTGGAGTTGGAGGTGTCGGAGGCGTATAGGTGTTGGTAAAGGTAGGAGTATCTTTCTTACCATCGTATTGCACATCCGCGCTCAATTGTCCAGTTGCATCTTTTGTGACAGTCACTGTGACAGTATGAACAGCTTCATCATAAGTGATGGCTGATTCCGGTGTAGCTGGTTTTTGTTCAGCAATTGTGTAGGTGAAAGTACCAGCTTCATTAAAGCTTACTGGATTGAAGAGAATATCACCATTCTCACCATTTGTCTTAGTATCAACGAGCGTACCATTTTGATCCTTGAGAAGGAAAGTAAACTCATTTGCTTTCAATGTACGATCGCTCGAACCATTGATCGCCAATACTTTTTTAGCCTTGAATTGAGCGGACGTTGGTTTCACTGTTGGAGGAACAGGCGTTGGAGGTGTTTTCGTATTTGTAAACGTATTACCTTTTTCAGTATCTCCACCTGAGTAAGTCACAGTAGCGACGAGTTTGTCGTTTGCTTTCTTCACCTCAACAGTAGCAGTGATGGTTTGTGTGCTATAGTTGATAGAAGCATCCGTACCTTTATTTTCGGTAATGGTATAAGTATGTGTTCCTTCTTCAGTATAAGTAAGTTCCTTAAAGGTTACAGTACCATTTGCTTTGTTTTTAGCCGTTTCAAGGGTATTGTTTCCTTCTTTCAAGACAAATTCAAATTGATCATCTGTCAACGGTATGGTTGTTTCACCTTCTTTAAGGAGCTTGTTCACTTGAAGTGTAGCTTTTACACTTTCTGTTTTAGGAGCTTCTTTTTTGTTGGTGAACGTATCTGTGTCAGTTTGACCATCAGAGTAGGTGACTTGTTCTACAACCAAGGCATTGTCTTTTTCAACCACTACAACCGTAGCTGTGATGGTTTTATCACTGTAGGTAATGGTTTTGTCCGTACCTTTTGTTTCAGTGATGGTATAGTTGAATGTTCCTGCTTTGTCTACAGTGATGTTATCAAAAGTAATCGAACCATCTTTTTTGTTCTTAGCTGTACCAACAACTTTATCGTTTGAATCTTTTGCAACAAACTCAAAGTCATCGCCCTTCAGTTCGCCACCTTCAAATTCTTTTTTAAGGTTTAAGGTCACCTTAGCATTTGAAACTTTTGGTTTGTTTTGAGTATTGGTGATCGTATTTTTTTGTTCACCATCTCCACCTGAGTAAGTGACAGTAGCAACGAGTTTGTCGTTATCTTTCTTCACATCGACAGTAGCCGTGATGCTTTGTGTACTATAGTTGACACTAGCATCTGTACCCTTATTTTCAGTGATGGTATAAGTATGAGTACCTTCTTTATTGAAAGTCAGAGACTTAAAGTTAACAGTGCCATCTGCTTTGTTCTTGGCAGTTTCGACTACTTTGTTATTTTCGTCTTTCAAGGCAAATTCGAATTGACCTTCTGTAATCGGAACTTGTGTATGTTCCTGATCGCCGGCTACTTCGAAAGCTTTTTTAATAACAAGATTTGCAGTGGTTTCAGTAACTTTTGGTTTATTTGAAGTATTGACAACTTTGATAACATTCGAATCATTGATTGGTTCAACTTTAGAAGTGTAACCTTCAGGTGTGTTTGTTTCCACTACTGAGTACTCAATCTTCTTACCGTCTTTGATACCTGGCAATTTCGTAAATTCTGCTTTCCAGCCAGAAGCTTTTGTAAGGGTTTGTGTTAACCCATCCAAGGCTTTGCCGTCCGCATACAATTGAACAGTGATATCTTTACGGTCAGCTTCTTCGTCACCAACCCATTCTTTTTGAACAGTGACAGTTTTATCACCGCTCACCCAGAATTTCAATTCAGTGTTGTTCCAGAATGCTGGGTCAGTTTGAGGTGTTGTGATTTCATCAGCTGTCAATGTAGCATTGTTGTCAACGCGAATGGTTGTCTTAGGAATTAATGTTTGGTATTCAACGATTAATTCATCACTAGATGCTGTTTTAAATACATCACTGACGTCTGATAAATTCACAGTAAATCCATTGCCGTCTGCATCGAATTTCACATGCTTCCAGAAGTCCCAACCTGAAGCAACTACTTGTCCACCTTTTCTTAATGTGAAGGATGGTTTCAAGTAAGTTCCCACGAAGAATTCACTTGCAGCGTGATTTGCAGCAGGAGCAAAAGTGATTTTTGAGTAATCTACAGCTGGAGCTTGGATTTTATCCGATACAACAGGGTTTGTGATGGCTTGTTTCTTACCATCCCCGTTGATACGGATGAACCATTTTGTCAGATAGTAGTCATCACCAACATTCATCCATGCATAGTTTTCAGATGCGTCTAATTTGAATTGCTTAGCTACATAGTCACCTGTAAGGTTGTATTTATTTAAGACTGATTCAAATACGCCAGGACCGTCAGGACGTGTAATGATGACAGATTCTGAACCGACTTTAGAAGTGGCGGTCTTGTTTCCAGGATTTCCTGGAGTGCTATCCCATTCTGCTTTGTATGAGAATCCACCTTTGACATTTTCGTTCATTGACTCGATTGCTTTTTTAAAGGTAAAAGTAATCTTTTTGTTTGTCATCGAAATGGTTGCGACTTCAGCTCCATTAGCTTGGAGTGATTGTGTTGCGATTTCAGTGATATTGACACCCTCTGGAGCATCAATGGTAAATGTATCACCGTCTTTAACTGATTTACCAGTTAAATCCCAGTCAAATGAAAAGATAACTTTTTGTCCACTTGCTTGGGCCTTTAAGTTGGTGACGGTTGGTGAAACAGTGGCCGCGCTTACGGGTTTGATCACAGACAAGCCCAAGGCTACCACGCCGATGATAGCTACAAATGCAACTATCTTTTTATAAAGAGATTTCAATTGGCCTCATTTCCTTTCTTCTGCCTGCCCTTTCCGAGGCTTTTCTACATAGTGATATATCCCAAAATAGAAAGGCTTCTAATTTCTACTCCATGAAACCAGCTGCCTCAGTTTAGGATAGATCGATGAATTATATGCTCCTCTTTATGCATTAAAAGAAAACAAACCCACCGACAAAATCAGCTCAAACCCTCTAACTACGTTTGTTTAGATAGAAAAACAAGGGAAATGACAAGCGTCATAATGTTAAAGTGATAATAAACGTTGCAAATTTTAACAGAATAATCATCCCATTGCATATTTAAAAGATTATTATCATCATTATTATATTCTTTTAGTATGATAAGTCAAGTTAAATGCAACAAAAATAACGAAAAATGTTGATTTTGGTTTTTGTATAAGTCGACCTTTTATTTCCCGCCATTTTAGCCTTTCATGTTATAATATTCAGATAAGAAAAAGAGGAGACCAAAAGCTAGATGATCACTTCAAAATACGATTGGCAGTTAGCTTCGCCAAGTGCAGATGAGGCCTTTTTAGCCCTTGCCAAAAAAGCAGGCCTGGAAGCGTCCGTAGCAACCTTGCTGTATGAGCGTGGCATTCAGACCAAAGAGGATTTAGAAGACTTTTTAGAACCCAAGCTGGAGAAGCTACACGACCCTTATTTGCTCCATGATATGGACAAGGCAGTGGAGCGTATCAGACAGGCTATCGAAGATTACGAGCAGATCCTGATCTATGGGGACTATGACGCGGACGGGATGACTTCGGCCTCTATTATGAAGGAAACCTTGGAGCAGATGGGAGCAGAGGTGCAAGTTTACCTTCCCAACCGCTTCACAGATGGCTATGGTCCCAATGAGAGTGTTTACAAGTACTTTATCGAGCAGCAAGGTATTTCTTTGATTGTCACGGTGGACAATGGCGTGGCGGGCAATCAAGCCATAGCCATGGCCCAGGCAATGGGAGTGGATGTCATTGTGACGGACCACCACTCCATGCCAGAGGTTTTGCCAGATGCTTATGCGATCATTCATCCAGAACATCCAGATGCGGCTTATCCCTTCCATTATTTAGCAGGCTGTGGTGTAGCCTTTAAGTTGGCTTGTGCCCTCCTAGAGGAAGTACCAGTCGATCTCTTAGACCTGGTAGCAATTGGGACCATTGCTGACATGGTCAGCCTAACAGATGAGAATCGGATCCTGGTCAAATACGGTCTGGGTGTTCTCCAACATACCCAGCGCATGGGCTTGCAGGAACTCTTGGAGATAGCAGGGATTCGTCCGGAGGATGTCAATGAAGAAACGGTTGGTTTTCAGATTGCTCCTCGTCTCAATGCTCTTGGCCGCCTCGATGACCCTAATCCAGCCATCGAGCTACTGACTGGTTTTGACGATGAAGAGGCGCATGAGATTGCCCTCATGATTCATCAGAAGAATGAAGAACGCAAAGAGATCGTCCAAGCAATCTACGACGAAGCTAAAACCATGGTTGACCCGAGCTTGTCCGCCCAGGTCTTAGCCAAAGAAGGTTGGAATCCGGGAGTGCTAGGCATTGTCGCCGGCCGTCTATTAGAAGAGCTCCATCAGCCGGTCGTTGTTTTAAGCATCGAGGATGGACGGGCTAAGGGGAGCACTCGCAGTCCTGAGTCGGTCAATATCTTTGAGGCTCTTGATCCTCACCGGTCGCTCTTTGTCGCCTTTGGAGGACATGCCGGTGCAGCAGGGATGACGCTCGAGGTGGACCAACTCCCTGCCTTGTCTCAGGCCCTTACGGATTATATTCGAGAGCAAGAGATTGATCTCAGTAGCAAGTCCAGCTTAGCCATCGACGAGGAACTGCATTTAACTGAACTAACGCTTGAGACTCTGAAAAGCTTTGAACGCTTGAGTCCTTTTGGCATGGACAATAAAAAGCCTGTCTTTTTGGTCCGTAATTTCAAGGTAGAAGGGGCGCGCTCGATGGGAGCTGGCAATACTCACTTGAAACTCAAAATTTCTCAAGAAGATGCGACCTTTGAGGTGGTTGCCTTTGGCTTGGGAAGCTTAGAAACAGAGTTTGCCCAGGCGCAAGACTTAGAGCTAGCCGTTCAATTATCTGTCAACCAATGGAATGGCCAAACAACCCTTCAGCTCATGCTGGTCGATGCGCGTGTGGACGGCGTCCAGCTCTTTAATATCCGCTCCAAAAATGCCAGCCTCCCCGCAGGTGTTCCTGTACTTGATTTTACCAAAGAACTGCCTGATCTAGCAGGAGCAACTGCTGTAGTGGTTGGAAATATCCCTGAGGATATAGAGCAACTGCGTCACATCTTTCAAGAGCATGATTTCCAAGCTGTGTATTTCAAAAATGAAATTGCTAAAGCCTACTATCTGACAGGCTACGGTAGCAGGGACCAGTATGCCAAGCTCTATAAAACCATCTACCAATACCCAGAGTTCGATGTCCGCTACAAACTGAAAGACCTAGCTACCTATCTCAAGATCGAGCAGATCCTCTTGGTTAAAATGATCCAGATCTTCCAAGAATTGGGCTTTGTGACCATTGAAAATGGCATCATGAAGGTCAATAAAGCAGCAGAAAAACGGGAAATCGCAGAAAGCACCATCTACCAAAATCTCAAACAAACGGTGAAAGAGCAGGAATTAATGGCCCTTGGAACCGTTCGCGAAATCTATGACTATCTGACAGGACAGGACTCATGAAAAAACACCTAAAAAAATTCCTCTGGCTCAGTCCCTTCCTGCTTTTTGGACTTTATTGGGTAGGAATCTACCTGAGCCTCAAAAACCCTATGGAGGAGATTAACTACTCTGAAAATGGTGGATTGATGCGCTATGTGATGTTTAAGCCCTATACAGAAACGATAGGGAACGATGGTATTTGGAAAGAAAACGAGGATTTTCAGACCTACCCCTATTCTAAAGGAATTGTCGATGCTAACGAAGAACTGTCCGTGATGATGTTTAGGGGAACGCCCAACTGGACCTATATGTATGATCTTCAATTGGAAAAAGGTGTGACACTTGGTTTTATATTTAAATACAACTCATCCAAAAAGTTGTTTTTCCAGAAAGAGGTCTACCTTTCTAAAGAAGATACTACCTACGAGGGCCAACAACTCCTTGAGCAACTTGCCACCTATGGCAAAGACCGCACTTGGTTGAAAAACCAAAGTAAGAAGGTCGCCGAGCAATATATCCTGGGTACTTGGTTTAAAAACGGAAGCTCCCGTTATTCCCTGAAAAACTTGGGGGATATGAAAATCGAGTACAACAAATTAATAGAAGGACAGTAAAAGGTTCTTCTAACAATTATTATGAAAGTGGGACAGAAATCGGTAATTCGTTAGAATTCGATTTCGTCGTCCCACCTCCGCACAGTTGAGTAGGGCTGTAAAA
>NZ_JACLQX010000039.1:0-5948 GCF_016648925.1 Streptococcus parasanguinis | reverse complement strand
TACTCAACTGTGCGGAGGTGGGACGACGAAATCGAATTCTAACGAATTACCGATTTCTGTCCCACTCTCTTTTTTATACCAAATAATCTGTCTCTTCACGGTAACTATAATAGTTTTCTTCAGATACAATCAAGTGATCCAATAGGGTTAAACCCATCACTTCACAGGCCTCTAAAACTCGTTGCGTTACTTCATCATCATTTTTACTGGGAAATACGGCACCAGATGGATGATTGTGAGCCAAGATGATAGAGGTTGCCATGTGCTTCAGTGCATAATGCAGGATTTCACGTGGCTCCGCAATACTTCGATTCACGGTTCCAATAAATATGGTCTGTTGATGAATAATTTCATTTTGCGTATTTAAATAGAGGGCAACCAGGTGCTCCTGTTTCTTATGGCCGATTTCCTGTTGAATTTTATGGGCCAATTTCTGACTGCTCATGATCTGTTCAGAACTCATTAATTCATCTTTATGAATTCTTCGTCCAAACTCAATCACAGCCTGAAGTTCGATGGCCTTCACCCGGCCAATGCCAGAGATTTCCTGTAGCTCCTCTAGGGTTAATTGACTTAACTCCTTTAAACTATTAACCGAACTCAAAAGCCCTTGTGCAATCTCATAAACGCTTTTTTTCTTATTGCCTGTCCTTAAGAGAATGGATAACAATTCTTGATGACTCAGCTTATCCACCCCTTCAGAAACCAAACGTTCTCTGGGAAGTAAAGATGGTTCAATAAATGAAATGTCGTACATAATTTCCTCCTCACCTATTAATTCGTAATAAAATGAGAAAATGACGACTTTTCATTATTTACAAGCGATTTCTTGTTTCAAATTGTCTAACACTAAGACTTCATCCTTATTGAAACGAATCTGGTAACCCGTTTGAACTTGTTCTAACTCCTTCAAAAATTGTTGAATTTCACATCGAATCAAGTACTCCTGACTCTGAGGAATCGCCTCTAGTGCTTGGTAGACTTGCTCTACTTCGTAGATGCCTTTCGTAATTAATCCGTTTCGCGGAAAATCATTTACTAAGAGATTGTAGAAATGATGCAAGAGATGATAAATTCGCTCTTTCGTCACTACTCTACCTCCTTATCATACTCTTTCTAATCCTATTATATACTGTAAATCCCTCTATATTATGACAACTTCCTTACATTATATTACCAATCTCTTACAATTTTACAAGAATGCTTCTTCCTTCACAAAGTTCTAGCCATATACATAAAGCCCAGGCATTACTGCCTTGGGCTTTATTTTTTTATAGTTGCATTTGATTATAGGACTTGCTAAATGAATCCAGGATCTCTTTTGGAGCTTTGTCGTAGTCAACAGAAGTTTCCAAATTTCCTTTTACAATCGTACGATAAGTTGCTGCCGCATCCTCACAGGTCACCAGTGTAATTTCATTAACACCTTCACGGTCTTGAATGACATCGACACGGTCTGGTGTCACTGTCTCCACAGAGGAAATCACATAGGTATAGATTTTTTCTTTATCTGTGATGTAGATCTTCATACCAGCTTTGGCTTTCTCTAACGGTGAAAACAACATGGCATTTGCTCCAGTTAAGCCAAATACGTGGTGACTAGCGAGAGAGTAATTCCCTTGTCCCATGACTTGAGTTTCCTTCATGGTACCCGCTCCATAGTAGAGCGCGACATTTTCCAGTCCTTTAAAAATTGGAAGGTTCATATTCAATTCAGGAATCGAAATCCCCCCGATTACAGGAAGCTGTTGAGCCTGCCATTGGGCATTGATAACAGCTTCCGTTGAGAGCGACTCAACATCTTGGAAATCAAAGCTCGTCTTCACTTCTTTATTCTTATCAATGGTCTTTTTGTCGACCTTGCTAACCTGGTATTGGTTGGTATGCCATACCATGATCATATTTCGGATCGGAGCATTGAAAATCAAGAGAAGTGAGAGAATAATCAAGAGTGTTGCAACGATATTGATAAGAGTATTACGTAAACTCTTTTTCTTTTTTCTTTTGCGTGACATGCTGTCCCCTTATCTATTCGTTTTCTTCCACTACTTCTTCATCCTTTTCATCAGGTTGCACCGTTGTAAAGGTCACAATTTTAGCATCCTGATCAAGTCGCATCACTTTCACTCCCTGAGTGGAACGACCTGTCTGAGAAATGTTGGCTACACCCGTCCGGATCATGACCCCAGTATCAGTAATGATCATCAGGTCTTCATCTCCTTTAACAGTTAAAAGACCAGCTAATGCACCATTTTTCTCTGTAATATTGGCTGTCTTGATTCCTTTACCGCCACGGCCTTTAGTTGGGTATTCGCTCGCTATGGTGCGTTTTCCATAACCTTTTTCGGTAATAATCAATACTTCATCCTGATCGGTGACGACACTTGCACCAACAACCTTGTCACCTTCGCGGAGATTAACCCCACGTACCCCTGTGGCAGAGCGTCCCATATTACGTACAACAGATTCGTTAAAGCGGACAGAATAACCATACTTGGTACCAATAATAACGTCTGTATTTCCGTCTGTAAGGAAGACGTTGATCAATTCATCCTCGTCTCGTAGGTTCAAGGCTTTCAACCCATTTTGACGGATATTAGAAAATTCTGCTACATTGGTCCGTTTCACCAAACCTTGTCGAGTCGTAAAGAAGAGATAGGCTTCATCACTTCGGTCTTGCTCAACATTGATAATGGTTTGTATGGACTCTCCATCGTCCAATTTCAACAGGTTAACAATCGGTAGACCCTTGGCTGTTCGACCATATTCGGGAATCTCATAGCCTTTTAGACGATAGACACGCCCTTTATTAGTAAAGAAGAGCAAGTGATCATGGGTGCTTGTAGAAACTAATTCACGAACAAAGTCATCATCCTTGACTCCTGTACCTTGAACCCCACGACCACCACGTTTTTGAGCAGTAAATTCAGCTTGATCCAAGCGTTTAATGTACCCTTTGTTGGACAGGGTAATCAAGACATCTGTTTCTTCAATCAAGTCCTCATCTTCAAGAGAAAGAACTTCTCCAACCATCAACTCTGTGCGACGAGCATCACCAAACTTGCGTTTGACTTCTTCCAATTCTTCCTTGATGATTGCAGCCACACGCTCTGGTTTTGCTAAAATATCCGTCAAATCAGCAATCAAGGCAACCAAATCATCGTATTCGCTTTGGATCTTGTCGCGTTCCAAACCAGTCAAACGACGAAGACGCATATCCAAAATAGCCTGGCTTTGGCGTTCAGAGAGTTTGAATTTAGACATCAATTCAGCTTGGGCTTCCGCGTCAGTCTGACTATTGCGGATAATCCGGATAACTTCATCGATGTGATCAAGAGCGATTAAGAGACCTTCCAAGATATACGCACGAGCTTCCGCCTTCTCTTTATCAAAGATGGTCCGACGAGTCACTACTTCTTTTTGGTGCTCAATATAAGAACTCAAAATCTGGCGAAGAGAAAGAATTTTTGGAACACCATTTTGGATGGCCAACATATTGAAACCAAAGTTGGTCTGCATTTGCGTCATCTTGAAAAGATTGTTCAAAATAACGTTGGCAGAGGCATCCCGACGTACCTCGATGACAAAACGAACCCCTTCACGGTTGGATTCATCTCGTACAGCAGTAATCCCTTCAATCCGTTTTTCTTGCACCAAGCGCACGATATGTTCATGGACCTTGGTCTTATTGACCATATATGGAAATTCCGTTACGACAATGCGTTCACGGCCACTCTTCGTTTCCTCGATTTCCGTACGAGAGCGAAGAACAATTGAGCCTTTCCCTGTTTCATAGGCCTTATGAATACCTGATCTTCCCATGACCAAGGCTCCAGTTGGAAAATCTGGACCAGGCAGCACTTCCATGAGTTCACGAGTGGTCACTTCAGGATTATCCATCATCAATTTGACGGCATCTATCGTTTCACCGAGATTATGAGGAGGAATATTAGTAGCCATCCCTACAGCAATTCCTGTAGCGCCATTTACAAGAAGGTTAGGGAAGCGTGCTGGTAGCACCAAGGGCTCCCGTTCACTGGAATCATAGTTATCTGCAAAATCAACTGTATTCTTATTGATATCCCGCAACATCTCAAGTGCGATCTTGCTCATACGGGCTTCTGTATACCGTTGTGCAGCGGCCCCATCTCCGTCCATAGAACCAAAGTTCCCATGGCCGTCCACTAGCATATAGCGATAGCTCCACCATTGCGCCATCCGAACCATGGCTTCATAAATAGAGGAATCTCCGTGTGGGTGGTATTTACCCATAACATCCCCTGTGATACGGGCTGACTTCTTATGTGGTTTATCTGGTGTAACACCCAATTCATTCATTCCGTACAAAATACGACGGTGAACAGGTTTCAAACCATCACGAACATCAGGGAGGGCACGAGCAACGATAACACTCATGGCATAATCGATAAAACTCGTCTTCATTTCTGATGTTAAATTCACATCAATTAGATTCTTATCCTGCATTCAAAAAATGCCTCTCTTTACTTAATTCACCATACTATTATAACACATTTTAGCCTATTTTTCTTCTAAGGAGTACAAATGTAAAAACGTTTACATCAAGGATTCATACTGTATCAGATGACAAAGACTTGCAAAAGTGGTAGAATGAAGACGTATGAGAATCTATCTCAAAAAAATATGAAGGAGACGTTTAGACTCATGACTTTGACTAAACAACACAAAAAAGTTATCCTTGTCGGTGACGGTGCCGTAGGTTCATCTTATGCATTTGCACTTGTCAACCAAGGAATTGCACAAGAGCTTGGAATTATCGAAATTCCTCAATTGCACGAAAAAGCTGTTGGAGATGCGCTTGACCTTAGCCACGCCCTTGCCTTCACTTCACCTAAGAAGATCTATGCGGCTGAGTACGCTGACTGTGCAGACGCTGACCTTGTTGTAATTACTGCAGGTGCTCCTCAAAAACCAGGTGAAACACGCCTTGACCTTGTTGGTAAAAACCTTGCGATCAACAAATCAATCGTTACAGAAGTTGTGAAATCTGGATTTAACGGTATCTTCCTTGTAGCTGCTAACCCAGTTGACGTATTGACATACTCTACATGGAAATTCTCTGGATTCCCTAAAGAACGTGTTATCGGATCAGGTACTTCTCTTGACTCAGCTCGTTTCCGTCAAGCTTTGGCTGAAAAATTGGATGTGGACGCTCGTTCAGTACACGCCTACATCATGGGTGAACACGGTGACTCAGAATTCGCAGTATGGTCACACGCTAACATCGCTGGTGTAAACCTTGAAGAATTCCTTAAAGATACTCAAAACGTTCAAGAAACTGAATTGATTGAATTGTTTGAAGGCGTTCGTGACGCTGCTTACACTATCATCAACAAAAAAGGTGCTACATACTACGGTATCGCTGTTGCCCTTGCTCGTATCACTAAAGCAATCCTTGATGATGAAAATGCAGTACTTCCACTTTCTGTATTCCAAGAAGGTCAATATGGTGTTAGCAACGTCTTTATCGGTCAACCTGCCATCGTAGGTGCACACGGTATTGTACGTCCAGTGAACATCCCATTGAACGATGCAGAACAACAAAAAATGAAAGCTTCTGCTGATGAATTGCAAGCAATCATTGATGAAGCATGGAAAAACCCTGAATTCCAAGAAGCATCTATCAACTAATTCAATTAGAAAAGACTCTCAAATTTGAGAGTCTTTTTTTGAGCTATGAACATAAGATAAAAAGGCTGAGAGACTTCTCAACCTTTTCTTCTTTCCACCCTGAGGGAATCGAACCCCCATCTCAAGAACCGGAATCTTACGTGATATCCATTACACTAAGGGTGGCAACTGTTATAGTATATCA
This sequence comes from Streptococcus parasanguinis, assembly GCF_016648925.1. Classification (GTDB taxonomy): domain Bacteria; phylum Bacillota; class Bacilli; order Lactobacillales; family Streptococcaceae; genus Streptococcus. The sequence goes on along the minus strand of NZ_JACLQX010000039.1, from coordinate 94 downwards.
AATTCTCAAGGATTTTACAAGTAAAAAAGAGAGTGGGACAGAAATCGGTAATTCGTTAGAATTCGATTTCGTCGTCCCACCTCCGCACAGTTGA
>NZ_JACLQX010000038.1:0-7096 GCF_016648925.1 Streptococcus parasanguinis | reverse complement strand
CTACTCAACTGTGCGGAGGTGGGACGACGAAATCGAATTCTAACGAATTACCGATTTCTGTCCCACTCTCTTTTTTTCCTAAAAAATGTAGTGCAATCGTAAACTAACAGAAAATTGTTTGAAATCTCAATAAATATATATAATTTACATAGAAATGAGTTGATAGAAAGATTATTTAGAAAAAAATAGAATAAAAACAAGTCTGGTAAGCGTTTGCAAAAATAAATGAAAAGATGTAAACTGGAGGTATAAAAAATCGGGAATGCTATCCTTTTTTACTAAAAGGAGTATTCGAAAAGGAGATTTGCCATGAAAAAATGGTTATTTAAACTTTCATTGGTAGCAATGACATTTTTGCTCCTACCAGTTCAAGCCGTTCAAGCTTGTTGTGGCTTTATCATTGGTCGGCAATTGACCAAGGATGGGACTACTCTCTTTGGTCGGACAGAAGATTACCCTTACTATCCAAATGGTGGCAAGCACAACAAGAATTATGTGGTTGTTGATGCGAAGAATTATAAGGAAGGGGATCAACTGGAAGACGAATCCAATGGTTTTACCTATCCACATGCTGCTAGTGAAATGAAATACACAGCGACTTATGACTCTGCTCGTGGAGATGGTAGTAACGGTGCTTTTGGTGAACACGGATTTAACGAAGCCGGTGTTTCTATGACCTCAACTGTTACAGCAATTCCAAACAAAAAAGTCTTGAAGACTGACCCGTTGACAGAAAACGGAATTCCAGAAGCTGCTATGTTGGACGTAGTGTTACCACGCGTTAAGTCTGCTCGTGAAGGGGTTGAATTCCTAGCTAAAGTCATTGAAGAAAAAGGATCGGCAGAAGGGAATGTTGTCGTTTTTGCAGACCAAAATGAAACTTGGTATATGGAAATTCTTTCTGGACACCAATATGTAGCGGTAAAAGTCCCAGAGGACAAATATGCAGTCTTTGCAAATACCTACTACCTTGGTCATGTGGATTTGAATGATAAGGAAAACGTGATCGCTTCGAAAGATGTCGAAAAGGTAGCTAAAGAATCTGGTAACTACAAGACAGACAAAGATGGGAACTTCCATATTGCTAAATCTTATGGACCAGAAAAATATGCTGAAGGAGACCGTTCACGTACTTACGCAGGAATCACTCTTTTGGATCCAAACTCAAAAGTGACTTATGAAGATGATGAATATGAACTCTTCCGCTCACCAACAGATCCAAACAAGAAATTTACTTTGGAAGATGCTTTTGCATTGCAACGCAACCGTTTTGAACACTTAAATGGTCGTTTTGTTCCAGATGATCAAATTGGTGTCAAGAAACAAGGGGATAATGGTAGCAACGATACTGTTCGGAAAGACCAATACAAGTATGCTTTAGGGAACGAAAACGTCATCGATGCCCATGTCTACCAAATCAATCCAAACCTTCCAAAATCATTTGGTGGAACTGTATGGCTCGGAATGGGACCTTCACGGAATACTCCTTATGTTCCATTCTATGGAAATGTAAAAGATACCTATAAAGCTTTCAAACCTCAAACTGCTACCTATGATCCGAATTCATGGTATTGGACAGTATGGCATATTGACCAGATGGCCATCAATAATCAAGACCTCTTTGGAAAATCGATTCAAAATCACTGGAAAGCTCTCGAAGAACAATTGATCATTGAACAGAAGGTTAGTGATAGCAAATATGCAGCCTTGAAAGCGGATGAAGCTGCAGCAAAAGCAGTTGAAGATAAAGTGACTGAGGATGCTTTAGCTCGGTCTGAACGTCTCTTCAAACAATTCAAGCAATATGAGTCTGAATTATCTGCAACTCTTAAAGAAGCAGGTCGTACAGATGATCCATACCGTGCATCTTTACCAGATGACTACAAGGATCCAACAGAATCAAGTACCGAGCCAAGCAAGGAAGAAACAAAGCCAAGCACAGAGTCAAGTACAGAACCAAGCAAGGAAGAAACGAAGCCAAGCACAGAGTCAAGTACAGAACCAAGCAAGGAAGAAACGACACCAAGCACCGAATCAAGTACAGAACCAAGCAAGGAAGAAACAAAACCAAGCACCGAAGTAAGTACAGAACCAAGCAAGGAAGAAACGACACCAAGTACTGAGTCAAGTACGGAGCCAAGCAAGGAAGAAACAAAACCAAATAGTTCAACTACTATTGTTCCTACAAATAGTAACAGTGTTAGTACCGTTGGTCGTCCAGTTTTACCAACAAATTCATATATTTTAGTAGACCAAGCAACAGGTATCGTCTTGCAAAACCCTGATTTTGCTCAAGGCGGCTATAGTCTCCTTGTTGAAGTTTTAAAAGATGTCAAAGAACTAGCTGGTAAAGATTACAAGGCATATAATATTCAATTATCGAACCAAAATAATCCTATACATCAAATTAGTCCAACTGTTGTGACCATTCCAGTCAATGGGCAAAAAGAAGTAGAAGCAGTTTATGGTATCGGTGAAAATGGTCAATTGGAATCCTTCCAATTCCAACTAAATGAAGATAAGTCAGCCGTAACATTTACAACCTCTCATTTCTCAACTTATGGTGTAGTTTATAAATCTGCAGCAAAAATTGAAGAGAAGAAAGGTGAGAAAAAATTACCATCAACCGGTCAAAGTATTTCCATTGCGACCATGGTAGGCGGAGTTCTTTTGACAGTTTTTGGATTTGGCTACTACATCGAAAAACGTAGAACCCATTAAACGATACAGTTTATAAGATACAACAAAAAAGGAAGTGAGAATGAAATCTCTCTTCCTTCTTTTTTAGTCTACAGTTTGTTCAGATGCTTCTAATTTTTTTCCAAGGTCGATAATATATTGTTTGAGATCATCTTTGACTTGAGGGTGTTTCAAGGCATAGTCGATCGAAGTTTTCATGAAGCCGAATTTATCACCTACATCGTAGCGTTGGCCTTTAAATTCACGGGCAAAGACTCGTTGGGTTTTATTGAGGGTGTCGATCGCATCTGTCAATTGAATTTCATTGCCAGCGCCTGGTTCTTGATTTGCAAGAATATCAAAGATTTCAGGAGTCAAGAGGTAGCGTCCGATAATAGCGAGATCACTTGGAGCGTCCTCTGGGTTTGGTTTTTCGACAAAAGTTTCAACGCTATAAAGACCGTTAATGCCTTCGCCTTGAGGTGCGATCACACCGTAAGAAGAAACCTCTTCGTGAGGGACTTCCATCACAGCGATAGTGGACGCATGGGTTTCATCGTAGTCGTTCATCAATTGTTTGGTCAATGGCAAGGCATCATCATTAGTGATGTCCATGAGATCATCTCCCAACATAACGACAAAAGGCTCATTTCCAACAAATGCCTTTGCCTGAAGAACAGCGTCCCCTAAACCTCGAGGGTGACTTTGGCGGATGAAATGAAGATTGATCGCTGTTGTATCATTGACCAACTTGAGTAAGTCAGTCTTGCCTTTTTGCTCGAGGTTGTATTCCAATTCGAAGTTAGAATCGAAATGGTCTTCGATCGAACGTTTAGCCTTCCCTGTTACGACAAGGATTTCCTCAATCCCAGATTTCAGAGCCTCTTCTACGATAAATTGGATCGTAGGTTTGTCAACGATTGGCAACATTTCCTTTGCCAAAGCTTTGGTAGCTGGGAGGAAGCGTGTCCCCAAACCAGCCGCAGGAATGACTGCTTTTCTAACTTTAGTCATATAGTTTCCTTTCTAAAAGGTAGGATTGATGTTAGGGTGGTTGACTTATTTCCACTCATTTTCTTCTTTAAATTCATTGCTCATCATGTGGTGGATGGCTTCGCGAATATCTTTTCCTTCATAAATGACTTGGTAAATGGCTTGTGTAATCGGCATGTAGACATCCAATTCTTGGGCCAGTTCGTGGGCGACTTTGGTCGTAGAGATCCCTTCAATGATCATACCCATGTTGGCTTCGATATCTTCCAATTTTTCGCCACGTCCGAGAGCATCCCCAGCTCGCCAGTTGCGGGAGTGGACAGAAGTACCAGTAACGATCAAGTCACCGACCCCAGATAAACCGCTATAAGTCAATGGGCTAGCTCCGAGCTTAACGCCAAGGCGCGTGATTTCAGCGAGACCGCGCGTGATGATAGCTGCTTTGGCATTGTCCCCATAACCAAGACCGTGCAGGGCTCCAGCTCCGACCGCGATGATATTTTTCAAGGCTCCAGCAGTTTCCACTCCGATGACATCTGTATTGGTATAGAGGCGGAAGTAGTGATTGCTAAAGAGTTCTTGAACATAGCGTGCAGCTTCTAAATCTTTTGAGGCTGCTGTAATGAGGGTGATGTCCCGTACAATGGTCTCCTCTGCATGACTTGGTCCAGAAACGACCACTACTTCACTGCGAAGAGAAGCAGGAATTTCTTCTTCAAGGATTTGAGAAATCCGATCGTGTGTACCAGGTTCTAGCCCTTTAGAAGCGTGCATGACTGTGACAGGGTGATCCAGTGTTTCAGCGACTTGTTTAGCGACCAAGCGGGTCACCTTGGTAGGAACGACAAAAAGGATAGCATCCACGCCGTCCAAAGCTGCTTTCAGATCGGTCGTAGCGGTAATTTGATCGCTAATAACGATGTCTTTGAAATAGCGTTGATTGGTATGAGCGGTATTGATTTCATCGATTTGTTCTTGGATATTTCCCCAGAGACGGACTTCATGGCCGTTATCATTGAGGACTTGTGAAAGGGCTGTTCCCCATGAACCAGGACCCAATACTGCAACGGTTTGTTTTTCCATTGTATCTTCCATTTCTATGTCTATTTTTTCAACAAGGCTAGGAAATCTAGCGCTTGCACCTTCGAAACGGCCGAATGTGTGCCTTGAAGGACGATTCTATTTTCCTCTCTATTTTAACATAATATAGGTAAAAAAACTTGTATGATCATCAATTGTTTTGTGAGGACATTTCATTTTGACAAGATGCTAAATAAAAAAATGCCACCTTTTACTTGTATTACTACTAATTTGTGATATAATATTTTTTGCCTATTATTATGAATATAAGGGGAGATAAAATGAAAAAATTGGCTATATATCTATTGATGATGCTTTCATTATTGATGGTATGCTTTACGCTTTTTTCTAAAATTGTAAATGCAGAAACGTCAAAAAAAGTGGATGTCATCACAAATGTAAAAGTTCAAAACAATGATGGCGGGGATTTAACAGCTCCGCTTGGAAGATACGATACTTTCCGTCTTAATGCAAAGTTTGCTTTGGAAGGAAAAAACGTTAAAGCAGGAGATACGACGGAAGTAGTTATTGCTTCTCCAATTGACATCAAATCGCAGGATTTTGAAATTAATGACTCCATTACTGGTAAATTGATCGCTAACGCAAAGGTTGATGCAACTACTGGTAAAATTGTCTTGACATTCACAAAGTTTGTTGAAGAGAAAAATGATATTTCAGGTTCGTTCTTCTTCTATGCTGGTGTTAATAAAGATAAGTTTCCAAATGATGGTAATGCGCCAGTTAAGGTCTCTGTTAATAACAAAGTGAAATTCGATGGTACAGTAAAAAGTGGGACTGTCGGAGAAGGTAAACGGTATACTATTATCAAATCTGGTTGGGATAATGGAGATCACAAGAGCCTAGGTTTTCGTATTTCTGTAAATAGGACCAACGAGGCAATCAGCAATGCAGTTCTTTCAGATTCTATGGAATCACCAGGTGTAACCTACAAGGCTGGTAGCTTTAAGATCTACAAAGGTACTTGGGATTACAGCACTGGAACATGGCAACTTAAAAACAAAACAGATGTCACCTCTCAATACACTGTAAATGCAACAGATACTACATTTACGATTAATCTAGGGAACATTTCTGCTAACGATCACTTTGCAGTTGAATATGAAGCAGTTGTTAACTATGATGCGGTTGACCGTGAGGTGATCAAAAATAAGGCGACTATCGTAGGTGATAATAAAAAACCATACGATTCAAATAGTAAAGTAAATATCCAAATCGCGGGTGGTGAAGGTGTTGGTTATGCCTTCGGCATTCAAGTTCATAAAGTTGACGAAAGTAATGAACCGCTGAAAGGTGCGAAATTCCAAGTTATCCGTCAAGCAACTGGCCAAGTATTAGGTGAGTTTGAATCAGATGCTAAAGGTGAATTTAGCCTTAAAGAACTCTTGAGAGATAAATACATCATCAAAGAAATTCAAGCTCCGAAAGGGTATGACTTGGCAGAAGATACAATTGTTGAAGCTAGTGAATTTACGACACCAACGAAACCTGTTAGCAAAACCATTGTAAACAAGAAAGAGAAGCCGGCCAAAACCCAAGCTGTTATTGAGCTGGATAAAGTTCTTACAGGTCGTGACTTGGTAGACGGCGAGTTTAGCTTTGAATTGTACGAAGGTTCAAACAAACTTCAAACAACTACTAACCAAAACGGGAAAATTACATTTGCACCGATTGAGTACACTGAAGAAGGTGAACACACATACACTGTGAAGGAAGTGAAGGGCGACAATGCCACTATTGCTTACGATGCTTCTGAAAAACAAGTGACTGTTAAAGTCATTCGTGATGGAGGAGCTTTGAAGGCAGAAGTCGTCTATCCAGAAAGCAAAATATTTACCAATGCCTTCACACCAAAGGCGGCAAATGCAACAATTGAGTTGACAAAAGAGTTGACAGGCCGTGACTTGGTAGACGGTGAGTTTAGTTTTGAATTGTACGAAGGTACAAACAAACTTCAAACTGTTACCAACAAATCTGGCAAAGTAACCTTTGATGCTATTTCTTACACAGCAGAAGGTGAACATACTTATACTGTGAAAGAGGTCAAAGGGGATAATGCTACGATTGCTTACGATGCATCTGAAAAACAAGTGACTGTTAAAGTCACTCGTGATGGAGATGCCTTGCAGGCAGAAGTCGTCTATCCAGAAAGCAAAATATTTACCAATGCCTTCACACCAAACGCAACAACTGCAACAATTGAGTTGACAAAAGAGTTGACAGGTCGTGATCTAAAAGACGGTGAATTCAGCTTTGAATTGTACGAGGGTGCTAACAAGCTTCAAACTGTTACAAACAAAAACGGAAAAGTAACATTTGCACCAAT
>NZ_JACLQX010000037.1:0-9403 GCF_016648925.1 Streptococcus parasanguinis | reverse complement strand
TTTTTAAAGTCAGTTGTATAGTTCATAACTGTATAGTACCTTATAAAATAAAAATAAAGAAAGAAACATATAGGCACAAAATTTAAATAAAGCAAATAACTGCATAAGAATAGAAATTGGTGTTTCTTTGATCTTCTTCTGTAATGCATTTTATATGTTTTCGTTATTTTATTGAATAAAGGAAACCTGCTTTTAAAACTTCCATAATATTTTGGCGAGGCGTGGTAACCAAGCCAGTGAAGTATTTTAAAATTTAACTCACGTGTTAACCAAAATAAATTGTAAAAAATAAATAAATAAATTAAGATAAAGCTGATTTTCACATGATTAGAATATAATTTGTAAATAATATAATAATATACGCCAGCCATAATATAATTAAAACAAGCTAATATAAAATAGAGAATACTAGCAAATATACTACGAGATCCAATAAAATTTTTATCTGAATAATCTGGTATATAATCCATATAACTTACATAATCCTATTCTATCTTCATAAACTTATGCTCTATATTAAATTAAAATGAACGTTCATTTATTAAATGCTTCCCAGATCTTTTGCTGGGGTTTGGCAAAAGGATAATTCGAAAATTCTTCTGGTGTTAACCAAACAGTCGATTCACTTGATTCTTGCTCTCCTTCTTTTACTAAACCGTAACGAAGTTGAACCTGCCACTTACGATGAGAAAAGACATGCTGGATGATAGGATAAGACCGGTTCTGCCAATCAATGGCCAAGTCATAGTCCTGTTCAAAGGAAAGTATTTCTGGGGTGTCTACTGCCTGCCCCTGCCCATCCAGTAGTGACAACTGGCCATGGTTCTCTGATAGACTATCCACTTCGATCAAAGGAAAATGCCAAAAACCAGACAAAAGCCCTTCTCGCTCATTTTTCTCCAGCAAGTAGCGCCCTTGACTATCCTTGATGATAAAGGCCGTTAAATATACTGGCACCGGTTTTTTCTTAGGAGCCTTGATTGGATAACGATCCATGGTTCCATGTTGATAGGCCGCGCTAAACTCTTTTACAGGACTCTCTTCAGGCCGTGGGTTGACTGGGGATTCAATATCTGATCCCAAATCCATCAAAGCCTGATTGAAATCACCAGGACGATCTGGATCAATCAAGATCTCCATCATGGCTTGGAAAATCTTGCGATTGGTCGGGACTCCAATATCGTAGTCCACCTCAAACAAGCGGGCTAGAACACGCATGACATTGCCATCCACAGCCGGCTCTGGCAAACCAAAAGCAATACTCGCAATGGCACCAGCAGTATAAGGCCCAATTCCCTTAAGTTTTGAAATAGCCTCATAGTTTGATGGAAACACACCACCGTGGTCTTCCATCATCTGCTGAGCAGCTTTCTGCATGTTGCGAACCCTTGAGTAATAGCCCAAGCCTTCCCATGCTTTTAAGAGCCTTTCTTCAGGAGCTTGAGCCAAATCAGCGACAGTTGGAAACCAGTCCAGAAAGCGCTCATAATAGGGAATAACCGTATCGACACGTGTCTGCTGTAGCATAATCTCTGAGATCCAGATTTTATAAGGATCCTGCGTCCTTCTCCAGGGGAGATCCCGTTTATTGGCATCATACCAGGCTAATAACTTTTCTCGGAAGGAAGCAATTTTTTCATCCTCCCACATGATAATCCCGTAATCTTTTAAATCTAACATATTCCTAGTATACCATAGAACGGCTTAGAGTTTACAAATTCTGATTTTAAAAAGAAAAAGGCTCAAGATCATCCTGAGCCTTTCAATCATTCTTATTGTTCTACTGCTTGTGCCGCTGTAATCAAGGTCAATTTGTACACGTCATCTGAATTACATCCACGAGAGAGGTCGTTCACTGGTTTGTTCAACCCTTGCAAGACAGGACCTACTGCTGCAAAGCCACCAAGACGTTCTGCCATCTTGTATCCAATGTTACCTGCCTCAATACCAGGGAAGATAAAGACATTAGCTTGTCCTGCCACCTTGCTTCCTGGAGCCTTCAAGGCTGCAGTTGCTGGGACAAAGGCTGCGTCAAATTGCAATTCCCCATCAATTTCAAGGTCTGGACGAAGTTCATGAGCAAGCTTAGTCGCTTCAACAACCTTATCAACACTTTCCCCAAAACCAGAGCCTTTGGTTGAATAGCTCAACATGGCAATTTTTGGATCAATGCCAAACATCTTAGCTGTGATAGCAGAGTTGATGGCGATTTCAGCTAAGCCTTCAGCATCTGGATTAATGTTGATGGCACAATCCCCGAACAAGTAGCGTTCGGATCCACGTACCATAAGGAAGGCACCAGAAGTCCGTTTGACATTTGGACGAGTTTTGATAATTTGAAGAGCTGGACGAACGGTTGCAGCTGTTGAGTGAATCGCACCTGATACCATCCCATCAACAATTCCCATGTGAACCAACATCACACCGAAATAGTTAACGTCGTCTTTCAAGACTTGACGCGCTTCTTCTTCTGTCATTTTGCCCTTACGACGTTCTACCAAGGAAGCTACCATCTCTTCAAAACCTGGATAAGAATGAGGATCAATAACTTCATATCCATCCAAAACCCCTTCAATTTCAAGGTAAATCCGAATTTTATCGGGATTACCAAGCAAGACAGGGGTTACTTCTGTCTCCTTCACAATGCGTTTTGTCGCTTGGAGAATACGAGGTTCTTCACCTTCTGGTAATACAATACGTGCATTCTTACCAACGAGGTTGGCTTTGAGATTTTCGAAAACTTCCATGAGTTTTACTCCTTTTAATAATTAATAACTGGTTTGAAGCTGTGTTAGAACAGCTTGGAAATCTGGAGGCAGTAGGCTTTCTATGACCAATTCTTCCTCTAGAAATGGATGATAATAGGATAGACGATGGCAATGGAGGGCCTGGCGCTCAATGCCATCTTCTAGACTTCCGCCATAGAGACCATCTCCCAAAAGCGGGAAACCAATGTGAGAAAAATGAACGCGGATCTGATGGGTTCGACCAGTGTGTAACTGGATATCCACTAGGTGAATATCACCAAAAGATTGAACAACCTGGTAGCTAGTATGAGCATACTTGCCTCCCTTTGCTACCTTTCGAGTAATGATCGACTCTTCATCACGCGCAATCGGGGCAATGATCTCTCCAGCACGATCTAACTGACCTTCTCCCTTAACCAAGGCATAATAGCGTTTCTGAATCGTTTTAGATTGCAATTGTTTGTCCAAGCGAGCATGGGCATAACCATGTTTGGCAAAGAGCATGACACCACTCGTATCCTTATCCAGGCGAGTGACAATGTGAACCTGCTGGTTCTCGTAGCCCTGCTTCACATAGTAGCCTTTTACAAAATTTGCTAAGGTATTGGAATGAATCGCACTTGGAATCGAGGCAATGCCAAAGGGTTTGTTTAAAACCAAAAAATGATCATCTTCAAACAAAATATCCAAAGGCCGATCCAGGGGTTTTAGGGTTTCGAACCCTTCTTCCGCTGGAATATCAATGACCAAGCGATCCCCAATATCCAACAAATAAATTGCATTCTCCGGACGTCCATTGACAAGGATCTGGCCACCACGAAACTTAATCTTTGCTAAGAGACCCTTAGAAACCTCGTGCTTTTTCAGGAAAGTCTTGACCTTGACATGCTCATCGACAATGAATTCAAATCTCATTCCCGATCATCTCCGATAAAGGCATCCTTGACCCGATTCCAGAAGCTGGTATGACTAGAACTAGCCACAAAATTGATCTTATGGTTGTCAATCTGGTACTCCACCTTTGCTATATTGCGATAGGAATAAGTTGAATTGTCAACAGAGATAATGTGGAAGCCAGGTCTCGTCGGTGTAATCTCAATCTTATCCTTTTTAGGGACAATAACAGAAGAACCCAAGGTACGATAAACACGGTTGTTGAGACTGGCAATTTCCGCAATCTGCAGCGCCTCAATTGTTGGGTGAAGGACTGCTCCTCCCAAGGATTTGTTGTAAGCCGTACTTCCTGTCGGAGTCGAAACAGTAATGCCGTCTCCTCTAAAGCGCTCAAAATCAACCCCATTGATGGTAAGATCGGCAACCATGGTCCGGTCGCTTCTCTTAATTGTCGCTTCGTTCAAGGCTCTCATGGTACGGGTTTCCCCATTGTCAAAAGTAATCTTGACATTCAAAATAGGGTAGGAAACCTTAGCTCCAGTATCATATTTTAAGTTCTCAACCAGCTTATCGATTTCACTGTCTAAGTAATCTGTATAAAATCCTAAGTGTCCGGTATGGACGCCAACAAAGCGAACTCGATCCAACTGGTGTTCATACTTGTGAAAGGCCGATAGCAACATCCCATCTCCACCAATGGAAATCACAATATCCGGATGCTTTTCCGTCAAAATAAAATTATTTTTTCGAAGCTTGTAGCGCAACTGCTGAAAAACCTCTTCACTTTGACGCTTGCGATTGCGAATAATGGATACTTTTTTACCTGTAGTCTTCATCTGTGTCATCACTATTTCCAACGCCATCATTTAACTTACGATGAAGTGGATCAAACAGGGCTTGAGCCTCCTGAATCGCATCCCGAATCGCTCCCATCTCTTCATCCAAGAGATAGGCCAGGTTTGCAGTCGTCTCTAAGCGTTTTTTGATCTCGTCTGGAAAGTCTCCTTTATATTTATAATTGAGCGAGTGTTCAATCGTTGCCCAAAAATTCATGGACAAGGTCCGAATTTGAATCTCTGCTAAGATTGTCTCATTACCATCAATGGTATCAACCGGATACTCTACCACAACGTGGTAACTCCGGTAACCACTTGATTTCTTGTGGCGGATGTAATCTCTCTCTTGGACCACGCGCATGTCCTGCCGTTGTCTCAAAACTTCTAGGATCTCTTCAACATCGTCTACGAACTGGACCATAATGCGAAGACCGGCAATATCCTGCATATCCTGCGCCAGATTTTCTTCAGAGATATTTCTTCGGATCATCTTTTCTCGGATGCTCTCGATCGGTTTGACACGGCCAGTGACAAACTCAATTGGAGAATGCTTTTGTTGCTTACGATATTGTTTACGAATCCCACGCAGTTTGATTTTTAATTCCCCAACTGCTTGGATATAAGGATCTAAGAAGTTTTCCCAATCAATTGCCATCCTACCACCTTGTAATCTGAACCATTTTTGTATACAATAAACACATCTCTTATTATATCATGAATCGCTTTCGAAAAAAAGCAAAGGACCACAAAATGAACCATTTAGAAATTGAATACAAAACCTTGCTAGACAAGGAGGAATACCAATCCCTCCTTCCACTTTTTGCTGATACAGAATTGGTTGTCCAAACCAACCACTATATCGATACACCCGACCAGCTCATCCGCAAGGAAAAAATGGCCTTGCGGGTGCGTACCTTCACAGATCAGGCGGAATTGACCCTCAAAGTTCCTGAAACAGTTGGCCATTTCGAGTACAATCAAAACCTCAGCCCAGAAGAAACTGACGCGATCCTTCAACACCAACAGTTTCCTGACGGAGAAATCAAAAACCTCTTGATCTCTAAAGAAATCCCCGTTGAGCATCTCGCTGTCTGGGGAAGCCTTACAACAGAACGCTTCGAAAAAGAAACAGCTGCAGGCTTGGTGGCACTAGACCACAGTCTCTATCTAGACACTGAAGATTATGAATTAGAAATCGAGGTCGAAACTGCTGAACAGGAAGAAAATTTCCATCAGTTCATCAAAGAGCATGGAATCGTCTACAAAGCAGCAAAAAATAAAATCGCCAGATTGGCTGAAAGATTGTAAAATAGCTGAAATTATCGCAAATTTTTGCTAAAATAGTGCTAAAATCAAAAATCTAAATGAGGTTGGAATCACATGTCAGATAAAAAAAATATGAAGCTCTTCTCTCTCAATTCAAATCCAGAGATTGCGCAAAAAATCGCGGATCATGCTGGGGTTCCACTTGGGAAAATTTCATCCCGTCAATTCTCAGATGGTGAAATCCAAGTCAATATTGAGGAAAGTGTTCGTGGATATGATATTTATATCATTCAATCAACCAGTTTCCCTGTCAACAATCACTTGATGGAACTCTTAATTATGGTGGATGCTTGCCAACGGGCCAGCGCAAATACTGTCAATGTGGTCATGCCTTACTTCGGTTATGCCCGCCAAGACCGGACTGCTGCTCCTCGCGAACCAATTACTGCTAAGCTTGTCGCAAATATGTTGGTCAAAGCTGGGGTGGATCGTGTCGTCACTCTGGATCTCCATGCAGTGCAAGTCCAAGGTTTCTTCGATATTGCCGTGGATAACCTCTTTACCATTCCTCTTTTTGCAGAACACTACATCAACAAAGGTCTAACAGGGCCTGATGTCGTAGTAGTCAGCCCTAAAAACTCTGGTGTCAAACGAGCTCGCAGTTTAGCGGAATATCTTGATGCACCGATTGCGATCATTGATTACGAACAAGATGATGCAAACCGTGATTATGGCTATATTATCGGGGATGTCAAAGATAAGAAAGCAATCTTGATTGACGATATCCTCAATACCGGTAAGACATTCTCAGAAGCTGCGAAAATCGTCGAACGCGAAGGTGCTACTGAAATTTATGCTGTTTCAAGCCACGGTTTATTTGTAAAAGGCGCTGTTGAATTATTAGACCAAGCTCCGATCAAAGAAATCTTAGTAACCGATTCTGTTGCTCCAAACGGACCAACTCCTAAAAATATTAACTATCTGACAGCTAGCGAACTGATCGCTGAAGCTATTGTTCGCATTCAAGAAAGAAAACCTGTTAGTCCTCTATTTGCCTACCACAAGAAATAAGGTCTTAATGTGATATATTTTGATAATGCCGCAACAACTCCCCTTCTACCTGAAGTCATTGATAAAATGTCTGAAACTATGAAGACCACTTTTGGAAATCCATCGAGCCTTCATGCTCATGGACGGATGGCTAGTAAACTTCTCCGGGAATCTCGCGAGCAGATTGCTCAGTCTCTCCATACTCTTCCAAATCGTATTTTCTTCACTTCAGGTGGATCAGAAAGTAATAATACCGTTATAAAAGGCTACTGCTTGAAACACCAAGCAGATGGCAAACACATCATTACGACCGCTTTGGAACACCATGCGGTTCTAGAACCCATCGAATACCTTGTAGAACGTTTCGGATTTGAAGTGACGATCGTCCAACCAAGAGATGGACGCATTCAGGCTAGTGATATCAAGGCTGCACTTAGACCGGATACCATTCTTGTCTCTACCATGTTTGCCAATAACGAGACAGGCGATCTTCTACCGATTAAAGAAATCGGAGAACTCTTAAAAGATCATCCAGCTGCCTTTCACGTTGATGCGGTTCAAGCAATTGGAAAGGTCCCTGTCTATCCCGAAGAGTTGGGAATTGATTTTCTCAGTGCTTCTGCCCACAAATTCCATGGACCAAAGGGCGTCGGCTTCCTTTATGCAGCCGCCCCAGATTTTGATAATCTCATCCATGGTGGGGATCAGGAAAGTAAGATGAGAGCCAGTACGGAAAATCTTATTTCTATTGTCGGGATGGCAATCGCGCTTCAGCAAGCTACACTATATCAAGAAGAAAATTTCAACCAGGTTCAAAAACTCGGCCAAGAACTAGTCAATGGTTTAGCAGCCTTCGACTACTACGTAAATGCGAATGAGGATCATCTTCCATTTGTTTGGAACCTTGGCTTTCCGGGTGTCCAAAATGACGTTTTACTGATGCGACTCGATCTTGCTGGAATTTCTGTCTCTACAGGTTCTGCTTGTACCGCTGGTACAGTTCAACCCAGCCATGTCCTTGAGGCGCTCTATGGAAAAGATAGCTCACGCCTAAAAGAATCCCTTCGAATTAGTTTTTCAGAACTCAATAGCGTAGAGGAGGTTCAAGACTTCCTCTCAAAACTTAAAGAAATTTTATCATAGGAGAACAATATGGCTTTTGAAACAAGTGTTTCATTGAAAGACTGCAAATATACCTATAGTCTACACCCAAATGTTAAAAAATATACCTTACGTGACAATACATTTGCTGTTACAAAAGTTGGAAATTACGAGTTAAATCGTTTGCTCGAAGCCGTTCCAAATAGCGGCGAAGGCTTCCTACTAAAAATCATTTTCAATAAAGATTTGACAGGTTTTAAGATCAATATTACAGACAAGTCTGGGCTTCGCCTGGTTAATATCTTTAAAAATCCAGAAAATGACATTATCCAACAAAAATTCTATTTCTTAATGGATAGTCTTGTCGAAAGAGAAATTTTCAACAAAACAGAGGCCTAATATGGTAACCCTAACTTATATCGATGCTTACCAAGTAGAACGAACGACTACTTATCCCAACCTTGCAGCCTGCATCCTAGCTTTTTCAGGCTGTGTAACCTTGCCTGACTCTTACTCAATCGTATCCATTGAATACAAGGGAGAAAAACTCCCCTATACAGGACGAGTCGATGGACTCTATGCTTTTTTGAAAAAGGTAGAGCAAGCTGAAAACTAAGCTGATGATGATGGAACTCTCCATCGCCATCAGCTTTTTCTTTAGACAAAAATATTTTTGAAAAAACACTCTAGATAGTTGATTTTTTCACAATCTTCCTATACAATAAGAGGGAAAGGTTGTGATATTGTGAAACATGATAAAAATACTCCAATTCCACGCGCAACAGCAAAACGCTTATCGCTCTACTACCGAATTTTTAAACGCTTTAACTCTGAAAAAATAGAGCGCGCTAATTCCAAGCAAATTGCTGATGCAATTGGGATTGACTCTGCTACCGTTCGCCGAGATTTTTCTTATTTTGGTGAATTAGGAAGACGTGGATTTGGTTATGACGTAAAAAAACTGATGAACTTCTTTGCCGATCTCTTAAATGACAATGCCATTACCAATGTCGCTATTGTGGGGATCGGAAATATGGGAAGTGCGCTCCTCAACTATCGCTTCCATGAACGCAATAAGATGAAAATTGTCATGGCTTTTGATGTAGATGATCATGAACTGATTAATACCAAAAGTAAGGATGGGATCCCCATTTATGGGATTTCTACGATCAAAGAGAATCTCAAAAAAGAAGGCATTCAAACAGCAATTTTAACTGTCCCAAGTATTAAAGCGCAGGAAGTTGCTAGTCTTTTAGTAGATGCCGGTGTCAAAGGAATTCTAAGCTTTTCTCCGGTCCATCTGACAGTTCCTAAAGACGTTGTTGTCCAATATGTCGATCTCACTAGTGAATTGCAAACACTCCTTTATTTCATGCGAAAAAACGAAGAATAAAGATTTATACATTAACAAGAAAAGAGGCTGGGACAAAAATCCTAGCCTCTCAATTATTTTTGGATTGTCGAGCAAGACGCAGTGGTTGAGTGGGCTCTACTACGCTGATTTCATCA
>NZ_JACLQX010000036.1:0-15812 GCF_016648925.1 Streptococcus parasanguinis | reverse complement strand
ATTTAATACTATCATACTCGATTGATGTTTCGCTTAATATTAATAATCCTAGTTATAAGATTGATCATTTTGAAAAAAACAATTTTTGGCAATTTAATTCTCTAGTATTTATTTTGTCATTGTTAGTGATTTCTTATGTTTTGGGTCAGATCAAAAAATCATATGATAATAAAGCGAATAGAAAAAAATTAGAACCTATTGGGAAAATGTTCGAATATGTCTTGCATTCTAGCGTAGTTTGTTCGTTCATTTTTACTGATTCTAAAATTCTTTCTTTTTTGTATCGTACATCATGGTATGTATCTGGAAATTTTGAGAAATTAGGAGCAGGAAAGTACTCCTTGAGCCAATTTTGGATTTTAGAATTTCATTTGCTACTCTTAAGTTTTTTCCTGACTTTAGTTGGCTTGCTTTTTGTAAAAGGACAAGTTGATGTAGTAAAAAATAGGTCTAGTTTTTCGCTAGCTGCATTTACAAGTATTAGTCTTGCAATATTATTTAATACAGGAATTCAATTGGGTCTAGGCCATGGGGAACCTTTGGTTGGATACTCAATATTTCCTGGAGGTGTAATATTTCAGATATTGTGTTTATCTTATCTGTTTATTTTTCTATATATTATCTTTAATAGATATTTATTTACGACAATATTGATTTTATTTGGTGGGGTTCTGTTTATTGTTGCTAATGCTATAAAATTTAGTATGCGTGCGGAACCAATTTTGCCAAGTGATTTGGTCTGGGTATTTCAACCTTCTGTTTTATTTAGTTTTGTAGATGCTTCGGTTTTAATGACTGTGAGTATTTCCTTAGTCATTTTTACGTTTATCTATATAATAGGAAGGAGATATATTTATCCAGGTAGAATTATTCGTGCAACGATCTTAAGATTTGTTTTATTAGGATTTATGCTCTTATTGTCCATTAATGTTTATTCTATTTTTAAAAGAAAAGATAATGGAAAAATTATTGATGACGTTCCGATTATTACCTTGTTAAATAATTTCCAAGATACAAAATGGTTAGGAAATTCCATAAACGCTAGATATCGATCGTTGTCATATGTATGGTTGAATCAAATCACAACAGATCCAATTATAGAACCGAAGGGATATAGTAAAGAAAAAATCAAAGAAATTGAGAAGAAATATGATCAAGTAGCTTTAGAAATCAATAAAAATAGAAATGAGTTGATTGATAATCAAACGATTGTTTATGTTTTAAGTGAGAGTTTTGCTGACCCATCAAGAATTGAAGGGGTAAATTTATCTAGAAATCCTATACCAAAAATTCAAGAAATTAAGACAAAAGTTACAAGTGGATTAATGCAATCAGATGGTTATGGTGGTGGAACCGCAAATATGGAGTTTCAAACATTGACAGGGTTACCTTTTTATAATATTAATCCGACAGTTTCTGTATTATACTCAGAGGTTGCTCCTAAAATGAGAAGACTAATTTCAGTTAGTGATTCATTTAATAATAAAGAAGTTATTCATTTCGAATCTCCAATTAATTATTCTAGAAATGTGATTTACAATAGATTGAAATTCAATAAATTTATAAGCATTGATGATAAAAAGAATTATGATTTAGGTTATCAAGAAGTACATATAAGCGATGAATCTACGTATAAGGCAGTATTAAAAGAGATGGATGCTAAAAAGAATCAATTCTTTTCTGTCATTACGATTCAAAATCACTCCCCATTTATAGCAGGAGAACCTTCAGACTTAACAGCAACAGGCAACGGTTTTTCAGATGATGAAAATACCAAGTTAACGAATTATTCACGTCTTTTAACCTTTACCGACACCGCCACCCAATCCTTCTTGGAAAGTCTTTCTAAAATAGATAAGAAGATTACAGTGGTATTTTATGGGGATCACTTGCCAGGTCTCTATCCTGAGTCCGCCTTTAAGAATAATCCGGAGAGTCAGTATCAGACAGATTACTTCATTTGGAGTAATTTTGATGCTCCAAAATTGAATTATCCTTTGGTCAATTCAAGTGATTTCTCTGCTATGGTTTTTGAACAGACCAATTCAAAAGTTTCGCCTTACTATGCTTTGTTGACAGAAGTATTGAAAAAAGCAAGTGTCGATAAAAAGGCCTTAGAAGGAGAAGCGCAAGAAATTGCAGAGGATTTGAAAATGGTTGAATACGACTTGATTAGTGGGAAAGGGTACCTTTCTAAAGACTTCTTTAAAGTTCCAACTGATAAATCCAATTAAAAGGAGAGCTAGCAGGTAAAAATCTTTGTGATTTTGGCTGTCTGGCTCCCTTTTTTTTGTTTTTTATGCTAAACTATTAGATGGGGGTACGCTCATGATTAAGATATTTGGAAAGGTCCATTATCATTGGCAACCGGACTTATCTATTCTTGTGACTTATTGGTCCATTGCAGTGATTCCGGTCTTTATTGGACTGGCCTTGATGTATGAGAGCTCTAGTGTGCCAACGCTAGTTTTGTTTTCGTTCTTTTTATTTATGGTCTTGCTTGCGATTGGGGTCCATCGTTACTTCACGATCTATGAGGATGGGATCTTGCGGATTATTACAGCTAATCCTTTTACTCCAATCAAGGTGAAGATTGACTCGATTGAAAAGGTCGAAGTAAATAAGAAATCGATCAAGCTCATATTTAATGATGGTTCGCGCAGTCGAACATTCTGTATGCGTAAATGGCCGAAAAAATACTTTATCAATGCACTTGCCTTAAATCCTTATTTTAAGGGAGAAGTAATCCTGACGGACAATTTCATCCATGTGGATTACTACGAGATGTATTATGCAAACAAATAAAAAGCCCTCTTAATCTTTTAAGAGAGCATGAGTGGGGCATTCTTTAATAGCCTCGAGAACATCGTTTGTGACAGGGACTTCCTTTTCAAGGAGGTCGTCCTCTTCAGCAGCAAATTTAACGATGCCATTGTCATGGTAATCAAATAATTCAGAATAGGTCTGACAGAGACCGCAAGCGATGCAACGATCTGGAATTAACGTAACTTTCATACTTCTATTGTAATGATTTTTACGAGAAAAAACAAGGAGGAAGTCATGGCAAAAGAACCATGGGAAGAAGATATTTACGATGATGGAGAAGAAACATTGAAAAGAACGAGTAAGTTAAACGGAATCAAGGCAGACCGTCTATTGACGATTTTAGCCATTATTTTCTTTGTAGTAGTAGTGGCGATGGTCTGCTTGTTGATTTTCCTTTCAACAGGTGGCAGCAACAAATCAAAACAAATGTCTGGTTTCTACAATGGAGAGACTAAGGTTGAACAGAAATCATCAGCCCCTGCAGCACAAACTGACCAAGCGGCTAAAGACGATAGTTCAAAAGATGAGAACTCTGAAGAAGGTACGATCACTGTTCAAGCAGGTGAAGGGGAAGCAGCGATTGCTGCGCGTGCTGGTATTTCCATTGCCCAATTGGAACAGTTAAATCCTTCTCATATGTCTACAGGATCATGGTATGCGAATCCTGGTGATGTCGTTAAGATTCAGTAGGAGTTGAGGACAGCATGAAACAAATTCAAATTGCCATTGATGGACCGGCTTCTAGTGGAAAATCCACAGTCGCAAAGATCATTGCCAAGGATCTAGACTATACGTATCTAGACACGGGAGCTATGTATCGTGCAGCGACTTACCTAGCTTTGCAAAATAATCTGACAGCTGAACAGGTTGATGACCTCTTAGCCCTTTTAGATCAGTATCCAATTAGTTTCGGTCGTTCAGAAGAAGGAGAGCAGCTTGTCTTTGTAGCAGACGTGGATATTACCCACCCAATTCGCGATAACCAAGTGACCAACAATGTTTCATGGGTTGCAGCGCTTGCGCCAGTCCGTGAAAAACTTGTCGCTCTACAGCAAGAAATTGCAGCAGAGGGGGGCATCGTTATGGATGGACGCGATATTGGGACGGTCGTCCTTCCACATGCAGAGTTGAAGATCTTTTTGGTTGCTTCGGTTGAGGAGCGGGCAGAACGTCGTTATAAGGAGAATGTTGAAAAGGGCATCACAGCGGATCTTGAATTGTTGAAAAAAGAAATCGCTGAGCGGGACTATAAGGACAGCCACCGTGCCGTTTCTCCTTTGAAACCTGCAGCTGATGCCATTCATTTTGACACAACGGGTGTTGGAATTGCAGATGTTGTTGCCTTTATTGAAGAAAAAGCAAAAAAACTTCTTGACAAAGAATAAAAAACTTGATATCATATAAAAGTTGAGAAAAGCAGAAGTGAGAACTTCTCGCCTTGTGACGCAAGTTGCCTGGCCCCTACGGATCAAGTTTCAGAAATGAAATACATCATGTAGTTCGGGCCTGTTTTGCAGGTCCGTTCTTTGTTTTTCTCGAATAATAAAAAAGAGGTGAAAACCATAGCAAAGCAAGACTTATTCATCAATGATGAAATTCGTGTACGTGAAGTTCGCTTAATCGGTCTTGAAGGTGAGCAATTGGGTATCAAACCACTTAGCGAAGCGCAAGCACTTGCGGACGACGCTAATGTTGACTTGGTTCTCATTCAACCTCAAGCTAAACCTCCTGTTGCGAAAATTATGGACTACGGTAAGTTCAAATTTGAGTACCAGAAGAAGCAAAAAGAACAACGCAAAAAACAAAGCGTTGTGACCGTGAAAGAAGTTCGTTTGAGCCCAGTGATTGACAAGGGTGATTTCGATACAAAACTTCGCAATGCTCGCAAATTCCTTGAAAAAGGAAATAAAGTGAAGGTATCCATTCGCTTTAAGGGTCGTATGATTACCCACAAAGAGATTGGTGCTAAAGTTTTAGCCGACTTCGCTGAAGCTACACAAGATGTGGCGATCATCGAACAACGTGCTAAGATGGATGGACGTCAAATGTTCATGCAATTGGCGCCAGCAACTGACAAGAAATAATCTGTCAGAAAGTTAAAAAAAGGAGAAAATATCATGCCAAAACAAAAAACACACCGCGCATCAGCTAAACGTTTCAAACGTACAGGTTCTGGTGGACTTAAACGTTTCCGTGCTTACACTTCTCACCGTTTCCACGGAAAAACTAAGAAACAACGTCGTCATCTTCGTAAAGCATCTATGGTGCATTCAGGAGATTTCAAACGTATCAAAGCAATGCTTACTCGCTTGAAATAATCGCGTATTCGTAAGTAAAGAATTCTAGGAAATATTGGAGGAAATATAAATGGCACGTGTTAAAGGTGGCGTTGTATCACGCAAACGTCGTAAACGTATTCTTAAATTAGCTAAAGGTTACTATGGAGCTAAACATATCTTGTTCCGTACTGCAAAAGAACAAGTAATGAACTCTTACTACTATGCATACCGTGACCGTCGTCAAAAGAAACGTGACTTCCGTAAATTGTGGATCACACGTATCAATGCGGCAGCTCGTTTGAACGGACTTTCATACTCACAATTGATGCATGGTTTGAAATTGGCTGAGATCGAAGTTAACCGTAAAATGCTTGCTGACTTGGCTGTTAACGATGCAGCAGCTTTCACAGCTCTTGCAGACGCAGCTAAAGCAAAACTTGGTAAATAATGTTTATAATAGGCTGGGCAAAAGTTGTCCAGCCTTTGATGTATGATAGAAATAACTGTATGACGCAGTGGTTGATTGGTATCTTTATTCGCTTTTTTAAGCTCTAAAGATGACCTATGTTGACGGAAACTATGTTTCCTTTATCTGCAACCTTCAACAGTCTCCCAGACTGTTGAAGCTGTGCGGGGGTGGGAAAACGAACTCTTTTTTACTAATCAGAGTTCTTTCCCACTCCCTTTTTTTCTTGTTGATTTCATGCTATAATGAAAATAGTCGTAACCGATATGAGGAGAGATGGAGGATACAAAGGTGACACACAATCGACTAGCATGGGATGAATATTTTGCAGCACAGGCCTTACTAATTTCAAATCGGGCAACTTGTAATCGGGCGAAAGTAGGGGCTGTACTGGTAAAGGATAATAAGGTCATTGCAACCGGATATAATGGATCCGTTTCTGGGACAGATCATTGTCTAGAGGATGGATGCCTCATGGTCGAGGGACACTGTGTCCGGACGATTCATGCGGAAGTCAATGCTATTTTGCAAGGAGCTGAACGTGGAATTCCTAAAGGCTTTACAGCTTATGTGACGCATTTTCCTTGTCTCAATTGTACCAAGCAGTTGCTTCAAGTCGGTTGCAAGCGGGTGGTGTATATCCATCAGTACCGCATTGATGAATATGCCGAGTATCTTTACCGTGAAAAAGAAGTAGAACTGGTCAATTTACCAATTGAAGAAGTGAAACGAGCTATTGCTGAGGCTGATTTTATTTAGGGAAGGCTTCCCAACTATTTCATGATATATTAGCAATCTAATTGAAAACCTGTCCAAATTAATGTTTAAGAGATAGCATTGAATAGATGGCTATCATGAAAAGAATAATGGAATCAAGTATAATGGTGTTAACGGAAAAACATAAAAATATAAGAAAGGTAGGAGAAAGTGATGACAAACCAAGAGAAACATCTTGAGGAAAATAAAGAACATAGTAAGATCAGTGAAGATTATCCCAATTCTGTATCTGTTCAGAATCCTCCAAAAGAAAATAGCTTACATTCTATTCTTCTTTCAGTAACCTTTTACCTATCCATTATCTATCTTGTATTGTTTGTCTTTTTCTTTGCACCTTGGGGTGATGGTTGGGGATTTGTCGTTTTGATTTTCCTTGGTCCAAACTTATTAAGTCTTGCGATTGGAGCCTTTCTAATTCGACTAGGGATGAAGAAGGGGAATAAAAGCCTTCTCTATGCGAGTATTGGACTCTATCTGCTGTCTATCATCTTGGCTTTTGATCCGGACTGGGAAATATTTCGAATTGCTCCCTTATGTTTAGGTATTTTGGATTTAATCGGAACACTCCTGGTTAAAGAAGTGAAAAGCTCTTAATTAAAAAATGGATATGGTCAACTCTACTCAATAAAAAATATTCGGGTCGATTAAAGCCCTAGTTAAATCAGTTCTTCCGCTCTATTTTTAAGCGCTATTATTTGAAAGAATAACTAAAAATGTTTGGAGAAAGTTATGACAGATCAACAAAAAAATCCTGAAGTAGATAAAGAAAATGAAGCATATGCTTCAGATGAAAGTCTTTTTCCGAACAATGAAATGAAGCCAGAGAAGAGAATTGGAAATTCTGTAATCCTTTCTATTGCTTTGTTCTTGGCCATTGTTTATATAGTTTTACTTTTATTAGGTCTCTTTTCAATGGGAGCGTGGGCTGGTGGCTTTTTGTACTTTTTGGGAATCCATATGATTAGCTTTGTGATAGCAACCATCCTGCTTTGGAATGGAATAGTGAATGCCAATAAAGCAACTCTTTATATGGCAGTAGCTATTTATGTTTTTTCATTTATTGCTGCGGGTGATCCGGATTGGGTGATTAATCATATACCACCGTTTGTGGTAGGAGTGCTGGTATTGATTGGAACTGTATTGTTAAAAAATGAAGACTGATGATAGGAGGTAGGGTGATAAATCCTATCTTTTTTATTTATTTATTTAGTACTGATAACGCAATAGGAAAACGGTTACAAATTGTGTTATAATTTAAATAAATGAATCGTTAAATACTTTTCTTAGAAAGTGGAGGAGAATCTATGTCTAGAAAAAAATGGTATGGTATACTGCTAATTCTTGAAGCAATTCTTTATCTTGTTTCTTATGGTAGTAGTCTAGTAGAGAGCTATAATGCCCAAAATTTAAATGGAGATATACCACTGATAACTACCTCTAGTATTTTTTCTATATGGAATGGAATGATTATTTGCTGGGTAATTTGGAGAATCATGAAGCAACGTTTAAATGTTGAAGGATTGATAGCTGTTCTTCTCCTCTCGATTATCCAACTACTTATGCTTGTTTTACCCTCTTTTTCCCCAACAAATCTGATGAACATTTCCTTTCTGCTAAATATCATTTGTTTAATATGGATTTGCTTGCTTATAAAGAATGTAGAAATGAGGGAACTTTTAAACAATTGGAAAAGTAAAGATAGTTGGAAATCATCGATAGCTTATTTAGTACTATTTGTTGCCTCTACAAATATTTCTCCACTATTTATATTGATTGGTATGGATAGAACGAGTGACATTTACGCTTTTACACTTCGATACATTGTAATGGAGTTAATGTTTCTACTTCTGATTAATGTTATGATCACAAGTACAAGTGAGAAACTTCAGAAAGTATTTTCTCTCTTGCTCATTTTATCTTCTCTTGTTGAGATAGGTGCAGTATACTCTTTCATCACTCGTATAAGTTTTTACGGTCTCTTTTATCTTCTCTTATCGATTTATATTGCTTGTCGTGTTTTTGGTTTGTTTGAGAAAGTTGCAGATAGCTGGGAGTCCAAGGTGAAAGTACAAGATCTATCATCTATTGAAACTAAATCAGAGATGGAAAACTCTCAAGTAGAAGGAGAGATAGATGTAAACGATCTGTTGAATGCTGATATACGATCAAACAATGATGAAGAAAATTCGCCAAAAAGAATTATTCTTCAGTCGCCTTGGTTATGGAGCGCACTTATAATAGCAGTCTGTCACCTTGGTATTATGATTTTTCCTTTATTTTTAGGAAACCCCATGTATCTACTGATCTTATATATTGGTGCCATCCATTATATTTGTTTTATGATTGCGACTATATTACTTTTCATAGGTATGAGAAAAGGAAGTAAAGGACTCCTAAATGCGGCAGCTATCTTATTTGTTATTTCCATTATAGGTACGCCAGATCCTTATTGGATGGGTCCAAATATTTTATCATTTATTCTGGGAGTTTTGGTATTTATTGGAACTATATTATTTAAAAATGGAGACGGATTAAAGTAGATAGGGTTGAAAATTTTTAAAGAACTGTTATCATTTAAGTAGATGGTAGGTTTTCGAGTACCCATCGGTACGCGGACGCCTACCATTTTTGAAGATAAAAAAAGCACCGTGTGAGGGTGCTAGATCTTGCCTGCTGAACTCGTCAATTGATAGATACCCTAGAGGGTATTTTTTGTGAACTTTTTAGGAACTTTGAGGACTGTTTAAGTCAGTTTAACTGGGTATTGCATAGACCGAAAAAGCTGATTTAATGGGCTTTTTGAAAAATCATTTTCCATATCATATGTAATGTGTTATAATGAAGTGTTATATGGTCCCGATAAGGTGGTAGAAATCTTCTATCAGTACTTTGTAACTCTATAACAATATTTTTTAAGGGGGGACATTTTTATGTCAGAACGTAAACTTTTCACGTCTGAATCAGTATCTGAGGGGCATCCAGATAAGATTGCAGACCAAATTTCAGATGCTATTTTAGATGCTATTTTAGAGCAAGATCCAGAAGCTCACGTGGCTGCCGAAACAGCTGTTTATACTGGTTCCGTGCATGTCTTTGGCGAGATTTCAACGACTGCTTATGTGGATATTAATCGTGTGGTTCGTGATACCATTGCAGAGATTGGTTATACTAATACGGAATATGGATTCTCAGCTGAAACTGTAGGAGTACACCCATCTTTGGTGGAACAATCTCCTGATATTGCCCAAGGGGTTAATGAAGCCTTGGAAGTTCGTGGGAATGCAGATCAAGATCCACTTGATTTGATCGGAGCAGGAGACCAAGGTCTCATGTTTGGTTTTGCAGTGGATGAAACAGAAGAACTCATGCCATTACCGATTTCACTCAGCCACAAGTTGGTTCGTCGTTTGGCAGAGCTTCGTAAGTCTGGGGAAATTAGCTATCTTCGTCCAGATGCCAAGTCACAGGTTACTGTCGAGTACGATGAAAATGACCAGCCAGTGCGCGTGGATACAGTGGTTATTTCAACTCAACACGATCCAGATGTCAGCAATGAACAAATCCACGAAGATGTGATTAACAAGGTCATCAAGGAAGTGATTCCAGCTTCTTATCTAGATGAGGAGACCAAATTCTTCATCAACCCAACTGGTCGCTTTGTTATCGGTGGACCTCAAGGGGATTCCGGTTTGACAGGTCGTAAGATCATCGTGGATACTTATGGTGGTTATTCACGTCACGGTGGTGGGGCCTTCTCTGGTAAGGATGCGACTAAGGTAGACCGTTCTGCTTCTTATGCAGCTCGCTACATTGCCAAAAACATCGTAGCGGCAGGTCTTGCTAAGAAAGCAGAAGTGCAATTGGCTTATGCCATTGGGGTTGCTCAACCTGTCTCTGTTCGTATTGATACCTTCGGTACTGGAACAGTCGCTGAAAGTAAGCTTGAAAAAGCAGCACGTGAGCTCTTTGATCTTCGTCCTGCAGGGATTATCCAAATGCTGGATTTGAAACGTCCAATCTACCGTCAAACAGCGGCATACGGCCATATGGGACGGACAGATATCGACCTTCCATGGGAACGTTTGGACAAGGTAGAAGCCTTGAAAGAAGCTGTAAAATAATTAGTTGAAATGGAAAAGTTAGGGTCAAGTTGATCCTAGCTTTTTTTCGTTTTGAAAATTCCTACAGATGGAAAAATAGGTCGATCTGTGGTATAATAGATGCAGTATTTTGAATACGTTGTCCCTTTTATTTCCGTTACAAAAAACGATAGTAAAAGGAAAAAGACTTGAAAGAGCTAATAAATTATTAAGATGAAAAAAATTGTAATAAATGGTGGTCGCCCTCTAAAAGGAGAGGTGACCATTAGTGGTGCAAAAAATAGTGTAGTAGCCCTGATTCCGGCGACCATTCTGGCGGACGATATCGTGACCCTTGATGGGGTACCGGATATTTCCGACGTGGCGAGTCTGATTGAAATCATGACCATCATGGGGGCTAAGATCGAGCGTAAAGAAGACAGTTTGATCATTGATCCACGTGGGGTGAAGAATATGCCCATGCCATTTGGAAAGATCAATAGTTTGCGAGCTTCCTATTATTTCTATGGCAGTTTGTTAGGACGCTATGGTCAAGCAACTGTTGGGCTTCCTGGTGGGTGTGACCTTGGACCACGTCCGATTGATTTGCATTTGAAGGCCTTTGAAGCGATGGGAGCCGCTATGACCATGGATGGCTCTAGTATGAAACTTGCGACTGATGGCAAGCCTCTTCAAGGAGCTAACATTTACATGGATACTGTTAGTGTCGGTGCAACGATCAATACGATTTTGGCAGCGGTCAAAGCTGAAGGTCGGACAGTGATCGAAAATGCGGCTCGAGAACCTGAAATTATCGATGTGGTAACCTTGCTCAACAACATGGGAGCTCATATTCGTGGAGCAGGAACAGACATTATTATCATTGATGGTGTTCCACAATTGCATGGAACGAGACATCAGGTGATTCCAGATCGTATCGAAGCAGGAACCTATATTGCCCTTGCAGCTGCTATTGGGGAAGGTATTCAGATCAATAATGTCCTGTATGAGCATTTAGAGAGCTATATTGCTAAGTTAGAGGAAATGGGTGTGCGCATGACCATTTCTGAAGATAGCATCTTTGTAGAAAAGCAGACGGGCTTGAAGGCCATCCAGATCAAAACGTCTCCTTATCCTGGTTTTGCGACTGATTTGCAACAACCGATCACACCTTTGCTCTTAACGGCTGCAGGACGTGGTCGAATTGTTGATACGATTTATGAAAAACGGGTCAACCATGTGCCAGAATTGGCTAAAATGGGGGCCACCATTTCGACCTTGAACGACCACATTATCTATGAAGGGCCAAATCAACTGACAGGATCCAGTGTGAAAGCGACGGATCTTC
Organism: Streptococcus parasanguinis; assembly: GCF_016648925.1. GTDB lineage: Bacteria > Bacillota > Bacilli > Lactobacillales > Streptococcaceae > Streptococcus. The sequence goes on along the minus strand of NZ_JACLQX010000036.1, from coordinate 4,037 downwards.
GAGCTGGTGCGGCTTTAGTGATTGCAGGTCTCATGGCTTCTGGAACAACAGAAATTACAAATGTGGAATACATCCTTCGCGGGTATTCAGATATTATTCATAAATTGACCCAACTTGGAGCAGACATCCAGTTGGTAGAGGAATAGTGACAGAACTAGGGATCTGATAGTGGCGGCTGGATACACGAACAATGGAGTTTGAAATGAATATTTGGACGCACTTAGCTGCCTATTCACTAATTGAAACACAAAGGTTGTATTTACGACCTTTTCTCTTTGAGGATGCGGAAGATTTTTATAAGATTGCTTCGAATCCTGATAACCTACAATTTATCTTTCCTGCACAAGCCGATCTTTCTGAAACTCAATATGTACTAGCCAACTATTTCATGAAAAATCCTTTGGGGGTTTGGGCGATCTGTGATCAGGAAACCAATCAGATGATCGGTTCGATCAAGTTTGAAAAGTTGGATGAAATCAAGGGTGAGGCTGAGTTAGGCTACTTTTTACGCAAAGATTTTTGGGGAAAGGGTCTGATGACAGAAGCGGTCAAAGAGTTGGTCTATCTATCATTTGAGAAATTTCAACTGAAGGAGCTTAAGATTGTCACCCATGTTGAAAATGCAGGGAGTCAAAAGGTCGCTTTGAAGGCTGGTTTTCGTCTCTTTCGTCAATTCAAAGGGAGTGACCGCTATACGCGTAAAATGCGCGATTATTATGATTTCCGCCTAGGTAGAGGGGACTTCTATGAGTAAACACCAAGAGATTTTAGACTATCTCGAAAAATTACCGATTGGAAAACGGGTCAGTGTCCGCAGTATCTCCAATTTTTTGAATGTCAGTGATGGAACGGCCTATCGTGCCATTAAAGAAGCTGAAAATCAAGGAATTGTCGAAACGCGTCCTAGAAGCGGGACCATCCGTGTCAAATCGCAAAAAGCTGTACTAGAGCATTTGACCTATCGGGAAATTTTAGAAATCACCGGCTCTGAAATATTAGCAGGTGAAGAGGGACTCGAAAAAGAATTTAATAAATTTTATATTGGTGCCATGACGGAAAAGCACGTCCTAGACTATGTGTCTGAAGGTGGGCTTTTGATCGTGGGTGACCGTACTAGCATCCAACGATTGGCTCTTAAACATGACAATGCGGTCTTAGTGACAGGTGGCTTTGAAGTGAGTGAGGATGTGATTGATCTGGCCAATCAGGTACAAATCCCAGTCATCCGAACTTCACACGATACCTATACCGTCGCGACTATGATCAATAAGGCCTTGTCTAATATGCAGATCAAGACGGATATCTTGACAGTCGAGCAGGTCTATCGGCCCTTCCATGAGTACGGCTATCTTTCTGAGACGGATACGGTCCGGGATTATTTAGATTTGGTTCGAAAGAATCGCTTTAGTCGCTTTCCGGTTGTCAATCAGCACCAGATGGTAGTGGGCGTCGTAACCATGAGAGATGCTGGAGATAAGGCTCCTCAGACGACCCTTGATAAGGTGATGTCACGGACCATTTTTACCACTAATTTGTCCACCAGCATTGCGACGATTAGCCAACGGATGATCGCTGAAGATTATGAAATGATTCCTGTTGTTCGTAATAACCAGACCTTGCTGGGTGTTATTACGCGTCGAGATGTCATGGATCGGATTAGCAAGGTGCAATTTTCGAGCTTACCAACCTTCAGTGAGCAGATTGGTCAAAAGATTCAAACAGAAAACGACCATTACCAATTCACAGTGGAACCGAGTATGCTGGAGAAAAGCGGTGTTTTGGCCAATGGGGTCATGATTGAAGTGCTGATGAAGGTTGTTCGCAAGATGATGCAACACAGTGGGCGTAGCTTGATTGTCGAACAGTTGATCATCAATTTTTTACAGGCTGTGCAGGTGGATGATGTGATCCGCATTGAACCCCAACTTGTTCGGCGAACTAGACGTTCGGCCTTGGTTGATTTTAGCTTGTATTTAGATCTGCAGCTAGTCGCGAAAGCAACCATTACGATTAAGATTAATTAAACAAAAGAAATGAGGAGACAATGATTACATTAAAATCACAACGTGAAATTGAAGCCATGGATCGTGCAGGAGATTTCCTTGCCAGCATCCATATTGGATTACGTGACTTGATCAAGCCAGGGCTTGACCTATGGGAAGTTGAAGAATATGTCCGTCGTCGCTGTAAAGAAGCCAATGTCTTGCCGCTTCAGATCGGTGTAGAAGGTAGTCTCATGGACTATCCTTATGCGACTTGCTGTGGTTTGAATGACGAAGTAGCCCATGCTTTTCCACGTCACGTCATTCTCAAAGATGGGGATCTCCTCAAGGTAGACATGGTCTTGTCAGAACCACTGGATAAATCTGTTTTGGATGTATCGAAATTAGATTTTGATAATGTGGCGCAAATGAAGAAATACACTGAGTCTTATAGTGGTGGCTTGGCGGACTCTTGCTGGGCTTATGCGGTTGGAAATGTTTCCCAAGAAGTCAAAGATTTGATGGACGTGACCAAAGAATGTCTCTATAAGGGAATTGAGAAAGCGGTCGTTGGCAATCGCTTGGGAGATATTGGTGCAGCGATTCAAGAGTATGCAGAAAGCAAAGGCTATGGCGTAGTGCGTGATTTGGTCGGACACGGTGTCGGGCCTACCATGCATGAAGAACCAATGGTCCCGCATTATGGTCGTGCTGGACGCGGTCTTCGCTTACGTGAAGGGATGGTCTTGACGATTGAGCCAATGATTAATACCGGTACTTGGGAGATTGATACAGATATGGAAACTGGTTGGGCCCATAAGACCCTCGACGGTGGCCTTTCTTGTCAATACGAGCATCAATTTGTGATTACAAAAGATGGTCCAGTGATCTTGACTAGTCAAGGTGAAGAAGGAACATACTAAAACTAGAGAGGAAAGAATGGAGCTGAAGGCAAGTGTCTGGTTTCGCTCTTTGCTCTTTTTTAGTAAAATGGGGAGGTGACGAATGAAAAAGGTCCTACAAAAAGTACTGGGACAGCCATTTATAAAGGGCTTCGTGCGGTTTTATCAGAGTGCAGAGTCTGACATCACTAGCATTGCGGTGGCCTATTATTTGCTGATCTCCATTTTCCCTTTGATGCTGATTGCAGCCAATATTTTACCCTACTTTCATATTCGTCCCACTCAGATTCTTTTAAGCTTACAAAAAGTCTTGCCAGCCTCCTTATATCGAATAGTGGCACAGATGATTTCGAGTGTCTTGACCAAACCTTCGACAGGCTTACTGAGTTTCTCGATTATTTCTGCTTTGTGGATCTTCTCTCAGAGCATTGCCTACCTCCAAAAAGCCTATAACAAGAGTTATGGGGTGGAAAAGGAGCGTGGTATTATCTGGGGGCGACTCTTTAGCTTCCTGATCAGTTTTGCCTTGCAGGGCTTGTTTGGACTCTCGCTGATCCTTTCCATGTTTGGGAAAATGATCGTTCGCTATCTCTATCGGACCTTTTCATTTGATCGGACGATTTATGTGCGCTTACTGAATTTGACAGAGCCGACCATCTATCTCTTGCTTTTTGTCAGTCTGGTCTTGCTCTATTACACCCTTCCAAATGTCAAAATTCCGAAATTTAGATATGTATTGCCAGGGGCGACCTTTGTTGTTGCTGTCCTGTATGCGATCTTGAATATCTTTTGGAAATATGTGGATCGTTATGTGAGTCATTTCTTAGATGCTCGTTTCTTCGGTTCGGTCGTCCTAGCGGTCATCATGTTCTGGTTTATCTTGGTGGCAAAAATCATGATTATTGGTTGTATTTTAAACGCCAGTATCCAATTTGCCAGAGAAGCCAAGTTCCAAACGCGCAGTGGAGAAATTGTCTCTAAGTTAAAATCAGAAGAAGTGGACTTTCGGCATAGAGAAGTTTCACAAACATTAAAGCGTCGATTACGCTTGATAAAAAAAGATAAAAAGGAATAAGGGAGAGTGGGACAGAAATCGGTAATTCGTTAGAATTCGATTTCGTCGTCCCACCTCCGCACAGTTGAGTAGGGCTGT
>NZ_JACLQX010000035.1:0-16132 GCF_016648925.1 Streptococcus parasanguinis | reverse complement strand
GAATTCGATTTCGTCGTCCCACCTCCGCACAGTTGAGTAGGGCTGTAAAAGCTGATGAAATCAGCGTAGTAGAGCCCGCTCAACCACTGCGTCTTGCTCGACAATCCAAAAATAATTGAGAGGCTAGGACTTTTGTCCCAGCCTCTTTTTGTGCTTGCAAAACTGTACCCGGACAGTTTGGTTTTTTCACTCTTGTAACCCCTTCTATATCTTGCTAAAATAGAACCATGACACGATACAAAGCAACCATTTCATATGACGGGACCTTGTTTGCAGGGTTTCAACGCCAACCGCATGCCCGTAGTGTGCAGGAAGAAATCGAAAAGACCTTGACGCGTCTCAATCAAGGAACCCCTGTTACCGTTCATGGAGCGGGGCGAACGGATTCAGGTGTCCATGCTCTTGGGCAGGTGATTCATTTTGATCTCCCCCAAGCGCGGGACGAGGAAAAGCTCCGCTTTGCCCTCGATACCCAAACCCCAGAGGATATTGATTTCATCCGAGTAGAGCAAGTAGCAGATGACTTTCACTCACGCTATAAGAAGCACAGCAAAACCTATGAATTTATCGTGGATTATGGTCGTCCCAAGAACCCCATGATGCGCCACTATGCCACCCACTATCCTTATCCTTTGGATGTGGAAAAGATGCAAGTAGCCATCCAAAAGTTGGAGGGAACCCATGATTTCACCGGTTTCACCGCTTCGGGAACCAGTGTGGAAGATAAGGTTCGTACGATTACAGAGGCTCGCTTGGTTGAGGATGCAGAACATCATCGCCTTGTCTTTACCTTTTCGGGCAATGGTTTTCTCTATAAGCAAATCCGCAATATGGTGGGAACTTTGTTGAAGATCGGAAATGATCGGATGCCGATCGAGCAGATCGATCTAATTTTAGAAAAGAAGGACCGCAATCTTGCAGGTCCTACAGCAGCGCCAAATGGCTTATATTTAAAGGAGATCCGTTATGAGTAATGAATTGATTCTAGCTATTTCAGGAAATGATATTTTTAGTGGAGGAGGTCTTCATGCAGACCTTGCAACCTATACAACCAACAAACAGCATGGTTTTGTAGCGGTGACTTGTTTGACCGCTATGACGGAGAACGGTTTTGAAGTGATTCCGGTGGATCCGACGACCTTTGCTCAACAGCTCAACTCTCTCAAGGATGTTCCTTTTTCTGCTATTAAACTCGGTCTTTTGCCAGATGTTGAAGTGGCAGACTTGGCCTTGGACTATGTCAAAGCCCATGCGGAGATCCCAGTGGTACTAGATCCTGTCTTGGTCTGCAAGGAAAGCCATGATGTGGAAGTTTCAGCTCTTCGAGACGAATTGATCAAGTTCTTCCCTTATGTGACTATCATTACGCCAAACTTACCAGAAGCTGAGATCTTGACCCAAAGCAAGATTCAATCGCTCGACGATATGAAGGAGGCAGCGCGCAAGCTCCACGAATTAGGAGCAGCGAATGTCGTGGTCAAAGGAGGCAATCGTCTCAATAAAGAAAAGGCCATCGATGTCTTTTATGATGGGACGGACTTCACCATCATTGAAGAGCCGGTCTTAGAAAAGAACAATACAGGAGCAGGTTGTACCTTTGCGTCTAGCATTTCCAGCCAGTTGGTGAAAGGGAAATCTCCACTTGAAGCTGTTAAAGCCTCTAAAGACTTTGTTTTCCAAGCGATTCAACATTCAGACCAGTATGGAGTAGTACAATATGACATCTAATCGAACTCAACTCATTGCCCGCCTCTCTATTTTGACAGCCTTGACAGTTGTACTTGGCTACTATACCAAACTTCCAACTCCTACAGGGATCGTCACCCTGCTAGATCTTGGTGCCTATTTCACAGCCTTCTATTTTGGACGCAAGGAAGGTGCGATTGTCGGTGGTGTCGGAGCCTTCCTACTCGACCTCATTTCAGGCTATCCTCAGTGGATGTTCTTTAGCCTCCTCTTTCACGGGGGACAAGGCTATTTCGCTGGCTTCAAGGGCAAAGCTCGTTACCTAGGCTTGCTCCTTGCGACAGTCGTGATGGTAGGCGGATACGCACTGGCTTCTGCCCTCTTTTTAGGCAATGGTTGGGGTGCTGCTATCTCGGACATTCCGAATAACCTCGCTCAGAATTTTGTTGGAATGGCTTTAGGCTATGTGGTCTATTATGCATTTCAAAAGAAAGGAAGCTAATTCATGGATCTGGAGCAACTGAAGAAGGATACAAAAGAAATCCTGGTAGATGTCTTGGAAAAAAGCCGTCTCCACCAAGGACAGATTCTAGTCCTCGGGATGTCTTCCAGTGAAGTTGCAGGAGGGCAAATTGGAAAGGCCTCCAACATCGACATTGCTGAAGCTATTGTCCAGACCTTGCTAGATGAGTTGAATCCAAGAGGGATTTATCTAGCGGTACAAGGATGTGAGCATCTCAATCGCGCCTTGGTGGTCGAAAGAGAATTGGCGGACAAGAAGGAGCTAGAAATCGTCAATGTCCTTCCGAGTCTCCATGCAGGAGGTGCTGGACAACTCGCAGCTTTCAAGTATTTTAAGGATCCTGTTGAGGTGGAATTTATCACAGCCCAAGCCGGGTTAGACATCGGAGATACCTCAGTAGGGATGCATGTCAAACACGTGCAAGTTCCGATTCGCCCTATCTTGCGTGAGCTAGGTGGAGCCCATGTCACAGCCCTTGCCAGTCGGCCAAAATTGATCGGCGGCGCCCGTGCTCTCTACCTCGATGATCCCATCCGAAAATCATAATCAGAACTAGCTTTTAAGGGCTAGTTTTTTTGGATGAAAAGAGAGGCAAAAACGTTTTAAAACTTGCAATTTCAAAGTTTTGTGGTAAAATTATAAGGAATGACTATATTATTTTAAGGAGAGACAGAATGTCTGTATCATTTGAAAACAAAGAAACTAACCACGGTGTATTGACTTTCACAATCAGCCAAGAGCAAATCAAACCTGCTTTGGACCGTGTGTTTGAGTCAGTTAAGAAAACTTTGAACGTACCTGGATTCCGTAAAGGTCATATTCCACGTCCAATCTTCAACCAACGTTTTGGTGAAGAAGCACTTTACCAAGATGCTTTGAACGATCTTCTTCCAGCAGCATATGAAGCAGCTGTTAAAGAAGCTGGAATCGAAGTGGTAGCACAACCAACTTTCGATGTTGTATCTATGGAAAAAGGTCAAGACTGGACATTGACAGCAGCTGTTGTAACAAAACCTGAAGTAAAATTGGGTGCTTACAAAGACCTTGAAGTATCAGTAGAAGTTTCTAAAGAAGTAACAGACGCTGATGTGGATGCTCGTATCGAACGCGAACGCAACAACTTGGCTGAATTGGTTGTTAAAGAAGGTGCTGCAGCAGAAGGTGACACAGTTGTGATCGACTTCGTAGGTTCTATCGACGGTGTTGAATTCGACGGTGGTAAAGGTGACAACTTCTCACTTGGACTTGGTTCAGGACAATTCATCCCAGGTTTCGAAGACCAATTGGTTGGACACTCTGCTGGTGAAACAGTTGATGTGATCGTAACCTTCCCAGAAGACTACCAAGCAGCTGACCTTGCAGGTAAAGAAGCGAAATTCGTGACAACTATCCACGAAGTAAAAGCAAAAGAAGTACCAGCTCTTGACGATGAATTGGCAAAAGACATCGACGAAGAAGTTGAAACTCTTGACGAATTGAAAGAAAAATACCGCAAAGAATTGGCAGCAGCTAAAGAAGAAGCATACAATGATGCAGTAGAAGCAGCAGCAATCGATCTTGCTGTTGAAAACGCTGAAATCGTTGACCTTCCAGAAGAAATGATCCACGAAGAAGTACACCGTTCAATCAACGAGTTCCTTGGAAACATGCAACGTCAAGGTATCTCACCTGAAATGTACTTCCAAATCACTGGAACAACTCAAGAAGATCTTCACAAACAATACGAAGCAGAAGCTGAAAGCCGTACGAAGACAAACCTTGTGGTTGAAGCAGTAGCGAAAGCAGAAGGCTTCGAAGCAACTGAAGAAGAAATCAACGCTGAAATCGAACAATTGGCAGCAGATTACAATATGCCAGTTGAACAAGTTCGCAACCTTCTTTCACCAGAAATGTTGAAACATGACATCACAGTGAAGAAAGCAGTGAACGTGATCACAAGCACAGCAAAAGTAAAATAATTTAGATAAAAAAGGCTGGGCAACAACTGTCCAGCCTTTGATGTTTGATAGAAATAACTGTATGACGCAGTGGTTGATTGGCATCTTTGTTCGCCTTTAAGCTCCAAAGATGACCTAATCAACTGTGCGGGGGTGGGAAAACGAACTCTTTTTAACTAGTCGGAGTTCTTTCCCACTCCCTTTTCTGATTTCATGGAGAATCCTGGAATTTTCCTTTGACGAAAGGGGAAATTTATCGTACAATAGAGTGTAACGATAAAATGCGTGATAGATTTAGTGACGAGAAGTTTTCAATCTATCATTGAGGATAGGATGAGGTTTAAGACCGGATCCTTCTCCATTTAGGAAATGAAACATAAGGAGATTTACCCTTGGAATTAGAAGTATTTGCTGGACAAGAAAAAAGTGAACTTTCTATGATTGAAGTGGCGCGTGCGATTTTGGAATTACGCGGACGTGACCATGAAATGTACTTTAGCGATCTTGTAAATGAAATTCAAAATTACCTTGAAAAATCAAACAGCGAGATCCGTGAAGCTCTTCCATTGTTCTACACAGAATTGAATGTAGATGGAAGCTTTATCCCACTTGGAGATAACAAATGGGGTCTTCGTTCATGGTATGCCATCGATGAAGTTGACGAAGAAATCATCGCTCTTGAAGAAACAGACGAAGATGAAACTCCTAAGAAACGGAAGAAAAAACGTGTCAATGCCTTCATGGATGGAGACGAAGATGCGATCGACTACAACGACGATGATCCAGAAGACGAAGAAGTTTACGAAGCAGATCCAGCTCTTTCATATGATGAAGAAAATCCAGATGATGAAAAGAGTGAAGTCGAAGCTTACGATGCTGAAATCAATGAAATCGTACCAGATGATTTAGGTGAGGAAGTTGAATTGAGCGAAGAAGACGACGAAGAAGAGGATTCTGAAGACGAGGAAGAAGAATAAATCATAAGAAGAGGCTGGGACAAAAGTCCTAGCCTCTCAATTGTTTTTGGATTGTCGAGCAAGACGCAGTGGTTGAGTGGGCTCTACTACGCTGATTTCATTAGCTTTTACAGCCCTACTCAACTGTGCGGAGGTGGGACGACGAAATCGAATTCTAACGAATTACCGATTTCTGTCCCACTCTCTTTTTGTTTGCATTGAAAAAAGTGATGAAATGTCGTATGATAAACGTGTAAGGTTTCCCAATAGGAGGTGTTCCAGATGGACTTTCGTTTAGATCAAAGTTTAGTAGCTCTTGGTATTGATACAGTTGTGGTCGGAATTGCTAGAAATGTGGATCCTCAAGCAGTTTTGCTCCCTTCTTTTCTTGAAAAGAAGAAAGAGCTTGAACAATGGGCGCTCCAGTGTCAGACAGAAGAAGTAGGGGCATCTCCTGTCATTAAAGGGTATACAGACCTTTTGCAAAAAGTAGGGCGTAGCATCAAGAAAAATCCACCAACAGTCCTAGCTCTTATCCGAAACATCCAGCATCGAGGAGCTCTTCCTCAGATCAATAGCATCATCGATATCTATAATGTCGAATCGCTGAAGTCTTTTCTCGCGATCGGAGGACATGACCTAGATAAGATTGAGGGACCGATTGAATTTACAGTGAGTCAAAGAGACGATCTCTTTCTCCCTATCCTTTCTAGTGAAAAACATGTCGCACCGACAGATCCTGTCTACCGGGATCAAAAAGGAGTTCTGGCTTGGTTGGATGTACGCGATAGTGACCATTACAAATTTGAGGAGACTACGCAAAACGCCCTCTTTGTCATCCAAGGAAATACCGAGACGTCAGTCGAGATGCGTTTAGAAGCGCTAGAACGAATCCACAAGGACCTTGCTCTTTGCATGCCTCAGCTTCAATTTGAGAAATTTCTCGTCACACAAAATGGAGTGGAAAAGGTCGTGTAAACAGCGAAAATCATTTTCATGAAATTTTCAATTTGACAAAGTAATCCATTTGCGGTAAGATATTGTTCGGGCACCTCATTTTGAGGTCGGAGCTCCCTAAGGATTAGGGAGCTATTTTTGTTTTTTCTGCAAAGAGGAATGGCCTCTACAACAATAGAAGAAGAGGAAAGCACATGTCAACAAAATATATTTTTGTCACGGGTGGTGTCGTATCATCCATCGGGAAAGGGATTGTCGCAGCAAGTCTTGGTCGCTTGCTCAAAAATCGTGGATTGAAAGTGACGATCCAAAAATTTGACCCTTATATCAATATTGACCCAGGGACGATGAGTCCTTACCAACACGGGGAAGTATTTGTCACAGACGATGGCGCAGAGACAGACTTGGACCTTGGTCACTATGAACGCTTCATTGATATCAATCTGAATAAGTACTCAAATGTGACAACAGGGAAAATTTATAGCGAAGTCCTTCGCAAAGAACGTCGCGGAGAATACTTGGGCGCGACTGTACAGGTGATTCCTCATATTACAGATGCCTTGAAAGAAAAGATCAAACGAGCAGCGACGACGACGGATTCAGATGTCATCATCACAGAAGTCGGGGGAACAGTTGGAGACATTGAGTCCCTTCCTTTCCTTGAAGCTCTTCGTCAAATGAAGGCAGATGTTGGTGCTGAAAACGTTATGTACATCCACACCACTCTTCTACCTTACTTGAAGGCTGCGGGAGAAATGAAAACCAAGCCGACCCAACACTCTGTGAAAGAATTGCGTGGTCTTGGAATTCAACCAAATATGTTGGTCATCCGTACAGAAAAACCAGCTGGTCAAGGAATTAAGAACAAGTTGGCTCAATTCTGTGATGTGGCACCAGAAGCTGTCATCGAGTCACTTGATGTGGAACATTTGTACCAAATCCCATTGAACTTGCAAGCACAAAATATGGACCAAATCGTTTGTGACCATTTGAAATTGGATGTTCCTGCAGCAGATATGACAGAATGGTCTGCGATGGTCGACAAGGTCATGAACCTCAAGAAGCAGGTCAAGATTTCCTTGGTTGGAAAATACGTAGAATTGCAAGATGCCTACATTTCTGTCGTTGAGGCCTTGAAGCACTCAGGGTATGCCAATGATGCAGAGGTCAAGATTAATTGGGTCAATGCCAATGATGTGACAGCTGAAAATGTGGCAGAACTCCTTGGAGATGCGGATGGGATCATCGTCCCAGGTGGTTTTGGTCAACGGGGGACAGAAGGAAAAATTCAAGCCATCAAGTATGCGCGTGAACAAGACGTCCCAATGTTGGGTGTCTGCTTGGGTATGCAGTTAACCTGTATCGAATTTGCCCGTCACGTTTTAGGCTTGGAAGGGGCCAATTCATCCGAATTGGATCCAGAAACCAAGTATCCAATTATCGATATCATGCGGGACCAAATTGATGTGGAAGACATGGGAGGAACGCTCCGTCTCGGTCTTTACCCATCTAAACTCAAACGAGGATCAAAAGCAGCCGCTGCCTATGATAATCAAGAAGTGGTACAACGTCGCCACCGTCACCGTTATGAGTTTAACAATGCTTTCCGTGAACAGTTCGAAGAAGCAGGATTTGTCTTCTCAGGCGTTTCACCAGACAACCGTTTGGTCGAAATCGTTGAAATCCCAGAAAACAAATTCTTTGTTGCTTGCCAATACCACCCAGAATTGTCAAGCCGTCCAAACCGCCCAGAAGGACTTTACACAGCCTTTATCACAGCGGCAGTTGAAAACCACGATAGCAAATAAAAATCAAGGGAGCAGGTCGAAGGACCTGCTCCCTTTTTGTGAAAAAATGACAAACTCTGAAAAAAGTTTGAAAAAAATCTTGACAAAAAAGTCGTTGATTGATATACTAGTAAAGTACTCAATCGCGGGGATGGCGGAATTGGCAGACGCGCAGGACTAAGGATCCTGTGACCGCTTTAGGTCGTGAGGGTTCAAGTCCCTCTCTCCGCATCGGATCAAGATAGCTTCGGCTATCTTTTTTTGTTTTCAAATTTCTTTGTGGTAGAATAGGTGTGAGATGAGGTGAGAACATGAAGAAAAAGGATCTGGTATTGGCCGATGGCCTTTTTGCACTATTGGGAAGTGCCATTAATTTTTTCGGTCCTATCCTGATTTTAGCGATGGGGATAGGCGCATACAAGGATACTTTTAGATATTTTATCGCCTTAAACATATGGAATGTTTTCATTTTTTTAGTGGCGATTGCTTCTAAGTATCTGCTCAGAGATGAAAAAAGAATCAAAAAATGGATTCTTCATCTTTTTCTGATAGCAGGCAGTATACTCTTTCTTGCGTCAATCCTTGCAGTGTGTGAGAATATTCCCTTTCTTGAGGGAGTGCTAAACGGACTTCTTGGAAAAATATTTACCGACAGTCAGTTATTTGCTGCTTATTTCTATTCTCAATGGGTTGCAGCGGTATCCCTTGTGATTTGCGGGATTGCCTTTCTCCTTTCACTAAAAAAATTTAAAGAAGAGAATTGAAGGGGGTGTAAGTCCCCTTCTTTTACTTGTTTGCTAGGATGAGAGTCTTAGGAGATAGGAGATTCCGTCCTATTTATCGGAAGAAATCGCTTAAAGCTACAGGAAAAACTAGCAATTTCATCTAAAAAGTGATAAAATAAACAATGTAAGTGGGGTTAGCCCCACAAAAATATATAGGAGGCCTATGACTAATGGCAATCGTTTCAGCAGAAAAATTTGTCCAAGCAGCTCGTGACAATGGTTATGCAGTTGGTGGATTTAACACAAACAACCTTGAGTGGACTCAAGCTATCTTGCGTGCAGCAGAAGCTAAGAAAGCTCCAGTACTTATCCAAACTTCTATGGGTGCTGCTAAATACATGGGTGGTTACAAAGTATGTAAAGCCCTTATTGAAAACCTTGTAGAATCAATGGGTATCACTGTACCAGTTGCTATTCACCTTGACCATGGTCACTACGACGATGCTCTTGAATGTATCGAAGCTGGTTACACTTCAATCATGTTTGACGGTTCACACCTTCCAGTTGAAGAAAATCTTAAATTGGCGAAAGATGTCGTTGAAAAAGCTCATGCTAAAGGTATCTCAGTAGAAGCTGAAGTTGGTACTATCGGTGGTGAAGAAGACGGTATCATCGGTGACGGTGAATTGGCACCAATCGAAGATGCTAAAGCAATGGTTGCTACAGGAATCGACTTCTTGGCTGCAGGTATCGGTAACATCCACGGTCCTTACCCAGCAAACTGGAAAGGTCTTCACCTTGACCACTTGCAAAAATTGACTGAAGCTGTTCCAGGATTCCCAATCGTATTGCACGGTGGATCAGGTATCCCTGATGATCAAATCCAAGCAGCGATCAAACTTGGTGTTGCGAAAGTTAACGTGAACACTGAATGCCAAATCGCATTTGCAAATGCTACTCGTCAATTCGTACGTGAATACGATGCAAACGAAGCAGAATACGACAAGAAGAAACTCTTCGACCCACGTAAATTCTTGAAACCAGGTTTCGAAGCAATTACAGCAGCTGTTGAAGAACGTATCGACGTATTCGGTTCAGAAGGCAAAGCTTAATAAAAAACAGGAAAGCAAGGTCCCATGTGGATCTTGTTTTTTTATATGATATGAAGATAGAAATCTGTCAAACGACTTCCTCTAGTAGGTCTAGGATTGAATACCTATTAATAGAATATGCAATAAAGACAGGTTACATATCGAGATGAATTATCTTTTATTTACATTTATATCTATAGTCGATACAATTCATAGCAATCATTATATTCTATAAAAATCTGTTATACAAACTATTAGTTTCTTTTATACTAAATTAATTCGATGAATCCAATTAATTTTTTGCTTTTAGTACTAGGTTGTGATAAAATAAAATTGAAGTTTCAGGGATAGAAAAGGGAGTGTAAAATGAAAAACACTAAATTATTATTAACAGTTTTAATAGCTGGTTCATTACTAACAGCTTGTCGTACAAATAATGAGTCTAAAACAACGGCTTCTTCTGATAAGAATCCTGTAGTAAAGACTAAGTCTCCTTCAAACTCTAATAAATCTACAACGGAAGAAGATCTTAATGATAAGAACTCATTTGTAGTTAAGATGAATAAGTTTGCGAAGTTATCGAAATCTACTGAGGAAATCTATGTCACAGGAGATGTTGTGGTAGGCGAGAGCGGAGATGTAAAACCTGGAATTTATGACTTGGAAATTACAGGAGGAAGTGGCAATATTTTTGGAGACAGGAAGGATTTTTCTTCGCCTTTTATTAATTGGGTAGCAGGAGCTCAAGGAACATCTACAGATTCTCCTTCAAAAATAAGAATGGTTTTATTTGAAGGAGATAAATTAAATTTTAGTAATATTTCCAAGATTAAATTCAATGCAGTACCAGAAAAAGTACAAATGAGTAATGAGTTGGGAATTGGAGAATATGTTGTAGGTCGCGATGTTAAAGCTGGTACATATAGGTTAAGTACTAATATTAATATGAATTCAGAGCTTCAAAATTTGGGCTGGTCGCTCTCTATATATAATATGTTAACAAAAACATCTAAAAACCAAACGTTAGATCCTAGCAATCTAGATGTTGCTGTGAAACTAGAAGAGGGAGAAATTGTCTCGATCAATTTATATAATACTGATGATAATGTATCGAGTGATGATGCTAGATTAATTTTCACTGAATTAAAATAGGTAATGCAATACGAACTAGAGGTTTATCCGTAAGGATAAGCCTTTTTGTAGAGTTGGAGGTTATTATTTATCTCTTTTATTATTGCAATAAAAATATCTCATTCGTATTGCTAAAACACTCTAAAGCTTGTACAATAACACTATGAAAAAATTCAAACAGTTTAGCTGGATCATTTTTGTTGTTCTTATCCTTTTTCTAGGAGGTACATTTGGTTTTCACCAACTTAGTTTGCAAAAAGAAAGTAAGCTTCTCATGCCTATAGGTAAGAAGGTTGTAGTCAATGGACATCAAATGAATGTATACATTAAAGGTGAAGGATCTGAAACGATAGTATTTCTTTCAGGTGCAGGTATTGCTTCACCTATATTAGACTTTAAGAATCTAACAGATTCCCTATCCAAAAAATACAAAGTAGTCATCGTAGAGCGGGCTGGCTATGGTTATAGCGAGGATAGTAACCAATCCAGAGATGTGATGGAAGTTTTGTTTGAGACACGTCAAGCTCTATCACAAGCAAATGTAATAGGTCCTTTTATCATTTTGTCTCATTCAATGGCTAGTCTTGAGAGCCTGGCTTGGCAAGAGAAATATCCGAATGAAGTGAAGGCTTTGATTGGCCTGGATTGGGCCTTGCCAGCGAGTTATGAAGATTTAAAGGATAATCAGGCCTTGCTTACTGTGGCTTATTGGAGCAGTAAGATTGGCTTATTACGCTATTTCCCTGAGTCCTTTTATATAAAAAATCCAACTCTGACTGAAACTGAACGACAACAATATAAATTACTAGCATATAAGCAGTTGATGTCACAAGCCATGCTTCATGAATCCCGTTTGGCAAAGGAAAATGCCAAGAAAGTTCCATCTAGCATTAATCCGAAAATTCCAGCCTTACTAATGGTTTCTAATGGTGATGGTACTAGCTTTAGCCAATCTGAGTGGCAACGTTATGCAGAGAGATTTGCAAGCGACCAGTCTAATGTTCAAGTCGTCTATATGGATGCGCCTCACGACCTCTATCATTATCAAAGCGATGCTATTGTTTCTCGCATTAAAGAATTTTTAGAGAATAATTGAGGGCTTAAAAATCCATTGAGACTGATGATAATAATTAAATGCTGAAGGATTAACAGTAGAATCGTTAATTTTCTCGATTAAAAAAATTCTTTTTCTTAACAAAAAACCTGCCCCTAAGGGCAGGTTTTTTGGTGTCTTAAGGAAACTATTTAACAGAATTTTTGATTAAAAGTTTCATTTTAAGAGAGAAATCTCTAATTTTATAATCAACAAGCAAACGCTTGCATTCCTTTTTTTATTAGATTATAATAGGTTGGTATAAAGCCTTCTGTAATAATATTTAGAAAGTGTAGAAAGTAAGGATTTAGAATATTTGTGGTCAAAAATACAATGTTGCTTCTTACGATAGGGAGATAGATATGGCAATGATAGAAGTGCAACATCTTCGGAAAAATTTTGTGAAGACAGTTAAGGAGCCGGGGTTAAAGGGAGCCTTGCGCTCCTTTATTCATCCTGAAAAGCAGACCTTTGAAGCGGTCAAGGATTTAACTTTTGAAGTTCCAAAAGGGCAGATTTTAGGATTTATCGGGGCAAATGGTGCTGGGAAGTCAACCACCATCAAAATGCTGACAGGAATTTTGAAGCCCACATCTGGCTTTTGTCGGATTAACGGCAAGATTCCCCAGGATAATCGCCAAGATTATGTCAAGGATATTGGAGTCGTTTTCGGACAACGCACCCAGCTATGGTGGGATTTGGCTTTGCAAGAGACCTACACGGTTTTGAAAGAGATCTATGATGTACCGGACTCGCTTTTCCAAAAGCGCATGGACTTTTTGAATGAAGTTTTGGATTTGAAGGAATTTATCAAGGATCCTGTGCGGACTCTTTCACTAGGTCAACGGATGCGGGCGGATATTGCGGCTTCCTTGCTTCACAATCCCAAAGTTCTCTTTTTAGATGAACCGACTATTGGTTTGGATGTGTCGGTCAAGGACAACATTCGTCGGGCCATTACCCAGATTAATCAGGAGGAAGAGACAACTATTCTCTTGACTACTCATGATTTGAGTGATATTGAGCAACTCTGTGATCGGATTTTTATGATTGATAAGGGGCAAGAGATTTTTGATGGAACGGTGAGCCAGCTCAAGGAGACCTTTGGAAAGATGAAGACTCTCTCCTTTGACCTGACGCCAGGTCAAAATCATCTAGTCTCTCATTATGAGGGTTTGCCTGATATGTCCATTGATAGACAAGGAAATACTCTCAATATTGAATTCGATAGTTCCCGCTACCAGTCGGCCGATATTATCAAGCAAACCTTATCTGATTTTGAGGTCCGTGATTTGAAGATGGTAGATACGGATATTGAAGATATTATCCGTCGCTTCTATCGAAAGGAGCTCTAAGATGGTCAAATTGTGGAGACGTTATAAACCCTTTATCAATGCAGGGATTCAGGAGTTGATTAGCTATCGAGTCAACTTTATTCTTTATCGGATTGGCGATGTCATGGGTGCTTTTGTGGCTTTTTATCTATGGAAGGCTGTCTTTGATTCCTCCCAGGAGACTTTGATTCAGGGCTTCAGTATGGCGGATATCACCCTCTACATCATCATGAGTTTTGTGACTAATCTTCTGACTAGGTCGGATTCTTCCTTTATGATTGGTGATGAGGTCAAGGATGGTTCCATTATCATGCGCTTGTTGCGACCAGTGCATTTTGCGGCTTCTTACCTCTTTACGGAGCTTGGTTCCAAGTGGTTGATTTTTATCTCTGTTGGACTGCCATTTTTAAGTGTCATTGTTTTGATGAAAATCTTATCTGGGCAAGGGATTGTAGAAGTGCTGGGACTAACTACCCTTTATCTTTTTAGCTTAACGCTGGCCTATCTGATTAACTTTTTCTTTAATATCTGCTTTGGATTTTCAGCCTTTGTATTTAAAAATCTTTGGGGTTCCAACCTACTTAAGACTTCCATAGTGGCCTTTATGTCTGGGAGTTTGATTCCCTTGGCTTTCTTTCCAAAGGTCATTTCAGATATTCTGTCCTTCTTACCTTTCTCATCCTTAATTTACACTCCGGTCATGATTATTGTTGGGAAATACGATGCTAGTCAGATTCTTCAAGCACTTTTGCTTCAGCTTTTCTGGCTTATAGTGATGGTGGGCTTGTCTCAGTTGATTTGGAAACGAGTCCAGTCATTTATCACCATTCAGGGAGGTTAGTATGAAAAAATATCAACGCATGCATCTGATTTTTATCAGACAGTACATCAAGCAAATCATGGAATACAAGGTAGATTTTGTGGTTGGTGTGTTGGGAGTCTTTCTGACTCAAGGCCTGAACCTCTTGTTTCTCAATGTCATCTTTCAACACATTCCCTCCCTAGAAGGTTGGACTTTTCAAGAAATTGCCTTTATCTATGGATTTTCCTTAATTCCAAAGGGACTAGATCATCTCTTTTTTGACAATCTCTGGGCTTTAGGTCAACGACTAGTTCGAAAAGGGGAGTTTGACAAGTATCTGACTCGTCCTATCAATCCTCTCTTTCACATCCTCGTTGAGACCTTTCAGATTGATGCCTTGGGTGAACTCTTGGTCGGTGGCATTCTATTAGGAACAACAGTAACTAGCATCTCTTGGACTCTTCCAAAATTCCTGATTTTTCTAGTCTGTATTCCTTTTGCGACCTTGATTTACACTTCTTTAAAAATCGCTACAGCCAGCATCGCTTTTTGGACCAAGCAGTCAGGTGCCATGATTTACATTTTCTATATGTTTAATGATTTTGCCAAGTATCCTATTTCTATTTACAATTCGCTCCTTCGTTGGTTAATTAGCTTTATTGTACCTTTCGCCTTTACGGCCTACTATCCTGCCAGCTATTTCTTGCAGGACAAGGATGGACTCTTTAATATTGGTGGTTTGATTCTGATTTCCCTTGTTTTCTTTGTTATTTCCCTCAAACTTTGGGACAGGGGATTGGATGCCTACGAAAGTGCTGGTTCGTAAGAGGTAAAGTAAGACTAAAATCAAGAAAGGAACTTATGATGTTTGTAATTAAAGAAGTCAAGGGTGAAGATCAAAAAATGGCAGTTGTCGCTGAGATTTTAAGGGATTTGCCAGAATGGTTTGGAATACCAGAAAGCACGCAAGCCTACATTGAAGGAGCTAAGGATTTACGAGTTTGGGCTGCTTATCAAGAAAGTGATGTAGTAGGGTTTATAAGTTTATCATATTCGAGTGAAGATTGTGCTGAAATTGACTGTCTAGGCGTGAAAAAATCATTCCAAGGTCAAGGAATTGGAAGGGAATTAGTTACGACTATAGAAAGAGAAGCAGTCAAACAAGTGGCCTACCTACAGGTCAAAACAGTCGCAGAAGGTTCAAATAAAGATTATGACCGAACAAATGTCTTTTATCGCAGTCTTGGTTTTAAAAAATTAGAGATTTTTCCGCAACTATGGGATCCACAGAATCCATGTCAGATTCTGATTAAAAAGATCAACTAAAAGTGCTTGACATCCGCTATCAGAGTGCTATACTAAGAAGGTAATCGCCGATTTAGCTCAGTTGGTAGAGCAACGCACTCGTAACGCGTAGGTCACAGGTTCGATCCCTGCAATCGGCATAGAAAAAACTGCTTTGAAGGAGCGAGACGATGAATAATGGTGATCACATATTCGTTCTGTCTCGTTTCTTTTTTTGACCGCATAGGCGCCATTTTTGACCGCTTAGTCAAAAGTCCTTGTCTCCATAGGGGCTCTCTGCTATCATAGAATCATCAAAGGAAGCAATACTTCCAATTAATGAAAAAGAGGTATACTATGATGAAAAAATTACTTGGACTTGGTTTTATTCTGGCAGCTCTTGCGGTTGTTATAATGGGAATGGTTGGCTTTCCAAAGCTTGATGTGAATATCTGGCCTTTATTCCCCGTTCTCTTATTTGCTTTCTTTACTCTTGAAAATCTGATGAAACAGGACTACAAGGCAAGTGTCATCTGTGCTTTAATTGCTCTGATGATTGCAAACGCGATCTACGATCTCTTGCCGGTTTCAAATGGCTTAGTGATCACAGCGGGTGTCCTTGCTTGTGTGGGTCTTAGTTTTCTTTTACCGGATAAGGAAAGCAACAAATAAAGGAAGGAGGCTGGGACAAAAGTCCTAGCCTCTCAATTGTTTTTGGATTGTCGAGCAAGACGCAGTGGTTGAGTGGCCTCTACTACGCTGATTTCATCAGCTTTTACAGCCCTACTCAACTGTGCGGAGGTGGGACGACGAAATCGAATTCTAA
>NZ_JACLQX010000034.1:0-18683 GCF_016648925.1 Streptococcus parasanguinis | reverse complement strand
GCCCTACTCAACTGTGCGGAGGTGGGACGACGAAATCGAATTCTAACGAATTACCGATTTCTGTCCCACTCTCTCTTGTTTCGTCCCTTATTGCTTGGTTAAAACGATAATCCCTTGATCATCCTCTGCTTGCTCCAGATCTTCTAGCGACAACTGATTCCCTTCGATCCGATAGCGATAGGGTTCATCCCCGATACGCATGGATTGATTGACCGGATCAATACTGACCTCTTTGGTCTCTTCTTCTCCATCAGCATCTTGCACCGTAAACGTGCCTTTTCGACCCGTCACCACCAAGAGGATCGTATTTTCCTCGTCCTGTCCACGATAACTGCCATCTATGGACACCCCTTCTTTCTGTTCTTCACTCGCTGACGTCACAGTCTGTGATGAAGCAGACGTCTGTTTGCTCGAAGTCTGTGTCGCTTTTTCTTGCTGGCTACAAGCAGTCAGGAAAAGGGCTACTGCCAAGGTCAGTATAGACATGATTTTTTTCATTAAGATCGGCTCCTTTCGCCATAACCGTATACTATCTACCACCAGTATACGCCAAGAAAGTCTTTAGGTCAATTGTTTACCCCTCTAATAAAAATGCCCTTACTTCCGCAATAAAATACAAGGACCCTGTCACAAATAAGACTTCATCTGGACGACTCTGATCCATAAATTCTTTGATATAGGCCTTATAGTCCGCTACATAGGGCAAGTCTTGTCGGTCGCCTTGTGCCACCACTTCTCCGTAATGGAAGGTCGTCAAAATCAATTCAGCTTCTGGCAATCCCGCTTGAAGCGTTTGGAGCATCCCACTATAATCTTTTCGTTTGAGAGCACCGAATAAAATCTTCACGCGTTTTCCTGCCAAGCTTTTTGCAAACTCAATCAAGCGCAACATAGCATGAGGATTATGAGCGCCATCCAGATACACCTGGTCTCCAAACAACTCTAGACGGCCCGGCCACCGCGTCTCTTGCAAGGCGTGCTTGACCTGCTCCATATCCACTTCTTGATCTAGACCTTCCATATAGAGGAGAAAGGCCTCCAGAGCTACTGCAGCATTTTCCCGTTGGTAATCACCCTTCAAGCCCAGAGACGGCAAGACAAGATCCACGTTTTCATTCCAAAAACGACCCTGCTCTAAGCCAAAATCTTTCTGGAAGGCGTGGAGAGCCACAGCCAATTGCTCGGCCCTTTCTTGACAAACAGCTATAGCATCATCCGACAAGGGACCCACCACAGCTTTCTTGCCCTTCTTAAAGATCCCTGCCTTTTGCTGGGCGATTTCCGCAATCGTCCCTCCCAGCGTTTCCTGGTGATCGAGACCAACCGAAGTGATCACTGCGATTTCTCCTGTCACTACATTGGTGGTATCTAGTAGCCCTCCGATGCCAACTTCCAATAAGACCACGTCCACTGCTTGTTCCTTAAAATACAAGAGGGCCATGAGGCAGATAATCTCAAAATAAGAGAGTTGGTCTTGGGTTTGAAGTAAGGTCTGCTCCATTTGTTGGACTTCTTGGCCAATCCGAGTAAAATCTTCATCTGAAATCGGCCGATCCCCAATACAAATCCGATCATGGATACTGATCATATGAGGAGAGGTAAAGGTCCCAACCTTCTTTCCGTGAGCCATCAATAATTGACGCAGAAAGGCGATTGTGGATCCCTTCCCATTGGTTCCTGTCACATGAAGAATCGGATAAGCCTTATCTGGCCTCCCTAAAAGGCTCACTGCCTGCTCCATACGATCCAGACCCGATCGAAAATTCAGACCGATCCGACTATTCATCCATTGCTCAATCTTATTCACATCTTCCTCCTAAAAGAAAAAAGCGACAAAACCTCTTCTGACGTTTGCGCTCCTTTCTTTTGTAGTTATTTCTTTCGCATTTTTACAGCAAGTCCATCGGACTTACCAACTCTTTCTAGTTTCTAGGAGTTGGGCTAAAAACGTCGACCGGGCTTACTTGCGGTCTTTGTTTCTAGCGCAAGGGTAAAAACATCCACTGGATGTTTTTACTCCTCCATAAAGCTGTTGAAGACTTCTTCGATCATATCCCATTCTGCATCTGAGTCTTCTGGGATTGGTTGAAGGTCGCCTTCTGTTCCGTCTTCGTTTTCTGTAAATGAATAAGCTTGGATTTCAACTTCGCCGTTTTCATCTTCTTCTGCATTTGCAGGGATCAAAAGGACATAGTTCTTTCCAAATTCTTCTTTGCCATCAATGGTCAAAAGAATTTCAAATAAGGTTTCATTTCCTTGTTCATCCACCAATGTGATTAATTCACGTTCTTCATGGTCGTGGTTATGATCATGTGCCATACTATTCTTCCTCGTTTTCTTTCTAAAAATTGCGATCTAAATAATTTTGTAAAATGAGCTGCGCTGCTAACTTATCAATAACTTTTTTGCGTTTGCTACGGCTAATATCTGCTTGCTCAATCAACATCCGCTCTGCAGCAACTGTCGTCAACCGTTCGTCTTGGTAGTCGACTGGCAACCCAAACTTTTCAGCAATCATTGCGCCATAAGCCTGACTGGCTTCCACACGCGGTCCGCTTGTGTTGTTCATGTTTTTCGGCAAGCCCACAACAAAACGGTCTACCTTGTATTGAGCCACTAATTCGGCCAAGCGCTCCAAACCGAATTCTTTTTTGTCTTCATCGATTTGGATGATTTCAAGACCCTGAGCTGTAAAACCGAGAGGATCACTCACAGCAACCCCGACGGTCTTTGAGCCAACATCCAATCCCATAATTCTCATTAGAGGTCTATTCCTTGCCCTTTCAAATAATAACGTACCAATTCTTCCACGATCTCATCTCGTTCATATTTACGAATTTGGTTCCGTGCATTATTATAACGAGGTACATAGGCAGGATCACCACTGAGTACGTATCCTACGATTTGATTAATTGGATTGTAGCCTTTTTCATCCAGTGACAAGTAAACATCTTTCAAGGTCTCGCTAATTTCCTTACGATTTGAATCATCAAGATTAAAACGTACTGTTTCATCTGTAAATCCCACAAGAACACCCTCTTTCCTTAGAATATTACTATTATACCATAATTAAGAGTTTTCCACAACGGCCAAGCCCTTGATTTTACGGCTTTTTCAAGCATTTTTGAGCTATTTTAGCTAAACTGTTTTTTTATTTTTGCTCACTCGCTCCAGCATTGATAAGATTATCCGCAAATTGACTCGGTGTCAGCTTCAACAACTCTGGTAAGTGATTGTTTTTGAAGTAGGTCATGCCTTCAGCCTTCTTCACATCCATTGCTTCAAAATCATAGGTGATGGTTACCTTGTATTCATTCTCATTTTCCAAGGTCAAATCAGCTGTGAAACCTGGCACTGTCAAAGCTTCCTTAAATGCATCGTCCTTGTTAAAGGATTCTCTCAATTGCTTTTGTGCTTCCTCGACTCCAACCTGTTGGATCCCTTTTTTCAACTCCTCATCGGTTGCCGTCACATTGATGGTCTCCAACTTTTTAAAGGTATTCCCCACATAGGTGACGATTTGCGTCTGTTGTGTCCCCTTGTCATCTTTTGGAAAGACAAAGGTTCTAGTGATGACTTTATTTTCTTCAGCTTTTTGCAGGATACTCTTATTATCCTTTTGCAGT
Organism: Streptococcus parasanguinis; assembly: GCF_016648925.1. Classification (GTDB taxonomy): domain Bacteria; phylum Bacillota; class Bacilli; order Lactobacillales; family Streptococcaceae; genus Streptococcus. Next base: position 15,057 of record NZ_JACLQX010000034.1, on the reverse strand, counting down.
TGCTCTGCTTTTGCTTGGATTGCCTTTTGTTCACTTGAATTTGGCGTTTTCGCTTGTTTTTTTTGACCGCATCCAGTCAAACACAAGGCAAGTGCACCCAATAAGAAGATTTTCCTTTTCATTTTCCATTCCTTACTAGTTATTGTTTTCTAAAATATTGTATCATAGATTTCGTAAAATGGCGCAGTAAACTGCTTTTCATTCCGATTTTTAAAAAGAAAAAAATCAGAAACAAATTGTTTCTGATTTTCAATCGCTTTAAAGAGCTGCACGCATCCGCGCTTCTGTATTTTCTACATTTCGAACTGATCGTGGCAAGAAGGCACGAATATCGTCTTCTTTGTAGCCCACTTGGAGACGTTTGTCATCTACCAAGATCGGACTTTTAAGAATACGAGGTGTTTCCATGATGATGTCAATGACTTCATTGACACTCAAGTCTTCGATGTCCACTCCTAGATTTTTAGCGTATCGATTTTTTGAAGAGACAATACTTGCCACTCCATTTTCAGTCTTTGTAAGGATATCCAACAATTCTTCTTTGGTGATCCCTTCCTTACCGAGGTTTTGTTCTTTATAAGTTAGCTGGTGAGCGTTGAGCCAAGTCTTTGCTTTTTTACAGCTGGTGCAACTTGACACTGTATAAATTTTAATCATGCATGCACTCCTTTCGCTACACGATAATACTATCGTATTAAATTATAACACAAAAACCATCAGTCTAGCGACCTATTTTGAAAAAAATTAATCTTCAATTTCAATCGCGTCATCTAAATCTAGAGTTACTTCTTCTACGACAGGAGCTGCTTCTTCAGTTTTATCAAGGGTTTTCACTGCTTCGTCTTCTTCGATCAAACCAAAATGAACCCGAACCTTGTGGTCAATTTCGTCAAAAATTTCTGGGTGGTCAGCCAAGAATTTCTTAGCATTTTCAGATCCTTGACCAATTTTTTCGCCATTATAGGAGTACCACGCACCCGCTTTTTGGATGATATCCAAATCTGTTGCAATCTTCACCAATTCACCTGTACGTGAAATTCCTTCCCCGTACATGATTTCAACCATGGCTTCTTTGAACGGTGGAGCTACCTTGTTCTTCACAACCTTGATCTTGGTTTCCTTACCAACGTTGGTATCTTTTTGGTCCCCAGTCCCCTTGATTTGAGTGTTTCCACGAACATCTAGACGGACAGAAGCGTAGAATTTCAGGGCACGACCACCAGGTGTGGTTTCAGGGTTCCCAAACATGACTCCAACTTTTTCACGCAATTGGTTGATAAAGATGGCAATGGTCTTGGTCTTATTGATCGAAGCTCCAAGCTTACGCATCGCTTGGCTCATCATTCGCGCTTGCAATCCAACGTGGCTATCCCCGATATCTCCATCGATTTCCGCACGTGGGACCAAAGCCGCAACAGAGTCGACAACCACCAAATCAACCGCACCAGAGTCGATCAATTTACCAGCAATTTCAAGTCCTTGTTCCCCTGAGTCTGGTTGAGACAAGAGAAGTTCGTCGATATTGACTCCGAGAGCTGCTGCATAAGATGGATCCAAGGCATGCTCCGCATCGATAAAGGCAGCAATGCCTCCTTCTTTCTGTGCTTGCGCTACTGCATGGAGGGCAACGGTTGTTTTACCAGATGATTCTGGACCATAGATTTCGATGATCCGACCTTTTGGATAACCACCAGCACCCAAGGCAATATCAAGCGCCAAGGAACCAGAGCTCATGACTTGTACTTTTTGCTCTGCACGTTCGCCCAGACGCATGATCGATCCCTTACCAAAATCCTTTTCGATCAACTTCAGGGCATCATTGAGCGCTTTTTCACGCTCATCTCCAAATTTCTTAGAGATATCATCTAATTTTTTCTGTTTTTTCGCCATTCTTTTCTCCTATTTTTTACTATACAGGAAATGCATGCAACTCACTGACGTTTTCCGGTCTTTGAAAGGCACATTTCCTATCCATTTTTAGAATTATTCTTCATTTGGCACAAACTTCATTATACCAAATTTTCACCATTTAATACAGCCAAGCGTACCAAATTAAAGGCATGAAGAACTGCAATTTCGCGGACATCCGCCCGGCTACGTCCGGCGATATTGACTTGGACACTATCCACTCCATTTGGAGTCGCAAGTCCGATAAAGACGGTCCCTGCTGGGTGCCCTTCTAGACTATCTGGCCCCGCAACTCCGGTCAGGCTAACACCATAATCGGATCCTGTTAACTTACGGGCCTGTGAAGCCATGGCTTGTGCTGTAAAATGAGACACCACTCCATGTTGCTCTAACTCTTGAGCTGGAATAGACAACATCTTGCTTTTTTCTTCCAGACTATAGGTGACAAAACCACCCGCGAAGATGCTGGACGCCCCTGAAAAATCTGCCAAAGTCGCTTGGAAAAGGCCGGCCGTCAGGCTTTCTGCAGCTGTAATGGTCTTACCAGTCCGTTTCAAGAGATCAAAGGCCACCTTGGCCATCGAATTATCATCCCCATAACCGTAAAACAGTTCATGCAAGGGTTGATGATCCAGCGTATGACGGGATAAGATTTCCTTTTCTAAGACATCGAGCTTCGCATCCGCTGAGGCTTGATCCTTCGCCTTTGTAGACAAACGCAAAGTTACTTCTCCCGTCTTGGCATAAGGGGCAACCGTCGGATCAGTCTGCTCTTCAATGATATCTGCTAGGATCGTAACCAGCTGGCTTTCCCCAATCCCAAAGAAGCGCAAGACTCTTGAAAAGAGCTCTTCCCCTGTCGTCAAATGAGGCACCAATTGTTCATTGACCATGGGTTTTAACTCACTTGGTGGACCAGGTAGAACGACATAGGTCACACCATCGACTTCAATCAAACCTCCAACCGCGAGACCTGTACGGTTTTGAAGGGGGATTGAACCGGCAATCAATTGTGCTTGTCGCTCATTATTGGGCGTCCGGACATATTCAGGGCGACTGGCAAAGAAGGTGTCGAGTTTAGCAAGCGCTGTTGGATCAAAAACCAGTTCTTTCCCTAAAAACTTAGCAAGGGTTTGCTTGGTCAAATCATCCTCTGTGGGCCCAAGTCCACCACATAAAATCACCAAATCACTGCGTTTTGAAGCTGTCTCAATGGTCGATAAGAGACGACCTTCATTGTCTCCTACCGCCACATGATAATAGACATCAATCCCTAAACTAGCCAATTTTTCAGACAAGAATTGAGCATTGGTGTTGACAATTTGTCCTGTTAGAATTTCTGTTCCAACTGCAATAATTTCCGCCTTCATGGTGCCTCCTACTTATACTATTCGTAATTTTCATTTCATTTTAACACAATTTCCTAAATTATTTAAAAAACAGATTGAAGATAAAGTACATTTTGGACAACTTTCTTCAATCTTTTTCTTTTAGAGTATAAAGTAAAAAACTCTTAGAAATACTATTTCATCAGCATCCCTAAGAGATTTAACTATGTGGCAATCAACTTCTAAAGGGCTATTTTCTATTGTGGATAGAGCTTATCTCTATTCTGAAGCAACCATATCGAGTGGTTGCTTTTTTACTACTTTATTGATCTAAAAACCTTCTTTCGACTCTAATTCTTGTTGTTTCCCCTCATCTTTTGTGATACAATAGCATCAATTTATTTCTAGGAGGATAAGATATGGTTTCTACTATTGGTATTATAAGTTTATCTAGTGGGATTATCGGAGAGGACTTTGTCAAGCACGAAGTGGACTTGGGGGTCCAACGACTCAAAGACCTCGGACTCAATCCTATCTTTTTACCTCATTCACTAAAAGGCTTAGACTTTATCAAAGAACATCCTGAAGCTCGTGCAGAGGATTTGATTCAGGCCTTTTCCGATGATAGCATCGACATGATCTTATGCGCCATCGGTGGAAACGATACCTATCGCTTGCTACCTTATCTTTTTGAAAATGACCAACTACAAAAGGTTATCAAGCAAAAGATTTTTCTTGGCTTCTCGGATACGACCATGAACCATCTCATGTTGCATAAACTAGGAATCAAGACTTTTTACGGCCAATCCTTTTTTGCAGACATTTGTGAGTTAGACAAAGAAATGCTGCCATATAGCCGCCACTACTTTAAAGAATTGATTGAGACTGGTAGAATCTCAGAAATTCGCCCTAGTAACGTTTGGTATGAGGAACGGACTGATTTTAGTCCCGAGGCTCTGGGAACACCTCGTGTCAGCCATGAAAATACAGGTTTTGACTTGTTACAAGGCAATGCTCAGTTTGAGGGAGAAATCCTCGGTGGTTGTCTTGAGTCTCTCTATGATATTTTTGACAACTCTCTACACGCAGATAGCATAGACCTCTGCCAAAAATACAAACTTTTCCCTGACTTGTCAGACTGGGAAGGAAAAATCCTCTTGCTAGAAACCAGCCAAGAAAAGCCCAATCCTGAAGACTTCAAAAAGATGTTGAGGACTTTAAAGGAAACTGGTATATTCGAGGTCCTCAGTGGACTCTTGGTCGGAAAACCTATGGATGAAACTTTCTATGACGACTATAAAGAAGCACTATTGGAGATCATTGATAGCAATATCCCGATTGTCTATAATCTAAACGTTGGCCATGCTACACCAAGAGCGATTGTTCCCTTTGGAGTCCACGCGTATGTAGATGCAACGGAGCAAGTCATCCACTTTGACTATAACAAAGAAAGCTGAGATAAGACTCTCAGCTTTTTCTGTATTCTCCGATGTTCTAGGCATCTAATGTCACTCATTTCTACTTTTCCATTCACAATCATTTTCGTGATCATTGACCAGGCCTGCTGCTTGTAGATAGGATAGGACCGCAACGGGGCCTGTAAACTTAAAACCACGCTTTTTGAGATCCTTAGATAATGTCTCAGATAAAGTCGTCTTAGCTGGTGCTTGACTGTAATCCGGGACATCATTGTTGATGGTTTTCCCATCTACAAAAGACCAGAGATAGGCATCAAAAGAGCCGAATTCCGCCTGAACTTGTAAAAAGGCCTGGGCATTGGCTCGTGTCGCAAAGACCTTGGCACGATTGCGGATGATGGCTGGATTGTCTAACAAAGCTTCCAGTTCTTCATCCGTCATGTCTGCAACACCTTGAAGGTGATAGCCATGAAAAGCCTCTCGAAAGGCCTGGCGTTTATTGAGCACCGTCTCCCAAGACAGGCCAGCCTGATAGGTCTCTAAGCAAAGCAACTCAAAGAGCGCCTGGTCATCATGGAGGGGACGTCCCCACTCCTCATCATGGTAGGCTACATATAGCGGGTTGTCCATTTTGACCCAGCTACAACGTTTTGGCATCTTATTCTCCTATCTTTGAAACATAATCAGGCAAGGGAACAGTAGACTTCTCCAATAGATTAATCCAACGATTAATATCTGGTGGTAGAGGGTTAAATTTTTCATCTGTTTGATACCTTGCTTGACCATCTGTTTCTATACCAGTTAATGTTTCAATCTGTTCTCGAAGTTGGTCTACAGTTATCCAATCAGTCCAACCTTCAAAAAAGCTTTCGCGAGCCAATGTTATTCCATACCGTTCTTGAAACCATTCAATGTAGTCTGCACTTAACAGATAGAGTTTTTCGAAAGAACAAGATTCATCATTCACCTTTATACTATCTACTATATTGTCATTATCCACTATGGCAATATTCACACCACAAAATTCACAAGGAATTGAGCCAACTTGACCATAGCGAGATCCATTATGCAAAAATAATTCTGTCTGACTCTGTTGACAATTTTTACAAAATAAAGGGAAAACTTTACAGTGTATCCATATTGTTTTAATCTTCCCATTCTTAAACATTATCTTGATATGGTTGTTACTGCTTCTTGCTTCATCTAGTTTAATTCGAGCAATGCTCATTATTTCACCAACATCTTAAGGGCAGACTTGATATAGTTCTCAGCAGTATCCGTCGTTCCTTCAAAGAATTTCTTAATTTTCTTAAGCTCGGTTGCCTTGTAGCCCAAAGCCAACATGGCTTCCATAGCTTCTTCAAGGGCTTGGTTTTCTTCTGAAACTTTGGCATTGGTCTGAGCCGGTGCATCTTCTAGGTCAAGATTGATCTTACCTTCTAGATCCAAGACCATCTGTTGGGCTGTTTTCTTGCCGATCTTCGGAAACTTGGTCAAGTAGATGATGTTCTTGCTTTCGATAGCTTGGACAAGCCCAGCATTGTCATCCGCAGCAATGATAGCCAGAGCTGAGACTGGGCCAATTCCAGAGACTGAGATCAAGTTCAAAAAGAGCTTTTTCTCTTCTTCGGTCGCAAAGCCATAGAGCAGGTGGGCGTCTTCACGGACTACTTGGTGCAGATAGACTTGCACCTCTTGATTCATTTTACCAGAGTAAGCATAGGGATTGGCCACATGCAAGAGATAACCGATCCCAGCTGTCTCCAACACGATATATTTAGCGGTGATTTTCGTTAAGATTCCTTTAATGTATTCGTACATAAGATTCCTTTATTCTTTATTTAATACTTGCCCAATTCCCGCAGACTGGTGTGATTTTCCTGAATGCGTCGGAACATCTTTTCCATGTCGGACTTGGTGAAGTTGACCAAGACCGGACGGCCATGAGGGCAGTTATAAGGGTTGTCGCATTGGGACAGTTGATAGATGAGATCCCGTGCGGAGTAATCATCCAGGGTGTGATTGGCCTTGATGGAGCGTTTGCAGGACATCATGATGGCCAATTCAGCCCGGTACTTCTTGATGGACACTTCCTTAGTCAAGAGGAGCATGTCACACATCTCATAGATACCCGACTCGATCTCTTCTTCCTTCATCCAGATAGGGTGCTCCCGCAAGATCAACTGGTTGACTCCGTACTCTTCTAGATAGACGCCCACTTCCTCTAGGAGGTGCTTGCGCTGTTGCAGGCGAATCAAATCATCTGCAGGGAATTCAAAGATATAAGGCACCAGCAGTTGTTGCTGACTACCGTCCACATCCCCGATGCTCTCCCGGTATTCTTCGTATTTGACCCGCTCTTGGGCCGCGTGCTGGTCAATGATATATAGGCCCCCATTTCCTTGGGCAAAGAGATAGGTTCCATGCATCTGACCAAAATATTCCAACTCTGGGAAGGTCGAATGTTCTTCCCCATCCAACTTATCATAGGCCTTGTCTAGACTAGCCAGATCCAGCTCTGGGTGATCCAGCTCATCATAGACCGCAGCCTTTCTTTCCGCAAACTTGATCGCGCTCGTCGGTTTTTCTACTGGGTTTTCTTGGCTTGTAGAATCAGCAGTTACCTCATCTGTCAGAGGCAGTTGAGGATCTGCCACCTCTGGTCGAAGCTTGAAATCTTGACTTTCTCGGTCATAATAGAGGCGGTTTTCCTTTAAAGGCAGGGTCGTCTGTACTGGCTTTTCTGTTCGACGAATGGTCGACTTGGCTAGATTTTCTAGAGCATCCGGAATTAGGTCCTGCTCTTTCAAAGCGTTCGCAATAGCCTGGGAGATCAAGGCCATCAGTTCTCGTTCTTTGGAGATACGAACCTCTTGCTTGGTAGGGTGAACATTGACATCCGCTAAGTAAGGATCGATCTGGATATTAATGATCGCGAGTGGAAAGCGCCCCACCATGAGTTTACTGCCGTAGCCGTCTAAGATAGCTCGATTGAGCAAGAAATTCTTGATGTAACGACCGTTGATAAAGAGACTGATGTAATTGCGATTGGCACGAGTCAATTCAGGCAAAGACACAAAGCCCGTCACTTCAAAATCCAGATCGCGATTTTCAATGGCCACCATTTTCTTGGCAGACGCGAGGCCATAGACACCCGCAATCGCTTGCCGCAGATTACCCGTCCCCGCTGTTTTGGTCATTTCTTTTCCATCATTGATCAAGGTAAAGGCAATCTCAGGATGAGCCAAACTCAAGCGGTTGAGAATATCCACGATATGGGACAACTCTGCCTGCTGGCTCTTTAAATACTTGAGACGAGCAGGTGTATTAAAAAAGAGATCTTCCACTGTGATCTTGGTCCCGACAGGGCTTGTCGCTGGCTCCAACTCCTCAATTTCGCCACCCTTTGCGACCAATTTGGTCCCGTGGGCAGCTCCTTCTTGCGCCGTTAGAAGAGTTAGAATACTGACAGAAGCAATGGAAGGCATGGCCTCACCACGAAAACCAAGCGTTCGAATACGAAAAAGATCCGCTTGACTTTTGATCTTACTGGTCGCATGTCGACGGAGGGCCAAAGCGACCTCATCGTGCGCAATTCCTTCCCCATTGTCTGTAATCCGAATCGACTTCAATCCTGCTTCTTCGATTTCAACAACGATCTGGCTAGCTCCAGCATCGATCGAGTTTTCAACCAATTCCTTGACCACGCTAGCAGGTCGTTCAATCACTTCACCTGCCGCAATCTGATTGGCTAGGACTTCTGGCAATTCAATAATCTGTGACATGTCTGCTCCTTTACCTATTTTTCACCGATACATGTAGCTCTATTATACCACAGATCCACAAGACTCCCTTTCTTAAAAAATAGAGGCTGGCCCCATCTTCTTCCTTAAAAACCGCATAGGCAAAGAAAACGACCACATAGACAAATTTCCTTGTCTTCCCTTTGGAAAAAGTGTTTAATAGTAGTGTAAAGAAGGAGCCGGGCTAGCAGGTCAACCGACTTTACCCAAAGGAGGGAGAAAATATCTTATGAAAGTTGAAGTACACATTGATTCCCACTTCCAAGAAGAAGCGGTGATGATCACAGCACCTGCACTATCTGCGCGTGTAGAGAAAATCCGTGACTTTGTGGAAGAATTGGATCAAAAAGGGCGCTTACGTGCCAAAAAGGATGGGGAAGCTTACCTGATCGAAAGCCAACTATTCCAACGTTTTTACATTGAAAATCGGCAAGTAATTGGCGAGACTATGACAGATCAATTTATTCTGACTGGGCCACTCTATCAGTTATCTGAAGACTTGCCGACCTTCTTTCTCAAAATTTCCCAATCTGAAATTATCAACACAAAAGAAATCGATCACCTGCACTTTACCAGTGGAGGATCCGTTCAAATCTATCTTAAAAACGGGAGTCTGACCTACTCCTCCCGTCGTTATTTAAAAGCCATTAAGGAGAAATTATCATGCTAAAACAATCTTTTTCTGACGCCCTAAAAGGGATTTTCATCGGGCTCATCTTATCCATCTTCTTTTCCTACCTCTTCTCACCTGAGTTGTACCTTCCCTTAAGTCCCAACTCTGCAGTCGGCCGCTGGATGTTCTTGCATCATGTTCACGGCTCACTGGTCATGCTCTATTGCGCCCTCGTTTGGGGTGCGATTGGGGTCCTCTTTAGCTTCGGGAGTCTCCTCTTTCAAAAAGACTGGAGCCTCTTACGGGCTACTCTGAGCCATTACTTGCTCATGTTGCTTGGCTTTATTCCCCTAGCTACGTTAGCCGGCTGGTTTCCAGCACGACTCGGATTTTACCTCTCACTCATTGTCGAATTCACCCTTGTTTACGTGATCATCTGGTTGGTCTCACATCATTTTTATAAAAAACAAGTTCAAGAAATCAATCAAAGCATTGCTAAGCACTAAAAGAAGATCCTCGCTATTACGAGGATCTTCTTTTTACAATTTCTTTTTCAATTCGGCGACTGCCATCATGACTTCCATCGGAGTCATATTGTAGAGATCCAGATTCTTCAATTCTGTGATCACTGTACTTTCTGTTTCTTCCTCAAAGAGGGACATTTGTTCAGCAACCTGTGAAGGTACTTCCTTTTTAGGGGTTGCATCCGCAAGCGGTACTTGCTGGGCTTGTCCTTCGAGCTTGGTCAAAATCGCATCCGCCCGCTTCAGCAATTCTTCTGGCAAACCAGCGATCTTGGCCACGTGAATCCCATAGGACTTATCTGCTGGGCCGGGTTCAATCTTGTGCAAGAAGGTAACCTGACCATCTCGCTCCAAGGTCGCAACATGGACATTTTCCAAGCGAGACAAAGTTTCTGAAAGAGCCGTCAATTCATGGTAATGGGTCGCAAACAAGGTTTTGGCGCCCGTGCGATCGTGAATGTATTCGATGATGGATTGGGCGAGGGCCATCCCATCATAGGTCGCCGTTCCCCGTCCCAACTCATCAAACAAAATCAAGGACTGGGTCGTTGCCTTGCGAATGGCGTGATTGGCCTCCATCATTTCCACCATGAAGGTAGACTGACCCGATACCAGGTCATCAGCAGCTCCGATTCGGGTATAAATCGCATCAAAGATTGGCAACTCGGCCTTTTGCGCTGGTACATAGGAGCCAATTTGGGCAAGAATCACAATGATCGCCAATTGACGCATATAGGTAGACTTCCCGCTCATATTTGGCCCAGTAATCAGCTGAATATCCCGTTCCTCATCCATAAAGATGCTATTAGGAATATAGGACTGGGCTCCCATCACTTTTTCAACAACCGGATGACGACCTTTGTCGATCGCGATTCGCCGTTCTTCATGAAAGAGGGGACGATTCAACTGTTGCGACTCAGCGACACTGGCTAGACTTTGTAAAACATCAACCGTCGCAATCGCCTGAGCTAACTGTTGCAGACGTTGGATATAATTGCCAACTTCTTCACGAATCTGCATAAAAATTGTATATTCCAAATTAGCAGACTTCTCACGCGCCTCTAGCATATCTCCTTCGATGCGTGCCAATTCCTCCGTACCAAAGCGTTCTGAATTTTTCAAGGTCGCCTTGCGGAAAAAATGAGCAGGAACGTGGTTCAATTGAGAATTGGTGACATGGAAATAGTAGCCATCCTTCTTGTTGTAATCAATTTTCAGACCGGTAATGCCACTAGCTTCGCGTTCCTTGGCCTCAATCTCAGCAATCCAACCAGTGCCATCCCGAAGAACGACACGGTACTGGTCCAATTGCTCGTCAAAACCGGTTCGGATGATATTTCCCTCTGTAATAACAGCAGACGCTTCCGGAGCAATAGCTGAGGTAATCAAGCGGTGCAACTCAGGAAGTTCATCCAAGCGTGCAATCAAGACATCTAAGACCGGATCACCAATCCCCAGTAGAATCGACTTGATCGTCGGCACATGACCCAGAGTATCTCCTAGCTGCAAGAGATCCTTAGGATTGATCTTGCCAAAGGAAACCCGACTCGCTAAGCGTTCAATGTCATAGACCCCTTTGAGGCTGTCGGTCAAATCGCTCCGTTCAAAGAAATGATCCATAAAGACCTGAATGATGTCCTGGCGCTCTCGAATCCGTTTCAAATCGACTAAGGGTTTCTGAATCCAGGACCGCAACAAACGACCTCCCATGGCCGTCTTGGTTTCATCCAAATACCAATACAAGCTACCATGTTTCTTCCCAGTCCGTGCATTCTCTGTCAAATCAAGACTAGCCTTGGTCGCAAAGTCCATCTGCAAGAAATCGCAAATCTCATAATGATGGGCTTTTTTGAGGTGGCTCAATTCCCGCATTTGTGTCTGGTAGACATACTGGAGAAGTTTTCCAGCCGTTTTCTTTTCGAGCTCACTCAACTGATCCCCTAAGAGTTGAACATCGTCGAGCGCCGTCTCTACATGTGACAGCAAGAGATTCATCTGGCTAACAAACACACGCTCTTCCTGTTCTGGCAAGGCATAACCCAGGACCACCTCACGCGCACGTAAATTGCGGATTTCTCCACAAACCATGCTAAAGTCATTGAGGGTCGTCACCTGAAACTCCCCTGTCACCAGATCCATATAGGCTAACCCATACTCATTTCCTGACCGATCCAAAGCAACTAGGAAGTTATTCTCACTATCTGGCTTGGTCGAATCCACCACTGTCCCCGGCGTAATCACCTGTACGACTTCACGCTTAACGACCCCCTTGGCTTCTTTGGGGTCTTCCATTTGTTCTGCAATCGCGACCTTATAGCCCTGTTCAATGAGAACATCAATATACTGCTGGGCCGAGTGGTAGGGAACACCCGCCATGGGAATTGGATTCTCTGCATTTTTATTCCGTGAGGTTAAGGAAATCTCTAAAATTTGAGCTGCATTCACTGCATCTTCATAAAATAATTCGTAAAAATCTCCCATTCGAAACAGCAAAAAGGCATCCGGATAGTCTTTTTTGATATCTAGATACTGCTGCATTCCAGGAGATATTTTCTCTACTGCCATACTTCTTTATTCCTTACTGTTGCATCATTTTCTGACACAAGCTCCATAGATGAAAACAGGAGTAGATAGCTCACTATCTTCCTCCTTTTGACATCTTAACGGGGTATTTTCTTTCTTTTCAAGGGGCTTGATTACTGCATCATCCCTAAAATTTCATTTTGAATTTCAATGGCTGCCTCTTGGTCTCGACAAACAATCAAGAGGGTATTGGCCCCTGCTACTGTTCCCAAAATACGCTCATCTGCCATTTCATCTACACCATTGGCCAAGAGAGCTGCTTCTCCTAGCTCTGTCCGCAAGACCAAGGTGAATTCTGCTCGTGAAACCGACTTAGCATGGCTGGACAACATAATATAAATCTCTGCCACCTCAGGCTCATTGGGCAAAATATAATACAACTGGTCTTTTCGTTTCACCTTGACTAGACCCAGATCTCGCAAATCTCGTGACAGAGTTGTTTGTGTTACAGCAATTCCTTTTGCTTCCAATCGATCCTGAATCTCTTTTTGAGTCGACAATTTTTCATTTCGAATCATTTGTTGAATCAAAAGGTGACGTTCTGTCTTTTTCATTGGACCTCCACTTTTGAATAAATATACTTTAAATTATACCAAAAAAATTGAAAATTCGCTCGAAATTGTGTTAAAATAATAGTTAAAAGGACTAAGGAGCTAATATGAACAATAAAGAACTCATTGCTAGTGAATTGGCCAAAGTGATTGACTCTCTTGACCAAGATGCTATTTTAAATTTGCTTGAACAACCAAAATCATCTGATCTTGGTGACATTGCTTTTCCAGCCTTCTCACTTGCAAAAGTGGAACGCAAGGCTCCTCAAGCAATCGCTGCAGATATTGCCGAAAAGATCGACCAAAGCGCCTTCGAAAAAGTCGTTGCAACTGGACCTTACGTGAACTTCTTCTTGGATAAATCTAAGATCTCTGATCAGGTGATCAAATCCGTCATCGAAGCAGGTGCAGACTACGGTCAACAAGACGAAGGTCATGGCCAAAACATTACCATCGACCTTTCAAGTCCAAATATTGCAAAACCATTCTCAGTTGGTCACTTGCGCTCAACCGTTATCGGGGATGCTCTTTCAAACATCTTCCGCAAAATGGGCTACAACACCATTAAAATCAACCACTTGGGAGACTGGGGTAAACAGTTCGGTCTCTTGATGGTAGCCTACAAAAAATGGGGTAGCAAGGAAGCTGTCGAAGCCAACCCAATCGATGAATTGCTAAAACTTTACGTTCGGATCAACGCTGAAATCGAAAACGATCCTGAGCTTGATGAAGAAGGACGTCTCTGGTTCAAGAAACTGGAAGATGGAGATCCAGAAGCGACTGAGTTGTGGCAATGGTTCCGTGACGAAAGCTTGGTAGAATTCAACCGTATCTACAAACTCCTCGGTGTTGAATTTGACAGCTTAAACGGAGAAGCTTTCTACAATGACAAGATGGATGAAGCTGTCCAAATTCTTGAAGAAAAAGGCTTGTTGAAAGAGTCTAAGGGAGCTAGCATCGTTGAGCTCGATGATGTCAACCTTCCACCAGCTATGATTAAGAAATCAGACGGTGCCACTCTTTATATCACTCGTGATATCGCAACCGCTATCTACCGTGCACGGACTTACAACTTTGTGAAAAACATCTATGCTGTAGGTCAAGAACAATCCAACCACTTCCGTCAGTTGAAAGCTGTTTTGAAGAAAATGGGATTTGACTGGAGCGACGATATGGTTCACGTTGACTTTGGTTTGGTGACAAAAAACCGCCAAAAATTATCAACTCGTAAAGGAAATATCATCCTTCTCGAACCAACTCTTCAAGAAGCCATCTCTCGTGCCAAAGCTCAGATCGAAGAAAAGAATCCTGAACTTGAAAACAAGGAAGAAGTGGCACATGCAGTCGGTGTTGGTGCGGTTAAATTCTACGACTTGAAGACAGACCGCCGCAATGGGTATGACTTCGACCTCGAAGCCATGGTATCCTTCGAAGGAGAAACTGGCCCTTACGTTCAATATGCTTACGCTCGTATCCAATCCATCCTTCGCAAAGCCAACTTCACACCATCTACAGATGCGACATACAGCTTGAGCGATCCTGAAAGCTGGGAAATCATCAAGCTTCTCCAAGACTTCTCTCGTGTTGTCAAACGTGCTGCTGAAAACTATGATCCATCCTTGATCGCAAAATATGCTATCAACTTGGCTCAAGCCTTCAACAAATACTATGCACACACTCGTATCTTGGATGAAAGCCCAGAACGCGAAAGCCGTCTTGCTCTTAGCTACTCAACAGCAGTAGTCTTAAAAGAAGCTCTTCGCTTACTTGGTGTCGATGCACCTGAGAAAATGTAATTTCTTATCTAATGATTGATAAGTAGAACATCTCTTATGGGAGTGAGAGGAGAAACTAAATGCGATTCAATTTAGTTCTTTCTCACTCCTTTTCTCATGCCCAATGCCCTTCATTCTCTACATTTTCAGATCCTTTATATACAGGAGAAATCTATGAATCAAACCGTTTACATCTTAATCCTCATCAGTTTAGTGGCCCTCTTTTTATTTAACAAGTACGAAAGAGAAAAACTACAACGGCTCTTACAAGAGCAACTTTTGAAAGATCAAGCTTTCAAAGATAGCATCAAGGAAAAAATCCAAGAGACCGACAATATCAACGATGTCATCCATGCCATCAATAAAGACTATCGATTGGGTCTCCTACTTGCTAAAGAAATCACTGAAAAATTAAAATAAGCCATAGAAGAGGAGTCATATAAAATGTGACTCCTCTTCTATTCAGTCGCAACAAATAAGAGGCTGGGACAAAAGTCCTAGCCTCTCAATTATTTTTGGATTGTCGAGCAAGACGCAGTGGTTGAGTGGGCTCT
>NZ_JACLQX010000033.1:0-19094 GCF_016648925.1 Streptococcus parasanguinis | reverse complement strand
CCCACTCAACCACTGCGTCTTGCTCGACAATCCAAAAATAATTGAGAGGCTAGGACTTTTGTCCCAGCCTCTTTTTTATATGGTGGCTAAGCGTTGAATGGCTTCTCGATAGATTTCCATCGCAGCGTAGAGATCGTCAATTTTTGCCCGTTCATTGGCCTGATGCTCGGTCTGTTCTGCACCCGGGAAAAGAGCCCCAAAGGCAACACAATTTTCCATGGTCCGCGCAAATGTCGCACCACCAGAAGACATAGCTGGCGTCTTATCACCAGTTTCTTCCTGATAGACGGCCATCAAAGAGCTGACTAAAGGACTATCCAAAGGAACATATAAAGGAGCCAAATAATCAAACTCTTCATATTCCAACTGATAACTAGCTGCAATTTCTTGCAAACGAGCTACCAAGGCATCCTTGTCTGCTAAGACGGGGATCCGAATATCAATTCCGATTTCCGATTGTTCTTGATCGATCACAAAGGTCGCAAGATTAAAGGAAAGATCGCCACTTGGTTCATCTGTAATTCTGCCAAATAGAGCTTCACCAGTCGCATCCTCACCAACAGCATCTGCGATAAAGAGCAAAGCTGGATGGGGTTGGATGAGGGATAAACTTTCCGATAAACCGACAATGGCATTCACTCCTTCAGCTGCATCTTTAGAGTGCTTGGAAACACCCAAAACCGTTACAGAATCTTCAGTTTGGCTATACTGAACCCCACTTTGATCCAAAACAGGAAGCAACTCTTCCAAACGATGACCAGCATAGGTCGCCTTATCCGGAACAACATTGAGGGCCTGACCAGCCTGTAAGGGAAGATCATCCCAACCTGGACCATGCAATTTCACTTGTAATAAGCCTTTTTCAGCATAGGTTAATGGGAAAGAAGAATCCGGTGCAAATCCAAGATCTGCTTGCTCTTCGATTTGATTGTAGCGGTTCATACAGCGCCACAAGGTTTCTTCATCCGTCCCAAAAATAAAGCGGATTCGTTTGGTAAACTGGATGCCATCATCCAGTAAACTCTTAACTGCATAGAGGGCAGCGAGTGACGGCCCCTTATCATCCTGCACACCACGACCTACTAGATAGTCACCGACAATGGTCGATTCAAAAGGTGGCGTTTGCCAATCTTTTAGATCACCGGCTGGAACAACATCCAAGTGACAAAGAACGGCCAGGAGTTCTTCCCCCTGACCGATCTCTGCATATCCATAGTATCCTTCAGGATCTATATATGTTTGAAAACCTAATTCTCGAGCAAGCTCTAAGGTTTTTTCTAGGACATCTTGGATAGCTTGTCCAAACGGTGTTCCATTTTCCCCTTCATTTAATACAGAAGGGTAAGAAATGATGGTTTGAAGAGAGTTTAAAAACTGCTCTTTCACATCGTCCTTTATTCTATTTTTCATGAAACACCTCACTCACTTCTTATAGGAATGGAACGAAGGTTCCAAGAAGAAGGAGAATAATTGTTACTACAATGATAGCAACGACAAGTTTTGCCATGAATTTCCACCAAGTAGCAATGTTGATGCGTCCAAGAGCAAGAGCTCCCATTACAATACCAGAAGTTGGTGCGATCAAGTTCAAGACACCAGATGCTGATTGATAGGCAGTGATGATCAAGCTAGGACGTACATGTACGAATTCTCCAAGAGGAGCCATGATACCCATTGTCGCGCTGGCAAGACCAGATGATGATGGGATCAAGAATGACATTGGCAAATAGAAAATGTAAGTCAAGACGATGAAAACTTGAGATGAAAGTCCACTGAGTCCTTCTTTACCCCAGTTCAAGATAGTATCAGTGATCATACCGTTGTTCATGATGACTTGGATACCACGAGCGATTGCTACGATAAGGGCAACACTCAAGAGGTCAGCTGCACCATTCATAAAGGATGAAATAATTTTATCTTCTTTCAATCCGTAAACGATACCGATTAAAATACCCATAAAGGCAAAGAGCATTGCTCCTTCAGGGAAGTACCATGAACCGAGAGCTTGAGTTGAAGTACCAACAATCTTACCAACTACTGGAAGGCCTGTTAACCAAGTGTTAAAGTCACTGAAAATAGTAACATGGAGATCATTCCAAGGAATGAAACTCAAGACCATCAAGACAAAGGTCAAAACAAAGAGTACAAAGACTTGTTTTTGTTTCTTTGAAAGAGTTGAATTAACATTTTCATCATCTTCACCAACATTGAAGAATTTCATATCTTCTTCACGAGTTGCATAGGTGAGAGATTTGGTTGGGTCTTTTTGGATCTTATCTGCATACTTGTAAACAAACCAAGTGCTAAGACCAGTTAAGACAACCCAGAAAATCAAACGAAGGATGATACCTTCACCAAGACCAACACCTGCAGTTGAAGATGCGATACCTGTTGCAAATGGGTTCAAGGTAGATGCCAAACATCCAATCTGTGAACCGAGCAAGATAATGGCTACCCCAGTCAAACTATCAAATCCAACGGCCATCATAACTGGCACAAGGAGCGGATAGAAGGCCATGGTTTCTTCACCCATACCATACGTTGTACCACCAAGAGCAAACAAAGGCATAAGAACCAAAATCAACATTTTTTCGCGACCTTTGTATTTCTTCACGATGGAAGCAATACCAGTGTCTAGCATACCAGTTTCATTGACAACACCAAGGAAACCACCGACCATTAAGATGAAGAAGGCTACATCAATCGCCGCACTAGTTTCTTTAATCAACGAACCTTTTTCAGGTGTTGTTCCTAGCATGGCACGAATAGGAGCCATCAAGACATCCCAAATCCCTTGAGGATTTTGCGGTTGTGACTTATAAACACCATCCACAAAAGCTCCAGCTGGGATAATCCAAGTCAACACTGCCATAATAGCAATGATGATCAACAATACGGTATAAGATGAAGGCATCTTAAACCCTTTTTTAGCTTTTTCACTCATTTGTCTTCCTCCTAACGCAACAAAGTGTGAGTGAGATTTTACAAGAACATCTTGTAAAACGCTTACCTATAGATTTATTCTATCACAATAAGCTTTAAAATACTAGTTTTTTCCTAATCTTTCATTAGTCTTTTTGGATGATTGTTCCACTTTCAGACTCAATTAAAGCGCCAAGGTTTTCAAGTGACGTAATAACTGCTTTTCCTTCTGGACGACCATTGACGAAGGCAATGGCAGCTTCTACTTTAGGAAGCATGCTTCCTGGTGCAAATTGGTCTTGTTTGATATATTCTTCCAATTGAGCCACATTAACATGTTCCAATTTTGCTTGGTCTGGTTTGTTGTAGTTCACAAAGACATAATCGACACCAGTCAAGACGATGAAGAGGTCTGCTTCTACTAATTCAGCCAAACGTTGAGATGCAAAGTCTTTATCGATAACAGCTTCCACACCAGTTAAGCTACCATCTGCTTCTTTCACAACTGGGATACCACCACCACCGGCTGCCACAACGACTTGACCGTCGTTCAACAAAGTACGGATGGTATTGATTTCTTTGATATCCACTGGTTTTGGTGAAGCCACGACTTTACGCCAGCCACGACCAGCATCTTCTTTGAAAGTTGCTCCTGATTTTTCAGCTTCTGCTTTTGCTTCTTCTTCTGAGTAGAATGGACCGATTGGTTTGCTGAGGTTGACAAAAGCTGGGTCGTTCTTATCAACAACGACTTGTGTCACAACAGAAGCCACGTCTTTTTCAATTCCTTCTTCAAGAAGAGCATTTTGAAGAGCATTTTGAAGCCAGTAGCCAATACTTCCTTCGGTCATAGCAACCAATGAATCAAGTGGGAAAGCAGGGTTCTTTTCAGAGTTTGCTGCTAAGTGTTGGAGCAAGAGGTTCCCTACTTGAGGACCATTACCGTGAGTGATGATCAAGTCATCCCCATTTTTGATTAATTTGACTAAGTGTTTAGCTGTTTCTACAAGCGCTTCTTGTTGAGCTTGTGCAGAAGGATCAGATGAGAGAATCGCATTTCCTCCCAAGGCAACGACGATTTTTCTTGACATAAGTTATCCCTTTCTATAAAAAATAGGGGCAGGACTAAAGCTAGCAGTCCAGCCCCTATAGCTGTTGGTATACGGTTATAAAGTCTTAAACTTTTGGAATGTACAAGTTACCAAGAGTAGCTGCCATAACCGCTTTGATGGTGTGCATACGGTTTTCAGCTTGGTCAAAGTGACGAGCATATTTGCTGCGGAACACTTCGTCAGTAACTTCCATTTCTTCTACGCCGAATTTTTCAGCAACATCTTTACCGTAAACAGTATTTGTATCGTGGAAGGCTGGTAAGCAGTGCAAGAAGATCAAGTCTTCGTTATCAGCTTTCTTAATCAAATCCATGTTTACTTGGTAAGGTTTCAAAAGGGCAACACGTTCTGCAAATTTGTCTTCTTCACCCATTGATACCCAAACGTCAGTGTAAAGTACGTCTGCACCTTTCACTGCTTCGTCAGCATCTTCAGTGATCAAGATATGAGCGCCACTTTCTTTTGCAAATCCTTCTGCCAATTCAACGATTTCTTTTTCTGGGAAGAGTTCTTTTGGTGAGAAGATGTGTACGTTCACACCAAGGATAGCACCTGTTACAAGAAGGCTGTTCGCAACGTTGTTACGTCCATCACCACAGTATACAAGTGTCAAACCTTCCAAACGTCCAAAGTTTTCTTGAACTGTCAAGTAGTCTGCAAGCATTTGAGTTGGGTGCCATTCGTCAGTCAAACCATTCCATACTGGAACACCTGAGAATTCAGCCAATTCTTCAACCATACGTTGGCTGAAACCACGGAATTCAATACCGTCAAACATACGTCCAAGAACTTTAGCAGTATCTTCTGTAGATTCTTTTTTACCAAGTTGGATGTCGTTTGCACCTAGGTATTCTGGGTGAGCACCAAGGTCGATAGCTGCTGTTGTGAAGGCAGCACGAGTACGAGTTGAAGTTTTTTCAAACAAAAGCGCAATGTTTTTACCAGTAAGATAGTGGTGTTCAATGTTGCGTTTTTTAAGGTCTTTCAAGTGAGCTGAAAGTCCGATAAGGTATTCTAACTCTGCACGTGTAAAGTCTTTTTCTGCCAAGAAGCTACGTCCTTGGAATACTGAATCTGTCATTTCTAATTGTCTCCTATTTTCTTTCTAGTATTGATCAGTAAGAAGGAAGAGCTGATCCCTCAAGACCAGCTCTCGGTCTTCTCTATTAGATTTCTTCACGTTCAAATGGCATTGACATACAACGAGGTCCACCACGACCGCGAACCAATTCACTTCCGCGGATCTTAATCAAACGAAGTCCGTATTCTTCTAATTTCTTGTTTGTAACTGTGTTACGATCGTATACAACTACTACACCAGGTGCGATTGTAAGAGTATTTGAACCGTCGTTCCATTGTTCACGAGCAGCTGCAACCACATTGCCATCACCACAAGGGATCAATGTAACTTTTTCAACACCAAGGTTTTCAGCAAGCAATTCAGCCAAATCACCTTTTTCTTCAACAATCTTCAATGCTTCATTTTCATATGTTACAGAGAAGACGCGAAGGTTGCCTTGGATTTCTGGGTGGATAGTGAATTTATCGTAGTCCACCATTGTGAATACTGTATCCAAGTGCATGAATTTACGGTTGTTCGCAAATTCGAAGGCCAATACTTTCTTGAAGCCAACGTTCTTCTTGAAGATGTTTACCAACAATTTTTCAATTGATGCAGCATCTGTACGTTGTGAGATACCAACTGCCAAGACATCTTTAGAAAGGACCAATTCGTCCCCACCTTCGATACGAGTATCTTCTTCACGGTTGTATACCAATTCTACATTACCACCATATACTGGGTGATATTTGAAGATGTATTTACCATACAAAGTTTCACGGTTACGTGTATCAGCATACATGTGGTTCAATGATACTGCATTCCCAATTGTAGCAAATGGGTCACGTGTGAAGTACAAGTTTGGCATTGGATCAATCGCAAATGGGTAGTCAGATTCAACAAGGTCTGTCAAGCCTTTGTCAGCTTCTGGAATTTCTGGAAGCTCAGCTTTTTGGAAACCAGCCATTGTTTTTTCAACCAATTCTTGGTTGTCTTCAATACCACGAAGGATTTCGCGAATAGCGTTTTTAGTTTGGCGTCCACGAATGTTTGCTTCATCAAGATATTCTTCGATGAATTGTTCGCGAATTTCTGGAGTAGTCAATGACTCAGCTGCCAATTTTTCAAGATAAAGTACTTCGATTCCTTCGTTACGAAGCGCTTGAGCAAAATTGTCGTGTTCTTTTTGTGCATCTTCCAAGAATGGAATATCATCAAAAAGAAGACGCTCTAGATAGTCAGGCATCAAGTTTTCCAACTCTTTACCTGGACGGTGCAACATTACTTTTTTCAGTTTTCCAATTTCTGAGAAAACATGAATTGGTTTAGTTGACATCTGTCATCCTCCTTTTTTCTTTGAGCTTGTTCACAAGCTTATTACAATTGTTATTATATTCTTTATTGGTACCGCTTTCACAAAGGATTCTACTTTTTGAATGCAAAGAATTTTGCGTTTTTTTGAATCTTTCCTATTTTTTAGTTAATATGAAGCGTTTTCTTTGCATATTTTGCCTTTTATATTATTTTTATGAATATATATTTTTTTGTAAAAAATAAAAAAAGATCAACAAATTAGTTGATCTCTTCAAAACTCTTTAAAAAGTAAGCTGTATCTAGAAAAGTTAGTTGTTTTCTCTCATACTGGATCTTATGAGAATCGATGAGTTTCTTTAAAACTTGATTGACAGTTTCTCGGGTTGTGGCTGCTAATTTGGCCATTTCCTTCATACTAATTGGAAATGGAAGCTGATTTCCTAGACTTTCATAATCCTTGCACAGAATGGCTAAGGATTGAATCACGCGCTCACTGGCACTAGCTGTCACGACATTACGCAAGCGCAACTCTTGAAATTCTAGGATGGAGGATAGCTTTCTCGTAATAAAGAGCAACTGCTCCTTGCTCTCTTGGGCATATAATTCATAGAGATTGACGGGGATCACGAAACAACGCAAATCCGTCACCGCACTAGCTGTATAATGGTAACGCTCATCCTGGAACATCCCACCATAAGGGAACAAAGCTCCCTTCTTTATATAATCCATATAGGAGAATTGGTCCGACGAATCAAATTGCTCAATACGAGCAAAGCCTTTTGCCAGAAGAAAAATGCGCTCCCGCTTATCTCCTGCATAAAATAAAATTTGTCCTTTAGGGATATCCCTGGCATGAATTTCAACAGCTAATTTATCAAATAGCTCCACTGGTAGCTCAGAAAAGGCTGGATGCGAGCGGAGCAACTGGTAATCTTCCTTTGTAATCATGTCTATACTTCCTCTTATTACTATTAGTAGTATAACATACTTTTTATAGAAAAGGGAAAGAAGTCTCTTTAGAACAGAAAAGTAATTCGAAACACCAAGTCATTTTCATGATACTTTGTTAAAAGAAAAGGTCTGAGCAAAACTCAGACCTTTTGTCGATTATTCATTCATATTGACACGATGCCATTCATTGATAACATAAGCCAATTGTCCCAATTGATAAAGACCAACGCCACTGATTTCAGAACTTTCTGGAGTCGTACCTCCAAGTCCTGCAGTGTAAATGGCAACCAAATAAGGAGTCGATTCACGGACAATCGCATCCACATTAAGTGCTTCAGCAACATATCCTGGTTTTTGTTGAATCACCAAATCTGGCAAGAATTTTTTATAGTACTCACCTGGGAAAGACTCCCCGATCAGTTCTAGTAAATCCGCATATTTTTCTTGATGATTCCAAAGATATTCCAAGACATGGATGTAATAATCCGTTGTCGTTTTATTATCTTCGCTAAAGGTTTTAACCTCTGGTGAACGGGATTGACCATAACGACTGAATAACTTGCGCGCTTGCTCCATCCCCCCTAAACGATCTGCCAAGGCATAGGCTGGGGTATTTTCAGAGTAAACCAATGAATAGCGCTGCATATCAGGGATAGACATGGCTCCATCAAAGGCAGCAACGTAATTGTCATGCTCCCCTACATATTCATAGTAGGTATTGGTAATATCAAATCGATCTGTTAAATTCAGTTTGCCCTTTGCGACTTCATCCACCACCAACATGTTCAAGGGTAGCTTATAGGTACTACCTGCCGTCATTGGTTGAAGATCATTCATAGCAAATTGCTCTCCAGTAATGGCATTGCGATACGTGAAAGCAACTTGTGACGGATCAATTCCACTTTCCGCTAGGAAATCCTGAACAACCTCTACCAAGCCTTTATTAGCATAATCATAGACAAGGCCATAAGCACTCATCGTTTCCATGTCTGCATCTACTACTGCTTGCTTAGCTTCAGGAGATTTGACACGCGGTTTTTTCGTCTCAGGGGTAGACTTTTCGATATCTTGTTCTTTTGCTTCTTTTGTTTTCTTTGCTTTTTTTTCAATTGCTGATGCTGTTGGTTGCGTAAGATGCAAGTAGCCCAGTGCGCTTGTTCCCACTAAGCACAATAAAATACTGACCGCAATCATGATCGAGCGTAGATTAAAATATTTTTTCATACGAGATTAATTATAAAAGATTCTACTGAAAATAACAAGAATTATCAGAAAGATAAAACGGTTTCTTTTTAAAAAGGTTTTTTCTTTTCATAAAAGGCTTATTTCCGTTTAAAGGAGCCCATAATCAGCTTAGCGATCTCACGCGCAATCGTCCTGAATAAGGAACTCAAGAAGGAATCTTTTGCCTTTTCAAGACTGGATTTTCTTGGGCGACCTGGACTGCGTTTTTGCTCTGCTTTTTCCGCCGCAGCTCGTTCTTTTTCTGCTTCTTTTTGCTCTTCTTCTTGTGCTTCCTTGCTTGCTTTAGCTGCTAATTTTTCATAGGCAGATTCCCGATCAATCGTCGTCGCATACTTTTGATGGAAAGGCGATGTTGTGATCAAGGCCAATTGTTCACTCTCATTTAAGAGGTCAAAACTCGATTGAGGAGAGAGAATATAAGCACGCTCAACCACACTAGGCTGTCCCTTTTCATTGAGGAAAGAAACCAAGGCTTCCCCTGTCCCTAATTCTGTGATCACTGTTTCTGTATCAAAATCTGTATTCGGACGAAAACTTTGGGCAGCCACCTTAATCGCCTTCATCTCTTTTGGTGTATAAGCTCGAAGTGCATGCTGAACACGATTTCCAAGCTGTGCCAAAACAGATTCTGGAAGGTCTTGAGGATTTTGGGTAATAAAGTAAATCCCTACACCCTTCGAACGAATTAGGCGTACCACTTGCTCAACCTTCTCAAGAAAGAGCTTGCTTGCATCCTTAAAGAGAAGATGCGCTTCATCAAAGAAGAAGACCAATTTTGGCTTTTCAGGATCCCCAACCTCTGGAAGTGTTTCAAAAAGACGAGACAGCATCCAAATCAAAAAGGTTGAGTACAATTTTGGTGAATGAAAGAGCTTTGTAGCCGAAAGAATATTGATATAACCACGACCAGATGCATCGAGTTGCATGAAGTCATTTAAATCAAGTGCGGGCTCTCCGAAAAACTGGTCTGCTCCTTCTTCTTCAAGAACCAAGAGACTTCTTTGGATGGCTCCGACAGATTGTTTGGTGATATTGCCATATTGGGCTGAATAGTCTGAACTGTGTTCATAGACTTCCTTTAAAAGGCTTTGCAGGTCCTTCAAATCAATCAAGGGCCAATCTTTCTCTTGAGCCACTTTAAAGACAATTGCGAGAATTCCTGATTGGGTTTCATTCAAATCAAGCAGACGAGACAGAAGCAATGACCCCATCCCTTCGACAGTCGCACGAACAGGATGACCAGCTTGGCCAAAGACGTCCCACAATCGAACAGGGAAAGCTTGTGGCTCAAACGGATCTGTGATCCCAAGAAGCTTGTAGCGTTCTTCCAGTTTTGGTGTCCATTGCCCTGCTTTGGCTAAGCCAGATAAATCTCCCTTGATATCGGCTAGAAAGACCGGAATTCCTTCTTTGCTTAATTTTTCTGTTAGGACCTTGAGCGTAACCGTTTTTCCTGTTCCTGTTGCACCTGCAATCAAGCCATGACGATTCAACATCCGCAAATAGATAGGCGTCTCAACAGCTCCTTTAGTAATGGTAATACTAGTCATTTCATTTCTCCCTGAATGTTTCAGTTTTCATTTTAAGGTTTATCTTTACCTTGCCTAGGCCCTTCAAACCAGGCTTCAGACAAGTAAGACACACTCCTACTAGTGTATCATTTTCCTGACCAAACGCAAGAAATTATACTCCGATTTTCCGGATGCACATAAAAAAATCTATAAGAGCCAATACTTGCTCTTATAGATTCCTTCATTTTGTTATTTTGCTGCTGCAAACAATTCATTAACTTTATTCCAGTTGATCACTGAGAAGAAAGCTTTGATGTAGTCAGGGCGTACGTTACGGTATTTCACGTAGTAAGCATGTTCCCAAACATCCAAACCAAGGATTGGTGTTTTACCTTCAGAGATTGGTGTATCTTGGTTTGCTGTTGAAGTCACTTCGAGTTTGCCTTCTTTGTTGACAACCAACCATGCCCAGCCAGAACCAAAACGTGTCGTTGCTGCTGCTGTGAAGGCTGCTTTGAAGTCTTCAAATGAACCAAATGTAGCATCAATCGCTGCAGCAAGTTCTGCTGAAGGAGCTGTTTGTTCTGGAGTCATCAATTCCCAGAAAAGAGCGTGGTTCAAATGACCACCACCATTGTTGATCACAGCTTGGCGAATATCAGCTGGAATGGATTCAACATCAGCTAACAAGCTTTCAAGGTCTTCTCCAATTTCAGGATGTTTTTCAAGAGCTGCATTCACATTGTTTACATATGTTTGATGGTGTTTATCATGGTGCAAATGCATGGTTTCTTCATCGATATAAGGTTCCAATGCATCATAAGCATATGGTAATTCTGGTAAAATGATAGCCATTTTATGGTCCTCTTTTCTTTATTACTGACTTGATGATAACGCAAACAGCTAAATTATTCAACTAATCTGCTTGCGATTTCATTCATCGTTAGACGCTATTCGCTACTTTCAACAGGGCCAAATCAAATAAGTAGTCTTTTTCATATGTTCCACTTTTAATCGCATAATCCGTCTCGATGAAGGTCATCATAGCTTGCTTCAAAAAGGACAGAGTAAGCCTGCGGCTATCCCGTAAGGCAAACTTCACCTGATAAGGATTGACCTTGCGTCCTGACAAGTCCGACAAGCTCGCTACAATTTGGCTTTCGGATTGGCCTTCTTCTGAGAAAATTTTAACTTGAGAAAACATTCGGAATTGCCCCAACAAAATAGCGATCAATTTTATTTCATCTTCTCCTTGTAAGCGAAGATCCTTAACCAAATTCCGGGCTTGATCGATTTGGCGTTTGAGAATCATCTGTGTCAGATCAAAAATATTATCTTGCAAGGACTTTGGAACAACCTCCTCGATATCTTGGAGGGTAATCTGACCATCTTCTTTATAAGCCTGCAATAGAGCGAGATTCTTCTGTAACTCTCCAAAATCATAGCCAGATTTTAAGAGCAACTGGTCCAAGGAATCGCCAACAAAGTGTAAGCCCAATTCTTGCGCCTGACCAGAAAAATAACGCTTTAAATCTTGCTCTTTAGGAGTGGTCGCTTCAATGATTTGGGCATCCCGTTTTAGGAGTTTGACCAAGCGGCGCTTACTATCTAATTTTCCTTCTGCAAATATCACCAAACGGGTCGATTCAGAAGGATTTTCCAGATAATTTTCAAATTGCTTCAGATCTTCATCGGTTAAATTGCGTTTTTTGGCAGTGGTCAAATCCAATAAGTGATCCAAAATCACGATTTTTTCATCTGCAAAAAAGGGAAGACTGACCAAATCCAGCTCGACCTCAGCATAGGAGGCTTCCTTCATATCAAAATAAGAATAATTCAAATCTGAAGTATCATAGCCTATTTTTTTTAAAATGTCTTTTTTTAACCATTCAAATTGACCTACATCCTCACCCGTCAAGACAAGAATAGGAGGCAGAGTTTGAACCGTCAGATGTTTAGTGTCGGTAATTGCTTGCATGAAACTCTCTTATCTCTATCAGTTTAGTGGATTTCGTGTTCAGCAGCCATTTTTTGTTCCAATGGTGGTTTTTCATCAGACAAATCAGGTGCTGCTACAAAATTAGGGATTTGCTCAAACGAGTTGCCTCCAAAGCTCCCCCCTGTCGCTGTGACCTGTGGTTCAGAAGCCACTCCCATAGGAGTTTCTACTGGTTGTGGGAAGGTGTTTTTCCCTGGAAGCATCATGAGAATCAAGAGAGAAATAACTGTAATCACCCAGAGAAATAGGAAAATATCTAGACCCGTCAACAAATAGAGCAGAACCGGACCAAGGTTCAAAAAGATCCAAGACCAATGGATCCCAGCATCCCGCAAGCGACGCACACAAATGGCTTGACTGGGTACCAAAATGAGGAAGTAAAAGAATGCTAAGAAAGCGAGCGCCCATAAACCTGTCTTAGAATGAACAGTTGAAAAATTGAGCGTTTCTTGAGCATTTTGATGGGATAAAGAGGTCACGATGTAAAAAACCCAAAGAGGCAACGAAATCAGGGAATTCCAGAAAAAAGCTAGCCAAAAATGGGCCCGACTGGTCTTACTTGAAAAATCTGCATACTGTATCCAAAATTGCTTAAATGCGTTCATACGATTCTACCTTTACATTGATTTCACTTTCTATAATAGCAATTTTCAGCATAGAAAGCAAACCTCTCCTCGTCTCTAGCGGACCGTTTCTACCCTCCAATGGTCCCATCCAATCAAGCGAATCGCTCCCCTTTCATCGGTACGAAGATAAGAAATAGATCGTTCCTCTAGACGATCGAGTAATTCTTTATGGGGATGCTGGTAGCGATTTTTCTTTCCAACAGAGATCAAGGCCAACTGAGGATGTAACTGGTCTAAAAACACATCACTAGAGGAACCTTTAGATCCGTGGTGGCCTACTTTCAAGATATCCACTTGTAATTGTGGATAGTTTTCCAATAGTTTTTTCTCTCCGGCTTCTTCTAGATCACCTGTGAACAAAAATCGTTTCTGATAGAACTGTCCATAGAGGACAATCGAATCATCATTTTTACCATCCCCCACTTCATCAGGGGATAAGACTTCTAAATGATCATCAAAAATAGGTAGTTGATCTCCTCTCTGGACTACTTTAATCGGACTATGAAGCTGTTTCAATTTCTCTTGAAATTGAGAATTGGTGAGACTGCCTGGACTGACATACACTTTTTTAACCGGGATTTGTTTGGCAACCTCCACCATATCGCCCATATGGTCCTGGTCTGTATGAGTCAAGACCAAAGCATCGAGTTTTCCAACACCTCGACTCTTGAGATAGGGAATCAAGGTTTGATCCGCATTGGCAGATTGACTGCGCTCTTGCCACTTTTCTCCACTTTTAAAAGTGACACGTCCTCCGACATCAATCAATATGGTTCTTCCTTTCCAATCGCGTAAAAAGATACTGTCTCCTTGACCGATATCCACCATGGTAATCTCATTTTCTAAAGGATGCTTGGTCCAACAAAAGATGAGTAGAATCATGCCTATTAACAGGAAACGAAGTTTTTTTTGCTTTCGAAGATCATACAAGATCCCTAAAAGAAGGAAGAGAGCGATCAGAGCTGGTCCCGTCGGCTGACCAAATACCAAAGGTAGCGACGTGAGCTTTGAAATCCAACGAATACACTCCTCTATGAGAAGAAAGAAACTGTTAAAAATTGTAAGGGGCTTTAGAATCGATAAGATAAATAGCACCGTTAAACCTGGAAGAAGGACAAGGTCAAATAAGAAAGAAAAGAGGAAGGTTAAAGGGAATGACCAGGGTTGAAAGACACTAAAGTAATAGGTCAAAAGGGGCAAAATCCCCAGGCTAATCCAGAAACTTTCCACTAGTAGCTTTTTAAGTCCGGAATAAGAACTGGTATCTACCAAGGTCAAAATAAAGGCGTAGGCACAACTCAAGACCCCTCCAGCTGTCAGGAGAAACTTGGGCACAAGCAACATTAAGATCATCAAGGTCATCGCCATATTCTCCATCCCTCGGACCCCCTTTTGAGAGAGGATCTTCTGCAAGAGGCTACGAACCACTGAAACAGAAAAACCTGTCAAGCCAGCATAGACCAAAGAAATTGGAAGCATCAAGATATCGACTGTCTCTTGCAAGATTCCTAGACGTAAGAGAGCTTTCCGGATCCCATTGATGAAAAAGCCAACCTGCATCCCAGATAAGGCGAACAAATGGATGATTCCTAAACTCGTGTAAAGCTGGTCCATCTCTTCAAAATCCGTATCTAAATAGCCAAAAAGAAGGCCGGTCATATACTGGTTCATCGGTTGCGGAAAGTGCTCCTTGCTCCAAACAATGGCTTGGCGCCTCCATTGAGATAGGCAATCGAAAACATTCCAAGTCTGTATAGGAAGTGCGGATTGGATCGCTTCAATTTTTATTTGATAGTGAATCCCCTGTGTTTCCAAATAAGACCGATAGTCAAATCCTCTAAAATTTCGCTGCCCTTCTGGCTCTTCTATAGCACCTTTATATGTCAACTCCAGCAAGTGGGTTTGACTTTGCCACTGCTGTTTTTCTTTTTCTGATTTTAAAGTGTAGAAGACTTGGTAGGTCCTTCCCTGATTTTTAGCACGAAAAGACAGGGCGTCCCCATTGATCTTGATGCTATCTGGAATCAGACGTAAGTGGGATGGGGGCTGACTTTCTGCTTGTACTGGATGATCCTGTATTCGCTGAAAGACAAAGAAGGCCGCAAAACAAAGGGTTGCTAAAGCAAGCCCTAGCAAACTTGAGCGCTCCCCTTTATAGTGATGAACTGCTAAAATTCCCACTACTACTAGACCGCTGATCGAAAGCCAAGATGGTTGATAGATACTAAAATACAGCCATAGGAGCACAAAGGCGAGATGGACAAGCGAAAAAGGAAGGTCTTTAATCCACCGTGAAAGCATCTCTTAGTTTCTCCAGTGTTTTCTCTCCGATTCCTGAAACATTCTTCAGATCATCCACTGATCGAAAAGGCCCATTTGCTTCGCGATAGGCGATAATATCCTGGGCACGTTTCTGTCCAATGCCCGATACTGTCTGGAGCTCTGATTCGGTTGCTCGATTTAAATGGACCTTGCCTGTTTTTTCTGCTGGCGCTGACGAAGTTGCAGAACTTTCTGAACTTCCAAGTGCTGGAACATCCTCTCCTTCTTTAGCAACATAGATCACTGCTTCATCGGAGAGTTTTTGCGCCAAGTTGACCGATTGGCTATTGGCATCTGCTGTCATCCCGCCTGCCTTATAAATAGCATCGTGGACTCTGCTATTGGAGCGCAACTCATAGACACCTGGTTGTTTGACGGCTCCTTTGACATCGACCGTAATGATCTCGGGTGCATCAGATACAGAAGTCGTCGTCTTTTCTTCTTTGGAACTAGTGGTCTGCACCTTTTCTTTGCTCGAAGTTGAACTCGAAGCCTGATAAAGATCCGGTATGGTGGATGCACTTGACTGAGGTCGATGAAAAAGAAAATACCCTCCAAGTAAGAGTCCGATAGCTGTAAGAGCCAAAAAGAGCTTATATTCTTTGATTTTTTCGATGATATCCTCCATAAGAAACCTCCTCTCACTTTTATTATTCGTAAAAATAAAAAAAACTGAGAAAGACTCTCAGTTTTTTTACTTGTTTTTCCGATGTTTGTCTGGATCCCATACAAAGCTTGCCAGGTAACTAAAGAGCAAGGTCAAGATGCCCACTACTAAGACAAGAGGAATCAAAAGGATTTTTAACAAACGAATCAAGATAAAAGGTTTTGTTGGGGTGTTGATCGCTTGTGCTTCCGCATCCAAGCGATCAAATTCCTCCTGGATACGGCGGGCAACTTCTGCCACTCCTTCGTCATTCATCTTTTTAATATCCGAAATATCAATGGGATGTCCAAAGTTCATATCAATGCGTTCACCCGTTGCCAACCCTTTCAAGTCTCTTGGACCAGTATAAGTCACTGGCATGATACGGACCTTCGCCATTTTGGCAATGATGGCAACACCGCCTTTGACGTCTTGAGAATGACGACTTCCACTTGGGAACATAATCAAGGAACGGTTGCTCTTTTTCAGCATATTGACAGGATACTTAATGGCTTCTGCTCCCGGATTTTCACGGTCGATCGGAAATGCCCCACACATGCGAATCCACCAGCCAAAAATACGATTGGTGAAGAGTTCTTTTTTCGCCATAAAGATAAACTGCTTTGGCTTGGTCGCGAAGGCCATATAGACCGGATCCCACCAAGTCCGGTGAGGCGATACCAAGATGTAGTTCTCTTCTTGATCTGGAATATTGTCCTTATGATGGTAATGGGCATTCCCATTTAAAACCCACAGAATAAAGGCAACAAGGCCACGTAAATAGGTATAAAACATAGTTGTTCCTCAAATCCATTTCATTCGTCTCTCTACAAGATATTCCATCCTGTAAAAGGTTCTTTCTTATTATACCGTATCCTGATTTTGACCGCAAACCTTTTTTAGATAAAAATTGTCTCAGCGGACCGATTCTAGATAGTCTTTTTCTCAAAAAAATGATATCATATTGTCTATGGAAACTATTGATTTAAAGGGCTTGTCCCTCAGTGAAGTCCGCAAGAAAATGGATCGCGGACAAACCAATGATTTTACAACGAATACAAGTACCAGCACCTGGCAAATTATCAAGCGCAACGTCTTCACCTTGTTTAATACCTTAAACTTTGTGATTGCTGTGGCCTTGGCTGCTGTACAGGCCTGGAGCAATATGATCTTTTTCGCAGTCATTTGCTTCAATGCCATTACAGGGATCATGACCGAGATGCGCGCCAAGCGGATGATTGATAAACTCAATCTCATGAGTCGTGAGCTAGTGACTGTCATTCGAGACGGGGAAAAAGATGCGATTCCACCAGAAAAGCTTGTTCTGGGTGATTTAATGCTCTTATCTTCAGGTGAGCAGATCCCTAGTGATGCCGAAGTCATGTCTGGTATTGCAGAAGCCAATGAGGCTATGCTGACTGGTGAGAGTGATCTGGTCTTAAAAGAAGTTGGCGATGAACTGCTTTCTGGTAGTTATATTGCCAGTGGTCAAGTCTATGCCCGTGTCAAGCGGGTTGGAGCAAACAACTATGCCAACAAACTGATGATGGAAGCTAAAACCCTGAAGCCTATCAATTCGCGTATTCTTTATAACTTAGCGAAAATTTCTAGCTTCACTGGTAAAATTATCATCCCATTTGGCCTTGCCCTCTTCTTTGAAGCACTGTTGATCAAGATGCTGCCAATCAAAGATTCTGTCGTGAATTCTTCCACAGCTCTCTTGGGAATGTTGCCAAAGGGGATCGCTTTACTGACAGTTACGTCTCTTTTGACAGCGGTTATTAAGCTCGGTATGCGCAAGGTTCTTGTCCAAGAAATGTACTCAGTAGAAACCTTGGCGCGTGTGGATACCTTGTGTCTTGATAAGACCGGTACCATCACTCAAGGGAAGATGACAGTCGAATCTCTCCATAGTTTATCTGATCATTTTTCGGAACAGACGATCCAGGTCATCCTCTCTGCCTACATGCAATATAGCGAGGACACCAATCCTACTGCTCAAGCTATTCGCAAGGCTTATGGGGAGTTGGAGCATGCTTATACTGCGGAAAACATTATTCCTTTCTCAAGTGATCGGAAATGGGGAGCCATGCACCTATCCAACCTTGGAACCGTCTTTCTCGGTGCTCCTGAAATGCTCCTTAAAGAAAATCCGGCTGCTGTCGTCGAAGCACAAGCCCGTGGATCGCGGGTGCTCGTCTTGGCTCACAGTTCAGAACTGATCAGCATGCAGGAATTGAAACTGCCTGAAAATCTTGAAGGGATTGCCGTTATTGAGATTACAGACCCCATTCGTGAAGGGGCTTCAGATACTCTTGAGTATTTGCGCTCTCAAGGAGTGGATCTCAAAATCATCTCCGGTGATAACCCTGTGACGGTCTCTTATATCGCTCAACAAGCTGGCTTCAAAAATTATGAGAACTACATCGATTGTTCAAAAATTTCTGATGATCAATTAGTGGATCAAGCAGAAGAAACAGCTATCTTTGGGCGCGTGTCTCCTCACCAGAAAAAACTGCTTATCCAAACCTTGAAAGCAGCTGGTCGGACGACTGCTATGACAGGAGATGGGGTCAATGATATCCTTGCTCTTCGTGAAGCAGACTGCTCCATCGTGATGGCAGAGGGAGATCCAGCAACTCGTCAAATTGCCAATATTGTTCTTTTAAACTCTGACTTTAATGACGTTCCAGAAATTCTTTTTGAAGGCCGTCGTGTGGTGAATAACATTGGACGAATCGCTCCAATCTTCTTTATCAAAACGATCTATTCCTTCCTCTTGGCTATCATCTGTATTGCCAGTGCTCTCTTCTTTAACGTCAACTATTTGCTGATTTTCCCTTTCATTCCTATTCAAATCACCCTGATCGACCAATTCGTCGAAGGATTCCCACCATTTGTGTTGACCTTTGAACGCAATATCAAACCGGTTGAAAAACACTTCTTGAGACGTTCCCTTCTGTTAGCCTTACCAAGCGCCTTGATGGTCGTCTTTAGTGTCTTGTTTATTCGCCTTTGGGGAGCAAGCCATGGTTGGTCTGCAGCCGATATGTCTACTGTATCCTACTACTTACTTGGATCCATCGGTTTCCTATCCGTTATCCGTGCTTGCCTGCCACTAAATATCTGGCGGGCCCTCCTCATCCTCTTCTCTGTAGTAGGATTCTACGCATCTGCGGTCGTGCTAAAAAACTTGATCGAGATTTCACTCCTTACAACCACTACTTTCCCAGTTTATCTGGCATTGATGGCTATCTTTACAGGAGTCTTTATCCTCACTACGATTCTCCAAAAATATGAATTTGATTAAAAAAAGAGAGTGGGACAGAAATCGGTAATTCGTTAGAATTCGATTTCGTCGTCCCACCTCCGCACAGTTGAGTAGG
>NZ_JACLQX010000032.1:0-21154 GCF_016648925.1 Streptococcus parasanguinis | reverse complement strand
AGCCCACTCAACCACTGCGTCTTGCTCGACAATCCAAAAACAATTGAGAGGCTAGGACTTTTGTCCCAGCCTCTTTTCTCACGGCGGAAAGTTTCATTACATGATGTGTTTGAATGATCCTAATTGTTTTTATCATTATAATTTTTTTAATAGCACCTAGGTTTTCTTATGTAAAAACAGGCTGTCTATAGTCTAAGAAGATCAGAAAGAATTATTTTGTTTCTATTCAAAAAATTCAGAATATTACGGAAAATTCTTGACATTGTTTTTTCCCTATGCTAAAATACTAAACAAGACATTGAACAAAGGAGAAAGTCAAACATGAAAACAGCTAAGTTTATTCAATTTGCTTTGTTGTTGAGGTATAAGGGCTAGTGCAGAAGCATTAGTCCTGTTTGGCTTACCAAGCGGGCAACAACATCTCGCTTGGTTGACCGAGTGAGATGTTTTTCTTTATATCCACTACATAGAAATGAGGAGACCCTATGCGTAAAGTTGAATTTTTAGATACCAGCCTTCGGGATGGCGAACAGACTCCAGGAGTTAATTTCTCTATCAAAGAAAAGATTGCCATTGCTAAACAATTGGAAAAGTGGGGCATTTCTGCTATTGAAGCAGGTTTTCCTGCAGCTAGTCCTGATTCCTTCACAGCTGTTCAAGAGATTGCCAAGGTCTTGACCAAGACAGCCGTGACAGGTTTGGCCCGTTCTGTCAAATCAGATATTGATGCTTGTTATGAAGCCTTGAAGGATGCTAAGTATCCACAAATTCACGTCTTTATCGCAACCAGTCCGATTCACCGGGAGTTTAAACTCAACAAGACAAAGGAAGAAATCCTTGAAACGATCAAAGAGCACGTTTCTTACGCTCGCTCAAAATTTGAGATTGTGGAATTCTCTCCCGAAGATGCGACCCGGACGGAATTGGATTTCCTCTTGCAAGTCGTACAGACTGCAGTCGATGCTGGTGCCAGCTATATCAACATTCCTGATACAGTCGGTTTTACGACACCAGCAGAGTACGGTGCCATTTTCAAATACTTGATTGACCATGTCAAGACAGACCGCGAGATTATCTATTCCCCTCATTGCCATGATGACCTAGGTATGGCCGTGGCGAATAGCCTCGCTGCTGTTAAAAATGGTGCCCGTCGTGTCGAAGGAACCATTAATGGAATCGGGGAGCGGGCCGGCAATGCGGCGCTTGAAGAAGTAGCAGTTGCTCTCAATATTCGCGAAGACTATTTTCAAGTGGAGAGTCCGATTGTCCTTAATGAAACCATCAACACTTCTGAGTTGGTCTCTCGTTACTCTGGTATTCCAATTCCTAAAAACAAGGCAGTTGTTGGTGGCAATGCCTTCTCACACGAGTCTGGAATCCACCAAGATGGGGTCCTTAAAAATCCTCTTACTTATGAAATCATCACCCCTGAGTTGGTGGGTGTTAAGAGCAACAGCCTTCCGCTTGGAAAATTGTCTGGTCGCCATGCCTTTGTCGAAAAACTGCATGAGTTGGGACTGGAATTTACAGAGGAAGACATCAAGCCATTGTTTGCTAAGTTCAAATCTCTGGCAGACAAGAAACACGAGATCACAGATGCCGATATCCGCGCCCTTGTTGCCGGTACAGCAGTGGAAAATCCAGAAGGATTCCAATTTAACGATCTCCGCTTAACCACCAATGCAGATGAAACGATTACAGCGGCGGTTAGCCTCAGCAATGAAGAAGGGGAAGTGCTTGAATTCCTTGCCAATGGTCAAGGGTCGGTTGAAGCGATCTTTAATGCGATTGATAAATTCTTCAACCAAACGGTTCGCTTGACCTCATACAATATCGATGCAGTGACTGATGGGATCGATGCCCAAGCCCGTGTCTTGGTATCCGTGGAAAATGTTGATACCGATACGATTTTCAATGCCTCTGGTTTGGACTTTGACGTATTGAAAGCCTCTGCCATCGCTTATATCAATGCTAACACGCTGGTTCAAAAAGAGAATGCGGGTGAAATGGGACGAGCTGTCTCTTACCGGGATCTCCCATAAGCCTAAGAGGAAATGAACATGACAAAGAAAATTGTAACACTTGAAGGAGATGGGATTGGCCCTGAGATCATGGCGGCTGGACTAGAGGTTCTCGCAGCCGTTGCTCCAAAAATTGGCTTTGATTATAGCCTAGAAGACAAACCTTTTGGGGGTGCTGGGATTGATGCCGCTGGCCACCCACTTCCCCAAGATACTCTCGAAGCAGCTAAAGGAGCGGATGCTATTCTTCTCGCAGCCATCGGGAGTCCTGAGTATGACCATGCTCCTGTTCGTCCAGAACAAGGCTTGCTCGCTATTCGCAAGGAATTAAATCTTTTTGCAAATATTCGACCTGTACGGATTTTTGACGCCTTGAAACACCTGTCTCCTTTGAAACCAGAGCGTATCGAGGGTGTTGACTTCGTGGTTGTGCGTGAATTGACAGGTGGGATTTACTTTGGAGAGCATATTTTGAAAGAAGATACAGCGCGCGATATCAATGATTACAGCGCAGAAGAAATCCGTCGGATTATGCGCCAAGCCTTCAAGATTGCGCAAGGACGTGGCAAGAAAGTGACCAGTATCGATAAGCAAAATGTCCTTGCAACGTCTAAATTATGGCGCCAAGTAGCAGAAGAAGTTGCCAAAGAATTTCCAGATGTGACCTTAGAGCACCAGCTTGTCGATAGTGCGGCTATGATCATGATTACCAATCCAGCTCGCTTTGATGTCGTCGTAACAGAGAATCTATTTGGAGATATCTTATCGGACGAATCGAGTGTCCTTCCTGGAACACTAGGCGTGATGCCATCTGCCAGTCATTCTGACCAAGGACCAAGTATGTACGAACCGATTCATGGTTCAGCACCAGATATTGCAGGTCAAGGCATTGCCAATCCGATTTCCATGATCCTCTCTGTTGCCATGATGCTCCGAGACAGTTTTGGAGAAACAGCAGGTGCAGAAATGATCGAAGAAGCTGTCAATCAAACCTTGAATCAAGGAATCTTGACACGGGATCTAGGTGGTCAGGCTTCTACTGCAGAGATGACTGCAGCCATTATTGGGAATCTCTAAGATGACTTGGAGAGATCGCTGTTTAGTGCTAATCGCAATTTGGAATAGTATCGTATTTCTGACCTATGGCTTAGATAAACGAAAAGCTATCCAAAACAGGTGGCGGATTCCTGAAAAGGTCCTGTTACTCGAGAGCTGGG
Organism: Streptococcus parasanguinis; assembly: GCF_016648925.1. Taxonomy (GTDB): domain Bacteria; phylum Bacillota; class Bacilli; order Lactobacillales; family Streptococcaceae; genus Streptococcus. The sequence goes on along the minus strand of NZ_JACLQX010000032.1, from coordinate 17,916 downwards.
TGCTTGGTGGATTCGGAGCTCTACTAAGTGGATATCTCTTTCACCACAAGGTGCGGAAATGGTATTTTCAAGCCACCTGGTGGGGCAGTAGCCTTCTTTTAGCAGGTGCCCTCTTTCTAATCCTTCAATGGATTTCATAACAAGAAGATAAATGGAGAAAGACGATGAGTGGAAAATCTATCTTTGATAAACTTTGGGACCGCCACGTGATTACAGGAGTGGAAGGACAACCCCAACTCATGTATGTGGACCAACACTACATCCACGAAGTGACGAGTCCGCAAGCCTTTCAAGGATTACGGGACGCAGGACGCAAGGTTCGACGACCCGATTTAACCTTTGGAACCTTTGATCACAATGTTCCAACGGTCAATATTTTTGATATTCGAGATGTGATTTCAAAAGCCCAGATTGATAAATTAGCTGAGAATGTGGTGGACTTTGGGATTGATCATGCTGCCCATGGTTCTGCCAAGCAAGGTATCGTTCATATGGTGGGCCCTGAAACCGGTCGGACCCAGCCTGGAAAATTTATTGTCTGTGGAGACAGCCATACCGCAACCCACGGAGCCTTTGGTGCCATTGCCTTTGGGATTGGAACCAGTGAAGTGGAGCATGTCTTTGCTACCCAAACCATCTGGCAAGTCAAACCCAAAAAAATGTTGGTTGAATTCACCGGAACCCCACAAAAAGGGATCTATTCAAAGGATTACATCCTAGCTTTGATAGCGCGCTACGGTGTTGCTTGTGGAGTTGGCTATGTCGTAGAGTATCGGGGAGAAGCAATTGATCGTTTGACTATGGAAGAACGCATGACCATCTGTAACATGTCGATCGAGTTCGGGTCCAAAATGGGGATCATGAATCCAGATGAGACGACCTTTGACTACCTCCGGGGACGCGAATGTGTGCCAGATGATTTTGAGGCCGCAGTAGCAGATTGGAAGACTCTGGTTAGTGATGACGATGCCGTTTATGACAAGGTCATCCGTATGGATGTATCTGATCTTGCTCCGATGGTGACTTGGGGGACCAATCCTTCTATGGGAGTGGACTTCGAGACTCCTTTTCCAGAGATTCGCGACATGAATGATGAACGGGCTTATCATTATATGGATCTTGAACCTGGCCAAAAACCAGCAGACATTGAATTAGGCTATATCTTTATCGGTTCTTGTACCAATGCGCGTCTCAGCGATTTGGAGTTGGCAGCCAAGTTTGTGAAAGGCAAAAAAATTGCGCCAAACTTAACTGCTATTGTGGTACCTGGCTCTCGTCCGGTTAAGCAAGCCGCCGAAAAATTAGGCTTAGACAAGATCTTCATGGATGCGGGCTTTGAATGGCGTGATCCAGGATGCTCCATGTGTCTAGGAATGAACCCAGACAAGGTTCCAGATGGGGTCCACTGTGCCTCTACTAGCAACCGGAACTTTGAAGACCGCCAAGGATTTGGGGCTAAAACCCATCTCTGTAGCCCAGCAATGGCCGCTGCAGCAGCAATAGCTGGTCGCTTTGTCGACGTGCGCCAAATGCCAGAAGTGGAGTAAAAGGAGGAACCATGGAGAAATTTACCATTTATACGGGAACTACGGTTCCTTTGATGAACGATAATATTGATACCGATCAAATCCTCCCCAAGCAATTCTTAAAGCTGATTGATAAAAAAGGTTTTGGGAAATACCTCATGTATGCTTGGCGCTATTTGGATGACCAATATACTGAGGATCCAGATTTTATCTTTAACAAGCCAGAATATCGCAAGGCGACCATTTTGATCACTGGGGACAATTTTGGTGCTGGCTCCTCTCGGGAGCACGCAGCCTGGGCTTTAGCTGACTATGGTTTTAAAGTCGTTATCGCCGGCTCCTTCGGAGATATTCATTACAATAATGAGCTCAATAATGGCATGCTGCCGATTGTCCAACCACTAGAGGTTCGTCAACAATTGGCAAGTTTGAAGCCGACAGATCCAGTGACAGTAGATTTGGAAGAGCAGAAGATCATCTCGCCTGTAGGAGAGTTTCGCTTTGAGATCGATCAAGATTGGAAGCACAAATTGCTCAACGGCTTGGATGATATCGGGATTACGCTTCAGTACGAAGACTTGATCGTAGCTTATGAGAAGAACCGGCCAGCTTACTGGCAATGATAAAATTGTATACCGAATTACGAATTTTCTGAAAATATATTGAATTTGAGACTATTTTTTGATACAATACTAAAAAGAATAGAAAAGGAAAGAGACTTATGACAAAACACATTCAATGGGACGGAACACTTTCACAAGAAGGATTTGACATTCTTAAAGGAGAGGGTGGCTGTATCGTCTGCCCTACCAAAGTCGGCTACATCATTATGACCAGCGACAAAGCTGGCTTGGAACGGAAGTTTGAAGCTAAAGAACGCAACCGTAACAAACCAGGTGTGGTTCTTTGCGGAAGTATGGATGAACTTCGTGCCCTTGCGCAATTGAATCCTGAAATCGAAGCCTTCTACCAAAAACATTGGGATGAAGATATCTTGCTTGGTTGTATCCTTCCTTGGCGTGAAGATGCCTATGCAAAATTGCAAGCCTTCGGAGATGGACGTGAAGAACTCATGACAGACGTTCGTGGAACTTCATGCTTTGTCATCAAATTTGGTAAAGCTGGTGAGCAAATCGCCAAAGAAATGTGGGAAAAAGAAGGCAAGATGGTTTACGCTTCTTCAGCCAACCCTTCCGGTAAAGGAAACCGCGGGAAGGTCGAAGGAATCGGTGAGCGCATCGAAGGTGCCGTTGACTTGGTTATCGAAGCCGATGATTATGTAGCTTCTATCCAACCAGACAAGACCATTGAAACTCGCTATGAACAAGGTGTGATGGTTTCTATGGTTGATGCCGAAGGAAATCTCATCCCAGAACAAGGAGCAGGTAGCCGTTCTGTCAATACTTGTCCAGTTGTGATCCGTAAAGGATTGGATATCGATAAAATCATGATGCACTTATCTGATCATTTCAACTCTTGGAACTATCGCCAAGGGGAATACTATTAAGAAACAGAAAAAGCATTCCATTTGGGATGCTTTTTTTGTGAAAGGATAAAAGATGGTATAATAGAGTCAAACGATGTTCCAGTAGAAGGGGAAGTGGTATGGTCTCCAGAAAAGCATTTATCGATAAAGCCAATCAGGAAGGTTTTTCTTTCAACATCCAAATCCCATGGTGGACGTACAATAACTTCAAGTCATTGGTTTGGAGAAAAAGGCTCTCTGAGGAGCAACTCTATCAGATCTTTCTTTTACTTTGTAGAGAGGTAGAAGACCGGCAAAAGCAAGCTGTAGCGGATAAGAGAAAGTATCAGACCGGATTTTATGTAGTGGCATGCAATGGTCGCGAATTTCGCTTTGAGTTTGCTTTTAAAAAGAACCAAGAACTAAGAGTTTATAATTTATTTGAGACCGTCAATGGTCGCAAGAAACTCACCCTGATGGACCTGCTTGATTACATAATGGATTGACTGTGTATAGAAACAATAAGGGTTCACTACAAATTGATAAAAGAAAGAGTAGTTCTATGATTTCAAGAGATGCATTTTTAGAAAGAATCAACCAAGAGGGATTCTCATTTAGCATTGACATCCCGCGCAGAAATTTTTCGGATTTTACATCATTAGTTCGGAGAAGAAGAATTTCAGAAGAAGCCCTCTATCAGCTGTTTTATAACTATTGTCAGGAGCTAGAAAACTGTTTGAAAGAAGCAGGGGAGAAACGACGATTACTCTTCAATAAATTTCCAGTTAGCCCCGTTCATGATAAATATAAAACGAAATTTGATACAGTGGCACCCAACGGACGGGAGTTCCGCTTTGAGTTTGTCTTTAGCAATGACAATCGTTTAAAAGTTTATCATCTTATCGAAACTGTTAATGGTCGTAGGAAAAAAACTCCTATGGAAATACTGATGGACCTAGTCGATGCTTTATAGTGGATACTGATCTAAGAGAAATCTTATGAGATACCTATTTCTTCTTGATTCCATTGGGCCTAGTAACTATAATGAATGAGTTTAATAAAGCTACAGGTAGACTCTTATTCCTCTGCTTGTTTGCTCTTACTTTTTCATGTTGGTACTATTTGTAATCATCACAGCTATTAAACCGACCTTTCCTATTTGATCGCCTAATAGCTAGTAGTTATCGAAGTACTGTTGGGAAATAGACAAAAGACAAAAAAGGACTCTATTTTTACGTTAGAGACCTTTTTGACAAGTAGGGGTTGAACTGTAAAGCTGGAGAATGGTAGTAAGAGTTTTCTAACTGGTTGAAATTTGGTACACTAGAGCTATGAAGATAGAAGATACTATTAAAAAAGCAATCATTTTAGGAGCTACAGGAGGGATTGGCCGGCAGCTAGCGAAAGAACTGGCAAGAAGTCTGGAGCATCTGGTCTTAGTGGGTCGTGATGCTGACAAACTCTCCCAAGTTCAAAAGGAACTAACTGGGAGCAAGGCGCAACTGTCAATCCTAACGTTAGATATGCTAGATCAAGTAGCCCTAGAAGCTTTTGTAGAGAACCTAGATGCAGATCTTCTTGTCAATTGTGCGGGACTAGCCTATTTTTCCCTAGGATGTGTCCTTGATTCAGCCAGTGAGCAAGACCTCTGGCAGCTCAACTACCATAGTCCAGTCCAGCTAATCAAGCAGGTGGTGCAAAAGAATCAGAATATCCAGCTGGTCCAGCTGTCTTCGTTGGCAGCTCTTTTTCCTCATCCCTATCTAGCAGCCTACAGTGCTAGCAAGGCTGCCTTGCAGACCTACACTCTTGCTCTCCAGGAGGAACTGAGGCAATCAGATTCCCAGGTCCAGCTAGGTCTCTATATTCTTGGACCAGTCCAAACAGCTATTTTTCCTCCCAAACTAGTAGAAGCATTGGGAGGTGGTAGCTTGCAGATGAAGCCTGAGAAAGTCGCTCAGCAGTTGATCCGATTTATAGAAAGGGATACTTCCTATGCGATTATCGGGCTTCGCTATCGCTTGCTAGTTTGGCTAGGTCGCTTGCTTCCCCAAAGGTGGATCATCCGTCTCCTTGCTATATATTTAAAAAAGGGACTGAATAGATGAAATTTGTATTTATATTTTTAGCCGTTACTTATCTTCTCTTATTTCTCATCCGTTGGTTGCTGTCCTTCACTTATTATAAAAAAAGTCAGGCTCATATTGCGGACTTCCCAGAAGAGCTTTTTACGGTGGTCCAACCCATCCTTTCTGGGGATCCTCGTTTAGAGAGTGATTTGCGGGCCAATCTCCAGCAAACTGAAGCAGTAGAATTCTACTGGTTGATTGATCAGTCTGATACAGAAGCCCAGCGAGTAGCAGATCGGATTTGTAAAGACGCATCCTTTGCCCACCGCATTCGAATTTTTCTCATTGAAGACGTCCCTCAGGGGATTAATCCCAAGAGTTACAAGATTGAGCAGGTTGTAGAGGAGCTGACCCGGCCTTATCTGATTGTTTTGGACGATGATAGTGTGATTGATTTTTCTAAAATGGGTGAGCTGACCGCCTATTTGGGTCAAGAGGTCATTCTGACAGGTATTCCTTATAACCAGGAGAGAAGCAATTTCTGGTCCAAGCTGGTCGCAGCATTTGTAAATGGCAATTCCTTTATTACCTATTTTACAATGGCAGAAGTTGAGGCGAATCACTCCATCAACGGGATGTTTTATATCCTACCGGTAGAACTTGCAAAAGGCCAGAAGCTTTTCACAGCGATTAAGGATTATCTATGTGATGATTTAGCCGTGGCCGATTTTTTGAGTAGTAAAGGAATATCCATTATTCAAACGCGAGTTACCTGTAATGTTCGAACGACTATCAAGGATGCCAAGCAATATTTGCTCCAGATGAAGCGTTGGCTTCTCTTTAGCTCTATCTACCTCAAAGAACACCTGGATTGGAAGCTGTTTAGTCTCATAGGTTTACCGAGTTTTCTACCTCTTCCAACTTTGATCTTAAGTCTTTTTTTAGGTTGGCCGTATTCTCTTCTAGTCTTGGGCTTACTGGGATTCAAGGCAGTATGGATGCTCCTCTATCGGCAAAGCATTCTATCCAATCGCCTACACTTGGATGAAGTCATCTATGAAGTGCTGAATGATCTCCTGCTTCCTTGGTTGTTTATCTATGTTCTATTGACTCCTCCTGTGATAAACTGGCGGGGGCGGAAGATTCGTGTGACGGACGGAAAGATTCGTTATGAGTAAGATGAAGTCCTATCTAGACCGTTTGTCTGCTTTATCTCTTGATCATACCATGCTAAACTCTAATCGCTTGGTTCTCTTTCTCAGTGGGAGCAGTGATGTCACTTGTGCCGGGCTGACAGCTGGGCAGCTAGACCTCCTCCATGCGATTTGTCCATCAGGTTATAGAGTAGTAGAGAGTAATTTTCCCTTCAATCAAGATTTTGAACATATAAAATTTCCTCAAGTATCCCTAATGTCGGCTTCTGCATCCAATATCATCTATTATTGGCATACCATTTTGAACTCTCGCTTTCAAAAGCTCCTACAACAACACTTGTCTCCCTTACTGGAAGTGCAGGAAGTAGTTCTTGTTTATAAGAGTTCAGGGGTTAATATGCTGACGCAGTGGCTTAGAAGTTTAGGGAATCAGGTTTCCATTCCAAGATTGCGCGTGATAGCACTTGGCCCTGTTTCCCAGCTTCTCTTACGTCAAAAGGAGGTAGAGGTACTGGTTATCAAAGGCAAAAAAGATCTTTATTCACGAATTTTGGACCGCCATTCAGCGGATATCCAAGTGGATACGAATCATTATAGCTATGAATACAGAGAAGATGTGAAAGGAATCATCTATGACTGGATTAGACAAAGTGATAAAAATCGATGTGATTAGCGTCCCCTTTAGTGGTCATTTATTTCCGACTTTGACTTTGGTCAAGCCCTTGCTGGAGGATCCTCGTTTTCAGGTTCGAGTCATCACAGGTTTTCAAAAAAAGGAATTGGTCGAGCAGATTGGCTTCGACTGCCTTGCCTTGTTTCCTGACCGTCCGACAGTCATGGAAGATATAGCCAATACAGCCAAGCAAGCAAATCTCTTTATCATGTACCAACAATTAGGGGCTAATAGCAAACTGATTCCTGAAGTTTTCAACGAGATAAATCGAATTTGGGGCTCTGAGGGGAGACCAGACTTGGTTATTGCAGATTTTGTAGCTGCTCCTGCTGGAGTTTTAGCAGATCGTTTGGGCATTCCCTGGATTACGACCATTCCAAGTCCTGTAGCGATTGAAAGTCGCACGACAACACCTGCTTATCTAGGTGGCTGGAAACCGCACCAGGGAATCCTCTACAAGTGGAGAGATGCTCTGGGGAGGCAGGTCATCCGTCTGGCAAAGAAAGTTGGATTTGCTCTGGTTAAGAAGAATCTTGATACCATACAGGATTTTAAACTCTACCGTGAAGATGGGACAGAAGCGGTCTATTCTCCCTATTCAATCTTGGCTCTAGGCATGAAAGAGTTGGAGTTTCGAGACGATTTTCCGTCCCATCTTAAATGGGTTGGTTATCGCTGTTTCTCTTTTGATCGACTTCCTCAAGAACAGAAACAGTATTTTACGAGTTCTAAAAAGCGGGTCCTCGTTACCTGTGGGACCCATTTAAAATGGGAGAAGGAGAGGATGGTGGAGTTGGCAAAGCTTTTGAGCCAAGAACATCCTGACTATGTCTTTTACGTAACCCTAGGCGACCCGAGTGGTTTGGAGCATCCACCAAGGATGTTGTCAGATAATCTTCTGATTTTTGATTACCTCCCTTATTCAGATGTTCTGGATCAAATGGACTTTGCCATTCATCATGCAGGTGCTGGGATTTTGATGGGATGTATCGAAGAGGGGATTCCTAGTCTGATTTTGCCCCAGGACTATGACCAGTTTGACAATGCGGTTCGGGCTGAGTTATTCCAAGTAGGATTGGTATCTCGTAAAAAGACAGATTCCGAAGTTTTGCGCTTATTTAATGAATTGGTTTCTCGGGAAGATTGGTCGCACCTAAAGGATCTGGCTCAGAAAAGCAAAGCCTACCAGCCAACAAAGATTCTTTATCAAGAAATTGAGAGACTCCTGAAAGTGAAGTTATAAAAGAAAGAGAAGGGAGAGACTCCTATTTGCTTTCTTCCAGAGATCTTCTATTTAATGAATATAAAAAACTAGAGCGCCTGCTCTAGTTTTTTGGTTGTTGATGGGTGATGTTCTTTCCCCAAGGGATGAGATTTTCTTTTTTCTCTTTGATCCGTTGGATATTGTCCTTGTGTCGTAGAATGATCAAGGTAGCTAAGGCCAAGACAATGACTGTAAAAAGCGGATCATAGCTGTGCAAGATCCATCCAGTCAAAGGAAGAAGGAGGACCGAAAGAATGGCGAGTAGCGCAACGGTAACACTCGAAAACGAAATCATACTGGTTAAGTACAGGCTGGCTACAAAATAAACAGCTAAAATGAGTAGCAGGATAGGCGAGAAACCAAGTAAGACACCAGCACTCGTCGCCACTGCTTTTCCACCCTTGAATCCAGCAAAAATTGGGAAAGTGTGCCCCAAAACGGCTAAGAGACCAAAGACCATTGGCGAGATCCCCTGAATTCCAAAGAAAGTCGGAAGGAGAACGGCCAAAGTTCCTTTCAAGAAATCAATCGCAAAGACAATGATCCCAGCTTTCTTCCCTAAAATCCGAAAGGTATTGGTCGTTCCAGTATTGCCCGAGCCATGTTCCCGTAAATTAATATGGAAAAAGATTTTCCCAATCCATAATCCCGAAGGAATGGAGCCTAACAGATAGGCCAAAATTAAAACACTTATTTCTTTTATCATAGTTTCATTATATCAAAAAGCCAACGATAGAAAAAGCAATTTCTGGAGTTCAAGTGTGACATCTGAAGAAAGTGTCCAGCCAGCTTTTTTTACTGAGATATAGAAATCTCCATATAAAGAGAAAAAATTTTGCAAAATTTCCTAAAAAACTGTAATATAGAAAAGATGAACAAACAGGAGGTTCCTTGTGGCAAAAAAGGAAATCAATATTAATAATTATAATGACGATGCCATTCAGGTACTAGAAGGGTTGGATGCAGTCCGTAAACGTCCAGGGATGTATATCGGATCGACCGACGGAAATGGCTTGCATCACATGGTCTGGGAGATCGTGGATAATGCGGTCGATGAAGCCTTGTCTGGCTTTGGCTCACAAATCGATGTAACGATTAATAAAGATGGTTCGCTATCGGTAGAAGACCAGGGACGTGGAATGCCGACCGGGATGCATGCTATGGGCAAACCAACCGTTGAGGTCATCTTTACCGTCCTCCATGCTGGAGGGAAGTTTGGTCAAGGAGGCTATAAGACATCTGGAGGTCTTCACGGAGTGGGATCTTCTGTCGTCAATGCCCTTTCTAGCTGGCTAGAGGTAGAAATTACTCGTGATGGAGCTGTCTATAAGCAACGTTTTGAAGATGGGGGAAAACCAGTTACAACCCTTGAAAAGATCGGCTCTGCTCCCAAGTCTAAGACAGGGACTAAGGTTACCTTCATGCCAGATCCAACCATCTTTTCAACGACAGATTTTAAATTCAATACCATTGCTGAGCGAATCAAAGAATCAGCCTTCTTGCTGAAGGACGTGACGCTGACGCTGACCGATCTCCGTAAGGAAGAAGATAACCATGTGGCCTTTCATTATGAAAATGGTGTCCAAGATTTCGTAGAGTACTTGAACGAAGACAAGGAAACTTTGACACCGGTTCTCTACTTTAGTGGCGAATCAGATGGCTTTCAGGTAGAAGTGGCCATGCAATACAATGATGGCTACTCAGATAATATCTTGTCCTTCGTTAATAATGTCCGCACTAAAGATGGGGGAACCCACGAGACGGGTCTGAAGACAGCCATTACCAAGGCTATGAACGACTATGCAAGAAAGACAGGGCTCCTCAAAGAAAAAGACAAGAATCTGGAAGGATCAGACTACCGCGAAGGTTTGTCTGCTGTTCTTTCGATCTTGGTTCCAGAAGCTCATTTGCAGTTTGAAGGGCAAACCAAAGACAAATTAGGAAGTCCCTTGGCTCGTCCAGTTGTCGATAGCATTGTTTCTGATAAATTGACCTTCTTCCTCATGGAAAATGGGGAGTTGGCTTCTAATCTCATTCGTAAGGCTATTAAAGCCCGGGATGCGCGTGAAGCCGCTCGTAAAGCGCGGGATGAAAGCCGAAATGGCAAGAAGAGTAAAAAGGACAAGGGACTTTTGTCTGGGAAATTGACACCAGCCCAGTCTAAAAATCCTAAGAAAAACGAACTCTATCTAGTCGAAGGAGACTCAGCCGGCGGTTCTGCCAAACAAGGGCGGGACCGTAAGTTCCAAGCGATTCTTCCACTTCGTGGGAAGGTTCTTAATACTGAGAAGGCCAATATGAGTGATATCCTCAAAAACGAGGAGATCAACACCATGATCTACACCATCGGTGCTGGCGTTGGGGCAGATTTCTCAGTGGAAGACGCCAACTACGATAAGATCATTATCATGACCGACGCAGATACGGATGGTGCCCACATTCAAACCCTCCTCTTAACCTTCTTCTATCGCTATATGCGCCCTTTGGTAGAAGCAGGTCATGTCTACATTGCACTTCCTCCTCTTTATAAGATGTCCAAAGGCAAAGGCAAGAAAGAAGAAGTAGCCTATGCTTGGACAGATAGCGAATTAGAAGAGTTGCGTCGGACCTTTGGCCGTGGAGCAACCCTTCAACGTTACAAAGGGTTGGGGGAAATGAATGCGGATCAGCTTTGGGAAACCACCATGAACCCAGAAACTCGTACCCTGATCCGTGTCACCATTGATGATTTAGCGCGTGCAGAACGCCGTGTTTCCGTCCTTATGGGTGATAAGGCTGCACCACGTCGTCAATGGATTGAAGATAACGTTAAGTTTACCTTAGAAGAAAATACAGTTTTTTAATCACTTTCTACTTATAAATTAAATAAGCTGGGATGTAGAAATGGTAAGGAATCGACATGAGTACTGATACAGAAATGATGAATCTGATTTTGCAGATAGCTGAGTCCTTGCAAGTGGAAGCAGTGGCCTTATCCGGTTCGCGAGCCAATCCTCGGGCACCCAAAGACGAGTTTCAAGATTATGATGTGGTCTATATCGTTGATGATCTAGAAGACCTGATTTCAGATTTATCCTGGTTGGATCAGTACGGAAACCGATTCATCGAACAGCACAACCGACTGGGACACCGTCGTCTGTATCTCATGCTCTTTGAAGATGGGAATCGCATCGATTTAACCCTCTGTCCCAAGGAGTCTATCCAAGAGTGGGTGGATAGCGAGGCTGGTTTCAAAGTCTTAAAAGATGACAAAGGTTTGTTTGACTCTTACATTCCTAGTCCGAAGCGCTACTGGACCGCTCCGCCTACCGAAGAAGATTTTGCAGCCTCCTGCAATGAATTTTGGTGGGTATCGGCTTATGTCGTCAAGGCCATTCGAAGAAAGCAACTCATCTATGCGACTGATCATCTCTATAGCATTTGTCAGCAAGAACTCCTCAAGGTCTTAGCTTGGCAGGTGACAAGCTATAGGGGAGTAGTTGACATCGGAAAGAACTACAAGTACCTCTTCCACTATCTACCAGCTGAGCAAGAGAAGGAGTTCTCAGCTTTGCTTGATTTATCTAGTTTCGATAAAATCACTCATTCTTTATTTGCTACCATGGGGCTATTCAATCGAGAAGCTCAAATTCTGGCTCAAAAGATGGGATTTACTTACGATATGGAAGTTGCAGAGAAAATGATTTCTTATGCTAAAGAGAAACTTTCTAATCATTAATGAATCTATTTTAAACATCAGAAAGGAACGTTTGGTTACTTGGTGTGACTGAATTCCTTTTTCTACAAAAGACTACTCAACATTCTTTGAAAGGAGTTGAACACGCCCTGAGTGCTGTGTGAAAAAGATAAATTTCTAATTTTCACTTTGTATTTTACGGGCTTTGTATCTTATATGAGTAATATCCAGAATATGTCCTTGGAGGACATCATGGGGGAGCGCTTTGGTCGCTACTCCAAATACATTATTCAAGAACGGGCTCTTCCTGATATTCGGGATGGCTTGAAACCTGTTCAACGGCGGATTCTTTATTCTATGAATAAGGACGGCAATACCCATGACAAGGGCTACCGTAAGTCTGCCAAGTCTGTCGGGAACATCATGGGGAATTTTCACCCTCACGGGGACAGTTCCATCTATGATGCCATGGTCCGCATGTCTCAAGACTGGAAGAACCGCGAGATCCTAGTTGAAATGCATGGAAACAATGGTTCCATGGACGGTGATCCGCCAGCGGCCATGCGTTATACCGAGGCGCGTTTGTCTGAAATTGCTGGCTATCTTTTGCAAGATATCGAAAAGAACACAGTGCCATTTGCCTGGAACTTTGACGATACAGAAAAAGAGCCAACTGTTTTGCCGGCAGCTTTTCCAAACCTTTTGGTCAATGGAGCTACAGGGATTTCAGCTGGTTACGCAACAGATATTCCACCACATAACCTCGCTGAAGTCATCGATGCAGTGGTCTACATGATTGACCATCCATCTGCCAAGGTAGACAAACTCATGGAGTTTTTACCTGGACCTGATTTTCCAACGGGTGCCATTATCCAAGGACGGGATGAGATCAAGAAAGCCTATGAAACCGGTAAGGGCCGTGTGGTTGTCCGCTCTAAAACTGAGATTGAGCAGCTCAAAGGCGGTAAGCAGCAAATCGTGGTTACCGAGATCCCTTATGAGATCAACAAGGCAGTCTTGGTCAAGAAGATCGACGATGTCCGTGTTAACAACAAGGTGGCCGGTATTGCGGAAGTCCGGGATGAGTCTGACCGAGATGGTCTTCGCATTGCCATTGAGCTCAAAAAAGATGCCAATGCAGACTTGATCTTGAATTACTTGTTCAAGTATACAGACCTGCAGGTCAATTACAACTTCAATATGGTGGCGATTGACAATTATACCCCTCGTCAAGTGGGGATTGTACCGATTCTCTCTAGCTACATTGCTCACCGTCGGGATATCATTGTCGCTCGCTCGCGCTTTGATAAGGAAAAGGCCGAACGGCGTCTCCATATCGTAGAAGGCTTGATTCGCGTCATTTCAATCCTTGATGAAGTGATTGCCTTGATCCGTGCTTCTGATAATAAGGCAGATGCTAAAGAAAACCTCAAGGTCAGCTACGATTTCACGGAAGAACAAGCAGAAGCTATTGTCACTTTGCAATTGTATCGTTTGACCAATACCGATATCGTGACCTTGGAAGAAGAGCATGCCAGTCTCAAGGAGCAAATCGCAACCTTGGCAGCCATCATTGGGGATGAACGGACCATGTTTAATCTTATGAAGAAAGAGTTGCGTGAAGTCAAGAAGCTCTTTGGTAATCCGCGTCGCAGTGAGTTGCAAGACACTGCTAAAACGATCGAGATTGATACAGCCAGTCTCATTGTTGAAGAGGAAACCTTCGTCAGCGTAACCCGTGCTGGATATATCAAACGGACCTCGCCTCGTTCTTTCAATGCCTCAACACTGGAAGAAGTCGGTAAGCGAGACGATGACGAGTTGATTTTTGTAGAGCCTGCTAAGACCACTCAGCATCTTTTACTCTTTACCAACTTGGGGAATGCCATTTATCGACCAATCCACGAATTGACAGATACCAAGTGGAAGGATATCGGAGAGCACCTCAGTCAGACCTTGACCAATTTCGAGCAAGAGGAAGAAATTCTCTTTGCGGAGATTGTGGATCAGTTTGAGGGAGTAACCTACTTTGCGGCAACTCAACAAGGACAAATCAAGCGCTTTGAACGCAAGGAATTAAGCCCATGGCGGACTTATCGTTCTAAATCGACTAAGTATGCTAAGCTAAAAGACCAAGACGACCGTATCGTAGCAGTTGCACCAGTTGTCCTTGAAGACATCATGATCATTACTAAAAATGGGTATGGCTTGCGTTTCAATATTGAAGAGGTCCCTGTCGTAGGAGCCAAAGCAGCAGGGGTCAAAGCCATTAACCTCAAAGACGGAGATCAAGTTGCTGCCGCCTTTAAGTCGACGACTCCAAGCATGTACATTCTGACCCAGCGAGGCAGTCTCAAACGGATGTTACAAGACGATATTCCTGTGACCAGTCGGGCTAAACGGGGACTACAGGTCTTGCGTGAGTTGAAAAATAAACCACACCGTGTCTTCAAGGCAGGTCCAGTCTTCACTGACCAGGGAGATTTTGATCTCTTTACGAGTCAAGAAGAAGTGGTAGAACAAGATCAAATTCTTCAGATCACTTCTACAACAGGTCAGGTGACAGAAGTTGATTTGACACAATTAAGTATTTCTGAAAGAACAAGCAATGGATCCTTTGTCAACGATACCATTTCGGATCAAGAAGTTTTTTCAGCTACTATCAAATAAAAGAAAGCGTCGGTCCATTCTAGGACTGACTTTCTTTGAAAATAAATTTTCTGAAAATTGAAAATTTCGCTTGAAATTCTCATGAAATGGTGTACAATAGTGTACATAGATTGAGAAACTAAATCGACCTACATCAGATCGACAAGGAATAGAAAGAATTAAAAGGAGCACTATCATGACAGTATCACTTGATTGGGAAAACCTTGGCTTTTCATATATGAAATTACCTTATCGCTATTTGGCACATTATCGCAATGGAGCTTGGGAAAAAGGGGAATTGACAGAAGATGCGACCTTGCATTTGTCCGAATCTTCTCCAAGTTTGCATTACGGTCAGCAAGCCTTTGAAGGGTTGAAAGCCTACCGTACAAAAGATGGAAGCATCCAATTGTTCCGTCCAGATCAAAACGCCAAACGTTTGCAACGCACAGCAGATCGTTTGCTGATGCCTCAAGTACCTGTTGACATGTTTGTGGATGCTTGTAAGGCAGTGGTGAAAGCCAATGAAGAGTATGTTCCACCATATGGTACTGGAGCTACCCTTTACCTTCGCCCTCTTTTGATTGGGGTTGGTGATATTATTGGTGTGCATCCAGCAGATGAGTATATCTTTACCATCTTTGCCATGCCTGTCGGTAACTACTTTAAAGGTGGTTTGGTTCCAACGAACTTCTTGATTCAAGATGAGTATGACCGTGCTGCTCCACATGGTACTGGGGCTGCAAAAGTTGGTGGGAACTACGCAGCTAGTATGTTGCCAGGTAAGATTGCGCATGACCGTAACTTCTCTGACGTGATTTATCTCGATCCAGCGACGCACACCAAGATTGAAGAAGTTGGTTCTGCAAACTTCTTTGGTATCACTGCTAATAACGAATTTGTGACGCCATTGAGTCCTTCTATCTTGCCATCGATCACCAAGTACTCTTTGCTTTACCTTGCGGAACACCGTCTTGGTATGACACCAATTGAAGGGGATGTCTTTATCAATGACTTGGATCGCTTTGTAGAAGCAGGAGCTTGTGGTACCGCAGCTGTCATCTCTCCAATCGGAGGAGTTCAACACGGTGATGACTTCCATGTCTTCTATTCTGAAACAGAAGTAGGTCCTATCACACGGAAGCTCTATGACGAGTTGACCGGTATCCAATTTGGTGATGTCGAAGCGCCAGAAGGATGGATTGTCAAAGTCGATTAAACCGATAGCGTCTGAGACCAAAGTGTCCAGACTTCAATGAGAAGGAGTCTTAACGAAAAAACGCAGTAGCTAATGTTTCTCTTCATTCGTTTTTAGGAATAGAAGAGTGCCGAATGACCTTTTCGGGGGTGGGAGAAAGAAGGAATTTCTAACTAAATTCTTTCTGACCCACTCCCTTTTCTCTTGCGTCATCAAGAGAATTTTTGTAAAATAGAAAAAGTGAAAAGAGGGTTGAAATGAGTAAAAAAGATAAGAAAATTGAGATTCAAATCGTTGATAGTAAAGTAACCGTCGGAAAAGACACTTTTGATGGTTTCACTTTGTCCATTGGAAAGAAAACGATTGGTGAAATTGCAGACATGGCTGGTCAATTTGCCATTATCAAAAATGGAAATGTGGATTCTCTTTACAAAAAACTTGAAAAAGCCGTTGAAATTTTGATAGAAAATTATAATTTGAATAAATAAGGGCTTGCAATCATAATAAATCAATGGTATAATAGATCCTGTTGATTTATATGGAGAGATAGCGAAGAGGCTAAACGCGGCGGACTGTAAATCCGCTCCTTCGGGTTCGGGGGTTCGAATCCCTCTCTCTCCATTAGCGTTCATTGTGACGATGATAAAGTGACTAATGTCAGCGCTCTTTTTGGGGTATAGCCAAGCGGTAAGGCAAGGGACTTTGACTCCCTCATGCGTTGGTTCGAATCCAGCTACCCCAGTTCTTAGGTAATATCAGATAAGTGATAAAATATCTATCCAGGTATTTTATTTCTTTATAGGATGAGTCGTTAAAGATTGTAGTTGATCTCATTGCGAGTGCTTGCTTAGGAAAAATAATTATAAGTATGTCAAGTTTTAGAAAACTTGATTGTTGGAGGATTTTTTAGATGAATGAATTTGAAGATTTGCTAAACAGTGTTAGCCAAGTTGAACCAGGTGACGTTGTTACTGCTGAAGTATTGACAGTTGACGCGAACCAAGCTAACGTTGCAATCTCTGGAACTGGTGTCGAAGGTGTCTTGACTCTTCGCGAATTGACAAACGATCGTGATGCTGACATCAACGACTTGGTAAAACCAGGTGAAACACTTGAATTGCTTGTTCTTCGTCAAGTAGTTGGTAAAGATACTGATACAGTAACTTACCTTGTATCTAAAAAACGTTTGGAAGCTCGCAAAGCATGGGACAAATTGGTTGGACGTGAAGAAGAAGTTGTTACTGTTAAAGGAACTCGCGCTGTTAAGGGCGGACTTTCAGTAGAATTTGAAGGACTTCGTGGATTTATTCCAGCTTCAATGCTTGATACTCGTTTTGTACGTAACACTGAACGTTTCGTAGGTCAAGAATTTGATGCTAAAATCAAAGAAGTAGATCCAAAAGAAAACCGCTTTATCCTTTCACGTCGTGAAGTTGTTGAAGCTGAATCAGCTGCAGCACGCGCAGAAGTATTTGGTAAATTGAACGTTGGTGATGTCGTAACTGGTAAAGTTGCACGTATTACAAGCTTCGGTGCCTTCATCGACCTTGGTGGTGTTGATGGATTGGTTCACTTGACAGAATTGTCACACGAACGCAACGTATCACCTAAATCAGTTGTAACTGTTGGTGAAGAAATCCAAGTGAAAGTTCTTGACTTGAACGAAGAAGAAGGTCGTGTATCACTTTCATTGAAAGCTACAACACCTGGACCTTGGGATGGCGTTGAACAAAAATTGGCTGCTGGTGATGTTATCGAAGGAACTGTTAAACGTTTGACTGACTTCGGTGCATTCGTTGAAGTATTGCCAGGTATCGATGGTCTTGTACACATCTCACAAATTTCACACAAACGTGTTGAAAATCCAAAAGATGTTCTTAAAGTTGGACAAGAAGTAACTGTTAAAGTTCTTGAAGTAAATGCTGCAGATGAACGTGTATCACTTTCTATCAAAGCTCTTGAAGAACGTCCAGCTCAAGAAGAAGGCGAAAAACAAGAAAAACGTCAATCTCGCCCACGTCGTCCAAAACAAGAAAAACGCGACTTTGATCTTCCAGAAACTCAAACTGGATTCTCAATGGCTGACTTGTTTGGCGATATCGAATTGTAATATTAAACAGAGGCTGGGACAAAAGTCCTAGCCTCTCAATTATTTTTGGATTGTTGAGCAAGACGCAGTGGTTGAGTGGGCTCTACTACGCTGATTTCATCAGCTTTTACAGCCCTACTCAACTGTGCGGAG
>NZ_JACLQX010000031.1:0-21399 GCF_016648925.1 Streptococcus parasanguinis | reverse complement strand
CAGCCCTACTCAACTGTGCGGAGGTGGGACGACGAAATCGAATTCTAACGAATTACCGATTTCTGTCCCACTCTCTCGGAATTATTAAGCCTAAGGAAATTTTTTAAGATGATTGTGAATTCAATTTGAATAGCCTCTTTCGCCCTACTTCTTCTGATACAAATCGAAAACGATCTTGTCATTATAGAGATCAATGGTATTGGCCTTGACGTAAATTCCAAAATCATTGTCAATTTTTGGTAGTACAATGGTAATGGTAGACTCCTTTGGAGAAATCTGGATAAAATCTGGGATATTTTTATTTTTGCTTAAAAGTCGCAAAACCATTTTTTGAGGAATTTGAAAGGTTCCAACTGAAAAATCCTTCACCGTCAAGAGGATGTTCCCATTTTCCAATTTGGATGGTTGAAAGTAAATGTATAAGGGATAATCCTTCCCCAAGAGACTCAACTGTCCTTCTAATAGGATTTGCTGATTGTCCGCATAGACCTTGTAGTCGGACAGCTTATATTTTTTCAGAAGCGATTTGATAGTGTCATTGAGTTGATCACGAGTCGTTGTCATGGTTCCAACTTTGACATCTTTGGTGCCAACTGCTTGATGAAGCTGGCTAACATCTTCTCTTGGCGTCGCTAAGCGTCCTTGCACAACTATAGCGAAGGCTAAGAGAAGGCTGACCAATCCTAAAAACAACCATTTCCAAATATTTATTTTTTGAAGGAAGGGGACCTTCTCTTTGATGGGATTATTTTTGACTCCAAGTTTTCTTCGTGGCATTGATTTTCTCCAATATTGCTTGTTTCATCTTTTCATAGCCCGTATTGTTAGGGTGAAAGCTATCCTCTTCATACAGGGCATCATTGATAACGGTTGTCTTCCCGTCACTGATTTCTGATACGCCCATTTTGCCATCAATTCCTTTATAAAGCAGATCATTGATCGGAACGAAATAGACCTGATCAAATTGCGCGATGGTTTCTTCCGTCGTCTCATTCCAACGATCTACAGCCGTCTGGATACTAGTTAATTCAGGAAAATTCAGATAAAGAGGATTGTAGATCCCCACTACATAAATGGGAAGATGGGGATTGTCCTTTCTGGCCTTTGTAATAATTTCTTTGAGGTTCGCTGTATAATACTTGAGCGGTTTTTGGATATCTGATAGAGAAAAATCACTCAGATGATCGACAACGACTTTGCGCAAATCATTTCCACCAACCGTTAAGGTCATGACACGCGCCTTTTTGAGATCCTTCTGAAGGTCTGTTTGCTTCTTGAGCCGATCTAAGATCTGAGCACTTGTATTCCCAGCTACTCCATAGTTGACAGGCTGGTACTGACCGTCATTTTCATTAGACAGGCTTTGAGCAAGGATGGGGACAAAGCCCCCTTGCTTGGTGCTATCCCCTACTCCTTCGGTCAGTGAATCTCCTAGAGCTACATAAGTATAGGTGACTTCTTTCGTAGCCATTTTGGGCTTGGTCATACGAGGAGATGCAATTGGTAGCAAAGCACAAAATAGAAAGACAAAGACAAGAAGGCTGGTTAAAAAGAAAACCAAGCCTTGCATCATTTTTTTAAGATTCATATGAATACGATCACTTATCCTTGAAAAATCACTTGTCCATCACAGATCGTATAAGCAACTTTTCCTTTTAATGTTTCACCTACAAATGGTGAATTGCCTGCTTTTGAAGCGAAATGATCCGATACCAGACGATCTGCTTCTGGATCAAAGATGGTTAAATCTGCCGGTCCATCCACTGCGATATAGCCAGCATCAAAATCATAGAGACGTGCTGGATTATAGGACATCTTTTCAAGCAACTGCATCAAGCTTAAATGGCCAGCATGCACCAAGTAGGTCAAACCAAGAGAAAGCGAAGTTTCAAGCCCAGTCATGCCAGATGGTGCTTTGGTAATATCAGGGACATTCTTCTCATCCGCATGGTGAGGCGCGTGGTCCGTCGCAATCACAGAGATGACGCCTGACTTCAATCCTTCAATCACTGCTAGACGGTCTGATTCCAAGCGAAGAGGTGGATTCATCTTAGCATTGCTTCCTTTAGTCAAGAGCAGACTTTCTGTTTTCGAAAAGTGTTGGGGTGCCACTTCTGCCGTCACATGAGCTCCTAATCCTTGGGCAAATTCCACCACCTTGACACTTTCTTCCTTGGAGAGGTGTTGGATATGGAGGTGAGCACCTGTCGCATGGGCAATCATGGCATCACGCGCAGCCATTGAATATTCGGCTACACCCGTCGCCCCACAGACATGAAAGTGTTCCTTGGCAATATTTTCATTCAAACCAAGAATGCCATTCAACTCAGGGTCTTCTTCATGCAGACTAATAAAAGTACCTAGACGCTTAGCTTCTTCCAAAGCTTGGCGGACAACCTTAGTGCTTTGAAGCGGAATTCCATCATCTGAAAATCCTACCGCACCAGCCTTAAGCAAGCCTTCAAAATCTGTCAGGTGTTGACCGTCAAAGTTCTTAGTCACCGTCGCAACCGTATGAATGTGAAGATTTTCCTTGGCTGCAGAAGCTAAGACTTCCTCTAAGGTCGTAATATCTGAAATGGTCGGATTGGTATTGGCCATCATGACCACTCGAGTAAAACCACCAGCAGCTGCGGCTAAGGCACCCGTATGGATGTCTTCTTTATGGGTTTGACCGGGCTCGCGGAAATGCACGTGTACATCGATCAAACCAGGAGCAACCACCAGACCAGTAGCATCAAGGACTTCTTGTCCATCCGTTGGGAGGTTTTCAGCGATCTCTACGATTTTCTTTCCTTCAATGCGAAGATCACAGACTTGATCCAAGCCAGTCTTGGGATCCATTACGCGACCATTTTTAATGACAACCATTGCATTCTCCTTTATTCATAAAAATCAACATGCGACTCTAACAAGCGGTCGCCGTCATAGCGAAACATTGCTGAAAAGAAGGGTTTATCCTCCAACAACCACTCGACAAAGGTGTGGTCCCCTTCCCAAGTTGGTTTTGAGAGGACTTGATCATAAGGTACCCACTCCAAGGTCCCTTCGTTACACTCGATCAGTTCTCCCTCAAAATCTGTTACCTTGAAGACATAGGTGTACCAGTCCAAATCTGGAGTAAACTCCGGAAAGGTAATGATCCCTTTCAAGACTGGCTTGGCTCTAAGGCCCGTCTCCTCAAAAATCTCACGCGCTGCACACTCCTGTGGGGTTTCCCCGCGTTCTAATTTTCCACCAACTCCGATCCATTTACCTTCATGGACATCATTGGGCTTTTTATTGCGATGCAACATGAGATATTCTTTCCCATTGTCAATGTAACAAATCGTTGCTAATTGCGGCATTTCTTTCTCCTATCTTAACCAATCAATCGGCTCGCGTCCCGCCTCTGTCAAAAATTGATTGGTTTTTGAAAAGGGTTGGGAACCAAAGAATCCTCGGTAGGCCGATAAGGGACTTGGGTGAGCTGATTCAAGGACCAAATGTCGATCTTGGGTAATCAGCGGCTTTTTCTTACGGGCATAAGATCCCCAGAGGATAAAGACAACAGGCTCCTCCAACTCATTAACCACCTTGATCACAGCATCTGTGAAAGGCTCCCAAATTTGTCCTGCATGGCCATTGGCCTGACCAGCTGGCACTGTCAAGCAGGCATTGAGCAAGAGCACTCCTTGCTCTGCCCAAGAGGTCAGATCATGGGAACGCTTCTCTCCGATATCTGAGCGCAATTCTTTGAGAATATTTTGCAAAGAAGGCGGCGCTGGTACATGATCCGGAACAGAAAAACTTAAGCCCTGCGCTTGATCCGGTCCATGGTAGGGATCTTGGCCTAAGATCAAGACCTTGACCTGATCCATCCCTGTCGTCTGCAAGGCCTTAAAGACCTTGTCACGCGGTGGATAAACCACTCCTTTGCTGTAGACTTCATTCATAAAGTCATTGATCTGGTGAAAATACCCTTCTGGAAGATGGGATTTGATGGCTTCATGCCAGGGTGAATGCTGCATGGAAACTCTCCGCTATCCAATAAATTCTTACCTTCCATTATACCACATTTGGCGCAGATCCACTGGATAAAAAAGAGGCTGGACATTTTTATCCAACCTCAATTTCTGCCTGTCAAACAAGCCAGAGCTTTTAGGTATTTTCTTTCTTGGTAAATCCTGCTAGACCGATCGAAGCGACTAGTAAAATTTGCGGTAAGAATTGGATGAGGTAGCGGGTCTTCCCTCCTTCAAAGATGGTTAAGAAGAGCAAGCCACCAAAAACCGCTAAGGAAAGGAAGTTAAAGTCATCTGTATCTCGACGTTTGAGATAAGCTCCAACCAAACCAGCTGATAGGACGATCCAGATCAGCTGCTTGACAAATTCATAATACCTGTACTGCGGGCGATCAATGCTAAGGAAATAGGTCCGCACCCATTTTGCAAGACCATTATTTTTAGTCAGGGGTGCATAGAGAGGATTGATAAAAGGCGTCTTCTCATACTCTACATCTCGGTAAAGCCAACCTAGGGTCCCTTCTGCTACCGTCAAGGATTGCTTGTAGTAGATATGCCCGATCAAACCGAACGGTCCGTACTCCTTGAGACGGCGCTTGATTTCTTTGATCACATTTTCTTTTTTAAAGAGGCCATTGTTGTAATCCGATCGCTTATCCTCATCAATATAGGCTAGCAAGCCTTCTTTCATATCTTCTTGGTTGTGCCCCATATCTGTCAAGCCCAGATTGATAAACATGAGTGGTCCTTTAGCCAGCCCTTCTTGTTTCAAGATCGGTACAACTCTTTGATGATTAACCGCTGTATTCAATCCTGCAAAGACAAAGCCCGTCGTCAAGACCGTCACCGTAGCAATGTTTCCAAAGGCCTTCCAATTTCCTCTGAAAAAGAGCACAGCCCAAAAGGCAATCATGACAATAATCGTCGTTGGACGGATCAACATGGATAGGCCAGATAAGATGCCCAAGCCAACAATCTTCTTCCAGGAGACTGCTTGATCTTCCTTTAATAGATCCAAAGCCCACCATAACTGAAGAGCGATCAAAGGAAGTGGCGGAATGTCCGTGTACATAGAATAGAAATAAGGCGAGTAACAGATCAAGCTCACATAGAAGAGATAGATCAGATTAGCCGTTTTTTGATTGAAATGCTTCTGGGACAGCTTGTACAAGAGGACTGCACCCAGATTGACATAGAGGATATTGAGAGCCTGCATGACCCACAGACCGCTAGAGCCAAATAAGACATAGAAAAACTTCTCGTAAAGAAAGAGCGGAATGTTATTGGGATTGCGACTGAGGTAGTTGGTGATGGAAGATTGCTTAAGAAGATCAAAAGCTCCTTTGAAAACAACCGCGGCATCCCGACGGATAAAGAGCTCCGCACAAACCATAACAATCAACTGAAAGACAAGGGCTCCAAGCAAGAAGCCTTTTTTATGCCGAGTCAACCAAGCAAAGGCACTCTTTAGCCCATCGCGTTTCAGCCAGGCTAGCAGAAATAGCAATCCAGCACCTAAAATGGCTAGCCATGAAATCTCTCTCAGATAGATCACACTGATCAAGAACCAGTGGACCATCACTAGCAACATGACAACATGAAGCATCCCAAATAGAATACGTTTACTTTTCGATAACATAGCTCCATTATATCAAAAAAACAGCATTTCTGCTGTTTTGGGGTGGTACGAAATCATTCAGGTTGGGGAATAATCTTAATTATTTAGGGTCTTTCTTAAAATCAAACTCTATTTCCCGAGGCTCTGTGAATTCAAGGCCTCTATAAAAAAGAACAACCAACAAATATAAAATCAATCCCAAAAACAAGCGCATTTGAACAAAATAAGCTAAAAACAGAACAATAGAGCTTAAACAAACAAGGGCAAACAATTGACGTTTTCTCATTTTTCGCATTCACCACACCTCGGTTCCATTTGCTGTTTTTTGAAGATACTCTGTAGGCTTTATCTGACCAACAAATACTAGTTCTGCTTCATTTTTTTCAACAAACCATTTCAACTGCACATATCTGGCAATAGTGACCAACCATAAAGTGATCATAACTGCAAAGAGAAACAAAAGGACATTTATCGCTCCTTCTCTAACATTCAAATCAAGATTTGCTTTCCCAAAGAAAAGATCCATGGGAAGGATCTTTCTATATGTCCTTGCTAATAATAAACCTAATGGAACACCAATCAAAGAAGAAACATTTGCTGGTGCTTTCTTTGAAAAAATTTGATCTTTAAACGAATAACTGGTCTGGTACACTTTTCGGTATCTGTCGAAAGGGATTTTACTATTGCGTTTGATAATAAATTCTTCCCCTTGATCTGTTACCAACAAAAAGTAGCCCCAGAGAGGCCTTTTCCCATTCAAACTGATATTAAAACATGTTCCTTTTGTGAGCATTGAAAATCCTCTCATTCAACCAAATATATATGAATGTGCTTTTTATTTAAGATGGGTCCGAACAATTCAACCTAACAAAGCTAGAATGCATACTAACCCAAGATAAATTCCAACCGTTAGAGTCATTCCGATTTTATAGAAACCGACTAAGCCGGCATATCGTTCGACAAAACCAATCTGTGGGTCGACTGGATTATAAAAAACTGTCATAGGAGACCCAATTGGGAATATCATCCGCAAATCCAGATTTTTACCTGCTCCAAGAACATAGGTTCTATCGAAAACATTGGTTTGTCTTGACTTAGAAGAAGTCTCTCTGAAATAAGCGTAGGTAAAGGTCTTTTGATATCTTTCGCCCCCGACTTGATACTCCACCACAGGCAGGGAAATAAGCAGTTGATTTTTGGAATCAAAAGCAACTACTTCTCCCATAACTTTTGCGGTTGATTCTGTTTTCACTTTTATTTCACGACGATACAAGGTGTAAAAGATGAACAGCATGATCAGAAAAACAAGGGTCAGAATGCCCAAACTAAGCCAGAATGTTGTTACTGTCATTGATTTTTTACCCTTTCACAAAAACTAGTTGATTTCAAACCACTTGAAAAGTCATCTTACTCTCCCCTTTTCAACCAATTCTGTTGCTGCGCTTTTTCTGCGAAATCTTTTGCTTTGTTTATATCTAGTGAATTTGAATCTGATGGGGCATTGGATTCGATTTCTTCTTTCAATTCTTGTAAAGTTTGAACGTCTTTCGGGGTTAAATTGGAGACTGTGCTAGATTCTTTTTCTGTCGAACTTTCTGGCACAGACTGGATCTCTCGATAAGTTTTGATCACTTCAGTTCCTGCGTCTGTTGTCGGAAGAGGACGATAGAACATGAAGAAACCAATAATGACAACCAGAAGAGCCATAGCTGACACCAAAAAACCTTTTTGCAGATTCTCCGCAGTTATTTTAGTACCTTTAGTAGACAAGCTCTTCCATTCTGGATGTTCTTCCTCAGCTTCTTTTTTGGCGTTGAAAGCAGGGGTAACCAAGAATTGGTTCATCAAGGTCAGTGCCCCCAAGGCCATCAATAGAAATGGGATATGACGTGATTTACTAATGACCACTAAAATTCCTCCTGCAATAGCGATCAAACTGATGATGATATTGACGGTAAACCAGACCCGAGCCTGCTTCTTCATTTGCAAATAATCTTCTTTTGACATCTTATTCTCCCTTAAAAATAGTTTTTCCTTCATTCATAAAAACAATTACTACTATCATACCGGATTTTACTTTGAGAATCAAGTTAACCACCAACTAGTGAAAAGAGTATAAAAAAGAAGCGTTAAAAACGCTTCAGTTGTTTTATTTATTTTGCCAAGTTTCTTGGTTTTCCTTAAAACGGTGCAACAACTCTAAACCTTCAGAAGTGATGTAACCTTGTTCTTCTGCCAAATGAATCAATTCTGTATAGTTAGACAAGGTTTCAAGTTGAACGCCAGCTTCCTCAAATTTCTTATCAGCTTTCTCCAATTGGTAGGTGAAGATAGCTACCACACCAAGGACATCTGCTCCTTCACGCTTGGCAGCTGCGACGGCATCCAAGACAGATCCACCAGTAGAAATCAAATCTTCCACTACGACCATCTTTTGACCTTGTGGTACACGGCCTTCAATTTGATTACCAGCACCGTGGTCTTTTGGTTTGCTACGGATGTAGGCAAATGGCAAATTCATCTTGTCCGCAATAATAGCTCCGTGAGGAATCCCTGCAGTTGCAGTTCCTGCAATCACTTCTACTTCAGGGAAAGCTTCCTTGATTTTATCTACAAATCCATTTTCGATCAAGGTACGAGTTTCAGGATAAGCGAGGGTTACACGGTTATCTGTATAAATAGGGGACTTGATCCCAGATGCCCAAGTAAAAGGTTCTTCAGGTTTCAAATAAACGGCTTCGATTTTTAAAAGATGGCTAGCAATATCTTTAGCTAATGACATGACGACTCCTTTTTACGATTTTAATAATATACGAATTAAATCATTTTTAGATTTAAACAACAACATTAAAGGTTAGTTAACGCGTTAGGGAAGATCCCATCCGACTTCCCGTAGAACTACAAAAGTTCCACTTTTACTGGCGATTATTATTCCGACGATCACAGAAGAGAAACGATCATTTTCTCTTCTGTAATCTAGTGAATGTGTTAGGGAAGGTCCCATAGGACTTCCCGTAGAGCTACAAAAGTTTCACTTTTAGTAGCGATTAGTGTTCCGACGATTTAGAGGATAAAACGATTATTTTTATCCTCTAAATCTAGTGAATAGTTTAGGGAAGGCCCTATCGGGCTTCCCGTAGAACGTCTTGAAGCACAGCTTCTTAGACGTTCTTAACTATTCCACTGTCTCTTAATTTCATGGTAAGCATCCCATGGGTTTTCTGCTTGAATAATTGGACGTCCAACAACAATATAGTCAGATCCAATTTTATGAGCTTCTTGTGGCGTCATAACCCGTTTTTGGTCACCAATTTCAGCTCCTGCTGGTCGAATCCCTGGTGTGACACAGACAAAGTCTGATGAAGTGGCATCCTTGATCAAAGCTACTTCATGGGCTGAACAAACAACGCCATCCAAGCCTGCTTCTTGCGCCTTGCGAGCGTAATTAACTACAGATTCTTGGACCGTTGTTTGGATGTTTTGGCAATCACGCATGTCTTCCTCACTGGTAGAAGTCAACTGGGTCACGGCTACCAATTTAGCTCCTTCACCAAGAGCTGCCTTGGCTTCGCGCATCATCTCTACACCACCGGCTGCGTGGACCGTCACCATATCTACTCCGAAAGTCCCCAGTACGGACATGGCTGATTTGACTGTATTTGGGATATCATGCAATTTTAAATCAAGGAAAATACTGTGTCCAAGCCCTTTGAGGTAATGTACAATTTCAGGACCAACTGCATAGAAAAATTCCATTCCGATTTTTACAAATAATTTTTCGTCTTCTGGAAAATGCTCTAAAAAGTTTTTGACATCATCGAAAGCTGGGAAGTCAAGGGCGATAATAGGACGTTCTTCACGCATGGATTACTCCTTTTTTTGATTGATCATTTTATCTACAAAAAAACCTTGCCCGAGGCAAGGTTACACGAAAATTAGGTAGGAACAACTACCGTGATTCACCGTCTAGACCTTAGGAGCCTCTCTGGACTACTTTAAAGGTTTTTATTTATTGTAGTACGATATTTGGGAAAAGTCAAGGATTTACAGTAGATTTTCCCGTACATGTTTTCGGAAGTTCTCAAGTGTGTCAATACCATAGCGATCCATGACCTGTGGCAGATCTTCGATGATGGTTGGACAAGCATAAGGATCGGTAAAATTAGCGGTTCCAACTCCAATCGCAGAGGCCCCTGCAATCATCATTTCAATGGCTGCTTCGGCTGAATCGACACCTCCCATTCCGATAATCGGAAGTTTAGTGGATTGGGCAACCTGGCGGATAAGTTTCAAAGCAACTGGGAAAACGGCTGGACCCGACATACCTCCGGTTCCATTAGCAATGATGGGCTTACCAGTCTTGAGGTCAAAGCGCATGCCGACCAAGGTATTGATCATGGTTAAACCAGTCGCCCCTGCATCCTCTGCTGCTTTTGCGACCTGCGTGATGTCTGCTACACTAGGCGTTAACTTGACATAGACAGGGACGGAGGACGCTTCTACCGCTGCTTTCACAGCCGCATAGGCCAACTCAGGAACCTGCCCAATCAAGAGACCGTTGTTGCCATGGTCCACGTTGGGACAAGAGATATTGAGCTCAATGGCCTTGACATTTGGGGCTTGCGAGATCTTTCTTGATACCTTTGCATACTCTTCATTGGAGAAGCCAGCTACGTTGGCGATGATCGGTAAGTCGGGATAATGTTGTGCCAACCAAGGGAGTTTCTCTGCTAGGACCACGTCTACGCCTGGATTTTGGAGACCAATAGCATTGAGCATGCCGGCAGGCGTCTCAGCAACGCGTGGTGTCGGATTTCCGAAGCGAGCCTCAGCGGTTGTCGCCTTGATCATGATGGATCCAAGCAGGTCTAAGTCATAGTATTTAGCATATTCCTGACCGAAACCAAAACAGCCAGATGCCGGAATAATCGGGTTTTTCAAGTCTAAACCAGGTAAGGATACGGCTAGTCGATTTGCTGTCATAAGGTCCTCCTACATCACAATCGTACCGGTTTCAAAGACCGGTCCGTCTTCACACACGCGCTTATTGGCTGCTTGGCTTTCATTTTCCAGATGCACTACACAGGCGTAGCAAGCACCCATCCCACAAGCCATACGCGATTCCATAGAAATATAGGCGCGGGGATGATCATGGAATTTGGTATTGACATATTTGAGCATGCCAGGTGCTCCACAAGAATAGATAGCATCAAACTCCTGGTCCATCTGATCAATGACCGTAGAGACATAGCCCTTAGTGCCATAAGTCCCATCGTCTGTCGTTACAGTGACATGAGCAACCTGAGAAAGCACCTCTTCCAAAATGACGGCTTCTTTGGTCGCAAAGCCGACAACCACTTCAACGTCTACTCCCTGCTCATGCAGCTGTTTAGCCACTTGGACCAAAGGAGGAACACCGATACCGCCACCGATGATTAAGGCTTTCTGACCTTGGCCGAGATTGGTGAGATCAAAGCCATTTCCCTGAGGTCCCATGACACTGAGTTTGCTACCAATTGGCAATTGGGAAAAGATAGCTGTCCCCCCACCTTCGATGCGGTAGATCAAGCGACAAGTCTGTGTCTTACGGTCAATCTCAGAAATTGAAATCGGACGGCGAAGGAGCTTGGACCCATCAGGGACGCGGATATGAAGGAATTGACCTGGCAGCATCTGCGCCACCATTTCCCCCTTTAAGATCATAGAATAGATGCGGGGAGCGATCTCTTCTTGAGCGACGAGCTCCATCTCCTCCATCATGATTTTACCGAAGCGTTTTTTACAACTGTCACTGACCATTGGTTTCCTCTTCTTTCTTTCAGCAAAAAAGACCTCGCAAAAGCAAGGTCCTACAAATGATCAGCTAGACTCCGTCCGCTGATCTTTTTTCTGTCTTTCCTTGCAGGCCTCTCTGGACCTCTTAAAGGTTAAATTTGTCTCATTATATCGCGCTCCTTCTCGCTTGTCAAGTAAAATCAGTAACTTAGGAAGCTTTCTTAGGGTCAAAATCTTCTGGGATCGGTTTGATGTATTGCATGGCGATTCGGTTTTCAGGCTTGCGGTCAACTAGATAAAGAACCAGTAAAAAGAGCCATTCCAACGGTTTCATCAGGTAGTAGATCAGGTCCATAGCCCATTTTTTCTTAATATGTTTGGCAAAGGGATAGCCATAGCGGTCATAATTGCGACGCAAGAAGCGATGGAAACGTGGCGTCTTTTCTTCCAGCACCTGCTCAAAAGCGTTGGCAATACAAAGCTGGCGATTGACAACAACTGGATGTCCGTGGCGGACGCCCATCCGCTGGGGCTTGACAACATTTTCATGGCCACCAGCCGCAACTGTACAGAGATAGTGCTCATCAATGATGAGATTCTGAGGAGGGATCTTCTGTGAGAAGGCCCAGTCAGCTGTATTGGTCCAGGCCTTGATCATGGAATCCGGCTGCTGCCCAAAGAGCATGAGAACGAGGACAACAAGGGCTAGGGTCGGAAGGGCAACCAGAACTGCTAGCCATGGCCAGTTACGCGACTTGTTTAAGAGCTGATGGAGCCATTGAAACAGACGATTCTCATAGCTTATCTCTGTTCGATCTTCCTGCCACTCCCTGATGCGAACCCATAAAAGATGGATGGAATAGATCAGTAAGAAAAAGGTGTGAAAACTTGCTACCTGCAGTTGATTATCAAAAACTAAGAGAAGAACCACTCCTCCTAGAATGCCACTGATGCAGAAGACATTTGCTAACGGCGAGAGTGAATTCGCATCCCGGTAGGAATAGATAATCAAGGCTATTAAAGTAAGAGCTGCCAGTGTGAAGAAGGTCGGATAGGCGCCAGACCAGATCAGGGCATGCTTCTGCGAATTGATCAAACTTTCACTCCAATCGTAAAAAGTCATCTCCTTGACGATGTAAATGAAAATCGCTTCGAGAAAGCAACCAAAGAGACCAAACCAAAGAACAATTGTAGGCTGTTGCTTTTTCTTTTTGACAGGCTTAGGACTAGGTGATTCCTGCTTTTCCTTCATAAGGAATGCGTCATCTTCTCTTGTCCTTTCTCCTTCTTTTGGCCCTCTATCCTCAAACAGTTCTGGATCTTTGAGAGCTTCTTCCTCAGATTCTTTGAACTGGAGGCTAGACCACCGACCAATCCCATAAATGATGACAAAAATATTGGGGACAAAGAGGGCCAGAGTCAAACCGTAAGGAAAGATCTCCATGGTGAAGGCAATGACCTCCCAAACACTAAATTGAATGAATGGATCCTTTATTGCGTAGAGCGACTGACTAATAACCAAATAGATGTAAAAGGCCAATAGAATCAGAGCATTGGTCACAAAATTGATCTGCAACAGACCAGCTGTGAAATGGGTTTCCAATTCCTTATCCTTTTTCTTATACCAGGAAACGAGTTTTTTCATAAGATCTCCTCAATCAATTTTTTACCATTCTATCAATCAGATCTTACCTTCAGCAAGGCAAAACTGTATTTTTCCATCAAAATCAGTCCCCAGATGTAGATTTTGTTTCCAATCTTCTATTTTTTAACTATTTGATCTAGCCTACTTCCTATTACCTACCTCAGCCTGTCTTATTCTCATACAGTCCTTGAAAGACCACATTTTACGGGAAAAACGCGCTTTTTTATGTTAAAATAAAAGCATGAGAATACAACAATTACAATACATTATCAAAATCGTCGAAACCGGCTCTATGAATGAAGCCGCAAAACAACTCTTCATCACGCAACCTAGCCTTTCCAATGCCGTTAAGGACTTGGAAAATGAGATGGGGATTGAAATCTTTATCCGGAATCCTAAAGGGATCACTTTGACTCGCGATGGGATGGAGTTCCTCTCTTATGCACGCCAGGTGGTGGAGCAGATCGACCTCTTGTCCGAGCGCTATAAAAATCCTGTGGGCTCTCGTGAGCTTTTCAGCGTCTCTTCACAGCACTACGCCTTCGTGGTTGAGGCCTTCGTTTCACTATTGAAGAAAAGCGACATGGAAAAATACGAGCTCTTCCTACGGGAGACGCGGACTTGGGAGATCATCGATGACGTCAAGAATTTCCGAAGCGAGGTTGGCGTACTCTTTTTGAATAGCTACAACCGAGATGTCCTCTCTAAGATGCTGGATGATAATCACTTGATTGCCACCCACCTCTTTACAGCGCAACCTCATATCTTTGTCAGCAAGACCAATCCTCTTGCCAAGAAAGAGATCGTTCACTTGTCTGATCTGGAAGATTTCCCATACCTTAGCTATGACCAAGGAACCCACAACTCCTTCTACTTCTCAGAAGAGATCCTCTCTCAAGAGCATCATAAGAAATCAATAGTCGTCAGTGACCGCGCGACCCTCTTTAATCTCTTGATTGGTCTGGATGGCTACACCATTGCGACCGGGATCCTCAACAGCAATCTCAACGGAAATAACATCGTCTCCATTCCCCTTGATATCGAAGACCCGATCGAGCTGGTCTACATCAAACATGAAAAAACAGCCCTCTCAAAAATGGGAGAAAAATTCATCGAGTACTTGCTTGAGGAAGTGAAGTTTGATAAATAAAAAATATCTGAGTGATCCATGTTCACTCAGATATTTTTTATTGTCTTAATTGTGAAAAGACTTCCCCAATTTTTCCTTCGATAACTAGGTCTGCTTGCTTATCTTGTGGGATACTGGTTTTATTGATGACAACCAGCTTCTTCCCTCGGAAATACTGAATCAAACTGGCTGCTGGGTAGACCACAAGAGAGGTACCACCGATAATCAGCAAATCAGCCTCTTGGATGGCTTGGGCTGCTTGGCTAAAGACGTCCATATCGAGAGGCTCCTCGTAGAGGGTCACATCAGGCTTGACCACCTTGCCACAGTCCAGACAGTGTGGAACCGGGCCTTCTAAAGCTAGGAAGGACTCCAAATCATAAAATCGCTGGCAACCCGTACAGTAATTGCGATCAGCACTGCCATGGAGTTTCAAGACCCTTTTTGACCCAGCCATTTCATGCAGACTATCGATATTTTGTGTCACCACTGCCTTGAGCTTACCAGTCTCTTCAAGCCGAGCCAGATAGCGATGGGCTGCATTGGGCTTGGCATCTGGGTAGAGCAAGTACTTCTTGTAAAAGTCGAAAAAGTCCTCTGGATAGCGCTCAAACATGGTATGGGAGACCAATTGCTCAGCTGTCAAATGCCGCCCTACCTGAACACTATAGACACCATCTGAGCTTCGAAAATCTGGAATATTGGACTCCGTGGAAACTCCTGCCCCTCCGAAAAACACGATCCGTTGACTCTGATCAATCATCTCCTGTAGTTGAGCAATCTTATCCATCTACTTCTCCTTTAGTAGCTCTTCCATGACAGCATTGGCCTGATCAAAATAAAAGTTAGCTTGATCATAATGAATGCCTGTGTAGCTTGCAAGGTCAATCAAATTCTTCATAAAATCCTGAGAAGAGAAACCTGTCGTCCGATGGAGCTCTTCTTCATCAAAAGGCTTGATCAAGTGGGCCAGGGGATTGCGAACTGATTTTTCTAACTCCCGCAATTGTTGGGCCGCAACTTTGACGCTATCTGGCAAGTCCAACTGCACAATCAACTCCGTCAAACTGGATGAATTGACCACACTTTCGCTGTGGAATTGCTGCAGGATAGGGTTGTCAGACGCATGCAGGCTCTCAAATTTCCAACGGTCATAACTGGATTCTTTGGAGTTATGAATATAGTTGGTAATATCAGGAATTTTCAACTGAATCAATCGCATAAAGATCCGATAGATGGCTGGGCTGACGGCACGAACAAAGTCAATAATCTGCTCATTTCGCAACTTCGCCTCTAAGTCATAGAGGTAATTGGCCAACTGCTCATCTTCTGGATCTTCATGCCAAAAAAGCTGAAAACCAGTCGCTTCTAGCAACTCGGTTCTCAACTTTTGATTCATGACGGGTTGAATATTGAGCTCTCGACGCTCCGCCATTAACTGCAGTAAGCTCACCAACAAATCCGGTACATCTTCCTGCTGCTTGATAGAACGCAGAGCCCGGCTGTAGTGATAATTTTGGAGATCGTAGAGCCATTCATCATGAAAGAATTTTGCCATTAGTCTGCAATCAAGGTCTCAAGACCGACTTTCATCATATCTGTGAAAGTATTTTGACGTTCTTCAGCGGTTGTATCCTCATCTGGATTAACCAAACTATCTGAAATCGTCATGATAGCAAGCGCATCAACATGGTGTTGAGCAGCAAGATAGTAAAGGGCTGCTGCTTCCATTTCTACAGCTTTGACACCCCATTTACCAAGCTCGATGTTCTTTTCACCATAGTTTGAATAGAAGACATCTGATGACAAGACATTGCCGACGTGAGTCGTCATACCAAGGTCTTTGGCAATGTGGTAAGCCTTGTCTAAAAGATCAAAGCTAGCAATTTGTGGGAAATCGTATTGAGGCCAGTCGTTGCGGATGATGTTTGAGTTGGTTGCGGCAGCTTGTGCCAAGACCAATTCACGAACATGCACATCCTCATTCAAAGAACCAGCCGTTCCGACACGGATCAATTTCTTCACGCCGTAGTCGACAATCAACTCACGCGCATAAATAGAGATCGATGGCATCCCCATTCCAGTACCCATGACAGAAACACGGTGACCTTTATAAGTACCCGTGTAACCAAACATGTTACGGACTTCGTTGAAGCAAACAGCGTCTTCAAGGAAATTCTCAGCAATAAATTTCGCACGAAGAGGATCCCCAGGAAGAAGAATTTTATCAGCAATTTCACCATGCTTAGCAGCAATATGGATAGACATAATTAAGATATAAAGGGCGACAGAGAACAAAGTAAAAATAGGAAACTGACGACGCATCGCAGATGCTAGACAGTTTATCTTTTTTACACAGTTCTCCGCCCGTATTCAGTTCAGCGAATACGGTAAACCCATCCTTTCTTTTTTTATTGAGTAATTAGGAGAGCTTTCCGCTCGTGTTCAAATCAGAACACATGCTCTTCCTTTCTTTTTTTATTGAGTATTTAGGAGAGCTTTCCGCTCGTGTTCAAATTAGAACACATGCTCTTCCTTTCATTTTTATATTTAATTTGTTAATGAATCCAAAAACGCATAGAGTTTGGCATTCATTTCTCGATAATCGTAAACACGAATGGCTTCAGGTTTTTGAACAAAGGTCAATTTTTGACTTTGTTCTTCCAAAACATCTTCACCGTCAGCAGCAATCAAGAGATCGACTGCTTCTGGATCAAATTCCAAGTGGGCTTGAAAGGCATAATGTTTAGGACTAAAGCGAATCATCTGACGTGGACACCCTTGACTAGTAGCAAGAACAACAGCATCTTTTGTCAATCCTGGCATATCACCATGCCAGTGGCCAGTTTCAAGAGTTTTTCCAAACTCACCGACATGTGGATCTGTGAGTCCTTCAGGCGTCAAGGTCACTGGATAAACCCCAATCTCACGTTCCGGACTGTGCTCATACTTCGCTCCATAGGCAACAGACAGGAGCTGGGCACCCAGACAGACCCCAACAATATAACGATCTGCCTTCATGGCCTTTTGAATCAGTTCAATCTCTGCCTGAGGATCGTAGTATGGAAAAGCTTCTCGATCTTCATCTGGCGATTGAGGTCCTCCCATGACGATCAAAAAGTCAATCTCATCCACTGACTCTGGTAAGGTTTCATTCTCATAGACTTTGGTCGTGGTCACTTGATGGCCACGCTCCTGTGCCCATTTTAGATAAGCGCCCGGCACTTCAAAGGTTTCATGCAGTACAAAATGTACCTTCATCATTTCTTCTCCCATCTCTTTCGAATCACGTAAGACAGACCAGCCGCAAGTACAAGCGGAATTGTCAAATTTAAATGCTGCCCTGTAAATCCAAGACTCAGAGCAATGGCTGCCAGAGGAGCTTCTAGGGTCGTCCCTAAAAAGACTGTCGCTCCAAGTAACATCCCTAGAGCAGGATCCAGATGAATCCCAAGAACTGTCAAAAGCAAGGTCACTAGATAGCCAGATCCAATCCCAAGGGCAAATGATGGTGTCAAGGTTCCCCCATAGGCACCATTGCGCAAGAGGAGATAAACCAGAAGCCCCTTCACTATAAGAGTCAGTGGAAGATAAGGAATCGACTGGCTAGACAAGAGGGCTTGTGCTAGTACCTGGCCATTTCCCATAAAGATAGGGAAAAAGGCTACTAGGCTCCCCAGAACTAGAAAGGCTATAGGAAGAGCCCAAAGAATCGTCCTATCCTTCCGCCGTTTGTGACTAGCCCGCTTGGCGAGGAAAGCAAAGACCAGAGCCAAGGGAGTGACCAAGAAAGCAATCACAATAGCCTGTAAGAAACTGCTAGCTGACCATGAAACTGCGGACAGGTGATAAACGGCCTCCTGACCAACGATGGACTGAGCGACCCAGGTGGCCAGATAAGTACTGGTCAAAACCAGTAGAAAGTTCTGCCAACTGTAGGCGAGTCCTAAGGTCTCAAAGACGAACAAGCCACTAGCAAAGGGAACCTGATAGACTGCGGCCAAGCCAGCTCCTGCACCACAGGCGATTAAAACTTTTCGCTCTTTGATTGCCAAGGAGAAAGCTTTGCCCAATCGACCAGCTAGAAGAGCCCCGACCTCTCGTGGGGCTCCTTCTTTTCCGACCGATGCACCTGCTCCGACAATTGCCACCTGCATCCCTGCATGAAGGAGGTGGGCTAAGAACGCTGGCTCCCTATCTCCAGCTAGGTCAATTTGCTGGCGAATAGACAGGATCTTATAACGCTTTTGCAGGACATACCAGAAGCCAGCTGCCAAGCACCCAGTCACACACAAGACCAGAAATCTACGGAGACCTCCAGCTTCTTGAAATTGCTGGAGCAAATCGGAACTAGCTTGGCCAAAAGCCAGCTCTTGCACCCCTTCTAGTAGATAATGACAGGCAATTCCGACTAGACCCGTCCCGATCCCTAATGATAAAGTGGCTAGAAGTAACCTCAGTCCGTAGGGCAGCCTTTGGAGTCGTACTTTCATTGGATTAGAGTTCAGCAAGAATCGCTTTTAGCAATCCTTTGAAGTCGCCTTTGACGCGCTCTGTCACTTCCACTACTTCTTCGTGGTTGAGCTCTTCTTGGAAACCAGCCGCAAAGTTGGTAATACATGAAATACCAAGAACCTTCAAGCCAGAATGCGCTGCAATGATGACTTCAGGAACAGTTGACATTCCGACAGCATCTGCACCAAGAGTCTTAAACGCACGGATTTCAGCTGGAGTTTCGTAGGTAGGACCAGTCACACCGATATAAACCCCATCATCCAATTTGATACCCAATTTGTCAGCTACTTTATGAGCTGTCTCACGGTATTCAGGTGTATAAGCTTTTGACATATCTGGGAAACGTGGACCAAAGTCATCCAAGTTTTCACCGATCAATGGGTTTTGACCAGTCATGTTGATGTGGTCTGTGATAGCCATCAAAGTACCAGGACCAAAGCCGATACCACCGGCAGCGTTAGTGACAAGAACCCCTTCACAGCCCAAAACTTTCATGACACGAACTGG
The DNA here is from genome assembly GCF_016648925.1 of Streptococcus parasanguinis. Taxonomy (GTDB): domain Bacteria; phylum Bacillota; class Bacilli; order Lactobacillales; family Streptococcaceae; genus Streptococcus. Next base: position 2,206 of record NZ_JACLQX010000031.1, on the reverse strand, counting down.
GAAAGTCACCACTTCTAGTGTGTTTCCTTCGTAGAAGTGGAAACGTCCTTGAAGGGCCAAAACCTTGCGTCCAGCAAGCTCACCGTAGACCAATTTACCCGCATGGCCGACAACCGTTGAACGACCCCAGTTTGGAATTTCAGAGTAGTCTACTACGACGGCATTTTCGATTTCTTCAGCCAGTTCTCCAAGACCTGATCCAAGGATCAAGCCAAACTCAGGCGCTTCCATTCCTTTGTCTTTCAAAAAAGCAGCTGTTTCATTGATTTTTGCTAATAATGTCATTGCATATCTCCTTTATGATTTCCTTAAAAATTGGCCAATTTTGTCAAATGTATTGGCATTGCGAATGGTCAACAGACGGTAATCCGGCATCTTGAGGACTTGTCTGTGGTAAGCTGTCTTTGTATAGGTCTCTTCTGAGTATTTACCCCAGTAAATCCCAAGGCTTCCACGATGGATGATTTCATCACCGAGCGAAAAAGAGGAGACCAGCTCCCAGACAGCATCCTGATCGAGGCCTTCTGTGTAAAAGAGAACATCCTTGCGGGCCAGATCCTCCTGCCACCAGGCTGGTAGAGCAGCGAGTTCTTGCGCATAGTCCTCAGCTGAAAAGAGAGAAAAAGACTGGATAAAGGGATAGTGATCACGAAAGAAATGTCCCAGCAAATCTACCAATTCTTCTTTAGAAGCAGCAGATTCAAAGAAGATATTGCCACTATTGATGTAGGTCTCTACCTCATCCAGCCCAATCGTTTGAAGCTCCTCTCGAAGCTCTGCCATCACGACCTTGTTTTTCCCGCCAACATTGATCCCTCTTACGAGGAGAGCGAAGCGTGTCATCTTAGTTCAATTTGTCTAAGAAGCTTTCACCGATCATGGCTTTTTCAACACCAAAGTTCTCAGCAATTGTCGCAGAGATATCAGAGAAATGTCCGACTGGAATCACGCCATTGCCTTTGAAAGATGGGCTATAAGCCAAGAATGGGATGTATTCACGCGTATGGTCAGTACCAGCGTAGGTTGGGTCGTTACCATGGTCAGCCGTAATCATCAAGAGGTCATCTTCACGCATGGCTGCGATGATTTCTGGCAAGCGCTCATCGAACTCATGCAAGCAATCGCGGTAGCCGTGAGCATTGCGACGGTGACCATAAAGAGCATCAAAGTCTACCAAGTTGGTAAATGAGAACCCTTCTTGGAACTCAGGAAGTCCCATGGTCTTAATCAAGGTATCCATACCGTGGCTGTTTGATTTGTTGTGACCCATATCGTGGTTGATACCAGCTCCGTTAAAGATATCGTTGATCTTACCAACTGCATAGGTATCGATACCCGCTTCGTTCAACTTGTCCAAAACAGTTGGCGCAAATGGTGAAACAGCCAAGTCACGACGGTTGGCTGTACGTGTGAAGTTTCCAGGTTCCCCAACATAAGGACGAGCAATGATCCGGCCTAGAAGAGCTGGACGTTCCAAAGTGATGGAACGAGCGTATTCACAAATACGGTAGAGTTCATCCAAAGGAATGATGTCTTCGTGAGCCGCGATTTGAAGCACAGGGTCTGCTGATGTATAAATAATCAACTCACCAGTTTCCATTTGACGTGGTCCAAAGTCATCGATGACCACTGTACCAGAATAAGGCTTGTTAGCTTCACGAATGACCTTACGTCCTGAGAATTCTTCAATCTTTGTAATAATTTCTTCTGGGAATCCATTCCAGAAGGTATCAAACGGTTCTGTAATGTTGAGCCCCATGATTTCCCAGTGACCAGTCATGGTGTCTTTCCCAAGAGAGACTTCTTGCAATTTTGTTGCATAGCCTGTTGGGTTGCTTTCAGCTGGCACCGTCTTCAATGGTACTTCACGAGGAATATTTCCAAGACCGATTTTGGCCATGTTTGGTACATTCAAGCCGACGGTTTTAGAGATGTGGCCCAAAGTATCAGATGCTCCATCTGGAACACCTGCATTGACAAAGTTATTGGCATCTGGTGCAGCACCGATCCCAACTGAATCCAGCACAACTAAGTGCATGCGTTTAAATTTTGACATATACTGCCTCTTTCCTTTATTAAACTAGCTATATTATACCATATCCCTATAAGAAGAGAGCCGTTGTTTGATCCGAGGCTGGGACAAAAGTCCTAGCCTCTCAATTATTTTTGGATTGTCGAGCAAGACGCAGTGGTTGAGTGGGCTCTA
>NZ_JACLQX010000030.1:0-22940 GCF_016648925.1 Streptococcus parasanguinis | reverse complement strand
AGCCCTACTCAACTGTGCGGAGGTGGGACGACGAAATCGAATTCTAACGAATTACCGATTTCTGTCCCACTCTCTTTCTTCCTTATAGGATATTTTCATATTCATCGCGGACAGATTGAGGCCAGACACTGGTTTGGACTTCACCGATATGTTTCTTACGAAGTAAGAACATAGCCAAACGAGATTGTCCGATCCCTCCACCAATCGTGAGTGGGAAGAGACCGTTTAACAAGGCCTTGTGCCACTCTAATTGAAGACGATCCTCGTCCCCTGTAATCGCAACTTGACGGCGAAGCGTATCTTCATCGACACGGATCCCCATTGAAGACAACTCAAAGGCTGAACCTAGAACGTCATTCCAGACGAGGATATCACCATTCAAGCCCTTGTAGCCATTTTCAGACTCTGTTGTCCAGTCATCGTAGTCAGGCGCACGTCCATCGTGTGGTTTGCCATCTGCAAGCTCTCCACCAATACCGATCAAGAAAACGGCTCCGAATTCTTTGGCAATGGCATTTTCACGCTCTTTTGGAGTTAAATCTGGATAGCGTTCCACCAATTCTTCTGTGTGAACGAAGGTAATTTGTTTTGGAAGAACTGACTCAATATCATAGCGCGCTTCTACTGCTAGTTCTGTCAAACGAATGGCCTTGTAGATTTTTTCAACCGTTTCTTTAAGGTAGGCGATGTTGCGTTGACCATTGGGGATGACTTTTTCCCAGTCCCATTGGTCTACATAAACAGAGTGGATAGCGTCTAGCGAATCTTCATCTGGACGAAGAGCCTTCATATGGACAAAGAGACCTTCTCCTTCGCCAAAACCAAAACGTGCCAAGGTATGGCGTTTCCATTTTGCGAGTGAATGCACGACTTCATAAGTCTCATCAGGAATTTGAAGGACCTTGACAGATACCGGATGTTCAATCCCAGAAAGGTTATCCTGCATCCCGTCTCCGACCTTGCTCAAAATTGGTCCTTGGACTTCAATGATGTCCAATTTATCTTTTAAATATTGTGTAAACGTCGTTTTAACAAACGAAATTTCTTTTTGTTGATGGATAAAACTTTTTTTCATATAATTCCTCGTTGTTAGAAGTTGTAAAACTGATTATACTCCTTTTTCATTCAAAATCCAAGCCTTTTCATTCGTTTTCAACTGAATTTTTCTCTTGCAAAAAGGATTCATTTTTGATAAACTATATGTAACCTTTGAAACGTTACATAGGAGAAGCGATATGTTTGATGCAAAAAAACTAAAAGAAAGACGCCTGGAAAAAGGCTTGACCCAAGCAGATGTCTACGAGGATCTCAAGATTTCTCGCAAGACTTACTCCAGTTGGGAGAATGGCTTAGCGGAGCCGCACGAAAAAAATCTCAGGAGGTTGGCCAAGCGCCTCTCCGTTAAAGAGGACTACTTTATTAACAAAGACTCCGCACTCTACACCTACCCTTTATTAACCCCACCTCATCAAAAGAAAGTCGACCAGTTGGCCAGCCAGTTATTTGAACAGCAGCAAAAAGTTGTTTCCTTGACTGCTTATAAGGTTCTTTCGATTGAGTTGGCAGCCGGTTTAGGACACACCTTTTATGACAACGAAACGGACTATGAAACTGTCTATTTTGACCAAGAGATCCAGCACGATTTCGCTTCTTGGGTATCAGGTGATTCGATGGAACCTCTCTATCCCAATGGCTCTGTTGCCCTCATGAAGCAGACTGGCTTTGACTATGATGGGGCTGTCTACGCCCTCATCTGGAATGGAAAAACCTATATCAAGAAAGTCTATCGGGAGGCTGAAGGCTTGCGCTTAGAATCCATCAACCCTGACTACGATGATTTATTTGCTCCCTATGAAGACGAGCCCAAAATCGTCGGCATTGTGGTCGGGCATTTTCTCCCACTCGAGGTTTAAATATGCTATTTGATTATTCACGTGAGCCTCATTCTGATATTGCTTTTGTGGATATGAAAAGTTTTTATGCTAGCTGTGAATGTGTCCGTCTGGGGCTCAACCCCTTGACGACTTCCCTTTGCGTCATGAGTCGAAGCGACAATTCTGCTGGCCTGATTTTGGCGAGCTCTCCCGTTTTCAAACAAGTCTTCGGCAAGAAAAATGTCAGCCGTAGCTACGACCTACCTTTTGACCTCAAAACCAGGAAATTTAATAGCTACGCCGCCAAAAAACAAGGATTACCAACAGATCCAGCCTTTATTGCATTCATTGAATCCTGGGCCAAGAGGACTCTGATTGTGCCTCCACGGATGAATGCTTACATTCAGGTCAACATGGAGATTCAAAAAGTCTTTCAGGAATTTGCGGCACCAGATGATATTTTCCCTTACTCGATTGACGAAGGCTTTATCGATCTGACTTCTTCCTTAAATTATTTTATTCCAGATCCCTCCCTCTCTCGAAAGGAGAAACTGGATCTCCTTTCTGCCAGGATCCAAAAAAGGATCTGGCAGGAAACTGGAATCTACTCTACCATTGGTCTCAGCAATGCCAATCCCCTTCTTGCCAAGCTAGCCTTGGACAATGAAGCCAAGCATTGCCAAAATATGCGCTCCAATTGGTCTTATGAAGATGTAGAAAGTAAGGTCTGGAATCTGCCCCAGCTCACTGATTTTTGGGGCATTGGACGTCGGACTGAAAAGCGATTGCAAAAAATCGGGATCACGTCGATTGCTGAACTGGCCCAGGCTCACCCAGATCTCTTAAAGAAAGAATTCGGAATCATGGGCCTTCAACTGTGGTTTCATTCTCATGGCATTGATGAAAGCAATGTCCACAAGCCTTATCGTCCGAAATCACGAGGCATTGGCAACTCTCAAATCTTGCCCTATGACTACCATCTACAAACCGACATTGAACTTGTATTTCGGGAGATGGCTGAACAGGTGGCTATTCGCTTGCGACGGAAAAAAAAGAAGACCCAGCTGGTCTCCATTCATGCCTCCTACTCCAAAATCGAGGGACTTCCGTCCATTCACTGCCAGCAAAAGATTGAGCCCACCCAATCCACCAAGGTTTTATCCGATACGGTTCTGCGACTCTTTCGCTCCAAGTACGAAGGAGGAGCCATTCGGCAGATCGGTGTTTTTTATGGAGAACTTGTCGAGGAGTCTCTTCAACTCTTTTCTCTCTTTGATGACCCAGTAGCCTTGGAAAAAGAGGAGAAACTCCAGCAGACCATTGACCGCATTCGGGACCAATTTGGCTTTACCTCTCTTCAGAAAGGCTCCTCATTACTAGAAAACTCACGCGCCATTGCACGCAGTAAACTAACAGGCGGACATTCCGCAGGAGGCTTAGATGGATTAACATGATCGACCGTTCTTATCTCCCTTATCAATCCGCCCGCGAATTTCAAGATCGTGGCATGGCCAAATGGGCTGGCTTCTTTTTATCCGAGCACACAACCGCCCTACATACAAAAGAAATTGACCGCAGTCAGCTCACGGTTCTTCCACTTGCTGAACAGATCCAGCTCCTGGAGCAGGCCTTTCAACAACAAACGACGATCTCAATCACAACTCTAGAGGGGAATCAATTTGCAACCTACACAGGTTCGATTCACACCTTATCTGCTTCTGAGGTTCTTCTCAAAAGCGATGGCCACTACCACCGTCTCCTCGTAGACTCTATCATTTTTATTGAATCTGAGGAAACACCCTATGAAACCTATTCAGACTAAACACGAATTACAATTTGATTATTTTTCGGAGAATTACCACCAATTTGAGATGGACTTTTACAAGTGGGCCGCTACTTCTACGCCGCTCGTCTTTTTAGAAGACGATATTCTCCACTCTATGGCAGCAGGCCAGCGAAACTACTTTCGTCTTCACCATACCAAAAGTCGGGATCATCGAGACCATTATTTCTATTTTAAGGTTTCCACACTCTCCCAATCACCCCTGACCCGTATTTACACTTATACAGGCCATCACTTACAAAAGATAGATCCTCATCAGACAGAGAAAAAGGATAGCTTGATCTGAGAAGCTATCCTTTTTCTTAATTTATGGGATTCACTACAGTCCTTACGAGTGATTAGAATCCATCTACGTTTGTGTAGATTTTTTGTACGTCCTCGTCGTCTTCAAGAACGCTGTAAAGTTTTTCAAATGTTTCCAAATCTTCACCTGACAACTCAACTTCTGATTGAGGAATCATTTCCAATTCTGTTACTTGGAATTCTTCGACACCTGATTCACGCAAAGCAACGATTGCTTTGTGAAGATCAGTTGGAGCAGTGTAGACTGTGATCGTTCCTTCTTCTGCTTCGACATCATCTACATCAACATCCGCTTCAAGCAAAAGTTCAAAGATAGCATCGGCATCATCACCAGCAAAGACGATAACACCTTTGTTGTCAAAGAGGTAAGATACAGAACCTGAAGCTCCCATGTTCCCACCGTTTTTACCAAAAGCAGCACGGACATTGGCAGCTGTACGGTTAACGTTTGACGTCAAGGTATCAACGATCAACATCGAACCATTTGGTCCGAACCCTTCGTAACGTCCTTCTGTAAAGGTTTCGTCAGTGTTTCCTTTTGCCTTATCGATCGCTTTATCAATAACGTGTTTTGGCACCTGCGCTTGTTTAGCACGGTCAATAACGAATCTCAAAGCAGTATTTAGTTCTGGATCTGGTTCACCCTTTTTAGCAGCTACATAGATCTCCACACCAAATTTGGCATACACTTTTGAGTTGGCACCATCTTTGGCAGTTTTCTTGGCAACAATATTGGCCCATTTACGTCCCATGAGGATTCTCCTTAAATTTTTTCAAATTATTTTCAATCTTTTATATTATATCACAAATCACAAGACTTGGAAGAGTTTTTTGCGTATCCTTCCAATTGGAGTTGTTCGGCTATTCACCCTTTATTGATCTTCCACTCTCACGGGCACTCGACCCCAGATCTGCTCTGGCAATTGGGGATGGCCTAGTTGATACACCTGATCCGCTTGTTGGGTCAAAGCATCCCAAGGTTCCTTACCAATTCGGGTCACGATTTCTACTGATTTTTTCAAGCCTTTGAGGTGAGCTTGTCCCTTTGCGGAAAATCCTAAGACATGAATGGCATCGGGAAGAGCTTGATCCATCGCCCCTACCAAGATGTAGGTCAAGATACGGCGCACACGTGCTTTGGTATAGCGCTTGGTTGCGACTTTCTCCACCAGGTCTTCTACAGAGCTAGCACTTCGAACCGCATCCTTTATCCGATTGGCCAGTTCTTCATTAACCTGAAATATCTGTGTCAGATCTGGATGGGTTAGGATTTGATAACGGAGCAGTTGATCATAATCCTCCCAAGATACCTGTGGAGCCGACTGAAAGAGTTGGCTATTGGGCATGAATCTAGCGACAAAGTCCTGATCTTCCTTGTGTAGGCGTAAACTAGTCGCAGAAGCATAAGCTACCTCTTTTTCTTCTGAATGGTAGCCTGCACCTTGCCGTTGGATAGCCTTGAGCGCAATCCCCTTCCCAGCACAAGCCTTGGCATAGGCCAAGCCCAGGATATGGTTGGGAGTATCTCCTGTGAACTCCACTCCAGCAAAGGTTTCCCACATTTTTTGGGTCTTTTGTGGATAGGATAAATCGCCTGGAAGACTTCGCAAGAAAGCTTCCATTTCCGCCTCTTTCTCAGAATAAACTGTCACAATCGCTTGGTAATCTAAGACTTCTTCTGTCCCAAAAGTCAATTGGTTGATTCCTAGGCGAGATAAGATTTCTACCGCTCCCTTGGCAAAATGGTCAGCCGACTGAACAGCCACGAGAAAGGGGAGCTCGACCACTAGATCCGCTCCATTATCCAAAGCCATCTGCGCACGAATCCACTTGTCTACAATAGCAGGTTCGCCACGTTGAACAAAATTCCCAGACATAGCGACGATTTTCAGCCCTTCTGCCTGTTCCAGCAGGTACTTGTGTCCATTATGAAAGGGATTAAATTCTGCAATAATACCTGTAACTGTCATACTATCCTACTTCTGCGCTACAAAAAACCAACGTTTGCTGGTCTTTGTTGGCTCTTTGTCTTCAAAGTCTGCGTACAATTTGAAAGATTTAAAGCCAGCCTGCTCCAATAAGATGTCATAGGTTAAAACTTCATAGGTACGCTCTTCATGGACTTCATCGTGCCGACTAAAGGAGCCATCCTCTTCTTGGACAAAGAAGGTCAGCTCATGGACGATCGAGTGAGGTGCCGCATCCTCATAGGTATCCCAGAGCATGGCAAAGTCTTCGGCATTTTCGTGGTAAGAATAGCCTGGAAAAACCTCATCCGTCTGGTAGGTCGAATGGACATCAAAGATAAAGACCCCGTCCTCATTGAGGGCACTGTAGACTTCTTTGAAGACATCCCCTACTTCTACCTCGTCCTGCATATAACAGATAGAATCGGAATAGCAGGTTACAAAGTCATAAGTGCCTGCTTGTGACAGGTCCAGCATATTGCCCTCGATAAAATCAATTTTCTGCTTGGCTGAAGCAGCTCTTTTTTCAGCAATTTTCAGCATGTCCGCACTCAGGTCTAATCCTGTCACATCAAAACCAGCTTGGGAAAAGCGAACAGACTGAATCCCTGTCCCACAAGCCAATTCCAGTAATTTTTTCTTATTTTTTGTCTTTGGGAGATGGCGGAGGGAAAAATCCGTCCATAAGTCATACAGACTATCATCCATGACCGCATCGTAGACCGCCGCAAACGTTTCATAAGTCGCCATATTCATGATACCAAGTCCGCCCGTAATCCGATAGAAAATTAGGAGCACGACGATGGAGCTAAGCTCCAAGGAGAGCTATCTATTTTCCGAGGATTACAGGACGGGTTCAAACCCTTTCTAAGATACAAAGAGCCTTAAAAGCAAAGAGAAAATAGGAAACTTTCTGCCGTATCGTCAGATACAAAGGAAGTTACTCTTTTTCTCACAGCTTTTAGCTCGTGTTCGGTTAACAAATTAACTAAACACGAGGCCCCATCCTTTCTTTCCATAGAATTTCAATTTAACCAACAAAACTCAGTTGCTACCAACTGAGTTTACCTGCTTATGCTAGGGCTGCTGAAAGATCGACAGCACTTGCTTCGTGCCATAGCTTTTCTAGGTTATAGTGGGCACGCATTTCTTCTGAGAAGACATGGACTACCACACCACCTAAGTCAAGAAGGACCCAACCTCCAGCTGAATCACCTTCGACGTGGCTGGCATTCCCACCAGCTTCAATGACCTTCTCGCGAATATTTTCAGCAATAGCCTCCAATTGGCGGCTGTTCATAGAACTTGCGATGACAAAGTAGTCTGTCACGCTGGTCAAGCTTTGAACATCCAAAGCCACAATGTCTTCTGCACGCTTTTCATCGGCTGCTTTGACAACTAGTTCAAGTAGTTCTTTTTCTTTCATGTAATCCTCTTTCCTTAAAAAATTGATTTGTAATCTAAGACATCCGCAAAACGTTCTGCCCAAATATTTTCATAAAATTCATTAAGCGTTTCTGCCGGAATATCCTCTCCATCAAAGGTTGTGACAACTCCTTCTGGAATGACCAGCTTGTAGCCGTATTCAAACCCTACTTTGACGGATGTATCGACACAATATTCTGTCTGCATACCACACAGGACCAGTTGTTCAATCCCTTGTTGATCCAAGTATTCTTTTAATCCTGTCTCTTTAAATATGCTATTGTAACGCTTCTGAAACACCTTCTCATCTGCCTGCCTCTTCAACAGGGGCGATAATTGCCAATCTTCCGAAGTTAAAGCCTCTGGCGTTTCAATATGCTGCATGTAGATAATTTCAACCTGATGTTTTCTAGCCTGTTCTTGTAAATAAGCAATCTTCTCTAAGAGCTTTTCTGTCTCAAAACCTGTTTCCACTAAGATATTTTGTACGTCAATAATGATAAAAGCTGTCTTCACTCACTGCTCCTCTTTCAAATACTTCACAAAGGCATTATAGGTTTCAAGGGTTTGGGGATAAATGGGCAATTCTTGGTGGGCCAGGTGTTCGACTGTGCGAGCCGTCTCATAAGCCACGGCACGATCCAAGGAAACTTGGGCGATATCACGTGCTTGATCTACTCCCGGAAAGGCCCGGTTGTGCTCAATATAATCGGCCACATAGACAATCTTGTCTAAGGTTGACATCTGTCCACTCCCCACGGTGTGAATCTCAATACTGCGAAGAATGGCTGGATCTGTCAGTCCGAGGTCTTCTTTGATCTTATAAATCCCGACCATCCCATGCCAGACATTGTTGCCCCAGTTTTTTAACGCTGGATCTAGCTCATAGCGATCAATCAAGTCCAGAAATTCCTGATCTGATAATTTCTTGGCGTAGTCATGTAAGAGACCTGCTAGGCCAGCCTGCTCTTCGTCAGCCCCATAGCGTTTGGCCAAGTCACGCGCAGCCTTCTCAACCCCTAAACAGTGGGTTAGTCGCTTTTCTGGCAGGATTTGACGCATTTTTTCAAGCAAGACCTCACGAGAAAAGCCTAGATAGTTTTCATAGGTCATTGATACAATCCTTCTTTCTTGATATAGTCCAAGACTGGTTTTGGCAACATAAAATTCGGCGTCCGACCCTTGGCTACAAAATCACGTACCATACTAGAGGAGATGTCCATTAGAGGAACATCCACCCAGATCACCGGATAAGAAGTCCCTGCCTTATAGCGTGGTCGCTGTACTCCGACAAATTGCACAATCTCCACCAATTCATCAATGCGGTGCCATTTTGGTAAATAATCCACCATATCTGCACCAATGATGAAGTAATAATCTGTGTCTGGATCCCGTTCATTAAGCAAGAGCATGGTGTCGTAGGTATAGGAAATCCCTTTCCGCTCGAGTTCAATCGTCTCGATCTCCAGACCTTCAATGCCTTCAATGGCTAATTCCAGCATCTTAAGGCGATGGTGCTCTGCAATCGTCCCCTTGGCATCGACATGCGGTGGCTCATATTCAGGCATCAAGAGCACCTTATCTAACCCTAATTGTTGGCGCACTTGATCCGCAACGACCAAATGGGCATTGTGGACCGGATTGAAATTTCCACCCAAAATACCAACTTGTTTGCGTTTCTTGTCTTTGATCTCTGGCTCTAACTCTACCTTGGTAAAGGGAGTCAATAGTTCAATTGCCATAGGTTTGCTCTCCTCGATGTCTTAAATTTCTTTTACCTTCGCCGAAATTTTACGATTTTCTTTTTTGCTCGATTGTTTGAACAAGATGAGAATCCGACCAATCTTTTGGACCGTTTCCACACCGATTTCTTCTTCCAAGATTTCTGCTACTTCATGGATATTCTCATCCGTATTTTGAAGAAGGGTCACCTTGATGAGTTCACGCGCATCTAGCGCTTGGCGCACACTGGTTTTGATTTGGTCATTGAGCCCATTCTTCCCGATTTGGATAATGGGCTTGAGGCTGTGGGCTTGGCTGTTGAGGAAAGCCCGTTGTTTGGATGTTAATGTCATATTTTTTTCATTGTTTCTTTTTTGATACTTTTCTGATGTGGTGGCGGTCGTCAGCGACCTCCTAACGGAGTTCCATGACTTAAATTTGAGCCTAAAGTCTCAAATTTTCCGCGCCTAAGTAGTAAAATATCTACTTAGGCTTTCACCACAGCGAAAAGTATCCTTTCTAGGCTCGTTGCACTCGCCCAGTCTACAAAGAAACTATTTCCTTTCAAATTTTTAAATAATAGCTTTACGGGTAACGACGGCGACGCCTTCTGGTGCCCAGACGGCTACTTTGGCTTCTCCATTGACGCGGATCCATCCCAGGCCTGAGATGACCAGGTCTGTCTTGTCCTTGATGGTAAACTCATGGGAAATCAAGGGTGGGAATTCTTCTTTTTCCTTGCTATTAGGTGGAGTTAGTAAGCCACCAACATGCTTATCATAAAAGGCCGTCGCCCCTTCTAGCTTGGTTCTGTGAAGCTTGAGTTCGTTATCAAAGAAGGCAGTGAAACCTTGCTTTTCTCCCTTAATAAAGTCAAAGCGTCCCAAGCCACCCAAAAAGAGGGTTTGCTCTGGATTGAGCTGATAAGTCTTGGGTTTGATTTCCTTTTTAGGGCTGACATACTTGAGATTTTTTGCTGTCAAGTAATGAGCCATCTGGTGGCGATGGATAATCCCTGGTGTATCGTAGATGTAGGATCCATCGTCCAGTGGGATTTCGATCTTGTCTAGTGTCGTTCCCGGGAAGCGAGAGGTCGTGATGATATCCTTATCTCCAGTGATTTCTTGGATGATTGCATTGATGAGGGTCGATTTCCCAACGTTGGTCACACCCACCACATAGACATCACGTCCCTTTCGGTATTGTTCAATCTTTTCCATTAAGTCCTTGATAGCACTCTTGTTTTGGGCAGAGGTGAGGACCACATCGACAGGACGCATTCCTTCTTCGTGGGCCCGCTCCATCAACCAATGGGTCACCTTGCTGTCCTTGACAGACTTAGGCAAGATATCCTTTTTATTTCCGACCAAGAGGACATCATTTCCTGCTACAAAGCGTGGTAATCCAGGGATAACGGATCCATTAAAATCAAAAATATCCACTACATTGACCACAAGAGCATCACTATCTCCTACCTCGTGAAGAAGTTTTAGGAAATCATCATCTGTCAGATGCACATCTGTGATTTCATTGTAGTGACGCAGACGGAAACAGCGTTGGCAATAAACCTCGCCTGTTTCCAAGCCCTTTTCAAGAGCTGATTGGGGAGTATAACCTAGTCCCTCTTTGTTTTCTGTCTGAATGGGGGCTCCACAGCCAATACAGAATAATTCTTCCATTCTTAAATTCCTTTTTTGTATACAATCGGACCATATTTTTCGGCCATTTGCTTCATGACACGGCGTTCACGCGCCCGGTTGATCTGGGTCTTGATCGAGTCATGCTCAACCAAAGGCTTGACCAAAATCGAACGAATGCCCGCCCGATGGGCAGCCCGGATATCCGTCATCAGTTGATCCCCGACCATGACCACTTCATTTTTCTCATAGTGGAAACGTTTGAGGGCACGATCAATCCCAAAAGTAAAGGGCTTAAGCGACCAAGCTTCATAGTCAATATCAAATTTCTCAACAGCGCGCTTAACCCGTTTGGGACTATTATTAGACACCACGATAACCCGAATCCCTCCATCACGAAGGTCATGCAACCACTGGCGCATCTCAGGAGTCCCATCCGGATTATTCCAAGCAATCAGGGTGTTATCCAAATCCACAAGGACCGCCTTGATACCCTGTTTTTTCAAGTCTGCAACGGTGAGATCATAGGCTGCTTCCACCGCAAAATCTGGTTTGTAATTTTCGATTGACACGTTTTTCTCCAAACATTCGTATTCTCCCCATTATAGCATAAAATAGGCTTTTTAGCACGGATGACTTGATCTCAGAGGAGAGGGCTACTTATAAACAAATGTAGAATGTCTCCGTTACTTTTTCTAGACAAAAAAACTTTCCAAAATGGAAAGTTCTGATGTTAGAGTGGAGAGCCGTTTTATTCACAATTTGGACTTTTTTCCATTCTTTTCTTCCTGCGAATTCTTATAATATATGAATTGAAGGTCGCTAACAATACTAGTAGCACCTACTTTTTCTTCTCTTTCGATATGAAGCACTTTAGAAAATTTCTGAAAATCACTTTCTTCAACACTTGGTGCAATACGAATATCTACAGATTGCCAACTATCATCTTTCACTTCATATCCAACCAAAACAATCACAAAGTCATTTCCAACCTGCTGTCGACCTGATAGCAACATGGATGCTTTTCCAAACAACGCATCATAATATGTTGGATTAGATACCGCAAATAGGATAATATCTTGTCTTTTTAATTTTCCATCAACACTGGCTATGGGAATTTTATCAATATTCTCAATCATAGGTAAAACGGTGTCACGTTTTAACCCTTCAAAACTCCATTCATTGTTATAATCTGATTTCGGATTCATGATTTTATCATAACTGTATAGATACTCCGCACCCATACTAAGAAAGAATAAGACAAAAGGAATACAAGTAACAATCAGGACACGTTTTTTATTCCCAGCTAATAGATCAAACATAACATAACTGAAATAAATTAATAGTCCCCAGAAAATTGTATTTTGATTGACGAAAGTATCTCGTACATTCGTAAAAGCTATTTCCCATAATTTCTGATGGTATAAATTTATATATTCTTCCACTACATCCTCCTCTAATATCTATGATGCTAATTCGAGCCTCAATTACATCATTATACCATCTTTTAAGGCTTTCATCACCTCCATCACCAGAGCTTACAAATAGACAAAAAAATGGTATAGTAGAAGAAAAAACTACGCGGAAGAGTTATGATAACAAAAGAAAAAAAATTGAGGGAGGTATCCCCTCTTCTCCAGCGCATCATTAATTGGTCGTCCATCATTGGGGCTCTTGGGACCTTGGCCTTTTGTATCTGGGCCTACTTTTCTGGCATCCTTCAATCCAAAGAAACCTTGTCAGCTTTTATTCTCCAAGCAGGCATCTTTGGACCACCTCTCTTTATCTTTCTTCAGATCCTTCAAACAGTGGTCCCTATTATTCCTGGCGCCCTGACATCTGTCGCTGGTGTCTTTATCTATGGCCACATCATTGGGACCATTTACAACTACATCGGGATCGTGATTGGCTGTGCCATTATCTTCCACCTAGCCAGAATGTACGGGCCTAAGTTCGTCCAATCCATGGTCAGTCAGAAGACCTACGACAAGTACATTGGCTGGCTCAATGAAGGCAAGCGGTTCGATCGCTTCTTTATCTTCATGATGATCTGGCCGGTCAGTCCCGCCGACTTCATCTGTATGCTGGCAGGTCTGACCAATATGACCTTCAAACGCTACATGACCATCATCATCCTCTGCAAACCCATCACCCTCGTCATCTACACTTACGGTCTCACCTATATCATCGATTATTTCTGGAAAATGGTCTAAAAATAGGTTGCTTAAACTTTTTCTCTTACAGAATCATACAAAAAACACGGCATACCGCCGTGTTTCTGTGTTTATTTCACCAACTTCTTCATCTCCTCAATACGTGCAACAGTCGCATCGTACTTCGCTTGGTAGTCGGCTTGTTTGTCGCGTTCTTTTTGGACGACTTCTGGTTTGGCATTGGCTACGAAGCGTTCGTTAGAGAGCTTCTTACCAACCATGTCGAGTTCTTTTTGCCATTTGGCTAATTCTTTTTCAAGACGAGCCAATTCTTCTTCGACATTGAGAAGGTCAGCGAGTGGCAAGTAGATTTCTGCGCCTGTGATAATGCTTGACATAACCAAGTCAGGTACTTTGACATCTGCTGCAATTTCCAAGTGTTCTGGGTTTGTGAAGCGTTTGATGTAGTTGACGTTATCATTGAAGAAGGCATCAAGCTTGCTGTCGCTTGTCTTAATCAAGATAGTGATTGGCTTGCTTGGCGCTACGTTCACTTCTGCACGTGAGTTACGAACAGAGCGAATCACATCTTTAAGAGCTTCAACGCCGGCTGCTGCTTCTTCGTTTTCAAACTCTGGACGAACCACTGGGTATTCCGCAGTCACGATCGTTCCTTCAGAGATTTGGCCATAAATTTCTTCAGTCACAAATGGCATGATTGGGTGAAGGAGACGCAAGATTTGATCCAAGGTGTATAGAAGGACAGAACGAGTGATGACTTTTTCGGCCTCATTGTCGCTATAAAGCACTTCCTTAGTCAACTCAACATACCAGTCCGCAAACTCGTCCCAGATGAAGTTGTAGAGGATGTGACCAGCCACACCAAACTCAAACTTATCAAAGTTTTCAGCGACCTTACCGATCGTTTCGTTGAGGTTGTGGAGAATCCAACGGTCTGTGACGTTTCCTGCTTGACCAGCAGCCACTTTAGCCACATTTTCACGTGCCGCATCCAAGGTCAATCCTTCATTGTTCATGAGGATGTAACGTGAGATGTTCCAAATCTTGTTAATGAAGTTCCAAGACGCATCCATTTTCTCGTAAGAGAAGCGCACGTCTTGACCCGGTGCAGAACCGTTTGAAAGGAACCAACGAAGGGCGTCAGCACCATATTTCTCGATAACATCCATTGGGTCAATCCCGTTACCGAGTGACTTAGACATCTTACGTCCTTGCTCGTCACGGATAAGACCGTGGATAAGGACATTCTTAAATGGTTGGCGTCCAGTGAATTCCAATGATTGGAAGATCATACGAGACACCCAGAAGAAGATGATGTCGTAACCTGTTACCAAGGTTGAAGTTGGGAAGTAACGTTTGAAGTCTTCTGACTCGACATCAGGCCAGCCCATAGTTGAGAATGGCCAAAGAGCTGAACTAAACCAAGTATCCAAGACATCTTCGTCTTGCTTCCATCCGTCACCTTCTGGCGCTTCTTCGCCAACGTACATTTCACCCTCAGCATTGTACCATGCAGGGATTTGATGACCCCACCAGAGCTGACGAGAGATTACCCAGTCGTGGACATTTTCCATCCATTGAAGGAAGGTATCGTTGAAACGAGGTGGGTAGAATTCTACCTTATCATCTGTGTCTTGGTTGGCAATGGCATTCTTAGCCAATTGATCCATCTTGACGAACCATTGCGTAGACAAGCGTGGCTCAACCATAACCCCTGTACGCTCTGAGTGACCAACTGAATGGGTCATCTTCTCAATCTTAACAAGGGCACCGATTTCTTCCAATTTCTTAACAACAGCCTTACGTGCTTCAAAGCGGTCCATACCGTTGAATTCGCCAGCCAATTCATTCATGGTACCATCATCGTTCATAACGTTGACTTGTGGCAAGTTATGACGTTGACCAACCAAGAAGTCATTAGGGTCGTGGGCAGGTGTGATCTTCACCACACCGGTACCGAATTCAGGGTCTGCGTGTTCGTCACCAACGATTGGGATTGGCTTGTTCAAGATTGGCAAGATAACATTTTTACCAATCAAGTCTTTATAACGGTCATCATTTGGGTTAACCGCTACGGCAGTATCCCCAAACATAGTCTCAGGACGAGTTGTTGCTACTTCAAGGGCACGTGAACCGTCTTCCAACATGTAGTTCATGTGGTAGAAGGCACCTTCGACATCCTTGTGAATAACCTCGATATCAGAAAGGGCTGTACGGGCTTTTGGATCCCAGTTGATGATAAATTCACCACGGTAGATCCAGCCCTTCTTGTAAAGCTCTACAAAGACCTTACGAACGGCTTTTGACAACCCTTCATCAAGGGTAAAACGCTCACGAGAGTAGTCTACAGAAAGCCCCATCTTGCCCCATTGTTGCTTGATAGTAGTGGCATACTCGTCTTTCCATTCCCAAACTTTATCAAGGAATTTTTCACGACCAAGGTCATAACGAGAGATGCCGTCCTCAGCCAAACGCGCTTCTACTTTAGCTTGAGTAGCAATACCTGCGTGGTCCATACCTGGAAGCCAAAGCGTATCGAAACCTTGCATCCGTTTTTGACGGATGATGATATCTTGCAAAGTTGTATCCCAAGCGTGACCAAGGTGAAGTTTACCAGTTACGTTTGGTGGTGGAATAACGATTGAATAAGGCTTAGCCTTTTTATCGCCAGAAGGCTTGAAAACATCTTCGTCAAGCCATTTTTGGTAACGACCAGCCTCAACCTCGGCTGGATTGTATTTAGGTGAAAGTTCTTTAGACATGTGTGCGTCCTTTCTAGTTATTTCTTTTTAATGTTTATTTTGAGTTTCCCACTCACTCTTCAGCAAGCCGTATCTCAAATCATCACAGCGATTGCCTTGGGCATCTTTACGGTCTCTTATGCGTGCTTCAAGGGTGAAACCAAGCTTCTCAGCAACTCGTTGACTTTGGACATTGTAGCTAAAGCAAGACAATTCTACCTTATGAAGCCCTAGTTCTTTAAAAGCCAGGTCAATCAAGGTACGCGCTGCTTCGGGTACATAACCCCGGCCCCAATAGTCTGGGTGCAAGGTATAGCCAATCTCCAGCACATCGTCTTCGTGGCGATGGTTGAAGTCAACAGAGCCAATGATTCTATCGGTTCCTTTGACCACAATGCCGTAACCAGCTGGAAGATTTTCTTTTTGATTGCGATCGGGAATGATATGCTCTAGATAATAGATCTCGTCTTCCAAGGTCTTGACGGGTGGAAAGCCTGCTGGGTAAGAGACTTCTGGAAGACTGGCGTAGGCATGGATGTCCTCAGCATCCGCCACTGTTCGGACTCGTAAGACCAGACGCTCCGTTTCGATTCGTTCTGGCAGCTCAGCTCTTGTCATTCTTCTTCCTCGCATTCTTCATAAAGCTTCCCATGGGGTCGACTCGGTCGTCCAGATAACGATAAACGCGCTGATGGCCGTCCCCCATAAAGTAAGTCGGTGCAAAACGGTCATTTTTAAAATGCCCCTTATCATCTAAGAGCTCTGGATCAGCCAGTCGCTCAAGAATCTTTGCAAAGATATGGCAAATGCCATCTTCCTCGATAATCCGATCTACCTGGCAATCCAATACGACTGGACAGGCCTCCAAAATCGGAGCCTGGGTCCGTTCAGAAATCTCATAGTCTAGCCCTAGGTGTTCCAACTTCTCCCGATGGCTGATAAACCCAGCCTGCTCCATCTCAAGCATAAAGTTTTCATCAGGGATGTTCACAGTGAACTGTTGATAATGCTTAATCTGGTCAGCCGCATTTTCCTCACTACCAACCCCGATGACCAGCCAATCTCCCAGGCTATAAGAGGAACTGCAGGTCGTGATATTGTGCCCAAAGTTCTTGTCCTGATACCCCAAGATGAAAATCGGAAAGCCATAGTAGAGTTTACTAGTGTTAAAAGATTGTTTCATGACAAGCTCCTTCAGCTAGGGTTGCAAAAAGAAAAATCGCCCCTGTCATCAATCTGACAGGGACGAATGTGTTAATCCGCGGTACCACCCAATTTCGGGCAATGCCCGCAACTTTGTTTATTTCATTTTCATCCATTAGCAACCAGTTTTGTCACATTTGTGGACTTCTCAGCACCGCCACTTTCTGTAAAATGTGGGATTCAAAACACCTCTAATAGGTTCATTTTAGCAAGTTTTCTTGGAAATAGCAAGAAATCACAAAAGCGATTATTTAAATTTAACGCCTAGTTCTTTCAATTTCTTGATTGTAGCTGGGCCGATTCCTTTAAGGGCCAACAACTCTTTTTCTGTCCAGTTTGCGAAGTCCGCAACAGAGCGAATACCTTCATCATAGAATGTTTGCGCACGATCAAGTGCCACACCTTCCAAACTTGCAGCAAATTCTTCCACTGAAGAAGCTGCTTGTTTCACTTCTTTCGCCACTGCTTTTGTAGCTTTCTCAACCTTTTTAGGTGCTTCTTTCACAGCTGCAGTTACAGTTGCGACAGCTTTTTTCAAAAGATGTCTATTTTGATGCTTGTATTGTTTCGCACGGTTTACGTTCTTCTTTGCCATTTTTCCTCCTAAATTCAGTGATCAATTCCTAAGGCAACAAGGTTTCATCACCATAATTCCATTCAAAAATCCGTTGATGTCATTTCAACTTTTTTATTGTATCACAATCCCCTAAAAAATCAAGTCATTGCTCAATTTTCAGGTAAATCTAGCTAGTAAAACGCCTTCAATAAGGCCATTTAATATTTTCTTTCACCAAAGAGCCCATCAGGTAAATCATGAAATCCTTTTCCAGCATGGAAATTTTCAAACTTCCCTTGCAAGAACTGATAAGCGTCCAAACGGCTTTCATAGCGAATCATAGCGATTTTCGCTCGTTCATCCTGGTCTTCATCAAAAACCTTCTTACTTTCTTCGAGAGCCATTTCATTGATCATGACTTGGGTCTTGATCCACTCCTCAAACTCCTTCATAAACTCTGTTTCGTAACTCATCTTTACTCCATTCCTCTATAAAAATCCGTATCGATCTCCCGATAAGGTTGAATGTCCTGAACATACTCCAAGACTCCTTGAAACTCTCCAGCTTCATCACGCACGGCTGCATAGGTGACATGGACAAATTTCCCACGCGGTTCTGATTTGAACCACATTTCATACTTGTCTTTTTTCCCTTCACGAAGCCCCTGCATAATCGCTTTGACCTTCTCCAAGTATTTCGGAGGGTGACACAGCTCAACATTGCGTCCTACCTGCGAAGGCGTCCTCTTAAAAATCATTTCCTCAAAAGGCGCAGCATCATTGTAATATTGGAAAATATCATCCTTATTGACAAAGGTGATCTCCATTGGTAACTGGTTCAAGATTAAATTCGCTTGCTCCACAGAGAGAAAGCCATGGCCAAAAGCTTGTGGTTGCTTGCGATCGAAGCTCTCTTCTTTTTTCTTAGGCGTGAAGGTAATGGTCAATTGCCCCTCAGGAGTTTCAATGACCTGACGGTGCTCATCTCCTTTTGAAGAAGGAAGTGGTTCAGTTGAACCTTCTGACTCTTTCGACGCTTCCTCCTTAAAGTCCACACGTTTCGGCACCCATTTCTCACTTGGGAGAATAATGGCATAACCATAAGCATCACTTTCTTCTGCAATGGAGAGCCAGTCATCCTGGGTAAAGGACTCCAGCAAAATCATCAAGAGGATCGACTCCTCCTTGAAGATCATGCCCTCAAACTCTTGTGCAAAGGCTTCAAAGAGCTCCTTGACTTCAGAAATACTAGATTCCGGTAATTTCTTGGCCGCATCCAAAGCTTTCGCAAAGAGTTCTCGAATCTGGTCATCTACTCCCCACATCACTTTTGGTGGGGAATCATGCCCATATTTTTCCATAATCGGAAACATCAACTCTTCCTTGCGACGGTAATGCCGGTCAAATTGACCCACCAAGCCCAGCTGACGTAACAAGCCCTTATGAATCTCCTGAATCATCTCAGGATCCTCAGTCGTCTCATAATTGTCTAGCAAGCGACGGACCCGCATCATAGCGGCTCGAAGGGCTAAGTTCTCCTGTTTAAAGATCTGAACTGGGTGACCTGGATGGTCTGTATCTGCCACTTCGACCCCTTGAACAGCATTCTTAAAGAGATTGGCATGGACATCACAAAGCTCCATAACATCTTCAAAAGTCACACCTGCATCTGAATTCATCAGTTCATGCTCCATAAGAGAGATCTCAATCGCAGAAACCCCTGCAAAGGTCGCATCAAAGCGCTCCTGAACCGACTCAGGAGAAGCTCCATGATGAAGCTCTAATAAGATATCTCTTAAGACGTGAATTCGTTCATCACTCATTAGTCTAGCCCCACTACTTCATAGCCATTAGCCTCTAGTGTTCGCACAATCTTCTCCATAGGAGTACCTTCTAATTTTGATCCTTGTTTCAAAGAAACCTTGCGCCCAACTGTATTGCGCATGATCGGATTGGCTAAGGGTTTAAAGCCCAACTCCACTAACAAATCCAATACTTCCGGATGTTGATCAATAACTTGAGCAACTGGAATCGATACATCAATAACATTGTCCATTTATTTATTTCCTTTACTCATTCCCTTTATTTTCTCTTTGACGAGCCTGCTCTTCGCCCCACCAAAGAGGCATCAGTTCTCCTAAAGTAATGGTCTTGCGGCTCTCATAATCCACCATAAATTCTAGATGACGATTCTCTGCATCTAGCTCAAGGAGAAATTCCCGACAGGCCCCACAAGGCATCCCTGAGCCTTCTCCATAAGGAGGCTTGTCTCGAAAAGCAATAATGCGCTTGACCTTGGTCTGTCCTGATTGTTGATACATGTTGAAGAGAGCTGCTCGTTCGGCACATAAATGAAAGACGCCACAGGTTCCTTCCATACAAAAGCCCGTAAAAATCTGACCATCTGCAGCCTCAACAGCAGCAACCACATGTCGAGCATAGACAAAATCTGAAATCTCTTGAGGCGCATAGAGAGCTTTCGCCTCAAGATAAAGTTTTTCCCAAATATCCATTCTTCTTCTTTCACTTCTTCACTAATTTCACAACTGCTTCTGTCCTTGCAGTATGGGGAAACATATCCACTGATTGAATGTATTCAACCTGATAAACCTTTGTCAAAGCCACTAGATCCCGTGCCAAAGTAGAAACATTACAAGAGACATAGACCATCTTTTCAGGTGCATAGTGCAACAAGGTCTCGATTAATTTTGTCCCCAAGCCCGTACGAGGTGGATCCACGATCACAGCATTAGCCCGATAGCCTTCTTGGTACCAGCGAGGAATGATCTCTTCTGCTGTACCAGCCTCATAGTGGGTATTCTCAAATCCCATCCGTTTAGCATTGTATTTGGCATCTTCAATCGCTTCAGGAATAATATCCATCCCCCGAACACTTTTCACTCTATTAGCAAAAGCAAACCCAATCGTTCCGACCCCACAATAGGCATCAATCAGGTGATCCTCTGGGGAAACATCTAGAGCCTTGACAGCTTCAATATACAATACTTCAGTTTGTTCCGGATTCAACTGGTAAAAGGCTCGAGGAGAAAGGGAGAATTCATAATCCAAAACCCCTTCCAAAATGGCCTCTTCTCCCCAAATAATCTGCGTTTGTTCCCCATAAATTTCACTGGATCGAGACGTATTTTTATTAACAGCAACTGTGACAATCTCAGGGTGTTTCGTGACCAAGTCTTGCACCAAATTATTTAGGTTAATCTGACGACTGGTGACCACAATGATCTGAACCTGACCAGACTTCCGAGCCCGTCGTACCATCATGGTTCTGACACCCAGTTCTTTACGCTCATCAGCAATCGGAATCTGATAATAGGTCAATAAATCCGCAAGATCATTGGCAATAGCTTGAATAACCGGATCTTGAACCAAACAATCCTTTAATTCCACCAAATAATGTGAATTTTGAGCATAGAGGCCCGCCTTCACCTGACCCTTGAATTTCCTTGTTTGAAATTGCAATTTTGCCCGATAGTAAAGCGGCTCCTGCATTCCAATTGTCGGCCGAATATCATACTGTTCAAATCCTTCAGGTGAGAACTTCTTCAAGGCCTGTTGCAATAAATCTGTCTTAAACTCAAGCTGCTTGTCATACTTCAAATGCATGATTTGGCAACCACCACAGGTCTCATAGATATCACACATGGGCGTCACACGAAACTTAGACGCCTTATTCACAGATAGGAGTTTGGCTTCCGCAAAATTTTTCTTGACACTTGTAATTTGGCAGAAGATATCTTCTCCCTTCAAAGCGCCCGGCACAAAGACAAGTGTTTTTTTATAAAAGCCAATCCCTTCTCCGTTAATTCCCATTCGTTTAATTTTCAAAGGAATTTTTTGTTTTACTTTAACGTTCATATCCCTATCTTAACACATTTTTCGGTATAATAAAAACATGAAAATTACAAAACTAGAAAAGAAAAAAAGACTCTACCTCCTGGAATTAGACAATGATCAAAAACTTTATATTACAGATGATACCATCGTCAAATATTTCCTTTCCAAAGATAAAGAAATCAGTGAAGAGGAATTAAAAGAAATACAAGAGTTTGCTCAATACTCATATGGTAAAAACCTGGCCCTTTACCATCTTTCTTTTAAAGCTCGGACAACAAAAGAAGTCCGAGACTACCTGACAAAATATGAAATTGAAAGTGGCATTATTGATAAAGTGGTCCAACACCTAAAAGAAGACAAGTGGTTAGATGATCGTCAATATGCAAGAAACTTGATAGAGGCCAACCTCCTCAGTGGCGATAAGGGCCCTCTCTTATTACAACAAAAAATTCAACAAAAAGGGATCCCAAAGTCTATCCTACAAGAAATACTTGCAGACTATGATTTCTCAGAAGTGATCGACCGTACAGCAATAAAACTCCTAAAAAAATATCAAGGAAAATATCCGTTAAAAGCCATTGAAACGAAAATCATCCAAGCACTCATTTCAAAAGGCTTTGCTTACAACCAAGCAAAGATAGCATTCCAAAATCTCGAGCTCGAAACAGATGAAGAAACAACCAATGAGCTCATTCTAAAAGAGTTAGAAAAACAATACCGTAAATACAGTAAAAAATATGAAGGCTATGAACTCAAACAACGCTTGACTCAGGCACTAGCCAGAAAAGGCTACGATTATAGTGATATAACGTCAGCCATTAGAGAATACTTAGATTCATAAACCAAATTGAAAATTAAATAGAAAAATAAGAAAAAATTTGAAAAAATATGATACAATATAGAGGATATACTTAGATTGTAGAAAGTTGGTAAGTTATGAAACTACCTAAAGAAGGCGACTTTATTACAATTCAAAGTTATAAACATGATGGCAGTTTACACCGTACATGGCGTGACACCATGGTATTAAAGATAACCGAAAATGCAATTATTGGAGTAAATGATCATACACTTGTGACTGAAAGTGATGGTAGACGTTGGATCACACGTGAACCAGCGATCGTTTATTTCCATAAAAAATATTGGTTTAACATCATCGCCATGATCCGTGACAATGGTGTGTCTTACTACTGTAACCTAGCAAGTCCTTTTCACATTGACCAAGAAGCCTTAAAATATATCGACTATGATCTCGATGTCAAGGTCTTTACCAATGGTGAAAAAAAATTGTTAGATGTTGAAGAATACGAGCAACACAAAGAAAAAATGCACTATTCAGATGACATCGACTTTATTTTAAAGGAAAATGTTAAGGTTCTAGTAGATTGGATAAACCAAAACAAAGGTCCTTTTTCTGAGGAATATATCAAAATTTGGTATAACCGTTATGTTGAACTGCGAAATAAATAAAGTTGAAAAGAGCGAAAGCTCTTTTTTCTTGAAAATTAATAAAAAATAACTACAAAAAAAGTCTAATGTCAACCATTAGACTTTTTCGATACACTATCGGGAAGACAGGATTCGAACCTGCGACACCTTGGTCCCAAACCAAGTACTCTACCAAGCTGAGCTACTTCCCGA
>NZ_JACLQX010000003.1:23134-141653 GCF_016648925.1 Streptococcus parasanguinis | reverse complement strand
GTCCCACCTCCGCACAGTTGAGTAGGGCTGTAAAAGCTGATGAAATCAGCGTAGTAGAGCCCACTCAACCACTGCGTTTTGCTTGACAATCCAAAAAAGATTAAGAGGCTAGGACTTTTGTCCCAGCCTCATGTTTTAGCCTACAAAAGCATTGATTTCTGCTTCGATATTCGCAATTTTTTCTTTAGCATCTGCTTCAGATTCACCAACTGTAGCGATGTAGAATTTGATTTTTGGTTCTGTACCTGAAGGACGAACGGCAAACCATGAATCATCAGCCAAGATGTATTTCAATACGTTACTTGGAGGAGTTGTTAATTTTTCAACGCCGTCAGCAGTAGTAGCTGTTTGTTCTAAGAAGTCTTCTGTCTTAGCAATGTCTGTGTTGTTGAATTGTTTAGGAGCGTTACCACGGAATTTATCCATGATTTTCTTGATTTCAGCAGCTCCATCCACACCTGAAAGGGTAACAGAGATAGTCTTTTCTGCGAAGTAACCATATTGTTTATAGATTTCTTCGATACCATCTGCCAAAGTCATACCACGTGAGCGGTAGTAAGCTGCGATTTCAGCAACGATAAGAACGGCTTGGATAGCATCTTTGTCACGTACGAATGGTTTGATGAGGTAACCGAAGCTTTCTTCAAAACCAAGCATGTAAGTGTGGTTGTGTTGTGTTTCAAATTCATGAATTTTTTCACCGATAAATTTGAAACCAGTTAAGACGTTAAACATCGTTGCGCCGTAGCTTTTTGCAATCTTGGTCACCAACTCAGTGGATACGATGGATTTACAAAGAGCAGCATTTGCAGGAAGCGTACCAGCTGTTTTGTGAGCTTCAAGAATATATTTAGCAATGATCGCTCCGATTTGGTTACCAGAAAGGTTGAGGTAAGAACCGTCTGGTTGGCGGATTTCAACACCAAGGCGGTCTGCATCTGGGTCAGTTGCAACCAATACATCAGCGTCTACTTTGCGACCAAGTTCTTCAGCAAGAGCAAAAGCAGCTTGGTTTTCAGGGTTTGGAGATTTAACAGTTGAGAAGTCTGCATCTGGAACAGCTTGAGCTTCAACAACTTGAACTGCTTCAAATCCAGCTTGTGCAAGAGCACGACGAGCCAACATTTCACCTGTACCATGAAGAGGAGTGTAGACAATCTTCATGTCGCGACCGTATTCATTGATCAAGTCTTGGTTGATGTTAACACCTTTCACTTCTTTCAAATATTCAGCGTCGACGTTTTCACCGATAACTTCAATCAAGCCGTTAGCTTTGCTTTCTTCAAGATCAGCCAATTGAACAGTGAATGGACTTTCGATCGCACGGATGTAATCTGTCAATGCATCCGCATCTGCAGGTGGCATTTGTCCACCGTCTTCACCGTATACCTTGTATCCATTAAATGGAGCAGGGTTGTGGCTAGCTGTTACCATGATCCCAGCAAATGTGTGGAGGTGACGAACAGCAAATGACAATTCAGGTGTTGGACGAAGGCTTTCAAATACATAAGATTTGATACCATGGGCAGCCAAAACTTGAGCAGATTCAAAAGCGAACTCAGGAGAGAAGTGACGGCTGTCATAAGCAATGGCAACTCCACGTTTTTTAGCTTCTTCCCCTTTTGATTCGATCAATTGGGCCAATCCTTCAGTTGCTTGGCGAACAACATAGATATTAATACGGTTGGTACCAGCACCGATTAATCCGCGCATACCAGCTGTTCCGAATTCAAGGTTAGTGTAGAAGGCATCTTCTTTTGTTTTTTCATCCATTGCGACCAACTCATCACGAAGGTAAGCTGGTAATTCAGCAAAGTCGAGCCATTTTTGGTAGTTTTCTTGATAGGTCATGCAAGCGTCTCCTTTTTGCGTTATATTTAATCGCTTTCATTATAGCAGATTTTTTCAGAAAATTCTAGCTATAATTGTAAATCTTTTCAAAAATAATAAGCATTTAACCATTAAAAAAGCCAAGACGAATCTGTCTTGACTTGGAAGATTATTTTAATTTTTCAAGAGATGGAACAACTGCGCTGGTAATGAGGACTGTCGCAACGACTTCAATAAGAGAGTTAGTAGACACAATCAAACCAAGGAAATTTTGAATTCCCCCTCCAAAGCTGTTCCCAAAGAAGAAGTAAATCCCGCTTAAAACAAATACAGTATTGGTCATAGAACCGATCATCCCAGCTACCATAAGTCCTGTACGATTGTGGATCCAGCGATAGACGAAGTAAGGGGTTACCCCGATGAGAATACGCGGTACTAAAGCGATGAGAAGGGAGTAGAGATTTCCGTGAGGGACAAAGGGACTAAAGAGATAGCTTGCTGGGGTTAAAACCAGTGTATTCATGGTGAGGCTAAAGAGGCCCATCAGCAGTCCTAGAATAGCACCTGTACGAGGTCCATAAATGATAGATGCGATCACGACAGGAATATGAACCAAGGTTGGTTGAATACCTGATGGAACAAATTGCAGAATGAAGGATGTCACAAAGTGAATAGTGATCATAACCGCAAAAAAGATGGCAATTCGTGAAATAGAAGATGATTTTCTCATAAACAATGCTCCTTAACAGTTTCTACAATAGTTTCTACAGACGCTAGAGCTCCAGACCCTTGATCGCCACAAGCGAGAGTAGCATGGCGAGGTTGAATAATCTGGTAACCATAGTCTTGTAAGAGTTTTAGATTTCGTTGGGTAGCTGGGTGTTCCAGCATTCTTGTATTCATAGCGGGGGCTAGTAATTTTTTTGTTCCTTGAGGCAAAGCTAGAGCTGTGCTTGTCACCATATTATCTGCTAGCCCCATGGCAAGTTTAGCAATGGTATTGGCGCTGGCTGGTGCTACAAGAAAGATGTCTGTTTCTTTTCCAATGTCGATGTGCTCGATCCTCTGTGGATCGTCTTCGATCATAACATCGAGGCCTACTTGATGTTTTGAAAGAATTTGCAAGGTTAAAGGGGTGATAAATTTTCTGGCTGCAGGAGTCATGAGGACTTTCACTTCAAACCCCAATTTGGTTAGTTGGCTGGTAATATCAGCTGCTTTATAGGCGGAAATACTACCGGTAACAGCTAAAGTAATTTGTGTCATATGTAACCTTTTATTGTAAATGCTTTAGGATAGCCTCTGCGATTTCTGTTTTCGTAGAAGCTTCTAGGACGTGATTATCTGTCACTAGATAGGCTTGATGCTGACCATTCTGAATCTTGGTCAGATCATTAGCAACGATCATGCTGGCATGATTTTTAACGAGACTTTCACGCGCTACCTGGATCAACTCTTCAGAAGAAACGTCGACTAAAAGCTTAAAGCCGATCAGTTGAATCGCAGAATTCCATTCTTTGACGAGCGATATAATCTTCGGATTTTTCTTTAGAAAGAGTACTTGGTATTCTTCTTTCGAAGAGATTTTCGCTTCCTGATTTTCGCGATGGATAAAGCTATGTAGGTCCTGAGCTTTATCAACTTCCTCAAGGCCTGTCATGTAAACAGGTGTATAGTCTGAGACAGCCATAGCGTGAATCAAGGTCTGATGATGAAGGACTTCCTTCTGCATTTGTGTGAGTAGTTCCTCGACATTCTCGATCAATAGAAGTCGAAGGTGTGAATGAGGATCGGGTTTAAGCGCGGTAGGCGTTGTGATCAAGGTCACCTGATGTCCCTTTGCAAGAGCTGTTTCTGTAAGGATTTTCCCTAGGCTCCCAGTGGAATGATTGGTGATTGAACGAACGCTATCAATGGCTTCACTCGTCCCGCCTGATGTAATTAAAATATGCATATGCTTATTTTACACAAAAAAGATACGTAAGTAAAGTTCTGAAGCTATTAGGATTAGCTATGTGTAGCCATAATATTTAGATAAAAAACGAACGTTCGATTCAAAAGGTGGAAAAACCATGTTATTTTCGCGAATTTTAGGTATAATAGTTCTATCAAATATAAAGGAGCCCCTTATGAAAACAGATATCGAAATTGCTCAAAGCATTGAGCTCCAACCAATTGTGGACGTTGTTAAGAAAATTGGTTTGGAGGACGATGATCTTGAATTGTATGGAAAATACAAGGCGAAATTGAGCTTTGATAAGATTCGTGATGTTGAGAAAAATCCAGTAGGAAAACTCATTTTAGTCACTGCGATCAACCCAACTCCTGCTGGAGAAGGGAAATCAACCATTACAATTGGACTGGCAGATGCTTTGAATAAAATCGGTAAAAAAACCATGATTGCCATTCGCGAACCTTCTTTAGGACCTGTTATGGGGATTAAAGGTGGTGCTGCTGGAGGTGGTTATGCTCAAGTGTTACCGATGGAAGACATCAACCTTCATTTCACAGGGGATATGCATGCCATCACAACGGCAAATAATGCTCTTTCTGCTTTGATTGACAATCATTTGCATCAAGGAAATGAACTCGGTATTGACCAACGTCGCATTATTTGGAAACGGGTAGTGGATTTGAATGACCGAGCTTTGCGCCATGTTTCTGTCGGTCTTGGCGGTCCTTTGAATGGGATTCCGCGTGAAGACGGTTTTGATATTACAGTTGCTTCTGAGATTATGGCCATCCTTTGCTTGGCGACAGATATTGAAGATTTGAAAGGCCGTTTGGCTAATATTGTGATCGGTTACCGCTATGATCGCATTCCAGTTTATGTCCGCGATTTAGAAGTGGAAGGGGCTCTTGCCTTGATCCTTAAAGATGCGATTAAGCCAAACTTGGTTCAAACTATCTATGGAACGCCTGCCTTTGTTCACGGTGGTCCATTTGCCAATATTGCCCATGGATGTAACTCTGTATTAGCAACGACGACAGCTCTTCATTTAGCTGACTATACGATTACAGAAGCAGGATTTGGTGCTGACCTTGGTGCTGAAAAATTCCTAGATATTAAAACTCCAAACTTGCCTACTTCTCCAGATGCAGTAGTGATCGTAGCGACACTTCGTGCCCTTAAGATGAATGGTGGAGTTACCAAGGATGCTCTGGCTGAAGAAAATGTAGAGGCTGTTCGTGCTGGTTTTGCCAACTTAAAACGTCACGTTGAAAATATTCGTAAGTTTGGTATTCCTGCAGTAGTTGCCATCAATGAATTTATCACCGATACAGAAGCAGAAATTGCTGCTTTGAAAGAATTGTGTGCTGAAATTGAGGTACCAGTAGAGCTTGCGAGCGTATGGGCGAATGGTGCTGACGGTGGAGTTGACCTTGCTGAAACACTGGTTAAGACCATTGAAACAAGTCCAGCTAACTACACACGTTTGTATGATAACAACCTTTCTGTAGAAGAAAAAATTGAAAAAATTGTGACGGAGATATACCGTGGTAGCAAGGTAAACTTTGAGAAGAAAGCTAAGACACAAATTGCCCAAATCGTGAAAAATGGTTGGGATAAGTTGCCAATCTGTATGGCCAAAACACAATATAGCTTCTCTGATAATCCAAATGCATTGGGAGCTCCTGAAAACTTTGAAATCACTATTCGTGAAGTGGTTCCAAAATTGGGAGCAGGCTTTATTGTCGCTTTGACAGGGGATGTCATGACGATGCCTGGTCTACCAAAACGTCCAGCTGCTTTAAATATGGATGTAGCTGCTGATGGAACAGCGATCGGCTTGTTCTAATAGACGCCTGATGACAAAAAATAACTTCTGTTCAAATGAGCAGAAGTTATTTTGTTATGTACTAGACGAGTTTTATAATGAGAGGAGCTTATAGCTGGCTTTGTGATAGGTAAACCAAAGTTGAAGGGTCATTGGAACCCAAATGAGAGGCTCACAAAGAATGACTCCTATATAGCCTGTATGAGGGATAATGAAAAATACAAAGAGAATTTTTCCTGTTAACTCGATAAAGCTAGAAATCAAAGGGGTCAATTTTCGGCCGATACCTTGGAGGGAATTCCCTAAAATCAAGAGGCATCCTAAGACCGGATAGAAGCAGGAGCTGATTTGCAGATAGAGACTGGCATTTGCGATCAAGTTGGGATTGGTTGATCCAGATATGAGGCTTGTCAAGAAGGGGCTTGTAAAGAAGAGGAGGATGGCAACAATGATCGACCAAACGAAGGAGAGGAGACAAGCTTGTTTAACGCCTTTTTGAATGCGTCGGAATTGTTTGGCACCAAAGTTTTGCGAGGTAAAGGTCGTCATACTAGTGGAAATAGCAGCCATTGGCAGAAGGGCAAAGGACATGATCCGACGCGCTGAGATTTGAGCACTAATGATGGTCATTCCAAGCTTATTGATAGCTGATTGTAAGATGACTGTTCCGATAGAGACAATAGAAGACATGAGCCCCATGGTAAATCCCTGACTGATTAAGTCCTGATAGAGCCTTTGATCCCAAACAAAATCGTTGCGATTTGGCAGGAGGAAAGGTACTTTTTTTCGAATATAAATGAAACAAAGAAGTGCAGAAAAACTTTGCGCAATAATGGTCGCAATCCCAGCGGATTGGACTCCGAGATGGAGTTGGGTAATAAAATAAAGATCAAGAAGAATATTGAGAACGGCAGCGATAATCAAGAAGTAGAGTGCCGCTAAGCTATCGCCAACAGCTCGAAGAAGTCCGGCACAAAGATTATAGGCAAAGGTCACAGCTACACCATTGACAATAGTGGAGATATAGAGATAGGACTGAGCTATAATAGCTGGTGGGGTCCCTAAAAACTGGAGAAGGGGATAAAGACCCACAACACCAATAGATATCACGAAGAGACTGAGGATGCCGCCAATAACAGCAGTTGCCGCGACAGATTTTCGTAATTGGTCATCGTTTTTAGCTCCATAATTTCTCGCGATAATGATGCCCATCCCATTTCCAACACCGACGGCAAATCCAACAATCAAATCAAAAATAGCGGAGGTCGCCCCAACGGCGGCCAATGATTTTTGACCTAAAAATCGTCCTACAATCATGACATCCGAGGTATTGTAGAGTTGTTGGAAGATATTGGATAAAAGGATAGGAAAGGCAAAACTTAAAAGAGTGGGTAAAATAGGACCATCTATGAGGTTCACACGTTGAATTCTTTTCATAGTGCCATTATACCAACTTCAGTAACCAGCGACAAGCATCGGTAGTTGAATCCCCTTACATTTTTTGATATAATCGTGTCAGAAAAGGAGGCCTTATGAGCTTAACGAGCCAATTAATCACGGAAACGTTCCCAGATCTGGATAAGGTCGAAAGGCTGAATATCGAAGCATTTCCAGAAGAAGAGCGTGTTCCTTTGTCAGAATTTTTACGCTATACGGACAATGACGATGCCAATTTCTTTGCTTTTTATAATGAGGAAGAATTTGTCGGATTCGCTTTTTCAATCTATAATCAGAAAGCTTTTTATGTCAGTTTCTTTGCCATTATGCCACATTTAAGAAGCCACGGATATGGTCAAGAAATCATTGAAAAATTGGTGGAATTTTACCAAAGGACCATGATTCTTGAAGTGGAACGTTTAGATGAAGAATGCGACAATATAGAGCAACGTCAGTCTCGGATGGACTTCTATAAGCGAAATGGATTTAAAACTGCTAATGCCTTTTTAGAATACGACGGACTTAGCTTTGAAATTCTCTATCGAGGCGATCAATTTGATGAAGAGGCTTATCGGGACATCTTCCATAAACTGCAAGCAGAGAATTACTTTGATTTCCGTATTGAATACCGACGCTTTAGTGATCATTAGACATGATATAAAAAAGTTCTCAGCTAATTTACTGAGAACTTTTTTTGGTTAGTAAATAAAGAAATAGTACACGATACTCATGATTTGTGAAAAGAACCAAGGCAGAAATAGAAAAGCTAAGAAAGCAGCATGCCATTTCCAATAGAGAGAAACTAGCCCAACCGTTTCTCGGATCCAAGCCGATGGGAGATAATAAAAAGCTGTTTTTGAACCGACACTGCGTCCAGGGATTTTTAATCGTCTCATAAAGACACCAGCCCGAAGAGCGTGAAAGGAATTGGTCACCACCAGGACACTCTTTCCTAGTCCCTGATCTTCAAGAATAGCCTTGCTAAAGGTCAGATTCTCAAAAGTCGTTCGAGAACGATTCTCAATCAAAATGTCTTCCTGTGGTACACCCTGTTCCATCAGGTAGTTTGCCATAGCTTCCGCCTCTGAGATTAATTCATCAGCACCTTGTCCACCAGAAACAATTAGTTTTGGTCGTCCCTCAAACTGCTCATAGATAGTCTTTGCTTTAGTTAGACGCTGGGCCAAAAGTGGTGGTACTTTATCCCCAATTAGACCAGAGCCAAGGACGATGATAGCATCGGGCTCTTTACGAATGGGCAAGTAATTGCAAAAAGTCCCATATAAAACATGAGAAAGATAAAGAAAAGTCGAGTAAAAGAGGGCAAAGTCTATTGGATAAATCAAGAGATCTTTCCCTGGGAAATGAGGAAGGAAATGAAGCGCCAAGGCGCCGATAATAAAGATCCCATATAGGAGCGAGAGGAGATTAGCCAACCTTTTGCCTTCAAAAGATATCATTTGATGGCCGTTAAAAAGAAGAAAAACAGTTGAGAAAATAATACTGAGTAAAACAAGGATAGCAAGTACTGAAAAGATAATGATGGCAACCTTTTGGTTAAACCAAAGCTCCGTACGAACAACTAGTAGAAGGGCGGAAATTAGGAGGAAAAGGCCGAAACTTATTGAAAAGAGGTAAGCATTGATCAGTCTTCTGCGGTCGTTCAAAAAGAAAAATAAAAAAATGGTAGCTGGAATCAACCAGAATATATTTAGAAACATGATGACTCCTAGATGTAGTAGTAGTTATATTGTAGCACAATTGACTAAAATGTGCTTATGAATTCCACAATCGTTCAATGTTGTTAAAAGCCTTAGCTGCCAATTGAGAAAATCAATAGATTCAGAAAAAATGAATTGCCGTGGTGACAGAAAGCTGTTATACTAGAAAAGATTCAACATAAAAAGGAGAACATATGTTACGAAAAGGTTCCTTAACAGGTTTGCTGTTATTTGGTATTTTCTTCGGTGCAGGGAATTTGATCTTTCCACCTGCGCTAGGTGCCCAGTCGGGTAGCCATTTTTGGCCAGCTATTGCTGGATTTGTCTTATCAGGAGTAGGAATTGCGATTATTACCTTGATCATTGGGACGCTCAATCCTAAAGGCTATATTCACGAGATTTCACGTAAAATCGCCCCTTGGTTTGCTATCGTTTATCTGGTAGCCTTGTACCTCTCTATTGGCCCCTTCTTTGCCATTCCAAGAACGGCTACTGTTTCCTACGAGGTTGGAATCGCCCCCTTGTTAGGAAATGCCAATGGAGGACTTGGTCTCTTCATTTTTACCTTGATTTATTTCTGTTTGGCCTATTTGATTGCCTTGTATCCTTCTAAAATCTTAGATAGTATTGGTCGGATTTTAACACCTGTCTTTGCTATCTTGATCGTTGTACTGGTTGTCCTAGGTGCTCTCAAGTACAGTGGACACGCGCCACAAGTGGCAACAGCAGCCTACCAAGCATCTGCCTTTGGTCAAGGTTTCCTTGAAGGCTATAATACCTTGGATGCCCTTGCTTCAGTGGCCTTTAGTGTGATTGCGGTAACCACCCTCAATCAACTTGGTTTTACCAGCAAGAAAGAGTACATTAAAACCATCTGGATCGTTGGGATCGTCGTAGCCATTGGCTTTAGTATTTTATACATTGGCTTGGGTTACCTTGGAAATCATTTCCCAATTCCAGCAAAAGTGATGGCATCTGATGCCAATAAAGGTGTCTATGTCCTTTCAGAAGCGACCAAGGCTATCTTCGGTCCAGCTGCTCAAATCTTCCTCGCAGGTATGGTGACGGTGACTTGTTTCACAACAACAGCCGGTTTGATCGTGTCAACTGGGGAATTCTTCCATAACACCTTCCCTAAAATCTCTTACAAGGTCTATGCAACTCTTTTTACCTTGATTGGATTCTCCATTGCCAATCTTGGTTTGAGTGCCATTATTGCCTATTCATTGCCTGTCTTGATGATCCTCTATCCAATCACGATTACTATTGTGTTGATTGTGATTGTAAATAAATTTACTCAACTATCAAAACCAGGGATGCAATTGACTATTTTCTTAGTTAGCTTGGTTGCGTTTGGAGACGTTCTGGCAAGTACCTTTAAACTTGCAGGTCTAGCAAACATCATTAAGCACTTGCCGTTTGCTGCCCAATCCCTCCCATGGTTACTACCAGCAGTCGTTGGTATTGTCCTTGCTCTGTTCTTGCCCAATAAACAAAGTGCAGAAGAAGAATAAGATTTACTAGAAACTCTAAAGTTCCCCGCTTTAGAGTTTTTTTATTTTGAAACTAGTACCTAAATAGTTTCTTTAAATACAAACCGTAGCAAAAATTTTTAATTTAAGGAATGGCATGTTATACTATTTCTAACATATCAATATACGGAGCATTTTATGAATCAAATCGTTTTCTCCTTCACTGTCTTTCTGGCAGGGATTCTCTCCTTTTTCTCTCCCTGTGTCTTTCCTTTGCTCCCGGTCTACATTGGCGTTTTGCTAGGAAGTGATCAGGAAAAATCCGTTCAGATTTTTGGGAAAAAGATACGCTGGCATGGCATCGTTAAGACCTTGTGTTTTATCGCAGGTATTTCTGTTATTTTCCTTATCATAGGTTTCGGAGCTGGCTTATTGGGGCAGGTTATGTATACCAACTGGTTCCGCTACGTTATGGGAGCGCTGATCATTATCCTTGGTCTTCATCAGATGGAAGTCTTTCATTTTCATTTCCTTGAGAAGCAAAAATCAGTAGATTTTGGAGCCAACAAACAGAAGAATGAGTTGTTTTCAGCCTTTCTTCTTGGTCTTGGCTTTAGTTTTGGTTGGACGCCTTGCATTGGCCCTGTATTAGGATCGGTTCTTGCATTAGCAGCATCCAATGGTCAAGATGCCGTCATGGGTGCTCTCTATCTCTTTATCTATACATTAGGGATGGCTATTCCATTTTTACTTTTGGCCTTAGCGTCTGGGATTGTTCTCCCATACTTTAATCGTCTAAAACCCCATCTCTTATTACTGAAGAAGATTGGTGGCTTGATCATCATCATTATGGGGATTTTGTTACTCTTGGGACAATTGAATAGCTTGTCTGCTATCTTTTCATAAATCAAATGGAGGTTTACTCATTATGAAAGTTATTAAATACGCTTGTTTTTCGCTTCTTTCTCTATCTATCCTGACTGCTTGCTCTATGAATCAGTCCGAAAGCGGCATGAACAAACAATCCATGGATAATCAATCAATGACCAACACAACCGCTAGTAAACATCCCTTAGTAGGAAAAGAAGCGAGTGACTTTGAGCTAAAGGATATGAAGGGGAACACGGTTAAACTTTCAGACTACAGAGGGAAGAAGGTATATTTGAAATTCTGGGCGACTTGGTGTGGTCCTTGTCGCCAAAGCATGCCTGAACTCAATAAATTAGTTGAAGAAAAGGACCGGGACTTTGAAATTCTGACCATTATGGCACCAGGACTCCAAGGTGAAAAAACAGAGGAAGAATTCGTCAAATGGTTTGATCAACAAGATTACAAGTCAGTACCTGTCTTGTACAATCCAGACGGTTCTTCATTTGCAGATTATCAAGTTCGCTCTATTCCTACAGAAGTCTTTATAGATAGCCACGGAAAAATTGGACATGTACAATTAGGGGCTATTTCAAACGAAGATGCTAAGAAGATTATCAAGGAGTTAAAATAAAAAAATGAAGCACGAAGCTTCATTTTTTTATTAGTTGCTTGCACCAGAAGTGGCATCAGCATCTCCGTGGCCTCCGTCACCATGTCCTCCAGCATCAGAAGCACCAGAAGTTGCATCTGCATCACCATGACCACCAGCAGGAGCAAATGGTCCGCTACCACCTACAAGGCGTTGACCTGTTGTTTGCAGGTACCAGTCTAACCATGGTTTGAAGTTGAAGACAATCTCATTGATACCAGCGTAAGAACCATCTTCATAATACATTGCTTGGTAGTTGTGGGTGTTGATCACGCCTTCAGGAGATCCTGGAACAATAGTTCGAACATATTCTTGGTTTCCGTTGCGAAGAGTGCCGATTACCCATTCAACGTTTTTCATACGTGCTGGTGGAAGGGATCCGTGAACGGTTGACATTCGGCTACCAGATTGAGGTGGCACGCGTTTGGCAAACATGGTATCTGGATCTTGATGAGCATTGTTGTAGTAGAGGAATTGGTTGTTATCATCGGCATATGTCAACTCAAATGGCATGGCCTTCAAGAACATATTAATTTGGTCAACGGTTAGGATACCGTGGTCAAGTTTGACATAAGTATCTCCAGAAACAGCACCTGTAAGTTCAGCTACTTTTTCAACCCAATCTGGATCATCTGGATCGATCTCAGTAACAGTTGTAGCAATTGGATGATTACAATCTAAATCTTCTGGTTCAATTGGTTTTGGTTTTTTCAATTTGGATACAACCTCAACGTATTTCATAAAATTATCCAAGCAGGTTTCAAGGAATTTGACGGTTCCTTCGTTGATGATATTGCCGTTTTCGTCAAAAGCTTCTTTTGCTTTT
The DNA here is from genome assembly GCF_016648925.1 of Streptococcus parasanguinis. Lineage (GTDB taxonomy): Bacteria > Bacillota > Bacilli > Lactobacillales > Streptococcaceae > Streptococcus. Next base: position 129,069 of record NZ_JACLQX010000003.1, on the reverse strand, counting down.
CCAAGAAGGAATTCATTACCTGGAAGAGTATAAGCATTGACACCTGGAGCATCAAGGATCTTGCGGAGGTGAACCTGAGCACGTGATGTCCCTTGATCATAGTAGGAAGCACCAACGATCATTACTGGTTTGTTTTCAAATGGATGCACCTCAAAAGATAGCCATTCAAGAACAGATTTAAGAGCAGCAGAGATCGTATGGTTGTGCTCTGGAGTAGCAATGATGACACCATCTGCTCGAGTAATTTTATTGTACAAAAGACGTAATTGGAAACTTTCGTCCCATTTTTCATCTTGGTTAAACATTGGAACTTCATCGATTTCAAGAACTTCCAATTCAAATTTGATCTTAAATTGTCGGCGAATGAATTCCAAGAGTTTACGGTTATATGATTGATCGTAGTTTGATCCTACAAGTCCTACAAATTTCATTCTTTTCTGTCTCCTATCTTACAAGTTTTCCCAGTCAAATTCTTCAGCATCTTTGCGAAGTAATTCTTGGGCGTTGCGCAATTTGTCTGTGATTTTTACAAACACACGGAAATCATTGAAGACGGCATCTAATTTTTGAATGACATCTAAATCCACCAAGTCTCCATTTTGATCAAAGGCTTGCAATGAATGGGAGAGCAAGAATTCATCTGGCAAGACATTCGCTTTGATTTCTGGAGCATTTAAGATTTGGCGAAGTTGGAGTTGGGCGCGTGAAGATCCCAACGTACCGTATGAAGCCCCAGTAATCATGACTGGTTTATTCAACAATGGGAAGACTCCGTATGACAGCCAAGCGAGAGCACTCATCAAGACCGCTGGAATAGAGTGGTCGTATTCTGGAGTCCCAATAATGACTCCATCAGCCTCCTCAATTTTTGCAACAATATCCAAGACAGCTTCAGGCACTTGTTTGTCGGCTGGTTTGTTAAAGACAGGGATATCTTTAATTTCGACCAATTCGATCTCAGCCTTATCAGCAAAATGTTTTTGCATGTATTGAAGTAGTTGACGGTTTGTAGAACGTTTGGAGTTAGTCCCCACAATCGCAATAAGTTTTATCATGGAAAATTCCTTTCTGATAGGAGAATTATAAATATGATTGGAGCCCACTTGTATAGGCAATCTTGCCTGATTGAGAAACCAATAAGGTGTCTATACCAGGAAGTGATTCAACAGTATTGAGGATAGAAGCAGGAGATTCCCCGAACAGGCGGGTAGTCCATATCTCCCCGTCTACGGATCGATCAGATATGATAGTGATACTGGCTAAGTCTGTCTCGACCGGATAGCCCGTCGCGCTATCAAAGATATGATGAAACGACTGGCCTTCAACTTCTAAATGACGCTCGTAGATGCCAGAGGTGACAACAGATTTATTCTTGACTGAGAGGACCAGTAAGTGATTTCCTCTTTTTTCGACAGGATTTTGAATGCCAATCCGCCAAGGCTGCTGTTTAACAGGGTGTTGACCAACGGTTAGGATATTTCCTCCAAGATCAATCAAGGCATCCTTGATTCCCTTACCTCTCAGATAGGTAGCAATTAGATCTGCGCTATAGCCTTTTGCTAAGGCTCCCAAGTCGATCTTCATTCCAGGACGCATAAGAAAGACCGTATGGTTTTCTGGGTCGAGCTGAATTCGGTGAGGATCGATCATGGTCAGAGCTTGATTAATTTCCCCTTGCTGGGGACGTCTAGCATCTGAAAATCCAATTCGCCAGGTCTGTACAAGAGGACCAATGGCGATGTTTAAATGGCTGTTCTGAGCTTGACTATGCAAGGTTCCTAATGCAATCAGTTCAAAAAGATCTGGATGTACTTGGACAGGAGCAATACCAGCTTGGTGATTGACCTCCATGAGTTCAGAACTTGCATCATTAGCACTGAAGCGATGTTCGTAGGAGCGAAGAAGTTCAAAGCAGCGGGCTAAGAGTTCATTCGCTTGTGGGTGACAGATCGAAACAGTGATGGTCGTTCCCATCAAATGTTCGGATCGACTACTTAGGTCCACTAAAAATCTATCCTTTCCTATTTTCACTTACCTACAGTATATCAAAAAGATATCGTTTTCACAATCCTTTCAAGCATATTGTTTGACATTTTTTGAAACATGTGAAGTGGGATTTTCTGGAAAATTGAAAAAAAGATCACAAATTCTGAGCAAATATCTTGTAACCGATATCATTTTTATGATATACTCAAGAAGTAAATTTTAATTAAAGGTAGGATTTATTCTATGAGTAAAATCGTTGTTGTAGGGGCAAACCATGCCGGAACAGCTTGTATCAACACTATGTTAGATAATTTTGGAAATGAAAATGAAATTGTGGTTTTTGACCAAAACTCAAACATTTCATTCCTTGGATGCGGGATGGCACTTTGGATCGGTGAGCAAATCGATGGTCCAGAAGGTCTCTTCTACTCTGATAAAGAAAAATTGGAAGCAAAAGGTGCAAAAGTCTACATGAACTCTCCTGTTCTTTCAATTGACTATGACAACAAAGTGGTAACTGCAGAAGTTGATGGAAAAGAACACAAAGAATCTTATGAAAAATTAATCTTTGCGACCGGATCAACACCAATCATTCCTCCAATTAAAGGAGTTGAAATCGTTCCCGGTAACCGCGAATTCAAAGCAACTCTTGAAAATCTTCAATTCGTTAAATTGTACCAAAACGCTGAAGAAGTGATCGAAAAATTGAAAGACAACAGCAAACACTTGAACCGTATCGCCGTAGTTGGTGGTGGTTACATCGGTGTTGAACTTGCTGAAGCTTTCGAACGTCTTGGTAAAGACGTTGTCTTGGTGGATATCGTGGACACTGTCTTGAACGGCTACTATGACAAAGATTTTACAGACATCATGGCGAAAAACTTGGAAGACCACAACATCCGTTTGGCTCTTGGACAAACTGTTCAAGCAGTTGAAGGAGATGGTAAGGTAGAACGTCTTGTAACCGATAAAGAAACCTTCGATGTAGACATGGTCATCTTGGCTGTTGGTTTCCGTCCAAATACAGCTCTTGCAGATGGTAAGATTGAACTCTTCCGCAACGGTGCCTTCCTTGTTGATAAGAAACAAGAAACGTCACTTCCAGGTGTCTATGCAGTTGGTGACTGTGCGACTATCTATGACAATGCACGTGGTGAAATGAGCTACATCGCACTTGCATCTAATGCGGTTCGTTCAGGTATTGTTGGTGCCTACAATGCGACTGGTCATGAATTGGAAGGAATCGGTGTTCAAGGTTCTAACGGTATCTCTATCTATGGCCTTCATATGGTTTCAACTGGTTTGACTCTTGAAAAAGCAAAAGCTGCCGGCTTCAATGCCACTGAAACAGGCTTCAATGACCTTCAAAAACCTGAATTTATTAAACATGATAACTATGAGGTTGGTATCAAGATTGTTTATGACAAAGACACTCGTCAAATCCTTGGAGCTCAAATGGTATCACGTGATAGCGCCATCTCAATGGCCATCCACATGTTCTCACTTGCTATTCAAGAACACGTGACGATTGATAAGTTAGCCTTGACTGACTTGTTCTTCTTGCCACACTTCAACAAACCTTACAACTACATCACAATGGCAGCTTTAACTGCTGAATAATGAATAAAGAAAAAACAAAGCTAGCAGTGCTAGTTTTGTTTTTTTTGCTTTTCCAAGTATTCAGAGACAGTGAAATAAGGTATAATGAATAGGATAAGAGTTTGAAGGAGTTTGGGAATGTCTGAAAAAGAAGAAGCCTTAAAAAATGAATTTCGTTTTGCCTCTAGTTCGATTGTGGCCCATATTGTCAGAGGTGTTCTGGTTGGGATCGTTGTGGGCTGTGTCGTCTCGAGTTTTCGCTTTTTAATCGAACATATTTTTCATTTTGTTCAAGGCGTCTACAAGGAGATGTCTGGTCAACCACTTTATTTGCTGGCGATGCTGTTGGGGTATGGGGTGATCGTACTGATTGCTGGTCGCCTTATTTGCACCAATCGGGATATCAAGGGATCGGGAATTCCGCAAGTCGAAGCAGAGCTCAAGGGACTCTTAGCAGTGAGCTGGTGGGATACCTTGTGGAAGAAGTATATTCTAGGTGTCTTGGCCATCGGAAGTGGCTTGATGCTTGGTCGTGAAGGTCCTAGTATTCAATTAGGGGCTATGGGTGGAAAAGGAGTGGCCCATCATTTGAAGGTCAGCCCAGTTGAAGAGCGGTCTTTGATTGCAAGTGGAGCTGCTGCAGGGCTTGCAGCCGCCTTTAATGCACCTATAGCAGGACTTTTATTTGTCGTGGAAGAAGTCTACCATCATTTTTCTCGATTCTTTTGGATTTCGACCTTGGCCGCTAGTCTGACTGCTAATTTTATTTCACTCAATGTCTTTGGTCAAACACCCGTACTTCATATGCCGCAAAATATTCCGCCACTCCATTTGTCTCAGTACTGGATTTACCTTTTTCTCGGAGTCTTTTTGGGGGCAGCAGGTTATGTCTATGAAGTAGTGGTGCTGAATATCGGTCGATTGTATCGTTTACTTGAAAAGATTTTTCATGTTCCCTCTCATTACTCTTCCTTATTTGCCTTTGTCTCGATTCTTCCAATCGGCTATTTCCTTCCACAAATTCTTGGTGGTGGGAACCAATTGGTCTTGGATTTAGCTCGAGTACCGTATCCAGTGCTGACCATCCTTCTCTATTTTGTGATCCGTTTCATCTGGAGTATGTTGAGCTATGGTAGTGGCTTACCAGGTGGCATCTTCCTGCCCATACTAGCATTAGGATCACTTTTAGGGGCCATCGTTGGAACCTTCCTCCAAAACATTGGCTTTATCTCTCAAAATCAGCTGCCTTTTTTCATCATTTTAGGAATGAGTGGGTATTTTGGAGCTATTTCAAAAGCGCCATTAACAGCTATGATTTTGGTAACAGAGATGGTCGGTGATATTCGTAGTTTAATGCCACTGGGTATGGTCACCTTGCTGGCTTACATGATCATGGATCTCTTCCATGGAGCACCAGTCTATGAAGCCATGCTGGAGCAACTCTTACCTGATAAGGCGCAAGAAGAAGGAGAGTTGACCTTGATTGAGATTCCTGTATCCGAAAAGATTGCAGGGAAACAAGTTCATGAACTCGAACTCCCTCAAGATATTTTGATCACCACGCAAATGCGAAGTGGTAAGAGCTATACGGTCAATGGTGCGACCCGCTTGTATCTAGGTGATAGCATTTTTGTGGTGGTGAAAGAATCTGAAATTGGACGAGTCAAGGATATTCTTTTGTAAAAGACAGTTTCTTAGAAAAGTCTTTCTATTATTAAATTTTCAGACAATTGTTGAAAAATGAGAAAACTTCTGGTAAAATAAGTCCAAGAACAAAAGAGGAGAAGTCTTTCATGAAAAAATATAGTCTACTCTTATTGAGTGTTGCTCTTTTAGCAGGGTGTGCGAATTCTACTAGCAAACAGTCGAGTCAAAAGACGCAAACCAGCTCAACGGTGCAGTTGTCAAAGGCTGACCAGAAGACCTTGGACAATGCGACAGCTGAATACAAAGACTTTGTTGAAATGCAAATTGACCAATTGCTCAAGGATACAGAAGGTTTCCGAGATACCCTAAAAGCTGGGAATTTGGAAGAAGCTAAAAAACAATATCCCTTGATCCGCATGGCCTATGAACGCTCAGAACCGATTGCTGAAACCTTTGGGGAGTCTGATGTGAAGATTGACTATCGTTTGGTGGACTATGTGGATGAAAATAAATCAGAAGAAGGCTGGTCTGGCTTCCACCGGATTGAACGCATCCTTTGGGAAAACAATACCACAGATGGCACTGACAAATATGCAGACCAACTGGTGAACGATATCAAGGAGTTGAAAGCTAAGATCGCAACCGTTGATGTGACTCCTGATGTGATGCTAACTGGGGCTGTTGATCTGCTCAATGAAGTGGCAACGCAAAAGATCACGGGTGAAGAAGAAGTCTTCTCTCATACAGATCTGTACGACTTCCGTGCCAATATTGAAGGAGCTGAAAAGATTTTCTCACTCTTTAAACCTTTGATTGAGAAAAAAGATGCCAAGTTGGTTAAAACCTTGGAAGCAGAATTCAAAAATGTCAATGATTTATTGGACAAACACATGACTGATGAAACAAATTACAAGTCTTACACAGATTTGACCAAGGAAGATACCAAAGAATTGGCCGAAGCGGTGACCAAACTTGGTGAACCGTTGTCTCAAATGGGTGTGATTTTAGATGGGAAATAAGAAAAATGGCTGACGAAAAATTTTTAGATAAAAAAATGGACCGTCGTGAATTTCTTAAAAAAGCAGGTATTGGAGGGGCTGGTCTAGCACTGGGCCTCTCTGGTGCATCTGCTTTTTTCGCTAATCAAGACAGTTCTAGTAAAAAAGCTTATGATGGGGATGAAGACATCTCCTTTTATGGCAAGCATCAAGCCGGGATTACGACGGCCATGCAGAAGGCTTGCTACTTGGTGGTGCTGGATCTTCACACGACGGACAAAAAAGAAGTCATCCAGCTCTTTAAAGACTGGACCGACTATAGTAGTAAATTAGTCGAAGGAGAATTGGTCAAAAAAGATGGTTCCAATGCCCTCTTGCCACCAACGGATACAGGTGAAACAGTGGGACTCAACCCCTATCGCTTGAGCCTGACGTTTGGGGTTTCAGCTTCCTTTCTAAAGAAACTGGGCTTAGAGTCCAAACGTCCCAAGCTCTTTCGTGATTTGCCTCCATTTCCAAAGGAGCAGTTGCAGGACAAATACACTGGTGGAGATATCGTCATTCAGGCCTGTGCCGACGATGAGCAAGTAGCCTTTCATGCGGTCCGAAATCTCATCCGCAAAGGTCGCAATACCATCACCATGAAGTGGAGCAAGTCCGGTTTTGCGGCGATTGGTGACAGAAAAGAAACGCCGCGTAACCTCTTTGGCTTTAAAGATGGAACAGCAAATGTTACGACGGAGAAGGACTTTGATAAGGTCGTCTGGACTGACAGTAAGGACTGGATGAAGGGTGGTTCCTATATGGCTCTTCGCCTAGTCCAAATGCACTTGGAAACTTGGGACCGGACCAATTTGCAGGAGCAAGAAAACACCTTTGGTCGCTACAAGGAGTCCGGCGCTCCATTTGGGAAAACCAACGAATTTGATGAAGTAGATTTATCTAAACTACCAGTAGATTCACATGTCCGTTTGGCCAAAGAAGTGGATCGTCCGATTTTACGGCGGTCCTATTCCTATTCGGATGGCATCAATGAACAGACTGGGCAATTTGATGCTGGTTTGATTTTTATCGCCTTTCAAAAAGATCCAAACAGTTTTGTTAAAATCCAAACCAATCTAGGTGCAGTGGATAAAATGAACGAGTACATCACCCATATTGGAAGTGGACTCTTTGCTTGCTTTGCAGGCGTAGAGAAAGGAGGCTACCTTGGTCAAGCACTCTTTGAATAAACTCTTGATCTTGTTAGGCATTCTTGCCTTGTTCTGGACTTATCCAGTAGCTGCGGAATCTTATAGCGATCTCTTTATCAAGATCACAGATGCAACAACCGCTGTAGAAAATAAGAACCAGGATAAGGCCAAGGAATTGATCGCTGAGATTCAGGCTGATTTTAAATCCAAGGACCACCATGATTCCAAGGCAGGAAAAAAAGTTAGCCAAGCTTTAGCTATAAAAGGGGAGATAACCAAAGAGGATATCACCAAGATCTCATCAGCCTTGCTAGCTTTTGAAAAAGAGCAAAATCCAGTCGATTTAGAGGCGGAAAAAGACAAACTCGTGAGTCGCCTCGCTCCTTATTTTAAGAACCTACAAGATGCCATTACAGCTAAGGATCTGGATAAAACCCGTCAAACCTATGCAGATCTTAATAATACCTGGACGCGAAACGAAGCGGTGGTAAGAGATCACAGCACAGCTTACTATGGCAAAATCGAGACGGCCATTTCGCTCTTACGTAGTAGCATTGAAACAGAGCCTACTGACTTCACCAGCATCCAGTCCTCCTATGATGACCTCAAAAATGGGATTGATGCCTTTGTAAAAGGAGAAGCGATTAGCAGTGCTAGTACGGATTTGACACTGAAAGATGGGATCAAGCTTTTGGAGAAGGCGCAAAGCCAATTCCAATCCGGCGACGATAAATCTGCTGCAGCAACTATGAAGCAGTTCATCACCATCTGGCCAACCATTGAGGGGGATGTCAGCACGACCAATCCGAGCCTCTACACGCGCGTAGAGAGTGAATCCCCGGTCATTATGGTTAAGGGGAAAGAAAAGACCTATCAAGAGAAATTACAAGCCTTGATCAGGGACCTGTCTGCGATCGATACGACAGCTTCTTACAACGCTTTTGATGCCATGTTGATTCTTCTGCGTGAAGGAGTAGAAGCCCTTCTGATCGTCATGGCGCTTGTAACGACCCTTAAGGCTGCTAAGATGAGGAAAGGCCTCAAATGGGTCTACGGTGGAGCTGCTGCGGGGGTTCTTGCCAGCGCAGCGATCGCTCTTGTTTTGCAAGTAGCTTTTCCTGCTGTTATTTCGGGGTCTAACCGGGAAATCATTGAAGGGGGCGTTGGGATTTTCGCTGTGGTCATGATGATCCTCATTGGAATTTGGCTACACAGCAAGTCCTCTGTCAAACAGTGGAATGCCTTTATGGACCGTCAGATGAAGACGGTAACGGCTACAGGAAGTTTTGTTTCTATGTTTGCCCTCAGTTTCTTAGCAGTCTTTCGTGAAGGGGCTGAGACCATTCTCTTCTACGTTGGGATCATTCCACGGATTACAACCGCTCATTTCATACTAGGAATCGGGCTTGCCGTAGCCGTTCTCATTATCATTGCAGTGGCGATGACCAAGGCCAGTCAAGCTATCCAACCTCATCGGATCTTTTTCATTCTGACGTGGTTGATTTACGCCTTGGCCTTCAAGATGCTCGGTGTCAGCATCCACGCCCTTCAGTTGACCAATATCCTACCGAGTCATTTGGTCAATGGACTTCCAACCATCGATTGGGCGGGGATCTATCCAAGCTGGGAAGTTCTTCTTCCTCAACTACTCTTTGTGGCCCTGATCGCCCTTATCACGGTGAGACAACATGGCAAAGAGTAGAGCAGATAAAATGACCATTGTCGAGCACTTGGTCGAATTTCGAAAACGATTGATCGCTGTGGTCTTGTGTTATATTATCGTCTTCATCGTAGCCTTTGTATTTGGGGGAGAACTCTACCAGATCTTGACCGCTAGCCTGCATCAAAAATTGCTGGTATTAGGGCCTAATGATATCCTCTGGATCTATGTATCGCTGGCCAATCTCACAGCTTTTAGCCTGACACTGCCCTTTATTGTCTACCAGATTTGGCAATTTGTAAGGCCAGCTTTGAGGGAGAAGGAGGCGCGTGCAGTCTTTGCCTACATCCCAGCTAGCTTTATTTGCTTTGTGCTGGGGCTTGCATTTGGTTATTTCTTTGTCAGTCCAGCTATTTTAGAGGTCCTGATGCGCTTGGGAGAAGGGCTGTTTGATACCCAATTGACGGCACAAAATTATTTAACCTTCTTATGGCACACCACCTTGCCTTTAGGGGTCTTGTTTGAGTTACCAGTTTTGGTCGCTTTTCTGACCTCGATTGGGATCTTGACACCACAGTTTTTAATAACCTACCGACGTTACGCTTACTTTGTTCTGCTGGTCTTAGCCGTCGTGCTAACCCCTGCAGACTTTATCAGTGACTTGGCCATGACACTCCCTTTGATCCTCTTATTTGAAGTCAGTGTCGCCATCAGTAAAGTCATCTATTCAAGAAAAAGGAGAAACTAATGGGAATTTTACGTGATATTGGAGCACCAGGTTTGATCATCATCATCCTGGGCGCCCTCTTGATTTTTGGACCAAAACGCCTACCAGAGTTGGGCCAATCCATCGGCAAAATGTTTGCTGAATTTAAGACAGCTGTCAACAAAGGCAGTGAAGAAGCCGATCAAGACACCAAAGAAGCTAAAGAAGAAAAAGAATAATCAGACAATTTTCAAAATTCTATTGAGTTCGATTGCATAAAAAGGTATAATAAGACAAGTACTTGCAATCGACGAAGGAGGAAACCATGATTATTACGATTTTGTCACTCATTTTCTATTTCAGCTATATCGGATTCTTATGCTGGTTGGTCGTAAAAATTGTCGAAAAATTGTTCAATTTCTTGTTGAACCGTTAATAAAGAAACAATCCATTTCACCCTGAGTGAGTGGATTTTTTGTGTCCAATTCAGTTAGAAAGATTCAAACAAAGAGGTTTTAACGGTCTCAGATTGAAGATAAAGTCATATAAAAAACTTTCCTTAAGTGAGTACGGACGTCAGCGAACTTATTAGAAGTTCCATGACTAAATCAAAATACAAAGGGCGTCTGCGGATAAAGTCAAAAGAGGAAATTAGAAAGCAAGTGAAACAACACAACAAAACCATCGTTTTACTGACTGTTTTGTTTATTGCTATGCTTTCCATTTAAATGTTTTTATATCTTTCAACTTCTAGTATTTCTTGTTACTAGTGATGGACTATATCGTTTGTTTTTCTTATTTATTTTAAAAGAATGTTAAGCTTAATAGAAATACAGTAATTACAAGATTGTAATATATTCTGTTATAGCTTTATGTGGCATGGGTATAAATTGATATGACTTTTATTATCTATGGTATAATGAGATAAATTTGGAGTTGTAGAGGCGAGCATTTGGAAGAACATAGACCTGATTTTAGAGATATAAAATCATTTGAAGAATTTAACAGATACTACTGGTATCGAGAAGAGCTTTCACAAATTTGTAAGTACCTTGGATTAGAATACAGATGTACAAAAAAAGAATTAAATCATATTATAGAACAATATTTTAGGGGAAATAGAGTAGAAAAAGTTTTGAGGAAAAGAAACAAAAATCAAACCGAAATAATAACCCTAAATACATCATTACTTGAATGTGGGTTTTCCTTTAATCAGAAATTTCGTGATTATTTTTCAGCTGTAACAGGTGTTAATCCGTTTAAGTTTAATGCTGATATGGCAACTGCTTGGAGAAAAGTAAAACGGGACAACAACATAAATTTTACAATCCAAGATATGATTAAAATATACTATGGAGAGTCAGACTACGCCAAGTATGATAATTCAGCTTGCCAATGGAATCAATTTCTAAAAGACTTTTGTGCCGATGAATTTAGCAATCATTACTCCAACAAGTTAAAAGTTGCGGCTATCCTTTGGAATGAAGTTAGAGATTCAAAAAATAAAAAAATTTATTCACGGGGACTTCTAAAAGAATATAGCTACAAAATAGAGGAGTACTGTAAGTAAACAACTTCAAGTTTGTCGAACGGAATATAAAGTATTAAAGACGATAGCACTCTGTTTTTGCAGAGTGCTTTTTTGTTTTATAGAATATAAGAGAATGTGGGATACTTGCTTTCTCTGCTAGATGATCGAGCAGAGAAAGATTTATTAGATATGACATCAGTCAGCTAAACCCTTTTAGCTGGCTTTTTTGTTAGCGACTCGGTCATTAACTTGCTTGTCAAAATATAATTCGGTATCATAGATATATAATGTTTGGTAAGTAAGTCCTATTGTCAGTTCGGAACAAGTAGATAGGAGAAGGGGAGAAAAAACTAGTGAATAAAGACCAATTGATAGAGAAACCAGAAATAAATATTGTTGGGGTTATTGCAAATCATCAGTTTAACTGGTATATTTGTTCAAACGAAATGTGGACAATGGATATCGATAAATATATTCAGGCATACCAGGAAGCAGGTCTGGATGTTGATTTCTCCTATTTACCTGAGATTCAGCAGAATCTTCATGTGATTACAAAAAGCAATCTTGAGAGCTACTTAGAAATGTATAAAGATGATTGGCTGAAGGTGACGGTTGAAGAATTGATCTCAATGATCAAACGTTCAATGGAAGAGGAGAACTTGAATTCAGAGATTATTCTGGAAGGAAAAGCCTTGCTTCCGGATCTTTTCATCGATTTTGATAAAGAAGAATTTTATTCAAACCATCTGGGGATGAAAAACTACGAAAGATATGTGCCAAACGGATGGAAGTTTTTTTCAGGACGTTTTGATCATTTGATCCCCAAAGAGGAGCAATATTGGATTGAAGAGACCAAGAAAACTGAAGGAACTAGTCTTCTATTCATATAAAAATAATACAGTTTAAAAGTATTTCATGAGACTGTGAAATGCTTTAAAATTTCGCCACATTTCAAATCTTTATATTCCGTTTCGTTAGGAATAGCGATGGAAAGCCAACCAAATATGCTATACTGAAGTAGATAGAAGGAGGAGCGACTGATGAGCAGAAAGTGGGTAAAGATCATTGCTATTTTAATTTTCATCCTATCCGGTAGTTACTTTGTCTACAATAAACTAACGAAGCCGAATCTTGGACCGAAAACAACAAAGCTCTATAAGCATGGTTTTCTTTTGCTAGAAGAACAAATCGGAACCTACATCAAAGAACACTATACTGGGATTGAGAAGATTGAGTTCTCCCCAATCTACGTTACTGAAGAAGGGTCAACATTCTCAAATGCCTATGTGCGTCCGACGATCTATGACAAGTATGGAAATAAAGCTACTCTGGGAGATAAAATAAAGAAATTTATTCCATTAAGTTATGGATTGATTTCAGACATTGTTCTTGATTTTGATGGAGGTGGCAATGAAGTCATTGAGTTACTGGACTCAAATGGCAAACCTGTAGACGTTTCAAATGAGGAGCATTTGCCTAAGAGAGCTATACTCACAGAGGCAAGTAGTACAGATGAAAATATTGAATTATTAGTAGAAGATGGTCAGTTAATAGGAGTCGTAAAGGATGATAAAGGAAGCCCTGGTGCAGAAATTGTTTATAATACGGAACTCCATAAAGGAGACGCGAGAGAGTAGCGCTAACCAATGAAATAGAATGAAAAAGAAAGGACAAAACACATGCAGTATTATTTTATCGGTGGCCTAGGTGGTAATAGCTACCATCTGGCTCCACTAATGGATGAGCTAGGCTTTCCTGTGACCTTTCTAGATCCCTATAGGGAAATGATTCAGACAGAAAACGATCTTCGTGATTGGTTCCAAGGTCGGGTTGGCCAGGTGGGAGAAATCTGTTTATTGGGTCATTCCTTAGGTGGAGATTTGGCTCGTTATCTGGCTAGTGAGTTTCCTCAGATTCAGGCTTTGATTCTCCTGGATGGGGGGTATCTGGATATGGAAAAGATCCTGCCTCTTGAAGAAGAACTAGAAGGCACGTCGTCTTTCATGAAGCAACAAGTCTTTGCAACTTTAGAAGAAGCCGTGTTATCAGAACTTGGTGATGGAGAAGATCCTACTCCTATAGCGCGAAAAGCAGTAGAGGCTAGCTTTCGCTGGAATCCAGCAAGTGAACAATATGAATTAAATCTGGATCTCGAAAAGGTCATGGCCTTATTTCGTCTACGGCGTCAGATCAAGGCTTACCAAATTCCACTGGCAGACCTGCCTGTCCTCTTTATTGGACCTCGATACCAAGAAGAACCTGAATGGAGAAAAGAAGCTCTGAAGCAACTAGATCCCCAGATCAAGCAAGTTTTGCTAGATGCTTTGGGGCACGAACTGTATACAGAGGCGCCAGAAATTGTAGCTAGAGAAGTCAACAATTGGCTCCAAAATGTTCATAAATAAAACCTGTTTTCTTTTTTGAAACAGGTTTTTATCTTGTAATTTCCGAACGTTATTTCCTATAAAATCATTCCCATTGCATTAGGTCCGTATCTTTGGTATAATCTATCAAGGAAACGTCAAGAGACGTAGCGATGCGCTTGCGCATAGGTAGGTCAGTTTTTAGAAAAGAGATTTTTCAATCTATGTTAAATGAATTTCCTATTTTCGACTATGAAGATATTCAGTTGATTCCCAACAAATGTATCATCAATAGCCGGTCAGAAGCAGATACAACCGTCCAATTTGGAAAGCATACCTTCAAGCTTCCAGTCGTTCCGGCTAATATGCAGACGATCTTGGATGAGAGTGTAGCAGAGCAGTTGGCGCGTGGTGGGTATTTCTATATCATGCACCGGTTTGATGAAGCAGGTCGGATTCCTTTTGTCAAACGCATGCATGATCAAGGTTTGATCGCTTCCATTTCGGTTGGTGTTAAGGAATACGAATACGACTTTGTGAGTCAATTAAAGGCAGATGCGCCTGAGTACATCACTATTGATATCGCACACGGTCATGCGGATAGTGTCATTCGGATGATTCAACACATCAAGAAAGAATTGCCAGATACCTTTGTCATTGCTGGAAATGTTGGAACTCCTGAAGCTGTTCGTGAATTGGAAAATGCGGGAGCTGATGCGACTAAGGTCGGAATCGGCCCTGGTAAGGTTTGTATCACCAAAGTTAAGACTGGATTTGGTACAGGTGGTTGGCAATTGGCTGCTCTTCGCTGGTGCTCAAAAGCAGCTCGTAAGCCAATCATTGCGGACGGTGGTATTCGGACTCATGGTGATATTGCCAAATCGATTCGTTTCGGGGCGTCTATGGTCATGATCGGTTCTCTCTTTGCAGGACATATCGAAAGTCCTGGTAAAACAGTAGAGATTGATGGAGAGTCTTTCAAAGAGTACTATGGATCTGCTTCCGAGTACCAAAAAGGCGCTTATAAGAATGTCGAAGGTAAGAAGATTTTATTGCCTGCCAAGGGTCATTTGCAAGACACCTTAACGGAAATGGAACAAGATTTGCAAAGTTCGATCTCTTATGCAGGAGGCCGAAAATTAGCAGATTTGAAACACGTTGACTATGTGATCGTTAAGAATTCTATCTGGAATGGCGATGCACACTAATTGAATTACTTATTTATTTCACGAATGGGCGTGATGTTTCTACAAGGTGCCGGAACACCTAACAATAAGTAAGTCGGGATTATCTCTCTTTCTAGAGAGATTTCAAGGCTTGCTTAGCAGGCCTTTTTGTGTTTTGTGAATGAGTAGAGGATTTTTTAAAAAAGTAGGAGGAAGTATGAAATTACTTGAAGAGCGCATCTTAAAAGATGGCAATGTTTTAGGTGAGAGTATCCTCAAGGTGGACTCCTTTTTGACCCACCAAGTGGATTTCAAATTGATGAAAGAAATTGGTCAGACTTTTGCGGACCGGTTCAAAGATGCTGGTGTGACCAAAGTCGTGACCATTGAAGCATCTGGGATTGCACCTGCCCTTTATGTAGCTGAAGCACTGGATGTTCCCATGATCTTTGCTAAAAAGGCGAAAAACATCACGATGAATGAGGGCATCTTGACGGCTGAGGTTTATTCCTTTACCAAGCAAGTCACCAGCACAGTTTCGATTGCGGGTAAATTCTTGGATCCATCAGATAAGGTTTTGATCATTGACGATTTCCTTGCAAATGGCCAAGCAGCCAAAGGCTTGATTCAAATCATCGAACAAGCCGGGGCTCAAGTCGAAGCGATTGGGATCGTGATTGAAAAATCCTTCCAAGATGGACGGGGATTGTTAGAAGAGTTGGGATATCCAGTTGTATCCCTCGCACGTTTGGACCGTTTTGAAAATGGTCAGGTTGTATTTAAGGAGGCAGACATCTAATGCAAAAACAAGAAAGCCATTCACAGGCGGCCATTCTAGGCTTGCAACACCTTTTAGCCATGTATTCGGGATCTATTTTGGTGCCGATCATGATCGCAGGAGCTTTGGGCTATAATGCTCATCAACTAACCTATCTCATCTCTACAGATATCTTCATGTGCGGGGTTGCAACTTTCCTTCAAGTGCAGCTCAATAAATACTTTGGGATCGGACTTCCGGTAGTCCTTGGGGTTGCCTTCCAGTCTGTGGCACCTCTCAGCATGATCGGGGCTAGCCATGGTAGTGGTGCCATGTTTGGTGCCTTGATTGTCTCAGGGATTTATGTCATCCTTGTCTCTGGTTTCTTCTCTAAGATTGCCAATCTCTTCCCATCTATTGTAACGGGATCTGTTATTACAACCATTGGTTTGACTTTGATTCCAGTAGCGATTGGAAATATGGGAAATAATGCGCCAAAACCAACCGTTCAAAGCTTGATTTTGGCTGTGGTGACCATTCTCATCATTTTAGTTGTTAATATCTATACGACTGGGTTTATTAAATCCATTTCAATTTTGATTGGTTTGATCGTAGGTACTGCTATTGCGGCTTCTATGGGTTTGGTTGACTTCACACCTGTGGCTCAAGCACCAGTCGTTCACGTTCCAACACCTTTCTTCTTTGGAGCTCCTAAGTTTGAAATCACCTCAATCGTCATGATGTGTATCATCGCGACAGTTTCTATGGTTGAATCAACAGGTGTCTATCTTGCACTTTCTGATATTACTAAAGATCCAATTAATAGCACGCGCCTTCGCAATGGTTACCGTGCTGAAGGGTTGGCTGTTCTCCTCGGTGGTATCTTTAATACCTTCCCTTACACTGGATTCTCACAAAACGTTGGCTTGGTGAAATTGTCTGGTATCAAGACTCGTCTTCCAATCTACTATGCGGCTGGTTTCCTTGTTCTTCTTGGTCTCCTTCCTAAGTTTGGAGCTTTAGCACAAATCATTCCAAGTCCAGTTCTTGGGGGAGCGATGCTAGTGATGTTTGGTTTTGTATCGATTCAAGGGATGCAGATTCTTGCGCGTGTTGATTTTGAACACAATGAGCACAACTTCTTGATCGCTGCTGTATCGATTGCTGCAGGGGTTGGTTTGAACAACAGCACCCTCTTCAATGGCCTTCCAACAGGATTCCAAATGTTCTTTGCGAACGGAATTGTCGTTGCAAGTGTCTTAGCGATCGTTCTCAACGCTATTTTAAACCGCAATAAACACTAATTACAGATGCACCGGAGGTCCTTGGATCTTCGGTTTTTTTGACTTTTAAGGAAACATATAGTAGAGTGGAAGAGGATAAAATCTTATTTGATGAGAAGAGAGTTAGAATCATGTATGTAACCTATCACTTTAAAGAGCGCTTGCGCTTGTTTTTGAGTCTATTTTTGCCGATTTTGATCTATCAATTGGCCAATTATTCGGCCAGCTTTGTCGATACAGCCATGACCGGTCAGTACCGGACCCTTGATTTGGCTGGTGTTTCTACAGCTACCAGTCTGTGGAATCCATTTTTTACTTTTCTGACAGGGATTGTCTCTGCGCTGACACCGATTGTTGGGCATCATTTAGGAAAGGGAAATAAAGAACGGATTGCTGGCGATTTTTACCAATTCCTCTATCTGTCATTTGGTATGGCCATTCTCTTAATAGGCTTTGTTTGGGGGATTGCACCCATGATTCTCAAGCAGATCGGCTTAGAAAATGTTGTTGCTCAAATAGCCATTCGCTACTTATATTTCCTTTCTCTAGGAATCTTACCTTTGTTGCTCTTTAGTATCGTGCGGACCTTCCTCGATACCTTGGGCATGACGCGTCTATCCATGTACTTGATGCTCTTGCTCTTGCCTTTGAATGCTTGTTTTAACTATATCCTGATCTATGGAGCATTTGGTTTTCCTGAGATGGGAGGAGCAGGAGCAGGTCTTGGAACCTCTCTGGCCTACTGGGTCTTGTTGGCCATTGCGGTTTTGATCTTGTGCAAACACCCCAAGGTAGCACCTTTCCAATTGTGGAAGCCTCAACCTTATGATTTTAAAGGGATGAAAGAAGTACTGCGCCTTGGGCTTCCAATCGGTGGAATTGTTTTTGCAGAAGTCATCATCTTCTCGCTGGTTGGTTTATTAATGGCAAAATTCCCATCACTTACCATCGCGAGCCACCAATCGGCCATGAATTTTTCTACCCTGATGTATGCTTTCCCAGTTAGTATCTCCAGTACTATGGCGATTATCGTATCTTACGAACTGGGAGCAGGAAGACCAGAAGTGGTCAAACAATATTGCCGTTTGGGACGACTGACAGCCTTTGGTTTTGCCATTGTCACCCTCGTCTTTCTCTATACATTCCGCTTCCAACTAGCAGGACTATACGGGAAGGATCCAGTCTTTGTGCAGCAAACAGCGATTTTCATGACTTATAGTCTCTTTTTCCAAGTGGCTGATACTTTTGCAGCACCTCTACAAGGGATTTTGCGGGGCTATAAGGATACAACCGTTCCTTTCTTATTAGGTGTCTTTAGTTATTGGTGCATCTCTATCCCACTAGGGATTTTCCTTGACCATGTGACCAACTTGGGTCCATACGCTTATTGGATCGGCCTTATTTCTAGCCTTGTCGTGAGTGGAATTTGTTACCAACTTCGGCTCTGGCAGATCGAAAAAAAGCAAACAAACTAAAATGAAGTCTGGGAAACCAGACTTTTTTGTGTACCGTGAATATTATAAATTTTCTGAAAGTTCTTGACAATTGATGTCAAAGTGGTAAGATTAGGAGGTAGAAATGAAGAATAAGAAGGAGAACAAGATGAGAAGTGATATGATCAAAATGGGGATCGACCGAGCACCAGCGCGTGGTCTCCTTTATGCAACAGGGCAAGTAAAATCAGCCAAGGATATGCAAAAGCCCTTTATTGCCATTTGTAACTCCTATATTGATATCGTTCCAGGACATGTTCACCTGCGTGAATTAGCAGATGTTGCCAAGGAAGCTATTCGCGAGGCTGGTGGGATTCCTTTTGAATTTAATACCATCGGTGTCGATGACGGGATTGCGATGGGCCATATCGGGATGCGTTATAGTTTGCCATCTCGCGAGTTGATCGCAGATGCTGCTGAAACAGTCATCAATGCCCACTGGTTTGATGGTGTTTTCTATATTCCCAACTGTGATAAGATTACACCAGGTATGATCTTGGCAGCCATGCGGACCAATGTGCCTGCCGTATTTTGTTCTGGTGGACCCATGAAGGGTGGCGTTGACATGACGGGGCATCAGGCGACTCTCTCGAGTTTGTTTGAAGCTGTCGGTACTTATCAAGCTGGTGATATGGGCATGGATGAACTGGATTTCTTGGAAAAAAATGCCTGTCCAACCTGTGGCTCTTGCTCTGGTATGTTTACTGCCAATTCCATGAACTGTTTGATGGAAGTATTAGGCCTTGCTCTTCCTGGAAATGGTACCATCCTAGCTGTCTCAGATGAACGCCGGGAATTGGTTCGCCAAGCGGCCAAACAATTGGTAGAGAATATTAAAAAAGGTATCCGCCCACGGGATATCGTGACCAAAGAAGCCATCGATGATGCTTTTGCGCTCGATATGGCCATGGGTGGTTCAACCAATACGGTGCTTCACACGCTCGCTATTGCGCGTGAAGCAGGGATTGACTATGATCTCAAAGATATCAACGAGATTGCTAAGAAGACACCTTATCTTTCTAAAATTGCCCCTTCAAGTGTTTATACTATGCATGATGTGCATGAAGCTGGTGGTGTTCCAGCCATTATCAATCAGTTGATCAAAAAAGGTGCCATTAAGGGTGATCGTATCACAGTTACTGGTAAAACCTTGAAAGAAAACGTAGCTGGTGCTGAAATCAAAAATGAAGAAATTATCCATCCAATCGAGCATCCGATTTCACCTGTAGGTGGTTTGTCGATCCTTTACGGAAATATCGCTCAGGATGGAGCTGTTATCAAGGTCGGTGGGGTCGATCCATCTGTGACTACTTTCCGTGGTAAAGCTATTTGTTGCGATTCACAAGATCAAGCCCTTGAGTTGATTGACAATGGAACAGTCAAGAAGGGACATGTTGTTGTCATTCGTTACGAGGGTCCTCAGGGTGGTCCTGGTATGCCAGAGATGCTAGCGCCAACTTCTAAGATTGTCGGACGCGGTCTTGGTAAGGATGTGGCACTGATTACGGATGGTCGTTTCTCAGGAGCTACTCGTGGGATTGCGATTGGTCACGTTTCTCCAGAAGCAGCAGAAGGTGGAAATATCGCCCTAATCGAAGACGGGGATGAAATCGTGATCGACCTACCAAAACGTACCCTTGATCTACTTGTCGATGATGCCACTCTTGCAGAACGTCGCAAACATTTGAAACCTTTCAAATCAAAAATCTCCAGCGGTTGGTTGCGTCGCTATACAGCCTTTGCCAAATCAGCCAATGTCGGCGGAACCTTGATGAGT
Source organism: Streptococcus parasanguinis (assembly GCF_016648925.1). Classification (GTDB taxonomy): domain Bacteria; phylum Bacillota; class Bacilli; order Lactobacillales; family Streptococcaceae; genus Streptococcus. Next base: position 108,910 of record NZ_JACLQX010000003.1, on the reverse strand, counting down.
GACGAAGAATTCGAAGAACGGAAAGCAGAACGTCAAGCCCAAGAAAAATAAGAAAAAACCTTTCCTGCTATGTGATATCACAAGCAAGAAAGGTTTTTTTAGTAGAACCATTATTTGGTGCGCATTTCACCTTGAGGGAAGTAGGTTCCTTCAGGCATATCATTAATGATAACGTGAACAGCTGACTGAGGAGCGCCAGTATTGCGGACAACAGCTTCGGTTACTTCCTTGGCCAAGGCTTTCTTTTGTTCCAAGGTGCGTCCTTCAAATAGGTCAATTCGTACAAATGGCATATGGCCACCTCCTAAATTTTTTATAGGACTATTTTATCACATTTTGGGATACAAAGCTTAGCAAAATTATGGTAAAATGATAATGAAACACATTTTAGAGAGAACAGAGGGAAAATGGCACAATTATATTATAAATATGGGACCATGAACTCGGGGAAAACCATTGAGATTTTGAAGGTGGCCCATAATTATGAAGAGCAAGGCAAGAGCGTCGTCATCATGACCTCAGCAATCGACACCAGAGATGGAGTAGGAGTGGTTTCTAGCCGGATCGGTATGAAACGAGAAGCTGTTGCGATTGAAGACGATACGGATATCTTTGGCTTTATTAAAAACCAAGCAATCAAACCTTACTGTGTTTTAATCGATGAAGCTCAGTTTTTGAAACGCCACCATGTCTATGACTTGGCAAGAGTCGTGGATGAACTGGATGTGCCGGTGATGGCTTTTGGCCTCAAAAATGATTTCCGAAATGAACTCTTTGAAGGTTCCAAACACCTCCTCTTATTAGCTGACAAGATTGAAGAGATCAAAACTATCTGCCAATACTGTTCCCGCAAGGCGACTATGGTCTTGCGTACCCAAGCGGGTAAACCTGTCTATGATGGAGAGCAAATCCAGATCGGTGGACACGAGACCTATATCTCGGTTTGCCGCAAACATTATTTTAATCCAGATATACCAACTAAAAGCGTCTAGAACGTTTTAGAGAGGATAATAATGTCTATTTGTTTAAAAGATGTTACAATAGAGAATTATTTTGACGTTTTAAATCTAGAAGTTCATCCAAACCAAAGGAATTTTATTGCATCCAATTCCATTAGTTTAGCTGAAGCCTATGTATATGATAAAAATGGTGATTTTATAGCTCCATTAGCAGTTTATGATAAGGAAGTATTAGTTGGTTTTGTTATGATTGCCTATGACCAGAAAATTGGGATCAGCAAGGGGAACTACTTGTTATTTCGTTTTATGATCGATAAACGATTTCAAGGTTTAGGCTATTTTAAACCGACTATGGATGCAGTCATTGACTTTGTTCGAACAGAGCCAGCTGGAAAAGCGACAAGTCTTTGGTTATCTTATGAACCGGAAAATAATCAAGCGAGATCTTGCTATCTCCATTATGGATTTAAAGAAACTGGAGAAGTCATAGAAAACGAAATTGTAGCAATCTATGATCTAACAACCAAGAATTAAGGAGCGAACATGAATATCTATGATCAACTACAAGCTGTAGAAGACCGATACGAAGAGTTAGGAGAGTTATTGAGTGACCCAGATGTGGTCTCTGATACCAAACGCTTTATGGAGCTTTCAAAAGAAGAGGCTTCCACTCGCGATACGGTGACAGCATACCGTGAGTACAAGCAAGTCCTTCAAAACATTGTCGACGCTGAGGAAATGATTAAGGAAGCAGGCGGCGATGCGGACTTGGAAGAAATGGCCAAGCAAGAGCTAAAAGATGCTAAGGCTGAAAAAGAAGAGTACGAAGAAAAATTGAAGATCTTACTTCTTCCAAAAGATCCAAACGATGACAAGAACATTATCTTGGAAATCCGTGGAGCAGCTGGAGGAGACGAAGCCCAGTTATTTGCTGGCGACCTCTTACAAATGTACCAAAAATACGCGGAAAGCCAAGGCTGGCGCTTTGAAATCATGGAAGCTTCCTACAATGGCGTTGGTGGGATCAAAGAAGTCGTAGCCATGGTTTCTGGTCAATCGGTTTATTCAAAACTCAAGTATGAATCTGGTGCCCACCGGGTGCAACGGGTTCCTGTGACAGAAAGCCAAGGTCGTGTCCATACTTCGACTGCCACAGTTCTGGTCATGCCAGAAATCGAAGAAGTCGAGTACAACATCGATCCAAAAGACCTTCGGATTGACATCTACCACGCATCTGGTGCGGGTGGACAGAACGTCAACAAGGTCGCAACAGCCGTTCGTATCGTCCACTTGCCAACCAATATCAAGGTCGAGATGCAAGAAGAACGGACCCAACAGAAGAACCGCGAAAAAGCCATGAAGATCATCCGTGCGCGTGTGGCTGACCACTTTGCTCAGATTGCCCAAGACGAGCAAGACGCTGAACGGAAGTCAACCATCGGTACTGGTGATCGTTCAGAGCGGATCCGGACTTACAACTTCCCTCAAAACCGTGTGACCGATCACCGGATTGGCTTGACCCTTCAAAAACTGGATACCATCTTATCTGGTAAATTAGATGAAGTGGTCGATGCTTTGGTCTTGTATGATCAAACACAAAAACTAGAAGAGTTGAACAAATAATGTTGTTGGGACCATTATTAGCCCAGTATGAAGAAGAATTAATAGCCATTGGAGAGGAACCAGAAAGCCTCTCCTTCGCGTATCGAGCTTTAAAAAACTGGACCTTTACAGACTTTGTCCTTGCCTTGCAAAAAGAAGTAAAAGTAGAGGATCAGGCCTTGCTTCTATCCATCTTTGAGCAGCTGAAACATCACGTCCCTGCCCAATATATTATTGGCAGCGCAGAATTTTTTGGTCAAGTTTTTACAGTTGATGAGCGTGTGCTGATTCCACGACCTGAAACGGAAGAATTGGTCGCTCTTATTCTTGAAGAAAACGATGAGAAAGCCTTACGAGTTCTAGATATCGGAACAGGTAGTGGGGCCATTGCTATTAGCCTAGCCCTTGCTAGACCTACCTGGCAGGTTCAAGCTAGTGATGTCTCAGAAGAGGCTTTAGCCCTGGCTCAAGAAAATGCCAAGCAGTTAGAAGCTTTCCTTGAATTTAAGTCGTCAGATGTTTTGGAGCAGCTACCAGGTCCCTATGACCTGATTGTGTCCAACCCTCCTTATATCTCCCATGATGATGTAGAAGAAGTCGGAGCCAATGTTTTAGCCTCTGAACCCCACTTAGCTCTTTTTGCGGATCGTGATGGATATGCTATCTACGAAAAGATTGCCCAGCAAGCACCAAGTGTTTTAACACCAGACGGAAAGATCTATCTAGAAATTGGCTATAAGCAAGGAGCCAAAGTAAAAGAGCTCTTTCAAGAAGCGTTTCCTAACAAACGAGTTCGCGTTCTGAAAGACCAATTTGGACAAGATAGAATGGTAGTAGTAGACAATGGATCACATTGAGAAAGAATTAGAAGCAGGACGTGCAGTTATTCTGCCAACTGAGACAGTCTATGGTATTTTCGCCAAAGCTTTGAATCAAGAGGCAGTCGATTATATATACGAATTAAAACGTAGACCGAGAGACAAGGCTCTGAATTTAAATGTAGCCGGCGAAGAAGAAATTCGACTTTATTCGAAAAATCAACCTAGTTATTTAACAAAACTGGTTGATTCATTTTTACCAGGGCCTCTGACTATTATTCTTCAGGCAAATGAAAAGGTACCTGGCTGGATTCATTCAGGATTGGATACAGTTGGCTTCCGTATTCCGGCTCACCCAAAAACATTAGAATTAATTCGTAAATACGGTCCTTTGGTTGGTCCCTCGGCCAATCTTTCAGGTCATGCAAGTGGAACAAAGTATAAGGCTATTGTAAGCGAATTTGATCAAGTGGTTCCTGGTATAGAGGATGATGACATTTTGACTGGTCAAGATTCAACTATTTTGGATATCTCTGGTTCCAAGGCCAGGATTTTGCGGCAAGGTTCGATTACAAAAGCTGATTTGCTTGCACAAGTGCCAGAGCTTTCCTTTGAGGAAGATGAACTTCCTCAGTGATAATGTACATAAATAATTTTTTATAAAGGAGTAGACCTATGATTTTTGATAAAGAAGATTACAAAGCCTATGATGCAGACCTATGGAATGCGATCACTAAAGAAGAAGAGCGTCAACAAAACAATATTGAGTTGATTGCTTCTGAAAATGTCGTCTCTAAGGCAGTGATGGCTGCTCAAGGGTCTATTCTGACAAATAAATATGCCGAAGGCTATCCTGGTCGTCGTTACTATGGCGGGACAGATGTGGTCGATGTGGTCGAAAGTCTAGCGATCGAACGGGCTAAAGAAATCTTTGGTGCTAAATTTGCCAACGTTCAACCACATTCAGGAAGTCAGGCAAACTGTGCTGCCTATATGGCCTTGATTGAGCCTGGTGATACTGTCATGGGGATGGATCTAGCTGCCGGTGGGCATTTGACGCACGGAGCTTCTGTGAGCTTCTCTGGTCAAACCTATAACTTTGTGTCCTATAGTGTAGATCCTGAAACAGAGCTCTTGGATTTTGATGCCATCCTAAAACAAGCCCAAGAAGTGAAGCCAAAACTCATCGTCGCTGGTGCCTCAGCCTACTCTCATATCATTGATTTCTCTAAATTCCGTGAGATTGCGGATGCAGTAGGAGCAAAGCTCATGGTTGACATGGCCCATATTGCTGGTCTCGTGGCAGCGGGTCTTCATCCAAGTCCGGTTCCTTATGCCCATATCACGACTACGACCACTCACAAGACCCTTCGTGGCCCTCGTGGAGGTCTGATCTTGACCAACGATGAAGACTTGGCTAAGAAGATTAATTCAGCTATCTTCCCTGGTATTCAAGGAGGACCGTTGGAGCATGTCATTGCAGCCAAAGCTGTCGCTTTTAAAGAAGCGCTGGATCCTGCCTTTAAAGAGTATGCAGCTAACGTGATTAAGAACAGTCAGGCCATGGCTGATGTCTTCTTGCAAGATCCTGATTTCCGTGTCATTTCAGGCGGAACAGAGAACCACCTTTTCCTTGTCGATGTGACGAAAGTCGTTGAAAATGGGAAAGTGGCGCAAAACTTACTGGACGAGGTCAACATTACCCTCAACAAGAACTCTATTCCTTATGAAACCTTGTCTCCATTTAAGACCAGTGGGATTCGGATTGGTGCAGCTGCCATCACCGCTCGTGGTTTTGGTGAAAAAGAAAGTCGCACCGTTGCTGAACTCATGATCAAAGCGCTGAAGAATGCGGACAATCAAGAAGTATTAGACGAAGTGCGTAGCCAAGTTAAAGCCTTGACAGACGCCTTTCCACTTTACGAGGACTAAACCATCTTATGGATATTTACGTAAAAAAAGCCATCATTCATCAATTTAGCCCAGACGATACCGATCTCTATTTGGCAGATAAATTTCTCAATATCACGCCTAAAATCGAGGAATACTTGCGTAAGAAGATTGAACGGGTCTACTCGGATGAAGCCAGAACCGGTATTTTCGAAGAGGACAATCTTTTTCTTGAGATGATCTCAGATGACCTACTAGAAACTTCAGTAGCCGTAGCCAATCGTTGGAAGGAAGAATTTGTCGTCTCTGAGAATCAAAAGACAAACGATTTGGTGTTCATTCAATTCTCAAAAGAAGGGGTGGACCATTTTGCCTTTCTTCGGATTGCCTTACGGGAAACCCTGACGCATCTTGGTGGTGAAGTGGATAATCCGATTAAGCTGACGCAAAATAATCTACCTGGTTTTGGCACTGGTGCTGATGAGGCTTTGGTCATCAATCTTCAAAGTCGCAAATACCACTTAATTGAAAAAAGGATCAAGTACAACGGGATGTTCTTGAACTATTTTTCTGAGAATCTGTTGCAGGCGCAACCCAAGATCTCTCCTAAAAAATCGATCAAGGAACTAGAAAAAACAGCCCAGAAGATTGCGGAAAGCTTCAACACAGATGATTTTCAATTTCAATCAAAGGTTAAATCAGCTATTTTTAACCATATTGAGGAAGAAAATAAACTCTCTCCTGAGAAATTAGCGGATGATCTCTTCGACGACAATCTGACAGCTCGCCTCAGTTTTATTGACCAAGTCAAAGAAGCTGTACCAGAGCCTGTCACCTTTGAAGAAATTGATGCAAGTCGCCAGTTGAAGAAGTTCGAAAATCAGAAATTGTCATTGTCGAATGGAATTGAACTGATCGTTCCGAATAATGTCTATGAGGATGCCGAATCTGTTGAATTTATTCTAAACGATAACGGGACCTATTCTATTCTGATCAAAAATATTGAGGATATACAGAGTAAATAATGATTAAACGTATAGTGAAGATCTTCTTATTCATCTTACTAATATTTGGAATCTACAAGGGGGTTCAGATCCACCATGATGTCAAACAAGTCATGCAGTACCGCTCCCTGGTTAGAGAAGTCCTTGCTGAGGAGGACACCACGGCCAATGAAAACCTCATTCTTGCTATGATCTATACGGAGACCAAAGGTCGAGAGGACGATGTCATGCAGGCGAGTGAGAGTGCAAGTGGTGAGACCAATACTATTAGTGATAATAAGGCCAGCATTCGCCAAGGAATTCAAACTCTTTCAGATGAGTTAAAAGAAGCCAAGAAAAAAGGCGTTGATAGCTGGACAGCGGTTCAAGCCTATAATTTTGGGAAAGACTACATCGATTACGTCGCAAAACACGGTGGAACAAATTCCCTCGAGTTGGCCCGCGCTTATTCACGAGATGTAGTGGCACCAAGTCTTGGCAATGTAACCGGTGAAACTTATCTTTACCTCCACCCTATCTCTCTTTTAAACGGGATGGAACTCTACATTAATGGGGGGAACATTTATTATTCTCGTTTAGTAGAAACCAATATGACGATTATGAAGTTATTTTCATGGTTTTAATCATTTTCCAGAGAGCCGATTGGCTCTTTTTTAAGCTGATCAGTTCTGCCTCCGATTTTGAGGGATAATAAAAATGTCATGCATTCTTAAAAAAACTGTAAGCTAGTTTTAAGAAATCAACTGTATAATGAAAATCGAAGTGGGTAAACTCTTTATTTACTTCTTTTTTCATCTCTAGTGAGGTGAGAAAGGTAATAAGAGATACCCAAAGTTGATTTGAGTTAGAAAGAAGAAAAAGATGAAATTAAAGAAGATTGCACTGTTTGTAACGACGACTTTGGCCTTGTTGACAGCTGTCCCACGTGTTTTTGCAGATAGCAATGTGCAGAAAGTCATTGATGAAACCTATGTCAAGCCAGACTATGTTTTGGGCTATTCGCTGGACCAAAGTCAAATCGAACAAACCTTGAGTCTCTTGAACTACGATAGTTCAAAAGATAAAGAAGAGTGGAAAACCATGACACCAGAGGTTTATTCTTCGATTATGAACGTTGCCAACGATGATAGTTTGGAACTTTATTCCTCTGTTAAAATTCAAAAATTAGGCAAAAATAAGCCACTAGAAGTGAATATCGTGACACCTCAAAATATCACCAAGGTCACTTCAGATATGTATCGTAATGCAGCCGTTACACTTGGATTAGAGCATGCTCAAATTACAGTAGCTTCTCCTATCCAAGTGACCGGAGAAAGTGCCTTGGCTGGTATTTATTACTCGCTTGAAAAAAATGGTGCCAAAGTTTCTCAAGAAAGCAAAGATCTGGCCCAAGAAGAGTTAAAGACTCTATCAGGGATCAATGAAGAGAACGCGGGAAAGAAAAACTTCGATGCGGATAAGTTAAACGTAGCATTGACCGACATAAAAACGGCAGTAGCCAATGCCAAACAGAACAATCAGGATTTAAGCAAGGATGATATTCGAAAGATCGTCGAAGAAACCCTGAAAAATTATAAGCTGGATACAACTGTGACAGGTGATCAGATTAATTTGATCGTGAATTTCGCAGTCAACCTCTCAAAGAGTAGTGTCATCAGTAGCAAAAGCTTTACTAAAACCTTGTCGGACTTGAAAGATAGTATCGTAGACAAGGCAGGCGATACCTTTAATAATATCAATCTCAATTTTGATACAAATGCTATTCTAAAAGACAGTGGAAACTTCTTCACAAATGCGTGGAATGCCATTGCTGGCTTCTTCGGAGCCATCTGGAATGCCATTGTCAAATTCTTTAGTGGTTTAGTTGGCTAAAAATAGCAGGAAAGCACTCCTGACAAGAAGTCAGAGTGCTTTTTGTGTGTTTAGCTGCTTGAAGGTTATTTGAAAATAGTTGCTGCGTAGCAGAAAAGAGTTGCAAAGAATTGAAAAAGATATTATACTTTGAAAAGCAAATTAAAGGAGGACTTATGTTAAAAGCTTATAAAAAATTTTGGGAAGGCTATGCAGATTTTACCGGTTACTCAACAGTATCTGAATACTGGTGGCCACACTTCATTCATTTGCTTATTACAATGCCATTGTTTTACGCTTTAATACAACTTCAAATCGATCCTAATGATGTGTCTGCTTATCAAATGATTTATTCGTTGCGCCCGCTTTATTCTGTATTTGGCCTCATAATTTTCCTACCTTCATTAACCCTTTCCGTTCGGCGTCTAAGAGATGCAGGATTGCATTGGTTATATCTTCTTGTTGGGCTTATTCCATACGTAGGTTGGTTTTTCATGCTTCTATTTATGATCTTACCAACAAATCGAGATAAGGAAGTAGAAACTGATTAAGTTAATAAAAGATCTTGAAATCATAATTATTTCAAGATCTTTTATTTTATATGGCTTTGCTATTTTTAAGCTCGTGAATCAAGGTCCACTGGACCTTAAAACTCGCTTTTCTATTTCTAAGCTCGTGAAAAAAAGGTCCACTGGACCTTTTTTTTATTCCCACTCTACAGTTGCAGGTGGTTTACTTGTGATATCGTAGACGATGCGGTTAACGTGGTCAACTTCGTTTACGATACGAACTGAGATTTTTTGGAGAACTTCCCAAGGAATCTTAGCGAAGTCAGCTGTCATTCCATCGATAGAAGTGATAGCACGGATAGCAATAGTGTAGTCATACGTACGGCCGTCACCCATAACACCTACTGAACGAACGCCTGTGTTGACAGTGAAGTATTGCCAGATGTCACGATCAAGACCAGCTTTGGCGATTTCTTCACGGAGGATAGCATCTGATTCACGAACGGTTTCGAGTTTTTCTTCAGTGATTTCTCCCATAACACGGATAGCAAGACCTGGTCCTGGGAATGGTTGGCGCCATACGATGTGGTCTGGCATACCAAGCTCAGTACCAAGGGCACGAACTTCATCTTTATAAAGAGTGTTGAGTGGCTCGATCAACTCGAACTGCATGTCCTCTGGAAGTCCACCCACATTGTGGTGAGACTTGATGGTTTGAGCAGTATCCGTACCTGACTCGATTACGTCTGTATAGAGAGTTCCTTGTGCTAGGAATTTCACATCTTTGAGTTTACTTGCTTCGTCATCAAAGACATATACAAACTCATTACCGATGATCTTCCGTTTTTTCTCAGGATCAGACACACCAGCCAATTTATCAAGGAAACGTTTAGCAGCATCTGCTTTAACGATGTTCAAACCAAACTTGCCACCAAGCATATCCATCACTTGGTCAGCTTCCCCTTTACGAAGAAGACCGTGGTCTACAAAGATACAGATCAATTGATCGCCGATGGCTTTTTGAAGGAGAACCCCAACAACGGAAGAGTCAACACCACCTGAAAGACCAAGAAGGACACGTTTGTCTCCGACGGTTTCACGGATTTTTTTGATCTGCATGTCAATGAAGTTGTCCATGGTCCAGTCACCTTTAGCCCCACAGATGTTTAAGGCAAAGTTACGCAAGATATCATAACCGTGAACAGAGTGACGAACCTCAGGGTGGAATTGGATTCCGTAGATTTTCTTGTCTGGATTTTCAATGGATGCAAATGGACAGTCAGCAGAAGTACCGGTGCGGATAAAGTCAGACGGAATTTCTGTAACAGCATCCCCGTGGCTCATCAAGACCAATTGTTTGTCTGGTGTGCCGGCAAAAAGAGCAGAAGATTCTGTCAAAGTCAGTTCAGATTGACCATATTCGCGGTTACCAGCATCACCTGCAGGAACGACCTTCCCACCCAATTTATGGGTCAATAATTGCATCCCGTAACAGATTCCAAGGATTGGAATACCGAGTTCGAAAATTTCAGGATCGATATCAAAAGAACCTTCCTCGTATACAGAGTTTGGTCCGCCTGAAAGAACGATCCCGACTGGATTGATTGCACGAACTTCATCAGCAGAAATCTTGTGGCTCTTCAACTCTGAGAAAACACCAATTTCACGAATCCGCCGTGAAATAAGCTGATTGTATTGGCTACCGTAGTCAAGCACGATGATTTTTTCAACATCATGCAAATCAGTTGATAGGTTTGTCATCTTATCCCCTTCTTAAAGAAATTTACTTTCCTCTATTCTAACACAAAAGCCTTGTCTTTACCAATCTCTGATTGAAGAATTAGGAATTTTACGCTACAATAGAGATAACACAGAGAAAGAGCAAGGTTATGATTCCAGCTTACATTCAAATTCATGATCAGATTAAGTCTGAGATTGATCAAAAAATATGGAAAATCGGGGAGCGTCTTCCTAGCGAACGCGATCTAGCTGAGAAATTTCAGGTGAGTCGGATGACGCTTAGGCAGGCTATTACCCTTCTGGTTGAAGAAGGAGTGCTTGAAAGACGTGTAGGAAGTGGTACCTTTATCACCAGCACGCGCGTTCAAGAAAAAATGCGGGGCACAACCAGTTTTACAGAGATTATGAAATCGCAAGGCAAGGAACCTTCTAGCCAAGTGATTTCTTACCGGAAAACCATTCCTAGCCTCCAAGAAGTGGATAAATTGGGCATTGATAAGACTGAGACCATCATTCGGATGGAGCGGGTCCGGTATGCCGATGGAATCCCTGTTGTTTATGAAGTGGCCTCTATTCCAGAGAAATTTATTAAGAATTTCAATCGAGAAGAGGTAACCAGCCATTTCTTCCAAACCTTGGAGCGTCATGGTTATAAGATTGGAAAGTCGCATCAGACCATCTATGCGCGATTGGCCAAGGATAAGATTGCGGACTACTTACAGATTTCAAAAGGGCAGGCTATTTTAGGTCTGACACAGGTTTCCTATTTTGAAGATGGGACGGCGTTTGAGTATGTAAAAAGTCAGTATGTTGGCGAGCGGTTCGAATTTTATTTGGAAAATAACTAAGCTCGCAAATCGTAAAAATAGAAAACTCTTCAAATGTGTGAGAGGCTCACTCTCTTTGGCATTTGGGAGCTTTTTTTAGGTTGAAGTCATTCTTTCTAAATAGTGATAGTACGGTCAAAAATAAAAGATTTAAAAAAATTTTATTTTTTCTTCAATTTTTGATTTTTTTTACGAATTAATAGATAGAAGCTAGTTTTAGATCTAAAAAAAGATATAAGGCAGGAAAAAATGAAAAAAATTAAAATCGATGTGGTAGCTGTTCCCTTGAGTGGGCATCTGTACCCAACTTTAAATCTCGTTAAACCCTTATTAGATGATCCAACTATGGAAATCCGAGTTTTCACGGGTCCTCAGAAAAAAGCCGTCGCAGAAAGTCTCGGCTTCACAGTCGTTCCGATTCTAGAGGACAAAGTAGAAGAGTTTGAACGTGCGGCTAATAACGATAAGAAACTCAATCTCTTTTCAGCTTATCGGCAATTGTCCAAAAGTCTTGATTTGATTAATCATGTATCAGATCAATTGCTAGAGGAGTGGCGCGTCAATCGTCCAGATATTGTCATTGCTGATTTCATCACTCTATCAGCTGGCTTTGTGGCAGAACAGTTAGAAATTCCTTGGATTACCACCATGGCAACCCAATTTGTAATCGAAACTCCTTATGGTCCTCCTTGCTTCTTCGGAGGGATGGGAGTCGCGCGCACGAAGAAGGAAGAGAAGATACAGGCACTATGCCGTAAACTCACGCGCATTGGAAAATACTGTGGGGCTTTCCTCTTACGCAAACGCTTAAAACGTTACAATTTCAAGTTGTACAATCAAAATGGAGTGGAGACCATCTACTCTCCTTATGCCGTCTTTGGAATTGGGATGATGGAGCTAGAGTTGAAGACACACTTCCCTCATCAATATGCGTGGCTTGGCCCTTTGGGTACTTCTATTGAAAAAGCAGAAGATTATCCTTTAGATCTCATTCCTTACGAGGATAAGACGAAGGTACTCGTGACATGTGGAACCCAGTTGCCTTGGGCAAAAGAGAACTTGCTAGAACAAACCAAGCAGTTGGCCAAAGAGCATCCAGAATTTCACTTTTTCGTCACCTTAGGAGATGGAGCAAAGGAATTCTCTGAAGAAGAAGTAGCGCCAAATGTGACGGTCGTCTCTTATCTGCCCTACAAAGAATATATTCCTCAGATGGACTATGTCATTCACCATGGAGGAGCTGGAATCTTTTATCAGTGTATCGAATTTAAAAAACCAGCCTTGATCTTGCCACATGATTATGACCAATTTGACTATGCGATTCGAGGAGTAGAAGCAGGAATTGCTTTTCAAGCTCATCGCAATCGCACCGAAGAGATTCAAGCAGGTTTCAATGCCCTATTAGAAAAAGAATCTTGGGAAAAGTTAGAGAGACTAAACAAACTTTCAAAAACCTACAAGCCATTGGATACCTTGGAGTTTGAGATTCAACGATTATTAAGACGTGGAACGGATGGGAAACTATGAAAATTCTTGTAACAGGTGCGACTGGCTTCCTTGGAAAATATGTGATCGATGAGTTGTTGGCTCACGATTATTCCATTGTAGCCTTTGGCCGAAACGAAAAAATTGGGAAGTCTCTGGAAGGTGAGCGCGTCCAATTTATCAAAGGGGATTTGAGCTCTATTGAGGAATTAAGACAAGCCTTTCAGTCTGTTGATGCTGTGGTTCACGCTGGAGCTTTATCCACTGCCTGGGGACCTTGGAAGGCCTTCTATCAGGCTAATGTAGTTGGTACTCAAAATGTCCTTGACTTGTGCCGTGAATATGCGGTAAAACGCTTGGTTTACGTATCTTCTCCCAGTATTTACGCAGCTGGAAAAGACCAATTAAACATCAAGGAAAGCGATGCTCCAAAAGAAAATCACCTCAACAATTACATTCGAAGCAAATTGGCTTCTGAAAAACTTTTTTCTGACTATCCAGATGTGCCAAGTATCATCTTGCGTCCTAGAGGATTATTTGGTGTGGGGGATACCAGTATTTTACCTCGTGTCTTACGCCTCAGTCGAAAAATTGGAATTCCTTTGATTCGAGGAGGAGAGCAGCTCATGGATATGACCTGTGTGGAAAATGTTGCCCTAGCCATTCGCTTGGCTCTAGAGACCAAAGAAGCACACGGACAGGTTTATAATATTACAAATGGGGAACCAAAGACCTTTAAGTATTTGATCGAAACAACACTAAAGGGATTGGGAGAGCCGATTCGCTATCGGAAAATTCCGGAAGGTCTAGTAGCAGGTGCGGCTTATAGCCTTGAAGGAGTATATCGATTATTCCATCTGAAAGCTGAGCCTCCTTTGACTCGCTACACCTATTATCTCCTTCGATATAGCCAAACTCTCGATATTCAAAAGGCCCAAACAGAACTTGGCTACTATCCAAAAATGACCATTGAAGAAGGGATTGACAACTATGTCCAACATGATCAAGCGCATTGATTATTTCCCAGCAGGCTATTGTAGTAGTCATTCTGGTCTCTTATTTAAAGAGATTCCGAATGAAAAAATGCAATTTCCAGCAGGTGTCTTTTTGATTCATCACCGTGAAAAAGGCTATATTTTGTACGATACCGGCTATCACTACGAGATTAAGAAAAAAGCTCGGTATTTCTGGTACCGTCTAGCCACCCCAATGCAGATGAAAAAAGAAGACCAGATCGATTATTTATTGCAAGAGCGTGGAATTGATCCGGCAGAAATTACTTATGTGATTCTTTCGCATTTGCACCCGGATCATCTCGGTGGAGCAGCCCTTTTTCCAAATGCTCATTTCTTTGTTACCCAGGAAGTCTATGAGGTGTACCAAAAACCTAAATTTAAAGATCTGATTTTTAAAGAGTTTTTGCCAGCTGATTTCAAAGATCGGGTGACTTGTCTTAAAGCAGATCAAAGGCATCCTGCTTTCCCCTATCGCCCGACTGCGGATTTTTTTGGAGATGGGAGCATCCTTGTTTCGTCCATCGATGGACATGCGAGAGGGCAAGGTTGTCTTTATCTGGATGAGTTCAAACTCTTCATCGGAGCAGACCTTTCTTGGGGAGTAGACCTCTTGCCTTACACAGGGCAAATGCGTCTCATCCCCTCCTTGGTTCAGGATAATAAGAAGGCTTATCTTAAAGGAGCTGAGTTGCTGGAAACACTCTTGCAAGATGGCATTCAAGTTGTGGTCAGCCACGACCCGCAAGAACGGATTGAAAGGATTTTAAATGAAAAAAACAGTCTTTCTGAAAACCTTTATTGAAACCAGATGGTGCCACCGATTCCGTTCAAAAGAGGCCTTGAAGCGATATCAATATAAGCAATTGGCGCGCTACCATGCTTTTATCACTTCTCAGTCTCCCTATTTTCAAACCCATTCTCCCGAATCCTTTGGAACCATGGATAAATCGTTTATGATGACACATTTCAATGAACTCAATACCCTAGGGGTGGATCGAGATCAGGCTTTAGAGATGGCGATTCGCGGAGAACAGACGCGAGATTTTACTGAGATGAATGGAGAAGTAGCAGTAGGCTTGTCTTCTGGGACTTCAGGCCACCGAGGAGTTTTTGTCACCACAGAAAAAGAGAGAAGTATGTGGGCTGCAGCGATCTTAGCCAAGATGCTTCCGAAAGGAAAACTATTTGGTCATCGCATTGCCTTTTTCTTACGAGCGGACAATGAACTTTATCAAACCATTAACTCAGGCCTTATCCGCTTGGAATATTTTGATATTTTCAAGGATAGCAAGGAGCATTTAGAGCGTCTCAAAGACTATCAACCAACTATTGTGGTCGCACCAGCTTCAACCTTGATTGAGTTAGCCAACTATGTCAGCAATCAGCAACTTGCGATCCAACCCGTCAAGGTTGTCTCTGTCGCAGAAATCCTAGAGGAACGAGATGCTGAGACAATCGCCAAAGCCTTTCAACTAGACACGGTTGATCAGGTCTACCAAGCGACAGAGGGATTTTTAGCTTGTACCTGTTCAGAAGGCAATCTACATCTTAACGAAGATATTTTGTATGTCGAAAAAGAGTACCTAGATGATAGCCGCTTTTATCCGATTATTACGGATTTCAAACGAACCAGTCAACCGATCTATCGCTACCGCCTCAATGATATTTTGGTAGAAGAAAAATCTCCTTGCCCTTGTGGTTCCGTCTTTACTCGAATCGCAAAGATCGAAGGACGATCAGATGATATCTTCTATTTCAAAAAAGAAGATGACAGTAGCCAGATGATCTATCCGGATTTTATTCGACGGTGTATTCTCTTTGTCGAAAATATTCAGGACTATCAAGTAACTCAGTTGGCAGATAGATCCATTACCATTGCCTTGAGTCACCGGACAGAGTCTATTGAGCAAGCGATTTTTGCTCAATTCGAACTCTTAGCTCAGCAAAAACAATTCATTCTTCCAAGTATTCAATTTATCGATTACCAATGGGACCCAACACGTAAATTAAAACGTGTTCAACGACTTCAATAAAAGGAGAATCCTATGACTTCTGTAAAAAGACATTTGCAAATTAAAGGCTATGGAACAGCGCTTCCAGTTCATACAGTGACTTTCAAAGACCAGACTCGTTACCGCGTGAAAGAAGGAGAAGAAACACAGATTGATCTTGCAGCCCGTGCGATCGAAGCTGCTTTAAACCATGCGGGTCTTGAAATGGCAGACATCGACTGCCTGGTTTCGGCTAGTGCAGTTGGTGTTCAGCCCATCCCTTGTACAGCTGCTTTGATCCATGAGCGCGTGGCCAAGGGACTGACGATTCCTGCTATGGATATCAACACCACTTGTACCAGTTTTGTATCAGCTTTAAGCACTGTTTCTTATCTGATTGAAGGTGGAGAATACCAACGGGTGCTGATTGTATCTAGTGAAGTAGGAAGCCTAGGGCTTAATCCCAAACAAAAAGAAAGCTTTGAACTGTTTAGCGATGGCGCTGCAGCCTTTATCTTTGAAGCAACAAAGGAAGACAAAGGAATCATTGCTAGCATGCAACGTACCTGGTCTGAGGGAGCCCATGATACCGAGATTCGTGGTGGTTTGACAGCTTATCATCCGAAATTATACTCTGAAGCAACCAAGACCGATTTCATGTTTGACATGAAAGGGAAGAAGATTCTCTTACTTTCTGCTCGTGTTATTCCAGAAATGTTCCAAGAATTCCAAGAGAAATCAGGCATTTCTAAAGACGCTGTAGACTATATTATTCCCCACCAAGCTAGCCGGGCCTTGCCACTGGTCATGGACAAATTGGGAGTTGGCAAAGATAAATATCTCAATATTGTCAGCGATTATGGAAATATGGTTTCAGTTGCTGTTCCTTTCGGCCTAGCCTATGCACTGGATCATGGCTATGTGAAGGAAGGAGATACCATCTTCTTGATGGGAACTGCAGCAGGGATGACGGTCAATATGTTGGCGCTGAAACTTTAATGATGAATCCTCTTATTTCAAGCTCAAAAAGCATCAAGTCCCGCTAGTCTTTAGCGGGCTTTTTTGATATAATGAAAGGTATGGAAATTGAGAAAACCAACCGAATGAATGCGCTCTTTGAGTTTTATGCAGCGCTCTTGACGGACAAGCAGATGAACTACATCGAGCTCTACTACGCAGATGACTACAGCTTGGCTGAGATTGCAGAAGAGTTTGGAGTGAGCCGTCAAGCGGTCTATGACAATATTAAACGTACAGAAAAGATTTTGGAAGACTACGAAATGAAACTCCATATGTATTCCGATTACATTGTTCGTAGTCAGATTTTGGATCAGATTTCTGAAAAATACCCTGAAGATCCTTTTTTACAGGAACAAATTTCTGTACTTTCCAGTATCGATAATCGAGACTAATGATTAAATACAAGACAGAACTAGGAGAAAGAGTATGGCATTTGAAAGTTTAACCGAACGTTTACAAAACGTCTTTAAAAATCTTCGTAAGAAAGGGAAAATCTCTGAAGCGGATGTCCAAGAGGCAACCAAAGAGATTCGTCTAGCCCTCTTAGAGGCCGACGTTGCCCTTCCTGTTGTAAAAGACTTCATCAAACGGGTCCGCGAGCGGGCTGTAGGTCATGAAGTCATCGAAACCTTGAACCCTGCCCAACAAATCGTGAAGATTGTCGATGAAGAATTGACTGCGATTTTGGGTTCAGAAACAGCAGAAATTATCAAATCTCCAAAGATTCCAACCATTATCATGATGGTCGGTCTTCAAGGGGCTGGTAAAACAACTTTTGCTGGGAAATTAGCTAATAAATTAGTCAAGGAAGAAAAAGCGCGTCCTTTGATGATTGCGGCCGATATTTATCGTCCAGCGGCCATCGACCAGTTGAAGACCCTTGGTCAACAGATCAATGTCCCTGTCTTCTCACTTGGTACAGAAGTCCCTGCAGTAGAGATCGTTCGTCAAGGTTTGGAGCAAGCAAGAGCCAACCACAATGACTATGTCTTGATCGATACGGCTGGTCGTCTGCAAATCGATGAAAAACTCATGGGCGAGTTGCGGGATGTCAAAGCCCTTGCCGAGCCAAATGAAATCCTCTTGGTTGTCGATGCTATGATTGGTCAAGAAGCAGCCAATGTGGCGCGTGAGTTCAATGAACAACTCGAAGTAACCGGGGTCATTTTGACCAAGATCGATGGGGATACCCGTGGTGGTGCAGCCCTTTCTGTCCGTCAGATTACTGGGAAACCAATCAAGTTCACTGGTACTGGTGAAAAAATCACTGATATCGAAACCTTCCACCCAGACCGTATGTCTGGTCGGATCCTCGGTATGGGGGATATGCTGACGCTGATCGAGAAGGCTTCTCAAGAATACGATGAGAAACGCTCTCTTGAACTCGCTGAGAAGATGCGGGAAAATACCTTTGACTTCAACGATTTCATCGATCAGTTAGACCAAGTTCAAAACATGGGACCAATGGAAGACCTGCTCAAGATGCTTCCAGGGATGGCAAATAACCCTGCCATGAAGAACCTCAAGGTCGATGAACGAGAAATTGCTCGCAAACGTGCAATTGTATCATCCATGACCCCAGCTGAACGCGAAAATCCAGATTTATTAAATCCAAGCCGTCGTCGTCGGATTGCTGCTGGATCAGGAAACAGCTTTGTCGAAGTCAACAAATTCATCAAAGACTTTAACCAAGCCAAGCAGATGATGCAAGGCGTCCTCTCTGGCGATATGAACAAGATGATGAAACAAATGGGCCTCAATCCAAATAACATGCCGAAAAACATGCCTGGTGGAATGCCGGATATGTCTGCCCTCGAAGGCATGATGGGACAAGGTGGCATGCCTGACTTGTCAGCTCTTGGCGGAGGCGCTGGAATGCCTGATATGAGCCAAATGTTTGGTGGTGGTCTCAAAGGAAAAGCCGGCGAATTTATGATGAAACGGGCGATGAACAAGATGGCCAAACAAATGCGCAAAAATAAGAAAAAACGGAAATAATTCTTTCTAATAAGGGCCTGGAACACACTGTTCTGGGTTCTTTTAGAAACTACTACTAGAGGAAACATGTTAAAAAAATTATTTCAACAAGTCATTCGTTTCTTTGTAAGACTGTTTTCTTCCCACAGAAAGCCCTTTGAATTTCCTAAAGGGTCAAAGAAACCACCAATTAGACCGATTATCTTTGTACCTGGGAGTTCAGCCAGTATCCAGCGATTCAACGGAACCATCCGCATGCTCCATCGCTTTTCTAGAAAAAAGCAAAGTCTTTTAAAAATAAAAGTCAACAAAGATGATTCTATAGAGATGGAGGGAAGACTGAATACGAAAGAGCCGAATCCAATAATTGTGATTGGCTTCGAGAACAATCGAGACGGCTACAGCAATATCAAGCAGCAAATCGAATCCCTTAAGATAGCTCTAACCTACCTTCTTGATCACTATCATTTTACAGAGTTCAAGGCAGTCGGGCATTCTAATGGTGGACTGGTTTTGACTGGTTTATTGGAAAGTGGCTTTTTAGAAAAGAAAAAGCTGACCGTAAGCAAGCTCGTTATTATTGGCAGTCCTTACCAATTCAATCAAGAAATGTATGATGATTTTCAAACATGGAAGCATCGCCTAGGAAAAGAAGTAGAGGTCCTTAATTTTGTTGGTAGCTTTGCTGGAAAATCAGATGGCATCGTTCCTCTCTCTAGTGCACAAGCAGCAAAATCTATTTTTGACAATCAAACCTATACAGAAGTGAATTTAAACGGTCGTAAGGCTCATCATTCAGCTTTACCCACTAATCCAGATCTAGTGAAACAATTAAGTCTATTTTTGAATCTATAATGAAATTACATAATTTCGGTTATGTAATTTTTGTTTGTCTCTTGCAATCCTTAAGTAAATATGGTACATTTTTTGTAGCGATTACACATAGCTAAGGAGGGTTTTATGAAAGATCCTAAATTACTAGAGACAATGAAAGTTTACAAGGGACGGGATGAGGTTCCCGCAGATTTTGATGCTTTTTGGGATCAAGCCCTAGCAAAGATTACTGAACTGCCAGAATACAAGCTCGAAGAACGAGATTTCATCATTCCAAATGTTGCTTGTTATGAATTAACCTTTAAAGGAACACGAGATGGATCCGTTTATGCGCGGGTTGTTCTCCCAAAAACAGATCAAAAAGTTCCCGTTATTTTCCATTTTCATGGTTATATGGGCCGTTGTTGGGATTGGGCTGATATGTTAGCTTATACAGTAGCCGGCTATGGTGTTGTATCTATGGACGTAAGAGGTCAGTCAGGTTTTTCAACAGACGGAGATCGTTCACCACTTGGAAATACCGTAAAAGGACAGATTATCCGTGGAGCCGTAGAAGGTCAGGATGAACTCTTTTATAAGGATGTCTACTTAGATCTTTACCAGTTAATTGAAATTGTAGCCAGCCTTCCTCAAGTAGACGACAGCAAACTTGCTAGTTACGGAGCCTCACAAGGTGGTGCCTTGGCCCTGGTTGCTGCTGGATTGAATCCTCGTATACAACGAACGGTAGCCATTTATCCATTCTTATCAGATTTCAGACGTGTATTAGAGATCGGGAACACCAGCGAGGCTTATGACGAGCTTTTCCGTTATTTCAAGTTCCACGATCCATTTCATGAAACGGAAGATCGTTTGATGCAGACTTTGGCCTATATTGATGTGAAAAATTTTGCTCATCGGATCAAGGGACAAGTTCACATGATTACAGGACTAGATGATGATGTCTGTTATCCTGTGACACAGTTTGCTATTTATAATCGATTAGAATGTCCAAAAGAGCATTTAATCATGCCAGAATATGCTCATGAAGCTATGAACGTTCAAGTCAATGATCGAGTCTATAATTGGCTCTGTGGTAGCAAGATTCCATTTCGATATGTAGAAAAATAAGTTAGATAAGAAAATAATCAGTAGATCCATGAGGTTTGCTGATTTTATTGTGTTAAAAAGGAATCTAGTATAGAAAGAGATACAAAACAGTCCTAAAAACTAAAAGTTTATGTACAATTGACTTAACATGAGCTAAACCATTGATACAACTGAATTAGAAGCATAAAGTACATTCTTTAAAAAGTGTACTTTATTTTTATTTTGTACATTATTCTGGAGTGGTATTTTGTATGTTTTCTAGTTCATAACATCATCTGATTTAAGGGATTATTTTGTACATTTTTTACTCTAATAAGTGCAGAAGAAGTGGTGGTTCAATTGTACATTTTTTTAAAACTTATTTATGTTCCTACTTAACACAAGATATAGATTTTTATTTTGTTGATGGTATAATTAATGATAGATGATGCGCTATTTCTAAACGTAAAATACAAGATTTTCTAATTTATTTTCTTTTAGACTAGAAGATTATTGCAATAAATACTATGTATAAACTATTAAAAAGGTAGGAGCTATAATGGCCGATAAATTTGGACAGTTTTTTAAAGATACACTAAAAGAAATTCTCGTAGAACATGTAAAAGAATTAAAAAATCAATCTGAAATTGATAAATTTTATGAAAAATATGAAAAGGCTGATTTTTCAGGATTATATCTAGAAATGATTAATGACACTTCAAATCAAATGGTAAGAGATGCTAAGATGATAATGCATGAGAATACGTTACTGTTTAGAGGAGAGGAAACAGAAATAATTGCAAGAATAGAGCAAAAGTGGTCTAATGCGTTTGCTACATCTGAGACCATGTATATGATGGTTCTTGAATCTGTAAAAGATTATTCTGATTATGTAAATAAAATTGATAACAAGGAGAGAGAAAAATCTATTCATAAATACACAGCCTTAAAATACATACACGGAAGAGGTCTACAACAATTTTTAGAGATAATCACTTTAATGAAAAATGGATTTGCTGATGGTGCGTATTCTAGATGGCGTTCACTTTACGAATTAAATATTATTGCGTCGTTTATTTCAGAATATGGAGAGGAAGTTGCTGAAGCTTATATTTCATCACATAATACAGAAGATCGTTATGAATGGGCAAGAGCTTGTGGTGAATTTAGTCCTAAAAAGAGATATATAAGTTTTGACGATATCAGAAAAAAATCCAATTTCCCATCAGAATTATGGCAACAACCATATCGAATCTCTAATGAAGTCACACATGCATCATCACAAGGCACATTTAATCGATTAGGTCTAATGGACGGGGAAGAGAAAATAAGTGTAGGGCATACTGATTATGGACTAACAATACCTGGTGAACACTCTGCTATAACAATAGCGCAACTTACGGGGTTGCTTTTGATGGTATATCCATCTGGTGATTCTATAATAGCTGCAAAAATGCTAAATAAGTGGATTGATGTGGTAAGAGAGCAATATTTTAAAACACATGACTATATTTTTCCTGATGAACCCAAATTATGGAATAATGAAAAAAATTTAAGTCTAAGATAGATATTTGATAGAATAAAAAAGTACAAAAAATTAAAATTATTTTTATTAAAGACTCAGCAAAACACAATATATTGTTTTTTTTATTTGTATACATAAAGTTTTCATTGAAAATTACTACATGTTAAAACTAAAAAATTTTGTACTTTTCCCGAGACAGTGGATAAACCCTTGATACAACTGAGTTTAAGGAGTAATGTAGACTATTTGAAAAATGTACTTTATTTTATTATGTAAAATTGAAAAAGCTAGAATAACGTTCATCGTGGTATCTATATTGTAGTCCATTAGGAGATTTTTTAATGTATATTTTAGAAGAAAGTTTGGTGAAGTTGATGAAGAGCAAAAGTACATTTTTAGGTATAGAAAAACAGACACCGAAGTAAGATGTCTGTTCTCCAATCTATTTTAGATTATTGTTCTTAAAAATACATACTAATTCTTGAAGAATAATCCTTTGTAAGTCTTAGTTTTACTGGGGGTTCGTGGTATAATAGAATTATTACTACAAAAATTAGGAGTTATTAAGATGCTCAACTTATATTGTGATGAGTCTTGTCATTTGGAAAATGATGGTGAGAGTGTAATGTTAATAGGAGGGATTTCTTGTCCAGACTATGTAAGGAATATTGTCTATAAGGAGATAAAAGAAATAAAAAGAAAACACGGTATTTCTTCACGTTCTGAAATAAAGTGGAGGAAAGTTTCAAATTCTAAAATTACCTTTTATGAAGATCTTGTAAATTATTTTTTTGATAATGAGCATCTTAATTTTAGAGTAGTTATAATAGACAAAAATAAATTAAACCATAAGAAATATAATCAAACCCACGATGATTTTTACTATAAGCAGTACTTTTATTTAGTAAGAAAATTTCTCTTTGAGGATGATGTTAACGTTTTTATAGATATAAAAGACACAAATAGTATTTTAAAAGTTAACAAGTTAAAGAATATTCTTGAAAACTGGAAGCAGTCACCCAAACATATCAAAAATATTCAACAAATTCGCTCTCATGAAAACTCAATAATGCAATTAGCTGACCTATTGATAGGGGCAGTAGCTTATAAAAATAGGAGCTTTGAAAGTAGTTTAGCTAGAATCAGGCTAAGTAATTTAATCTCTAATAGAGCTAAGCATGAGTTAACAACGAATACAAAGTATAACGCAATAAAATTCAATATTTTTAAAATGGAGTTAAGTGATGAGCAGTAACGTAACAGATTTTTGTCCTATCCTTCCTCCGAAGATAACACTTGATCAATTTAATGGTGACTATGCTCTTTATGATGATTTTTTATATGAGAATGTATTTTTAGAGCAATTGTTCAACTTCAAGATAACTTTTAGAGGGAAATTTGTCGAGTTAAAGTCGTATCCGTATTTTGAAGGTAAAGAAGATAGTTATTTTCATCTTACCTGTAAAAATTTTGATATAGATTCAGAAGAACGAGAACCTGATTTAAGAAGGAGCGAAAGATTATGTTGGTTAAGACCTGCAATAGAAACGGATCATAACAAGATTTGCAAACAAGATTGTTTCTTAATATATGAACGACCGTATAAAAAATCTAATAGAATATTTTTATTAGATCCAGTAGATCGCTATTTTATTGTACTTGAAGAAAGACCTAGTTACTATTTATTGATAACAGCATTTTACATACACTATGATAATGTACTTCGAAAGAAACTGAAAGAATACGATAAATATAAAACTAACTGAGAAAAACAGAAAACGTCCCTATGATTAGGGACGTAATCGCAATCTCCTTCAACAACTTGGTCGATGAGTTAACTATATTATACCAAAACTATAAAATATTGCAAGTATTTAATTAACAGACAGCAATAATTTCAGAGATATTCTCCCAAATGTCCAAATGGATATCTCTATTCCCGCATGAAATTTATTTACAAAGAGTACATTATGGACTTACAAGAACTTTACGACAACCTATCAACTGAGTTAAACACTCTTGGTATTCGGTTAGATAAAAATATTTACCAAGGAATGCAAAAAGAATCGCTAAAAGGATTTCTTAGTGACTTTGAGAAGCCGGTGTATTAGGCACACCTTTGAAGTCAACTCAAGGATGTAGAATCTTTGGATAGCTATCAGAGATTGTTAGATGGGACTGATGACCGCCAATCTGATTATGTTAAGCAATCCATTCAGCGCTTTTACACGGAGTTTGTTGAATCAATCAGGGATGAATTATATTAAAGAACACTGATGACAAAAAGTCTGGCAAATTCCTTGTCAGACTTTAACTATATGATTTTAGTAAAGTATATTCTCACTAAAATTCAGGTTTAATAAATTTCCAGTTTTCACTTTGATAGGGTAGACTTTAGGATATTTTTGTTCCAAAAAAAAACTAAAAGTTTATGTACAATTGATTTAACTAGAGCTAAACCATTGATAAAACTGAATTAGAAGAATAAAGTGCACTCATTAAGTAGTGTACTTTATTTTTGTTTTGTACATTTTTTGTTGATGGCTTAATCAATACTACATCTCTATCAGGCAATTCAGACTCCATTTAGTCCTCTAAAACCCATGTTGAGTGTGTATCTTTGCTGGTAAAAGCTTAGAAACCTTGTAGCGAAGTAATAATGAAAAGCCTTTATTATAAAGGTTTTTCATATTCCAATAAAGAACTTGACATTATTAGTTACTTCCACTACAATAGAATTACATACCATTGGTATGATAGAAAGGGACTGGAATGGCAAGAAATAGAAACTCACATGAAACTAGACAAAAAATACTAGAGGTCTCTAAAAATTTATTTTTAGAAAAAGGATTTGATAATACGTCAATACAAGATATCATAGATGGGTTAGGTGGATTAACAAAAGGTGTTATCTATCATCATTTTGAGTCTAAATACGATATACTGCAAACAATCATTAGCGAAAATAATCAAGAAATTTTAAATTATAATTGGAGAGGAAATACTGGGTTAGAAAAGATACAAAATTCTTTGATGGACTCTTTCTCTAATTTTGAACACCAAAGGCTCGTTTACTCTGCCTCAATCATGCTTAGAAGTCCACGTTTGTTAGGAGAGCAGTATCTAGGTCTATTTTCTGATTTTTTACCCGAAATTAGAGAAAAAGTTTACGAAGGAGTTGAAGATGGGTCTATTAAAACAGAATATCCAGAAGAGCTAGCAGATTTAATTGTTTTAACTCTAAATATTTGGATTGGTTTTCAAATTTCCGTTTTTTCATTAGTAGAATTAAAGCGCAAAATGAATTTCATTAAACTTACTTTTGAAGGTCTAGGGGTACAGTTAATTTCTGATGAAATGATGGAGGTGATTTTCAACTTATTTGATCACTTAAAAAAATAGTAAATAAGTAGTCGCATGACATTCTTGTTAATACTAATTTCTATTTATGTATTATCAATTGAGTAAACTATATTACATAATTTATAATTTAAAAATAACACACTTAAAGTGTGTTATTAAAAATCCACTATACATACCGTAGGTATGTTTATTTTTCAGTGTAGCCATACCGATAGTATGTATGGTGTAATTGTCTGAAAAATAAGCTAATTTTTAAATATTTGTTGAGATTAGTTTGAATAGTTTACTCTTTATTTACACTTTGGAGGAAAGAATCTATGTTATCGCTTATTAAAATTGAATTAAATAAAATTTCTAAACCTAAATTATTTTTAGCCTGGTTGTGTACTATTTTTATAGTGTTAGGCATTACAGCAATCATTATTATGGGTTTAGGTACTGACAATAAACTAGGAGAATTCGCTGGTCAGGATTCTAATGTTATTAGAGTTACTGGTAAATGGGAAGGCTGGGCAATTGTAGCTTCATTGTTTTCATCTTTATTTACAAAAGCAGCATTTTTGATTTTCGAATCTTATTTATTATCTACGATTATCATTGATGAATTTAAACGAAGAACAATTTTTCAGTTGTTTTCTTACCCTATTTCTAAAATAAAGTTACTATGGGGAAAAATTCTTTTAGTCATCCTAATATCATTTATTGCCCATTTTTCTGCACATTTAGTTATTCAAATATTCATTAGATTCATGGCTGTTGTAACTGAATCTAGTTGTATCCCTGTAGCTAATCAATTAATTAACTTAGCTGGAATTACGTTTGGAACAGTACTAATAGGGTTATTACCATTTGTTTTAGGTATGATTAAGCATTCAACAGCTATAACAATGCTTACAGGACTTGGTTTAGCAGCATTACTTTCGAATGCCAGTCCAGGAAGTTTATCTAATAATATTGCTGATAACTTATTCTTTTTGATATTTGCAAGTTTCATAAGTTTAATGATTACTTCATTTTCAATTTATAATATTTCAAGACAAGATATTAGTATCAAGTAGCATAGCTGAATTTAATTGAAGGAATGTGATAATTCCTTGATGATTTCTATAAAAAAAGAGGCTGTATAAGTTGGTATTTATGCTCCAGGAGAAAAATTCTTTCATTTAAAGCTGGATATAGAAAGAGAGATAGAAATGAGAAATATTGTTGAAATAAAAGAAGTTTTTAAAACAATTGATAAAGAAGAAATTTTAAGTGGTATCAACCTTCAAATTGCTGAAGGAGAAATCTATGGTTTTTTAGGACCGAACGGTGCTGGAAAAACAACGTTAATGAAATGTATGTTAACCTTATCAACAATTACATCAGGTAGTATTGAAATTTTTGGGAAAAATCTACAAGAACACAGAGAAGAAATCCTAAGTCAGATTGGAAGTATTATTGAATCACCAATTTTTTATGATAATTGCACTGCAAAAGAAATTTTGGAAATTCACGCTCAATATATGGGGAAAAATATTATTGAATCAGATATAAAAAAAGCCTTAAGAATGGTCGGCTTAAAAAATACGACTAAAAAAGTAAAAGATTTTTCGTTAGGAATGAGGCAAAGGCTTGGTTTAGCTCGTGCCTTTCTAACAAAACCTAAATTGTTAATTTTAGATGAGCCAATCAATGGTTTAGATCCAATAGGGATTCAAGAAATTCGAAATCTTTTGTTGTCGCTTTCTAAGGAGCATGGAATTACTATTCTAATATCGAGTCATATATTATCGGAAATTTCACAGATAGCAGATAAAATTGGCTTTATCAAAAATGGAGAAATTGTAGAACAGGTTTCTATGAAAGAGATTAGGAGAGAGAATATTGACTTAGAAGAATATTTTATGTCACATTTTCTAAATGAAATTAAGAATTATGAGGTAGATTAAGGATGAAACAATTGATAAAGAACCATCAGAAGGCTTTTTATGCTTTCATGATATTTAATATACTGGTCCCTTTAACTAATATTGCTTTTGCTTATTCTATTAAAGGTATTATTGATAGTGGCATGTCCCAAAATAAAGAAGCCTTAACTCAAGCGGTACTAGTAGGAGCTACTGTTATTTTCATCTATGCAGCACTCAACTTTATATCTCTTCGATTGAGAAATAAACTTGTTAGGCAAATCATGTCAAGATACAAAAACAAGGTGTTCCAATCTATTTTAGATAGGGATTATAGAGACTTTTCTAAAGAAAAATCAGGGAAATTTATTTCCGTATTAACCGAAAATATGAAGAAAATTGAGCAAGATTATCTATACCAGTATTTTAATATTTCAAAAAACCTTTCCTTAATGATTTTTTCACTTCTAACTATGTTTATAGGTAATTGGTTTTTGACCTTATTAGTTATCATTGCTAGCATCATTCCGATGATGATTTCAGGATTTATTGGACAAAAATCAGCCTCTTTACAAAATAGAGCTATGGTTGCCGATCAGAAGTATTTAGCTAAGGTTAAAGATATTTTAGCAGGATTTCTTGTTATTAAAAGTTTTAATGTGAAAGATGCTATCTGTGAGGATTATAGTCATGAAAGTGAAAAATTTGATGAAATAAATTTTATAAAAGGGAAATTTGACGTTTTAACTAATGTTATTTCACAGCTTTCAGGGATGATTGTTTTTTTGGTAGCCTTTGGTGGAGGGATGTATCTCGTATTTAATAGCTCTACCACAATTGGGAGTGTAACAGCTATTGTTCAACTGGTCAATTTTGTAGTAATGCCACTGAATGAAGTTGGAATGGGAATAAGTAAATTTCGTGAAGGTCAGGCAACACTAGATGCATTTGAGGTAAAAGATGTAACTGAGCTTCAGACTGGTGAAACAAAAGAATATTTCGATGATGTTATTTCTTTTTCAAATATAGACTTTTCTTACCCTAATACTAAAGAAAAAATTTTTAACCATTTATCTTTGAAGATTCAAAAAGGAGAAAAAATTGCAATTGTTGGAATGTCAGGGAGTGGGAAATCAACTTTGCTCAATCTATTACTGCGTTTTTACGATGTAACAAGTGGGCACATCTCCATTGATAATATAGATTTGCAAGCTATTTCAGCAGAGAGCCTTTATAACTTAATGACAATTGTTCAACAAGACGTTTATATCTTTGATGATACTTTAAGAGCAAATATTACTCTTAATCAATCCTTCACTGATGAGGAAATAAAGCAAGCTGTACAGCAGTCGGGTTTAGAAAGTTATGTTTTAGAAAATGAATCTGGTCTACAAACTTTATGTGGAGAGAATGGCTCAAATCTATCTGGCGGACAAAAACAAAGAGTTAGTATTGCGCGTGCCTTGATTCGAAAAACACCAATCTTATTATTGGATGAGGCTACTTCATCTTTGGATAATCAAGTAACTACTGAAATTGAAAGTTCAATCTTGGATATTCAAAATTTGACTGCACTTGTAGTAACCCACAAGTTGAATGAGAACATTTTGAAAAAATACGATAGAATTCTCTTTATGAAAGATGGCGTTATTGTTGAAGATGGTTCTTTCAGTGATTTGATGGATAGGAGAGGTGAGTTTTATAAGTTGTTTGAGTTGAGTGTGTAATTCTCTTTCATTTTATAGTATAATTTTATAAAACACTCTATCCTTTTCGTTCTATAATATATAAGCTTGCTAGCACCACATGTTGAGGCGGTAAGTTTGCTAGTCAAGGAGTAAAACGACGAAGATTAGCATTTACTTCCGCCCATGCGATAGCTGTCCGTGATTGACAAGTGCTAGCACGCAGACAGAACGGAGATAGCGAACCGCTGAGTGTGTCGCTCTGCTCGTAAAAGCTTAGAAACCTTTGAACGAAAGGGATAATGAAAGCCTTGATTGCAAGGCTTTTTGCTTTATGGTGGGTAAGTATCAGAGTGAGAAAATTTTTGGAATGAGTAGAAGTGATAGCTAGAAATTATCAGTTTCTATTTCCATTTACCCTGTGGGTACGTGTTTGTTTCCATTGACAAGGAGTTTGTGGGAATAGAAATGTACCCACCTTGTTTGAATCAAGTGAAGTGTAGTTGAAGGAAATCTGTTGAAAGCAATACTTCATTTTACCGAATAAGTAATAATTTAGGCAACTTCAAATCGATTAAAAAAAACTATTTTAAAGGTTAAGAGTAGACAAAAATTGTCCACTCTTTTTTGCAAACTCAATTTATCAATAAATGAAATGAGGGAATGTAAAATGAAATATTTTGAGGTTGAGTTAGAAAATCCTGATGAATTTTTAAAACTACAAACAGAAGATTTTGTGAAAGCTAATCGCTTGCTACTAAGGAAGATAATCCAGAGCGTTACAGTCTATGAAGAAAACTTCGTCATATCCTTTAAATCTGGCATCGAATTGGAAGTATGAGTCTCATTCCATAACTTTTATATTGAACATATCATCTTGTTGTGTTATACTATAAATTGATATAAACAAAGATGTAGGAGGAACCGAAACTATGACAGCCTCAATGCGTTTAAGATAAGCTGGCAATAAAAAAAGCAGAATCTATACCCGATGATAGGCTTTTTTGTTGTGCTTATTTATACGATATTGAGCATTCATTAGTTACGGTGAGGATATTGGTTATTTAACTATACCTTTATTTAACTATGTCTTTAATATGAATGTTTCCAAATTGTATGTATGCAGACCAAAAGCCACATTGTGGGGTTTGGCCTGCATTTTTTATTGCCTAGAATGCTATTCAAAATAGAAATTCAAGCAAAATAATATGCAGGAGATAATATAAATGGAAAAATACAACAATTGGAAACGAAAATTTTATGCAATATGGGCAGGGCAAGCAGTATCATTAATCACTAGTGCCATCCTGCAAATGGCGATTATTTTTTACCTTACAGAAAAAACAGGATCTGCGATGGTCTTGTCTATGGCTTCATTAGTAGGTTTTTTACCCTATGCGATTTTGGGACCTGCCATTGGTGTGCTAGTGGATCGTCATGATAGGAAGAAGATAATGATTGGTGCCGATTTAATTATCGCAGCAGCTGGTGCAGTGCTTGCTATTGTTGCATTCTGTATGGAGCTACCTGTCTGGATGATTATGATAGTATTGTTTATCCGTAGCATTGGAACAGCTTTTCATACCCCAGCACTCAATGCGGTTACACCACTTTTAGTACCAGAAGAACAGCTAACGAAATGCGCAGGCTATAGTCAGTCTTTGCAGTCTATAAGCTATATTGTTAGTCCGGCAGTTGCAGCACTCTTATACTCCGTTTGGGATTTAAATGCTATTATTGCCATCGACGTATTGGGTGCTGTGATTGCATCTATTACGGTAGCAATTGTACGTATACCTAAGCTGGGTAATCAAGTGCAAAGTTTAGAACCAAATTTCATAAGGGAGATGAAAGAAGGAGTTGTGGTTCTGAGACAAAACAAAGGATTGTTTGCCTTATTACTCTTAGGAACACTATATACTTTTGTTTATATGCCAATCAATGCACTATTTCCTTTAATAAGCATGGAACACTTTAATGGAACGCCTGTGCATATTTCTATTACGGAAATTTCCTTTGCATTTGGGATGCTAGCAGGAGGCTTATTATTAGGAAGATTAGGGGGCTTCGAAAAGCATGTATTACTAATAACAAGTTCATTTTTTATAATGGGGACCAGTTTAGCCGTTTCGGGAATACTTCCTCCAAATGGATTTGTAATATTCGTAGTTTGCTGTGCAATAATGGGGCTTTCGGTGCCATTTTATAGCGGTGTGCAAACAGCTCTTTTTCAGGAGAAAATTAAGCCTGAATATTTAGGACGTGTATTTTCTTTGATCGGAAGTATCATGTCACTTGCTATGCCAATTGGGTTAATTCTTTCTGGATTCTTTGCTGATAAAATCGGTGTAAATCATTGGTTTTTACTATCAGGTATTTTAATTATTGGCATTGCTATAGTTTGCCAAATGATAACTGAGGTTAGAAAATTAGATTTAAAATAAACAATATTGGAGGAATATTTATGTATCTTATTTTCATGTAACTCTTCCTGCTAAAATCGCAGGGTTTTCCCTGCATACAAGCAAATGAAAGCATGCGATTATAGACAGGAGGAAATGTTATGGAATTAATATTAAAAGCAAAAGACATTCGTGTGGAATTCAAAGGACGCGATGTTTTAGATATAAATGAATTAGAAGTATATGATTATGACCGTATTGGTTTAGTAGGAGCAAATGGTGCTGGAAAAAGCACTTTACTCAGGGTACTTTTAGGAGAATTAACTCCCCCAGGATGTAAAATGAATCGTCTGGGTGAACTTGCCTATATTCCCCAGTTGGACGAAGTAACTCTGCAGGAGGAAAAAGATTTTGCACTTGTAGGCAAGCTAGGTGTTGAGCAATTAAATATACAGACTATGAGCGGTGGTGAAGAAACAAGGCTTAAAATAGCACAGGCCTTATCGGCACAGGTTCATGGTATTTTAGCGGATGAACCTACGAGCCATTTAGACCGTGAAGGAATTGATTTTCTAATAGGACAGCTAAAATATTTTACAGGTGCACTGTTAGTTATTAGCCATGACCGCTATTTTCTTGATGAAATAGTAGATAAAATATGGGAACTGAAAGATGGCAAAATCACTGAGTATTGGGGAAACTATTCTGATTATCTTCGTCAGAAAGAGGAAGAACGTAAGAGCCAAGCTGCAGAATACGAACAATTTATTGCGGAACGTGCCCGATTGGAAAGGGCTGCGGAGGAAAAGCGAAAACAGGCTCGTAAAATAGAACAGAAGGCAAAAGGTTCTTCAAAGAAAAAAAGTACTGAAGACGGAGGGCGTTTAGCTCATCAAAAATCAATAGGAAGTAAGGAAAAAAAGATGTATAATGCTGCTAAAACCCTAGAGCACAGGATTGCGGCCTTAGGAAAAGTAGAAGCTCCGGAAGGCATTCGCAGAATTCGTTTCAGGCAAAGTAAAGCATTGGAGCTCCATAATCCATACCCTATAGTCGGTGCAGAAATTAATAAAGTATTTGGGGATAAGGCTCTGTTTGAAAATGCATCTTTTCAAATTCCGTTAGGAGCAAAAGTGGCGTTAACTGGTGGTAATGGAATCGGAAAAACAACTTTAATCCAAATGATCTTAAACCATGAAGAAGGAATTTCTATTTCGCCTAAGGCAAAAATAGGTTACTTTGCACAGAATGGTTACAAGTACAACAGTAATCAGAATGTTATGGAGTTTATGCAGAAGGATTGTGACTACAATATATCAGAAATTCGTTCAGTGCTAGCATCTATGGGGTTCAAACAGAACGATATTGGAAAAAGTTTATCTGTTTTAAGCGGTGGAGAAATTATAAAATTGTTGCTTGCTAAAATGCTCATGGGTAGATATAACATCCTAATAATGGATGAACCCAGTAACTTCCTTGACATACCAAGTTTAGAGGCTTTGGAAATACTAATGAAGGAGTACACCGGAACTATCGTGTTTATCACCCACGATAAACGATTACTCGAAAATGTAGCAGATGTAGTTTATGAAATTAGAGATAAGAAAATAAATCTGAAACATTAAATTTAAGGTAGTCGCTGGTCAGTATAGTCTGTTCTGGTTGGCGACTCCATTGTTAAAGAGTATAAAGACTTTAGATTTTATGAATATTAAAAATAGGAACAGTCAATTGAACTGCTCCTATTTTTCTGCTAAATATATTGTAGTTTTCTTATATGTATAATGATAGATTAGCGGATTCTCATCTACGGTACTTACTTCAAATATGAAGAAGTGATCGCGGTTATCTCTGGACTTTTCCTTATTGAGGACAAAGTAATTCTTACGTGAAGTCGCCATTGTTTTTAGGATATCATCAGTTAGGAAGGTCAATGGAATATTCATGTTAGAGTAGCGGTAGAAGTCACGTTCAAAATCTTGGTAGCTCTCGCTATAATAGTCCATTTGTAGGTGATTACGCTGAAACTCAAGCTGATTCATAGAGCACCTCCTCGACAAGTTCAATACTAATAATGTCTTTTAATTTCAAATTGATGTGACCTGTTGTAGTTTTTATCAAAATGAAATCTTTGGTCAGACTTGGTATTGTTCCAGTGTAGGAAACACGCTTGTTTTTTTCAATCACTTGAATGCGTGTGCGTAGCTGCCCGGCGTATACTTGACTGAGGAGTAATAATTTCTTCTCTAGTGATAAGTCAGACATGTACGTTACTTTGTTTGTATCATCAGAGAGTGCTGATGCATGTTCAGATAGGAAAAAGCCCATCCATTTTTGCATCTTTGTATCCTGGTACTCTCTTGCTGATTGAAATGGTAAATATGAACGGTCAATCATATCAAATCCTTTCTATGCAGAGGCAAGGGTATTTTTATCAAATTGAATCGTAAAACCTTGAATTCCCCCACCTGTGTAACATTCTTTAAAGCGATTGATTACCTCAGTATAGATTATCACAGATGAGCTTGTTGGCTTAATGCTAAATGTAAATTCCAATGGTAATCGGTTTTCAGATTTAGCATGTACTAGTCGTATCGATATTTCAGTTGTTTTGAGTTTTCTCTGACGAAGTTTTGAAGTTGCTGTTTCAACGATTCCATGTAAAAATCTTTCAAGCATTTCAATATCATTACATCCTTTGCTACGGATTTCTGAAAATTGTACTGTATTTTTTTCTTGTTTCATTTTAATCCCTCCAATCCACCCGCGGAATGACCACCGATAAGTTTACTGCGTTCAATATTTCTGGAACCTTCAGTTAGGACGGTTCCTTTTTGTATGGCTAAAAAACCAAACTGTTCTCTGACAACATCAATAGCTGTCTGAAGTCTATTATCTTTTTCAATTTGTTCTACATCATCAAAGAGTGATAGTAGAGTATAGCTTTCATCTACGAAGCCACTATAAGATACACCAATTTGTCTCACTGCACCAGAGGTGTATTTTTTCGGAATAATACAAGTACATGACTCACCATTGTTTTGGGGAGATTTGCGGGTTCAATTTTATTCTGAGCATTTATAGATTTTTTCATCTCAGTCCTAGAATAGCCAATATGAATAGAAACGACAGTAGTCAATACTAGGGCTACTGTTCCGTTCCACAGTATCATTTAAAAATCATTTTCACACCCTTTCGTCTATTAGTATAGAAGAAAGCTCTCAGCACATGAGGAGAAATCATGAGGGATATTCTCAGTTGAATAAGTAAGAGTATAATCTACATCTCCAAAGTAGGAGTGGACAGTTCCAGCAGAAAGACCTTCATAGGTTTTATAACTGAATAGATCGACTACTTTGTTGTCGAATTTTTCCTGTTCTTCAAGTAATCCTGAGGAATAGACGACAACTTTAAAATCAAATAAGCTAAAAACGCTCTAAAATCATTAAATTGATATAAAAATGTTTTTTATTGTCAAAATATACAATTAAAAAAATTTCCAGTTTTTTTAAAATCACTATCTCAGATGACAATTTAATCAAAATATGATATAATACAGAAAAAGTAAAAATAACAAAAGTAACTTACAAAAGTAAAAGAAAAAAAGTAAATAGATAGCCACGGCGGATATTCCTTTCATTGTTTAGAAGGAGTTGCTGTGGTTATCGTTGTTGCTGAGCTAATTAATTGCTCTTATTACTTAGATGAAGTTACTTTTGTTATTGAATTAATTCAAATAATAATAACGATCAATGAAAGTACTCATCGATATTCCCTTTATGCAGTTTAGAGCACAAAGGAAAATGGTACTGATTTGATCGTTTTTTTGTGTATTGACATCCTAAAACCCAGTCAGAACCTTCAGTCATATTAAACAAGGAGATAACATGAGATTTGTTGTATATAAACATTCACTAGTTTTAGGTGATAACAACATCGTGACAAAGCAATTTATCGTTCTGAAGCACGATGACGGCAACTTACAATTTACTGATTTTCATCGTTATGTTAAATCTACTTCAAGAATCAAGTCTATTTCAGATGATGGGAATAAACGCTTTTCTTACGTTGTTAAGTTTCTAAATTTTATATTTGGTACTTCTGGACTTAAAAGTATAGATCAACTTACACTTGAAATGGTTAGAGAATTTTTTACGCTTTATGGATTATCTCAGTTACCAGGAGATAGAGAAAAAAGAAAGAAAAGCACCGTTGAAAAATGCGTAAATGCAGTTCTTGACTTCTTAACTCTTTATTTAAGTGAGCGAGAGGGAAAGGCTAAGTTAAAAGCAGAAGAATTGTATTCTACGACAACTTTTACGAATAGTAGAGGACGGGTTATAAAGCGTAAAGAACCAAATTTTGAAATATACGTAAATGATAGCAACACTGAGAAAGCTATTTTTCGTGATATGCCAAATAGTGCTTTTGAGATGTTATTTTCTCACATAGCACACTATCATAAAGATCTACTCATGGTTGTGGCCTTGGGAGCCTTTGTTGGCTTAAGACCATCAGAAGCATGCAATGTAAGACGTGAAGATAGTCCTCTAGGGCCAGGTATTTTGTTTCACCAAAGTGATGGGCAAGTATTTAAGATTGAGATCGATCTACGAAAAGAAATACCTCTCCGAAGCGATTTAAAGCCAACTGGACGGATTAAAAAGGAAAGACTTCAAGCAGTACCTTATATCTTTCTGGAGGTCTTTTTAGACACTTATAATGACTATATGACTTATCTGGAAGGTAAGAAGTATGAGAAGGATTATGGACCTTTAAATCTTAACAGACGAGGAAAAGCATTATCATACGATGTATACTATCAACGATTTCGTAAGATTATTCGCGACGAAATGATCCCAATCTTCTTAAAATCTGATGATGCAGAGGTTGTCTTTTTTGGGCAGCTTTTGCAGGAGCATAATATTTCCCCACATATTTTCAGACACTGGTACACGACACAGTTAGTATTATCTGGGGTTTCTGAAATAAGTGAGCTTATGTCAGCAAGAGGTGATAAATCGCCTGAGAGTGCTTGGGTTTATCTACAAAACAAAGGAGAAATCGCAAAACAATATGGTCAAGTTAATAATGGTGTTTTTGACTATATGAATTGGCGAGCAAATGAACTTTTTGGTGATAAGTTAGAAAGGTAATGTATGACTTATTCAATTAAATCTTTGATCGAAAATCTGTTAAGTGAACTCGGAAAAAACGATATACAGTATAAAGGCAAAATTAGTAAGTTTTTAGTTGATAACAATTGGTTTAATATTGAGATTGATTTGGATAACTATTCTATCTCAGATAAAGATGCTCAATTATTAATAGAAAAAATAACCAATTATCTTCTTGGACCAACTGGTTTAGCAGGAATTCAGCCTATATTTAAACAAAAATTCCCATTAACTTACAAATATTTTCAGCAATACTCAGAAGATAGCAACTTATCTAAGGAAAACATGTTTTATGTTCAAGATTTTCTTGCTTTTTATCTTAAAAGAGATTTATTTCTCTGTAATGATAATGAGATTGAATTGTTGGTTGAAGAAGCAGTATATGCACTTGAAAAGCAAAAAGGCGAAGTTTTTATTGATTTTTTAAAGTGGTTAATGAATAAAATGAGATGTAACTATCACAAAAGATATGAATTTACACCTCGATACACATTAGAACAGGAGACTAACGCTTATGAGTTAGACGAATATTTAGAATTACTGTATTTTCTTTTTAATGACAATTACATTAGAAAAGAAGATATGCTTTATAAAGCAGCAATCTCAAAAGACTACGCAGATACCTGGCTATTTCTAGCACTTCATTTTATATGTGCGCTACGTGGAACAGATTTAGAACAACTTGGACATCCACAACTTCCTAGAACACCGAAAGAAGTTCTAAAATCAGTTAGAAGTGGTAATTGGAGTAGCAGTGAGGCAAGAAGAACTCTTTTAAGTATTACAACTCGTTTAACTTATTTAAATATTACTCCAAACAAAACAAAGCGAACTAAAAATATTAGTCAGATTAAATTTCAGGTCCCTGAGAGTTGTCAGGTATTGATTGGAACGTTGTTGGCTATCTGTGAAGCTCATTATCAGTTGAATAAAGATAATAATGATGAACCTTTAATTCGACAAATAAAAGAATATAAACGAATTAATCGATATATGGGGAAAGAAATTGGAGACTTATTTCTTGAAAGGAATTTTAGTTCTAGATCTGCAAATAAATCCTATCTTCAAACTGTTGCCATGTTAGCAGATGATGTTTTGCAAGAAAAATCTGAGTTAAATATTAAAGGCTATTTTTTAGCCGCATTAGCCCGTAGCCATAAAGGTTCATTCGATGAATTTGCACAAACTACAACAACGTACCTAAAAGATGCCCAACTAAGCCAGCTTAAACCAGAAATGGTTGCGAGAGAACTATTTGAACGAGGTGTTTTATCTATGATTTCATCAATGATCCTGACGATTGTAACTAGAGGAAAGTATAAAGAATTAAGTCCTAGTCAACAGACTCAGATGATTAAACAGTTAGATTTGACACCAAATGAGATTGAAAAAACATTGGCTTTAAGCATTCAGGCAGAAGTGAAATCGCAAAAGGCATTAAAGATTTTGGTAGAAGAAGAAGCAGAGCCTAATCAACTTCTTACTATTTGTCATCGTATAGGAAACGGTGAAGCCTTCTCAAAACAAGGTGAAAGCATGTGTCTTTTATCTGCGCTTGGAAAGATTTGTCCATATGACGATAGGCAACATTGCATCGGTTGTCATTATGAATTACAAACGAAATCTACTTTATTGTTATTAGTAGGAGAATTCAATCGTTTGAACAAACAATACTCTAGAGTTCGAACTGATTTAGAAAAAGGTAAAATTCGGAGTATTTTAGAAGAACAAATAAAACCTTGTTTAACTGAAATGTTGCAAGCTTTATGCGAGCAATATGGAGATGACGTGTTACATGATTACGAAGAAATAATAAAGGAGTTAATAAATTGAACAATCAAGCTAAACTTTTTAAAATTGAAAATTATTTTGAAACTTTTGACCGTGATTGTGTTCTGCGAGCAAAAGAAGTTTTCGATGACTATTTTGATAAAGGAATTATTCTAAGTTACGATTTTGATCATAAGAAATGGGAAACTACAAATGAATATGCCAATATTAGCCTGTTTTTTAACATTTCTGAATTTCAATATAGGAGATTTTATCAATCATTTTTTCAGTTGTCTTATAAGGAATTTATCAATTACTTAAAAAGTTTTATTGTTTTCTCAATGAAACAACATGTTTTAAAAACTTTACAGCTATTTCTAATGGATATTAAACAAATTATTAAAAATACAACCAAAGATACGTTTTTAGATTTAGAAAATATTTCTGTAAAATTTCCTGGTTTATGTATTGACTTTTTCTCAAATCTTCCCTGTTCAGATGATAGTCAACTAAATCAACTATTGGAGCAATTAGATAATAAATTAACTATCAACCTTCAAAAAAAGCAGAGGTCAAAACAGCAAAGACAATTAGCGCAATTTCAATCCTATTTTACTTTTAATGACATTTTAAATGATTATTGGTCTCAAACATTATCTAAGAAAGAACGTCTATTTTATTATCCATTGTATCTCTGGTGGCAGATTACAGCAATTTTACCTTTAAGGCCAAGAGAATTTCTTTTAATACAAAGAAACTGTTTAACCGAGAAAGATGGAAAATATTTTCTTACATTAAGGAGAAATATAATCAAAGGAAGGGATCGACTTGTTGCACATAAAATTTCTGAAGATTATACTTTGAATACTTATGAAATTACTAATTCATTAGCTTCTGAAATAAAGACTTACCTCAAACTTACGGAAAATAATAATTCTACTAAATTAGATACATTATTTGTGACTGATCCTCATTATAACCGTTGGGGTCGTCGAACAGGTGTTAATAACCGATTTTTAACTTACACTAATCTCAATACTATTTTGAGGTATTTTTTTAATGAGATTATTTCTCAAAAATACGGTTATCAAGTTAATTATTTTAGTTTTCCAGCTAGATTAGATGAAAACGAGATTAATTTGATTCATATTGGGGATACGAGACACATTGCAATGATCAATTTAATTGCAGAAGGGGCTAGTCCTGTTACAGCTATGCTTTTAGCTGGTCATGAAGATGTGACAACTTCATCTCACTATTTTTCAAATTTAAGCCAATTTATTGAATGTCGTAGTTATCAAATGTATCGTAAACTAACGAGTAAGAATACGAATTACACCATAAGTAAGAGACAGCCATTTTATACAGCACAAGGACAATACATCACTTTAGAAAATAAAGGACGGTGTTACTCACCCCGCTTTGCGAAAGGTGATTATTCAGATTGTCTGAAAGTTATTAGTGAGCATGCAGAACTAGGTGCTTGTACGAGCTGCCCTTTTTACCGTAAAGCAGGTAAAGATTATTTTTCAATGGATAAAACATTTAAAAAGTCAGTTGATGAAAAAGCTATGGTTGTAGATGAAGCGATTAGAAAAGTTAGGCAAGGGAAAGGTCATATTGAAGATATTGGAGAAGCTTTGTTGAAATTAAAAACAGTTAGCAATACCTATCAAGATTACTTAAATGCTAAACAACTATCTTTAGAGGAGAATAAGTCTAATGGCTAGAAAGAAATCAATTTCTGATGATGAATTGATTCATTTGTTTGAACAGTATTTAATTTCCCAGTGTTCCTGTGATTTAAGCTTGGTAAAAATCCCTCGGTTTGGTGACTATGTTAGGAATAATGGCTATCAAAATGTTGCGGATACAACCATTAGACGTAATAAAAGATTCAGGGATTTTTTAAAAGAAAGTGAAATTAAATACCAAGATGAAAATTATGAAGCTGTAATTACTTATAAGACCATAGATCCTGACAATTTTATGGCAAAAAATCGTGCTCCAGGTGCTATGAAAAGAGCATTGGTGGAAATTAGCCAATACTACAAGAAAATAGCAAACATTGCGGCCAGCTATAAACAAGAAGCAGATAAGTTACGTAGTTTAAATTCTGAACTACAGTCAACTAATGAAGATTTAAAACAGAAGCTACAAAGAGAAAATGAGTTAAGTGATGAGAATCAAAAACTATTACAAATAATCAAAACAAGTGTCTATCCAGAAATTGCGAATGAGCTTTTAAAAGAAGAAGGATTGTTAAAATATTCTCAAAAGGTTATCAGTGAGGATTTCCTAGCAGACAATATCATCACCGCTGATTCAGAAATAGATTTTCATTCTGGTGGTCTTATTGAACAAGAAAATCCTCAAAAATCAACTAAAGTGGTTTCTATTAAAAACTTACTAGACAGCAAAACTAATTATAAATGAGGAAAGAAATGAACAAGAAAGTTAAAGATAATCCAGCTATTTACATGTACTGGGATCAAAAACGAAATGTTCTTGACCCCAAAAAATTATCGTCAAATAGTTTAAAATATGCCTATTGGTCTTGCCCTTATTGTCAACACCATTGGGAAGCGAAAATCATTGATGTGCAGCTTGACAGTTATGAATATCTTAGGTGTTGCCCCCATTGTGGATTAGGTGAACGTTCCATTGATGAAAATGAGAGCGTCCTTCAGGTTTATCCCGATTTCAGAAATTATATAAACTACAGCATTGAGCGAGATGAAGAATTAGATGAGAAACTTCTTACCTTGCCGTTCAATAGTAAAAGAAAATTCAATTTTAAATGTCCGACGTGTCAATTAAGTTGGAAAGATTCTGCGACAAATAAGAGGTTATTTCAACTAACAAGTGGGGATTTATTTCATTTTGGCTGCAATGAAACTTCCTATCATTGCGATTACAAATCAATTTATCCAAATTTAGCTAAAATCTATAGCGAACATTTAAACAAATTTAAATTTAACGAACTGAAGCTGAGTTACAATATAACAGTACCTATCCATTGGGAATGTGATAAGTGTCATTGCAAATTTGAATTATCTATTGATAGATTATTGAACCGAATTAAAAGAAGTGGTCATTACTGTTTGGAGTGTCATTCTTCATTTGAAGAGTTATTGGATAAAGATTTTGATGTTTCTCCTCTATCTTTTTTAAATTCTTCCATGCTCAAGGAGTGGTCTAAAAGGAACAATAATACACCTAATCAAGTTGATGTATTATCTAATGTTCATGTGTTATGGGAATGTACGAATTGTCACGGAGAGTATTCATGCTCACTATTTGAAAAAACAGATAGGTCTTGTCCATTTTGTTCAAATAGAGAAAAACTTCAGGATTTTAATACACTAAATGAAACACATCCCTATTTGAGGGAATTTTGGGACCTCAGTAATGAAAGGGATTTTTCCGAATATTGGTTTAAGTCAAATAATGTAGTTAGTTGGGTTTGTCCTTGTTGTAAAATCAACTTTCAATGTAGCCCAGCCGAAATGATCAGTCGAACCGATTTAGAAAATCAAAACTTTCAAACATGTCCCAATCAATGTGACTGGAGGACTGAGGTATTTAAAAATAATATTTTCCTTAAAGAACCAAAACTCATCAAAGAATGGAGCGATAAAAATAAAATTCCTATTCATTTATCTCAGACAACAATAGAAACGAAAAAATATTGGTGGGATTGTTCAAAGTGTCATGGGACATATTTATGTTCTATCCCAATTCGAAGAGAAGTTTCTCAGTGTTGTCCTTTCTGTAACAACGATAAGCCTCTGAATGGGTATAATACATTTGATTATTTGTACCCTGAACTAGCAAAATTGTGGGCACCAAATAATAAAGTCTCAATAGATAGTTTTGTTCCATTATTAACTGAAAAAAGGTTTTATTTATGGCGCTGCAAAGAATGTAACTTCGAATTTCATGAGCGCTTCAGCATTATATTAAATAAGTATTTAAATTCCGAGACAAAAGATCTTAAAGAAATGTGTCCATTTTGTGCAGAATTAAAAGAAAGACAAGATAATATCTCATTTGAAGATTTGATGAACGAGTGGGACTATCTTAACAATCTTATTCTAGGGGATCCAGAAAGAATCCCAAATAATACGCAATTAAGATTTTGGTGGATTTGTAAGAATAATCCAGAGCATCGTTATAGAATGGCTATTGTAGATAAGATTGCAAATGTAAAACGATCTATCGAGCCATGCATATTTTGTAAAGGGCGTAGACGAAAAAGAGAACATTTTGTTCCTTATAGGAAAATTTAAAAAACAGGTTCAAATTTGAACTTGTTTTTTATCATAGATTTTTATAAAGTACATTATTTTAAAAGATTGTATTTTTAGTTTTCAAGTAGATAGTGTACAGAATTTTAGTATGCGAAAGATTTAGTTTTCACGGGAATAAAGTACATTATTTCGAGAAAAATTTTTTCCAGTTAAATTAGATAAACCCTATGACATCTTTCCGAAAAACTATAATTTTCTTGAAAAATATATCTG
This sequence comes from Streptococcus parasanguinis, assembly GCF_016648925.1. Lineage (GTDB taxonomy): Bacteria > Bacillota > Bacilli > Lactobacillales > Streptococcaceae > Streptococcus. The sequence continues at coordinate 65,982 of NZ_JACLQX010000003.1, read as the reverse complement.
GCTATGCTATACTACTAGTATAGAAAGATTTGGAGAAAAACATGAAACGCGAGATCTTATTAGAACGTATCGATAAACTCAAACAAGTCATGCCTTGGTACGTCTTAGAATATTACCAATCAAAACTGGCCGTTCCATATAGTTTTACGACCTTATACGAATACTTAAAGGAATACGATCGATTTTTCACCTGGGTCTTAGAATCTGGTATATCAGATGCTGACACCATGGCTAATATCCCTTTAGAGGTTCTGGAGCACATGACCAAAAAAGACATTGAATCCTTTATCCTTTACTTGCGTGAACGTCCTCTGCTCAATGCCAATACGACGAAAAACGGGGTTTCTCAAACAACCATTAACCGTACCCTTTCTGCACTTTCTAGTCTGTATAAGTATTTGACTGAGGAAGTTGAAAACGAGCAAGGGGAACCTTATTTCTACCGTAATGTCATGAAGAAGGTTGCTACCAAGAAAAAGAAAGAAACTTTGGCGGCCCGAGCTGAAAATATCAAACAAAAGCTCTTTTTAGGTGATGAGACAGAAGGTTTCCTGAACTATATCGACCAGGAGTACCCTCAAACACTCTCCAATCGTGCCTTATCCTCCTTTAATAAGAATAAAGAACGAGATTTAGCCATTATCGCACTCCTTCTTGCCTCTGGTGTCCGTCTTTCTGAGGCAGTTAACCTAGATCTTCGAGATCTTAACCTTAAAATGATGGTGATTGATGTTACTCGAAAAGGTGGAAAAAGAGACTCAGTCAATGTGGCTGCCTTTGCTAAACCCTATTTAGAGCAATATCTTGCTATTCGAGACAAACGTTATAAGACAGAAAAGACTGATACAGCTCTCTTTCTAACTATGTATAGAGGTGTTCCAAATCGTATCGATGCTTCTAGTGTTGAAAAAATGGTCGCCAAGTATTCAGAAGACTTTAAAGTCCGCGTAACTCCCCATAAACTGCGCCATACTCTTGCAACCCGTCTCTATGATGCAACCAAATCCCAAATTTTGGTCAGCCACCAGCTAGGACATGCTAGCACACAAGTTACCGACTTGTATACGCATATCGTTAATGACGAACAGAAAAATGCCTTGGATAGTTTATAAAATACATAACATAAATTATGTAATATTTAGCGTTAATAAAAGAGCGTAGATTTTTATATGGAATCTTACGCTCTTTTATTCTTTCTATAAAAATTCGATCCAATAATTACGGTGTGGCTCAATAATGACTGGTTTTCCCCAGAATGATTTTAGATAAGCCAGGTTTGCAGGGGTGACCGGTCTTTTTTCACCATTGTACTTCTCTGCACTCTCTTCCGTTAGAAAGCATTTAACTGCTTCATATGGTGTACCATCGCTCGCCATTCGATCAATTCCTAAATAAGCAATTTCATCACCGGCTTTTGGAAAATCTGTAAATAGTTTACCAATAAAATAAACCGTCTTATCTTTCATTAATTCATAAGCTTTACTATTTTCCAATCTGTTATTCGCTGCAGCGTACATGATACAAAAGCTATCCACGATATCTTTCAAAGGTATTAATTCTTCTTTGCTAACGATTATTTCCTCAGGAGCAAGACCACCAATGATTAAGTTTTCATAATGAGGTTGCTGGATGACGTTATCTAAAGCCATTCCTAATGGTAGTTGGACAGCTTGATAGCCTAAAGGTTCTAGCTCCTGCTTTTTCTGGTCAAGGTGTTCTTGTGTAATACTGACATTTAAATCATATGGATTTGTAATTTCTTGATTCTTAAAAAATGCTACTACAGTACGATCTAACTGTTCAAATAGACCAAGATTTTCAACTGGAACTTTCATCATCGAATATGATCCCCTTTTTTGTTCAGATTTCCTCTATATTCTACACTCATGGTATTTAAATATCAAGTTTAAGATAAAAGATATCCATTTAACATGGATATCTTTTACTTTATTCCACCACTGCTTCAGCAATTTCTTCTGCAGTGATACCTGCAAAGTAACGACCTAGGTTAATGGTTTGAAGGGCTTTGAGGACGTCTTCACGTTCGTATTTAACGCCACGAAGAACATCTTCTACTGCTGCAACATCTTCGATACCAAAGAAGTCACCGTAAATCTTGATATCTTGAATTTTTGATTCAATGACATTAGCGAAGATTTCCACCTTACCGCTTGGGAATTTAGTGCCACGACGGACATTGTATTCAGGAGACTTTCCATAGTTCCAGTCCCAGGTACCGAACTTGGTTTCCTTGATATGGTTGATCTCTGCCAATTCTTCATCCGAGAAGACATATTCTGTCATCTCAGGATATTCTTTCTTCATGTAGTCCAAAAGCAAGTCACGGAACTCTTCAACCGTGATTTTTTCTGGCAATTCATCGATGATATTGGTCACACGAGCACGAACCGATTTAACCCCTTTAGACTCAAACTTGTCTTTAGACACCTTGAGAGCATTAGCAAGGACAGACAAATCCACGTCAAAGAGAAGGCAACCATGGTGCATAATCCGACCATTGATGTAAGCTTGGGCATTTCCACAGAATTTCTTGCCATCAATCTCTAAGTCGTTACGACCCGTGAATTCAGCCTTAACCCCAAGTTGAGCCAAGGTGTTGATCACAGGAGTTGAGAAGCTCTTGAAGTCAAAGGCCTTATTTTCGTCTTCTTTTGAAATGATGGTGTAGTTGAGGTTGTTCAAATCGTGGTAAACAGCGCCACCACCACTGATCCGACGAACCACTTCAATCCCATGCTCCCGAACATAGTCACGGTTGATTTCTTCAATGGTGTTTTGGTGACGACCGACGATAATGGATGGTTTGTTAATCCAGAGAAGGAAGATTTGATCCTCATCCAAGAGGTGCTTAAAAGCATACTCTTCTAAAGCAATATTAAAAGCAGTATCATTTGAATAATTAATAATGTATTTCATAAGATTCCTTTATATACGATAGAGACTGGTCCAGCATTTGCTGTCCAGCCATTCTATCATTTCAAATATTATTTCTTCTTAGGTGAGTGAACTGCCAAGCCAAGTACATCCGCAAAGGCTTCGTACATCACTTCTGAGAAGGTTGGGTGCCCATGAATGGTCTTGAGCATTTCTTCTACAGTGATTTCCATCTCAATGATAGTAGAAGCTTCGTTGATCAATTCAGCAGCTGCTGGACCAATGATGTGAACCCCAAGAACTTCACCGTATTTCTTGTCTGCAATGACTTTAACGAATCCTTGAGCCGCATCTGATGCAATGGCACGACCATTAGCCGCAAAGTTAAACTTACCGATTTGAACATCATATTTCTCACGAGCTTGTTCTTCGGTCAAACCAACAGCCGCAACTTCTGGAAGGGTGTAGATAGCTGCAGGTGTCAAATTCAATTTGGCAACAGCATGATTTCCCTTAAGGGCATTTTCAGCGGCAACTTCACCCATACGGAAGGCAGCATGAGCCAACATCTTAGTACCGTTGATATCACCTGGCGCATAGATACCTGGAACAGACGTTTCCATGTATTCATTAACCTTGATCCGTCCACGATCCAATTCAAACTCGACTTCACCGATTCCTTCAAGATCTGGAACACGCCCGATTGAAAGAAGGGCTTTGTTGGCGATGATATCATCTTTTCCTTCAACCTTGATACGGAGTTTGCAATCTTCTTCAATGATTTCTTGCAATTTAGTATCGGTCAAGATGGTCATACCCTTGCGTTCAAGGATCAAGCGGAGGTTCTTAGATACTTCCGCATCCATAGCTGGAACGATGCGGTCCATCATTTCGATGACTGTTACTTTTGAACCAAAAGTCATGAAGGCTTGACCAAGTTCAATACCGACAACCCCACCACCGATGATGACAAGGCTTTCTGGTACTTCGTTCATTTCAAGGATGTCGTCACTCGTCATGACAAGGGATGATTCCATACCTGGAACGTTAATCTTGCTAACTTTTGAACCACCGGCAAGGATGATTTTCTTGGTTTCAAGCAATTCAGAACCGTTGACCAAGACATTGTTATCTTTCGTAATGGTACCGATACCCTTGTGAACATCCACTCCGTAGCTACGAAGAAGTCCTGCAACGCCACCAACCAAGATATTTACGACCTTGTTCTTGGTTTCAAGAACCTTATCCATATCTACTGAGAAACTTGGATTTTCAATGATAATACCACGGTTTGCTGCATGACCAATATTTTCAATGATTTCAGCGTTGTGGAGGTAAGTCTTAGTTGGGATACATCCGCGGTTCAAGCATGTTCCACCAAGTTCAGATTTCTCAACAAGAGCAACTTTACCGCCTAATTGTGCTGCCTTAATAGCAGATACGTAACCAGCAGGGCCCCCACCGATTACTACGATATCATAAGCGTCATCACTCTTATTGTCATCGTTTGAATCACTTACTGCAGCTGGTGCTGGACTCGCTTCTGGTGCTGCTGCTCCAGCTGTAGGGATATTTTCCCCTTCTTCACCAAGATAACCAATCACTTCTGTTACAGGAACAGTTTCTCCGTCCCCTTTCAGGATAGCGATCAAGTAGCCATCTTCTTCCGCTTCCAACTCCATGCTGACTTTGTCTGTCATGATTTCAAGGAGAACTTCTCCTTCTTTTACAAATTCGCCGACTTTTTTATTCCACTGAACGATTTGTCCTTCGGTCATATCTACGCCGGCTTTTGGCATAATTACTTCTAAGGCCATTTTATTTCCCTCTTTTTCTTGTTTCTATTCTCTCTCGTTGATTAGACCAACATTGAAATCGGGTCTTCAATCAAGGCTTTCAAGTCTTTCATGAATTTGGCACCAGCCATTCCATCGACAACGCGGTGGTCAATGGTCAAGCCCAAGCTCATGATTGGACGAATAACAATTTCACCATTCACAACAACTGTTTTTTCAACCGTTGCACTAACGCCAAGGATGGCAGAGTTTGGTTGGTTGATGATTGGTCCAAATGATTGAACGCCAAACATTCCCAAGTTACTGATGGTAAAGGTTGAGTTTTGCAATTCACTTGGAGCAAGCTTACCATCCAAGGTACGTCCGATAACATCCTTGAAGGCTACGACCAACTCTGACAAGGTCATCTTTTCTGCGTTATAGACAACCGGTGTCATCAGTCCATTGTCCATCCCAACTGCCATCGCTAAGTTGACATAGTTATGAGTAATGATGGTTTTGCCATCTTCTGTCAATGACGCATTGATGTATGGGTGTTTCATCAAGGTCTTAACCACTGCTAGAGAAAGCAAATCTGTTACAGTGACTTTCTTGCCAGTGGCTTCCATGATTGGATCCAATACCTTCTTACGAAGGGCCAACATTTGAGACATATCAACGTCATAGTTCAAAGTAAAGGTTGGTGCTGTCAAGTAAGATTCCACCATCCGTTGAGCGATCACCTTCCGCATTGGTGTCATCGGAATCCGCTCGATCTCACCATAAGGTGTCACATTATCTGGAGCTTCCTCCACCTTCTCGATTTCAGCCGGTGACTTAATGGTCTCATTTTCAATATTTTCAGGAAGGAAAGCAAGGACGTCCTTCTTCATGATCTTACCACGATGACCAGTTCCTTGGATTTCTTGCCAAGCAATATTGTGTTCTAAAGCAATTCGTTTTGCAAGTGGTGAAATGCGAACCACATTTGTGTCTTTATATGTTTCCACGTCTTCTTTGTGGACACGACCGTTTGCGCCTGAACCAGAAACATCATAGAGGTTGATCCCAAGATCATCCGCTAATTTTCTAGCCGCAGGAGTCGCTCTTAGCTTATCATCAGCCATGACCTCTCCTATTCTATTATAAGATACTAAGGGCGTCAAAAGTCAAAGTGAAAATAGGAAACTTAACGAAGAAACTTTAGTTTCTAGGTAAGTTTATCTTTTTCACACAGACTTTAGCCCGAGTTCATTTTTAAGATATCAAGGACGCAGAGAACTTTGTACCTAAAAAGATACAAAGTTTCCTCGTCTAATTCATTGGTTGTTACATAATTTATGTTATGTATTATTCTTTGTTATATGTTTTACGAATAGCATCTTTGATGCTTTCAACCGTTGGAATCATTGCATTTTCAAGGTTTTGTGCGTAAGGCATTGGCACATCTTCCCCCGCACAACGGCGGATTGGTGCATCCAAGTAATCAAATGCTTCTGATTCAGAAATGATAGCTGAAATTTCACCGATATAGCCACTTGTTTTATGGGCATCATTGACAAGGACTACTTTTCCTGTCTTCTTGACAGAGTTAATGATGATTTCTTTATCAAGAGGAACCAAGGTCCGTGGGTCTACTACTTCAACTGAGATGCCTTCTTCTGCCAATTCTTCAGCAGCTTGCATAACGCGACGAAGCATTTTCCCGTAGGTTACGACAGTGACGTCAGTTCCTTCACGTTTGATTTCTCCGACACCAAGTGGAATCGTGTAGTCTGGATCAACTGGCACTTCCCCTTTTTGGTTGAATTCTGATTTGTACTCAAGAATAATAACGGGGTTGTTATCACGGATAGATGACTTGAGCAGTCCTTTCATATCCGCTGGCGTACCAGGAGCAACAACTTTCAAACCAGGAATATGAGTAAACCAAGATTCCAAAGATTGGGAGTGTTGGGCTGCAGAACCAACTCCGTTACCAGCAGCACAGCGAATGGTCATCGGCACTTGACCTTTACCACCAAACATGTAGCGAGTTTTAGCAGCTTGGTTGACAATAGCATCCATGGCAATTACTGAGAAATCCATGAAGGTCATATCAACGATTGGGCGAAGTCCGGTCATGGCTGCACCTGCTGCTGCACCTGAAATCGCAGCCTCAGAAATCGGACAGTCACGGACACGTTCTGGACCGAATTCCTCAAGCATTCCTACTGAAGTTCCGAAGTCTCCACCGAAAACTCCGACATCTTCCCCCATCAACAATACATTTTCGTCGCGACGCATTTCCTCAGACATAGCAAGGATAATGGTATCGCGGAAAGACATTAATTTAGTTTCCATAATTCTCTACTCCCCCTTAGTCTGCGTAAATATCTTCGAAAGCTGATTCAAGTGGAGGGAATGGGCTTTCTTCCGCAAATTTCACTGAAGCATCCACTGCTTCTTTTACTTCTTCTTGGATCTGATCCAATTCTTCTGCGCTCGCAATCTCATTTTCAAGGAGATACTTGCGAAGGTTTTCGATTGGATCTTTCTTCTTCCACTCTTCTACTTCTTCACGAGTCCGGTATTTACCAGGGTCAGATGAAGAGTGACCAAGCCAACGATAGGTGACACTTTCAATCAAGACAGGTCCTTTACCAGAGCGGACGTGTTCAACAGCTTTTTGGAATCCTTCATAGACATCGATAACGTTATTTCCATCAGGAATAAACATTCCAGGAATGCCGTAAGCAGCACTACGTTCGTGGATATGCTGGATATTGGTCATTTTCTTGATGTCAGCAGAGATTCCATAACCGTTATTGATACAGTAGAAAATTACTGGAAGATTCCAAATAGAAGCCATATTCACCGCTTCGTGGAAGACACCTTCATTGGTTGCACCATCGCCAAAGAAGCAGACGACAATCTTACCAGTCTTTTTCATTTGTTGAGTAAGGGCAGCACCTACTGCAATTCCCATACCACCACCAACGATCCCGTTGGCACCAAGGTTACCTGCATCCAGGTCGGCGATGTGCATTGATCCACCCTTCCCCTTACAAGTACCGGTATACTTACCAAGGATTTCGGCCATCATGCCATTCAAATCGATTCCTTTAGCAATGGCTTGTCCGTGTCCACGGTGGTTAGATGTCAGCAAATCATCGTCGTTTAAAGCCAACATAGCTCCAACGTTTGCTGCTTCTTCCCCAACAGAAAAGTGCGTCATTCCTGGCACTTTCCCTTTTTTTACTAACTGTGCAATTTTTAAGTCCATGCGACGTATTTCTTCCATTTTACGGAACATTTCCAATAAGAGACTTTTATCTAATGTTGCCATCATTTCGCCTTTCTTAGCATTTATTCATTCTCTTTCATTCTAGCCAAAAATGAAAGCACTGTCAAAAATAATGCTCAAATGATTTCACAAACTATATACCTTGGACGGAGTTTTTTTAAGCATTTTTAACTTCAAATAAATTATTTCACAAACTTTTCTTTCATGAGATTACATTAAAATATAAAAAAACCGATAGGATCCTATCCTACCGGTCGTTATCTTATGATTGGCGTTGACCAAAGTCATGAATCATTTGTTCCATTACTTCACGACTAGGTGTTGTAAGCATATAGAGGTAATCTCCCTGAAGTTCCGCAAAGGCCGCTGGCATGTCTTTCTTGACACGGAATTGATCATGGTATTTAGCCAAAACTTCATCCTCTGAAAGGACATAGGCTGCATTGGCACGACGAGAAGTTGCCAAGCAATAAAGGGGCTCAAACTCAGAAGCTGGGAAAGGTTCTCCAGCTACGATGGCAGCATAGCCACGGTACAAATCAATCGAGTGAGCGTAGTTGTAGACATCGATGGTAAAGCCACCTGCAGGGCGATTATTGTACTCGATCGCAATATAGTCATCCCCATCGCGGAAGAACTCAATGTGGAAGAAACGTTCCTTCATGCCAAAGGCCTTGACAATGGCTTCCCCGTATTGACGCAATTTTGGATCCATCTCTTTAAGGACATAATAAGAGTTGTCCATCTTGTAGAGCATCAAATCGAGTGGCGTATAAGCATAGTCAAAAGTCGTTGAAAAGACAATGTTGCCATCGCGATCGACCAGACCATCAAAGGTACAAATCTCGCTAGAAGTGACAAATTTCTCAAAGAAGTACTCTGTATGGCCATCCCACTCAGTCTTGAAATGGTCCACATCTTCTGGCGTTTCGATCTTGAAGGTTGCTGCTGCTCCTACCCCATTGTCAGGCTTAGCAATCAATGGCAACCCAATCTTCTTCACAGCCTTATCAATGTCTTTTTCTGTTTTAACTACTGCACCAGGTACGACTGGGACTCCAGCCTTCTTGAAGAGTTTCTTCATTTCTGATTTGAACTTGGTTTTCTTCAGATCTTTTGGCTTAGCCCCGAAGACATTGAATTGCTCCCGAAGCGCCGCATCCAATTCCAACCAGTACTCATTATGAGACTCAATGCGATCGATTGGGCCATGTTTATAAAAGAGAAAGGCTACCGCACGCTTCACTTCGTCCAGATTTTCCAAATTTTCAACACGGAAATATTCTGTTAAGCTGTTGCGCAAAGGCTCATCTAACTGTTCATATGGCTCTTGACCAATTCCCAAAACAGTGATCCCTTTATTAGCTAGTTCGATGGTAAATTGTTGGAAGTTTTGTGGGTAATATGGTGAAATAACGATATAATTCATTGAGGACTCCTCCCTTTTTACTTATAGATACATTTGGCCTAGGAAATAAGGCATTTGTTTGCGCCACCATTCCCAATCGTGGGCTACATCATGTCCCCATTCAGCGAACCATGCAGGAATATTTTTGTGATCAAAGGCTTCTTTCAGTTTGTAGAAAGATGGAAGCCCGTCTTGTTCCCAAGCCCCTAAACCAGTACAAACAACAATTTCAGCCTGACGGTAACGATCGATAAACCAGCCATCATTTTGGTTCCAGATATAATCAGATGGAGAATTTTGGTAAATGGCTTCATCTCCACCAAAATCACCAACAAAGAAACGAGCGTCATAGACTCCACTCAAGGCAATCACTTTGTTAAAGACATCTGGATGTTGCAAGAAGAAATTAAGCGCGTGGTAGGCTCCCATTGAGCAACCAGTTGTCATCATCGGATCAAACCAGCCTGTTTTGTGCTTGATGAAAGGAATAGCTTCTTCAATCACATAGCGCTCGTAAGCACGGTGCATCTCTGCTCGATCATGAGGATTTTTCCAATCACAAAGCCAGCTTTCACTATCAACACTCGAAAGGGTGAAGAATTGAACCCGTCCTTCTTCGATAAACTGAGCACAAGCATCAATCATACCAAAGTCATAGTACTCGTTATGGCTTCCACCTGATGAAGCGAAGACCACAACAGGAATACCAGCATGTCCATAGCGGTTCAGATACATTTCACGGTTGAGTTGGCCACTCCAGTGGCTTAAATGTTCAATATTCATAAGTTTCCTCTTTCTCTCTATTGATTTGTTCTGAGTCCATTAATCCCAATTTTCTGCCAAAAAACGAAGGCATTCTGGTAAATGTTCAGCCCAAGCTTCTTCGTGGTGAATAGCCCCAGATTGAATCCGAATGGCAATATTTTCCAAAGCCACCCCTTGTTGAATGACGTCGTGATAATAGCGAAGGGATGAATCAATATAGGCTTGCTTGATGTTTCCTGCCATTAGGGTTTTATCCGTATCATCCGCCTCTTCAGTCCCTACATAGATGTAGATCCGTTGGTCTGAATATAATTTTTTGCGTTCGATATAATGATTGAAGGCATCTTGGTGCAGCCAGTTAGCGGATGAAAAGACCCCTAAACAACCGATTTGATCTTGGTACTCTAAGCCCAAGAATTGGGTAATATTTCCACCCAAGGAAGATCCAATCATGGCCGTATGTTCTCGATCAGCAAGAGTCCGGTATTCCTGATCAATGAAAGGTTTCACCACTTCCATGACAAATTCACCGTACTCAACCCCCTTGCCACCAAATTGCATGCCAGGAATATTAGATTCCTTGTACTTCCAGGCAGAGTATTCATTCATGCGTTGGAAACCATCATTATCGATCGCAACGACAATCATGCGACTAATATCGGGATTCCGCTTAATGGCTGGAATGACTTTCCAGGAATGACCCGCATAAGCTTCCTTGCTATACAAGACATTTTGCCCATCGTGGAAATAAACCACAGGGTAACGTCTATCTGTATCCGTTTCATAATTCTTAGGTAATAAGACTCGCACACGACGGAGTTTTCCGGTATAAGGCACTTTCAACTCGTGTGTCTTCATATCTAAATAAAAATAGGATTTGTTCATTGTCAGAAAACTCTCTATATTCTAAATTTTATTCATTATACCATTTTTAGAAGAAAAAGTCTGGATTTTCTCCAAACTTTTTCCTTTATTGGGTTATTTTTCCATAAACTGAGCCAAATCTTGTAAAGAACGTTCGGCAATTTTCTCATACCGTTCCTTTTTATCCCGAATGCGTGGTCCTTCTAGCTCCTTGATAATCCCGAAGTTGACATTCATGGGTTGGAAATGTTTGCTATCGGCATGGGTGATATAGTGAGCCAAACTTCCGATAGCTGTCGTTTCAGGGAAAATGGCTGCTTCTTCTCCTTTGAAAAGGCGAGCTGCATTGATTCCAGCTACCAAACCTGAGGCAGCTGACTCAACATAGCCTTCTACACCTGTCATTTGACCTGCAAAGAAGAGATTAGCTTGTTTCTTCGAACGGTAGGTTTGTTCAAGCAGATTTGGAGAATCCATGTAGGAATTGCGGTGCATGACACCATATCTTACAAATTCCGCGTTTTCCAAACCTGGAATCATTTGGAAGACCCGTTTTTGCTCGCCCCATTTAAGGTGAGTTTGGAAGCCAACGATATTGTAAAGGCTAGCAGCCGCATTGTCTTGGCGCAATTGGACTACCGCATAAGGGGTCTTAAACTCCCCATCACGTGGCCCTTTGTAATCATCTGGATACTCGAGCCCAACTGGTTTCATAGGGCCATAGAGCATGGTTTTGATGCCTCGCTTGGCCATGACTTCAATTGGCATACAACCTTCGAAATACTTTTCTTTTTCAAAAGAGTTGAGCGGTGCTTCTTCTGCATTGACCAATGCCTCGTGAAAATCCATAAACTTTTGTTTGGTCATGGGGCAGTTGAGATACGCCGCTTCTCCCTTGTCATAGCGTGACTTGAGATAGACCTTGTTCATATCGACAGTATTGACATCGATGATTGGAGCTGCTGCATCATAGAAATAGAAACCATCGCCACCATTAAGGGCATGGATCTTTTCTGCCAAGGCATCACTGGTGAGAGGCCCCGTTGCGACCACTGTGATGGCATCTGTCGGCAATTCCGTAATTTCATCACGAATGACTTCGATGAGCGGGTGTTTGGACACCTTCTCCGTCACCCGGCTAGCAAAACCTTCTCGGTCCACAGCAAGTGCTCCACCGGCTGGTACACGAGTCGCTTCCGCTGCTTCAAGGATGACAGAACCCAGACGGCGCATTTCTTCTTTGAGGAGCCCGACAGCATTGGTGAGAGAATCCCCACGAAGAGAGTTGGAACACACTAACTCAGCAAAGTTGTCTGTTTTGTGTTGCGGAGTGGATTTGACCCCACGCATTTCATAGAGCTTGACCTGAATACCCTGTTGGGCAATCTGGTAAGCCGCTTCCGAGCCAGCAAGGCCCGCACCGATCACATTGATATAAGATTGAGACATGACACTAATACCTCTTTGGGTATCAAAACACCCCACTGGACTGTTAGACACCCACAAATCTTTCTAATTTTCTACTTGGTCCATTATACCAAAAAGCCAATTAAAAAGACAGGGAGGCTTTTCCTTCCTGTCTAACGAATGTCTATTATAACAGACATTTATAAAAATTGCCGTTATAATAGACATTGAATCGTTTAAAAGCTTATTTCACTTTTTCTTCTTCGTAGTCGCCATTGCTACATACGACCTGTTTGCCGCCACCACGAACTTTTTTCTCAACTAAGTAGTGGCCACATTTTGGACAATCTCGACCGATCGGCTTATCCCAAGAGGTAAATTCACACTCTGGATAGCGATTGCATCCATAGAAGATACGGTTGCGCTTGGTTTTACGCTCGATGATTTGTCCCTGATGACAGTCAGGACATTCCACGCCGATTTCTTTGACAATGGCCTGGGTATGACGACAATCTGGGAAATTGCTACAAGCATAGAACTTTCCAAAACGTCCTAATTTAATCACCATCGGGCTTCCACAAACTTCACAATCAAAACCAGCTGGTTCGTCTTTAATTTGGATTTTTTCCATCTCTTCTTCAGCCTTTGCGACCTCTTTAGAAAATGGTTTGTAGAAAGCATCGATGACTTTTTGCCACTCTTCCTTTCCAAGTTCGACATCATCGAGTTTCCCTTCCATCTCCGCTGTGAAGGTCACGTTGACAATATCTGGGAAGAATTCAACGATCAGTTTATTGACGATCTCCCCTAATTCTGTTGGTTCAAAGCGTTTGGCTACCAGCTTCACATAATAACGTTTTTGAATGGTCTCAATCGTCGGTGCATAGGTTGAAGGACGACCAACCCCATTTTCTTCCAAGGTCTTAATCAAAGTTGCTTCAGAATATCGAGCAGGTGGTTGGGTAAAGTGTTGCTCAGGCTTGCTATTGACTTGCTTAACGCTATCGCCTTCTACCATATCCGGCAACATCTTGTTCTTATCTGAGTCGTTATAAATAGCCAAATAACCATCAAACTTCACCTGGCTCCCATTTGCCGTATACTGAACCCCATTTTGACCTAAACGGACATTCATGGTATCAAAGACAGCTGCTGTCATTTGACTAGCTACAAAGCGGTTCCAAATCAATGTGTAGAGTTTTAATTGATCTTTGTCCAAGTATTTAGCAATGCTCTCAGGTGTATTGAAGACGCTGGATGGACGAATCGCTTCGTGGGCATCTTGGGCACCAGAAGCATTCTTCACGCGGCTTCCATGCTTGGAATACTTCTCACCAAAGCGATCCACGATAAAGTTAGCTGCCTCATTTTGCGCAACTGGACTGATCCGTGTGGAATCGGTACGCATATAGGTAATCAAACCTTGAACACCAGAGCCAATATTGATTCCTTCATACAATTGCTGGGCGACCATCATGGTCTTACGTGTACGGAAGTTGATCTTATTGGCAGCATCCATCTGCATGGAAGAGGTAGTGTATGGAAGTGGCGCATTCCGACGTCGTTCTTTCTTTTCCACCTTTTCAACGGTAAAATCTTTGCCATCTAAGCGTTCAAGAACAGCTTTCACCTCTTCATTGGTGTTGAGCTTCATCTTCTTGCCATCAATCCCATAGAAGCTGGCTTGGAATTGCTTGGTCCCTTTTTTAAAGACGCCATCAATGGTCCAGTATTCTTCGGGCTTGAATTCATTAATTTCACTTTCACGATCAATGATTAATTTGAGGGCAACTGATTGCACGCGCCCTGCAGAAAGTCCTTTTTTAACCTTTTTCCAAAGAATAGGCGAAATGGAATACCCTACAATCCGGTCCAAGACACGACGTGCTTGTTGGGCATCGACCAAGTCCATATCGATTTGGCGCGGTTCTTTAAAGGCATTTTTGACTGCATCCTTGGTGATTTCGTTAAAGACCACACGGTTTTTTTCCTTAGCATCCAAGTTCAAAATATGCGCTAAATGCCAAGAAATAGCTTCTCCTTCTCGGTCCGGGTCACTTGCGAGAAAGACTTGTTTGGCTTTTTTAGCTTCTTTTTTCAAATCATTGATCAAGGGACCTTTTCCGCGAATATTGATATACTCCGGTTCATAGTTATTGTCGAAGTCAATCGACATGGTTGATTTTTTCAGGTCCCGAATATGGCCAACACTGGCCATGACTTTGTAGTTACGACCAAGGTATTTCTCGATTGTTTTGGCCTTAGCAGGAGACTCCACAATCACCAAATTTTTCTTGGTTGTACTGCTTTTCTTTTTTGTTACCACGTTTTATCCCTCTGTATTGTATAAATCTCATTGAGTTTAATACATTTTAAGAAAGATGTCAACTAGGAACTTCTCCTATAGGAAAATCACAATTCGTATTTCAATTCATCAAGAATGTCCTGGCCTGATGTGACAAGCTTTGCACCTTCTTGAATCAGATGATGGCAGCCTGCAGATTTTCCATCTAAAATATTTCCTGGAATAGCAAAAACGTCTCGGCCTTCTTCCATGGCACGCTCACAAGTAATCAAACTACCTGAACGGAGTCGAGCTTCTGCCACAATTACAGCCTGACAGAGGCCTGCAATGATGCGATTTCTCTCAGGAAAATGGAACTTAAGAGGGGTCTGCCCTGGACCATACTCGCTCAAGATCAGATGTTGTTCCCCCATATGGGCCTGCAGTCTTTGATTGCTTTTAGGATAAAAGACATCCAGTCCCGTTCCAATCACTCCGATGGTCTTGCCACCATTTCGGATACTAGCATAATGAGCTGTCGCATCAATTCCCTTAGCAAGCCCACTAACAATGACCAATTCATTTCCAAGTTCCTTGATAATCTTCTCTACAGAACGAACCCCTTCTCGCGTCGTTTCTCGAGCTCCAACAACTGCAATCTTCGGTCTGGTTAACAATTCCAAATCTCCCTGGTAAAAAAGGAGTACAGGAGGGTTGTAGATCTGTAGCAATTCCTCAGGGTATTCAGGATCAAAAATGGATAGAGATGGGAACCGTTCAAACTCCTTGTGTAAATGCTCTTCATCCAGTTGCCGGTATTTGTCTACAAAATGAATAATACTGCGACAGCGAGCGATCCTTGCTATCTCTTCTAATCTTGGTAAGACTTGGTCTTTCCTACAGTAGTCCAAGACTCTCAAGACTTGCTCATTTGATAAACCGGCTTCTTTTAATTTAAAGATTTCAAATTTCTCCATAGTCACCTTCTACTTCCTCTCACTTATTTATTCGAAAAAGAAAAGAAAAAAGCTCTATTTCTAGAACTTTTTTTGATATGTCGAAGAATAAAAGTAAGATGCGGCACCAATCAAGTTGCTTTCATTGTGGAAGCGAGCAGCTTGGATGGGCAAGGCCTCAAATTGTTTATGCCCTTTTTGAGAGAGTAGCTCATGGTATTGTCGACTGATCTCATCGATCAATAGTGGTTGACTACTAATGCCCCCGCCAATCGTCACTTTTTCAATCAGGAGCAATGATTGAAGATTAAAAATCAAAATTGCAATATCATGACAATATTCTTGAAACAAGGATATCAGCTCCTCATGGCCCCCTAGATCAAGAGCTTTGAAAACAGCTATACCATCTGCCTTTTCTAGGTTTAAAATATGACTAGCCTTCTCAACAAATTGAACAGCTGAACCGGTGTTTTCCAAAAGATTGGAAATGCCTTGCAAAAAGAGTTCACGATGAAAGCGGCGATTTTCTGGTGTTCTTTCTGCCTTATCAATAGACCGAATGTATTCTGTCAGTTGCCATCCTCTCAATAGGTCACCATTCGAAAGAAGAGCGAGACCTACTCCTGTCCCCAAGACCAAGGTCGCACCACATGGACAATCTTTTAGATTACCAAGCCTTGCTTCCGCTAGACCAGCGGCTTCTCCATCATTGAGAACAGTGACGGGTACTTGAAATGTTTGTTCGAGTTTACTTGCTAGAGGAATGCTGCGCAAATATGGAATGAGACCACCTCGCAAGACAAAGCCAAGGCTCTTTTGGATCTCACCGGGGCATGAAATGGCGATTCCCTCGATTTCTTCCCTTACGGGTGTAACGATTTCTTCTAATCCTTGCCAAAACTCCTCAATCGTAGGTGGTGTTGGGATCTTGTCTGTATGAACCAATTGATAGTCTGCGTCCATCAGACCGTACTTTATAAAGGTACCACCGATGTCGATAGTGAATAGCATAACCTAATCCTCACACATTGATTTGACGGGTTCAAACGAACGCCGATGGATAGGGGTCACTCCCAGCTGGTCGAGGCCAGCCAGATGCTTAGCTGTCCCATAGCCAGCGTTCTGTGCAAAATCATAACCCGGATATTTTCGATCAAACTCTTCCATCATCTGATCCCGAGTCACCTTGGCTACGATGGATGCTGCAGCAATGGATAAGGAGTTAGCATCCCCTTTGATGATACTAGTTTGGGAAATAGGAAGATCTAACTTCATAGCATCAATCAAAAGATGCTGGGGTTGAGGATCTAACCGACCAATGGCCTCCATCATGGCTAGCTTCGTAGCTTCATAGATATTAACCTGGTCAATCACGTGATTGTCCTTGATGCCGATTCCGATCGCAATGGCGTTTTGGAGCACAGCCTCGTAGATTTCCTTGTGTTTGTATTTTGGAATCTTTTTACTATCGTTGAGTCCTGGAATCTTACAAGCTTTCGGCAAGATCACGGCAGCAGCAACAACTGGACCCGCTAATGGGCCACGTCCCACTTCATCCACTCCTGCAATGAGTTCCATCCCACGCGCATAGCATTCTTTTTCATAGGCCAGCATTCCTTCCAAGCGCTCATCTTCATCTATCCGTTTTTGGATTTCTCTTTTTCTTTTGGCTATCGCTTGGATCACACCAGATCGGCTATCCTGTTCCAATTCAGCCAATAAAGGATCGTCTAACCGCTGGATGTTTGCTAATTGTTCTTTAATTTTCTTAATGGTTGCCATCAAATTCCCCTACGCGATCTAGCGTATACCGTCCCAATTTTCCATCGCGAACATCTTTGACAAAGAGTTGGTAAAAGCGGTCATAATCCTCGCGAAATCCTAATTTTTGGGTCATTTCCATAATGATTTCAGGAGCTTCTTGTTCCAGATCCATTTGTTTAAAACGTTCCTGCAAAACAGTTGGGTAGTGCTCTTTAAAATAGTTAAGGCCAAAAATGGTCACTTCATCCATTGGAAGCAACTGGTCCTTGATGGCGCCTGTTAAAGCAAGCTTTAAGGCCACTTCTTCATCTTCAAACTTGGGCCAGAGAATCCCTGGAGTATCCAAGATTTCAAGGTCTTTATTGGTTTTCAACCATTGTTGCCCCTTGGTCACCCCTGGTTTATTTCCAACAACAGCAATCTTTTTCCCCGCTAAGCGGTTCATCAGAGTTGATTTCCCGGCATTAGGAATCCCGATAATCATGGTCCGAAGGGTTTCAATCTGAATCCCTCGTTCCTTCTGACGAGCAATTTTATCGGCCATCAAAGACTTAGCAGCATCTGTGACCTTCTTAACCGTAGATTGCTCTTTGGAGTTGATAGCCAAGGTTTTAATGCCTTGAGACTCAAAATAGTCCTGCCATTCTTTTGTTGCCACAGGATCTGCCAAGTCTACCTTGTTCAAAATCATTAATTTAGGCTTATCACCAACAATTTTCGTTAACATAGGATTTTGGCTTGATAGGGGTAAACGAGCATCTACCAGAACCGTCACAAAATCCACAAATTTTAAATTTTCTTGTACTTGTCTTCTAGCTTTGGACATGTGTCCAGGAAACCATTGTATAGTTGCCATGTTCTCCATTCCTTTCCAGTTCAATCTCTTCTATTATACCATGTTTTCTTGAATTCTCAGCCTTAAACGAGAATACAAAAAAATGAAGCTACCGAAGTAACTTCTATTTCATATTCTAGCGAATTTGCTCAAAATGCAAATGCACGGCGATGTGATCACCATAGCCGCTCCGTTCCAAATCACGTTGCAAGCGATAAGAAATGTAGTGTTCTGCAATGGTAATATAACCTGCTCCCAACAAGCGTTGTTCCACTAATGATTGGATCATACTGATGGTTGCGCGTTCTACTTGGGCTTCATCCAAATCCATAGCAACTTTCTTGGTCACTTGAGCTAGGTTTTGTCGCAAATCATCTGTCAAAACATAGACAACTTGCGCAGCTTTCAAAATAGCTTGGTAAATTTTATCTGGGTTGAATTCAACCACTTCTCCACTACGTTTAATGACTTCCATCGGAGTCTCCTTTTTGTTTAAATTTTCATGAATACTTCATTTCCCTTAGAAAGAAATGAAGACCTACTACTTTATTATATAATTTTTTTGCCAAGAATCAAAGCTCTTTTCAGGACTTACTGTGCTTGATTGGATGAAAAAATCTAACGATCACTTTTTTCCATGACCACATCTTCTTTTTTATAGCTGTAGGTCAATCTCCAAAGATGGTCAGAGACATGATCCAAACGGAAGGTCTTCAAAATCTTCTTCAGAGGTAACTTCTCCATCTCTACTTTTCTAAGGAGTTCCACTAATAGTTCACCACCAGCATTGACAGCAATCAGCTGATCTTCGTCACTATCATATTGGAGAAGGACTGTTTTAGTCGGTTTATAGAGAACATTGTAGAGATTGTAGGCCCTATCGATTTCAAAATGTTTATCCTTGTCGGCTTCTCTTGAGTAGCGGTGAATCGTAAGGGGACCAATTTGAAAAGCTCCTGCTAAACTAAAAATAAATCCTAAAGCTGCTATTGATTCCCAAAGAAGGTTGAGGAGCTTGGAATCGAAGTCAAATATGAAATGAACTAGCAACAAAATAATCCCTGTTCCAAATCCAATTAAAAGCAAGAGAGCGCCGATGCATCCAGCTTTTTCGCCTGTTTTAATGGTCGGTTTATCATAGATCTTCACACCATCTAATTTTTCAAGGCTATGACGTT
Source organism: Streptococcus parasanguinis (assembly GCF_016648925.1). Classification (GTDB taxonomy): domain Bacteria; phylum Bacillota; class Bacilli; order Lactobacillales; family Streptococcaceae; genus Streptococcus. The sequence goes on along the minus strand of NZ_JACLQX010000003.1, from coordinate 46,565 downwards.
CTTTAAATTTTTCTAGTTCTGATTTTTCTGAATCCTTTTTTTCTAACTCTGTTTTCTCTAACTCTGACATACATTCCTCATGACAATTTTATTAATAATCCGGACGAAGAACTCCCGTAATGATCTCTTTGGTAGCATGGTAATCCCCATCTACTACAACCTTGATGATACGTTTCGCTTCTTCTGCCGGTGCTGGCACCAATGGCAAACGAGTTGGCCCTGCTTCAAAGCCCATATAGTTTAAGACAGCTTTGACAGGAGCTGGACTCGGATATGAGAAGAGAGCATTGACTTTAGGGATAAATTGACGTTGGATAGCCGCAGCCTTTTTAATATCGTTGTGTTCAATGGCTTGGAACATCTCATGCATTTCATCTCCATTTGTATGAGAAGCCACTGAGATCACTCCATCAGCCCCAAGGTTCATCGCATGGAAAGCATCTCCATCTTCCCCTGTATAGACGAGAAATTCTTCTGGCTTGTGTTCAATCAAGTAGGCCATATTAGCCAGGGTTGTACACTCTTTTACCCCAATGATATTTGGGTGTTCTGCCAAACGAAGCATGGTTTCTGGTGTCATTTCGACAACCACTCGCCCTGGAATATTGTAGATAATAATCGGAAGATTAGATGCATCCGCAATCGCTTTAAAGTGTTGATACATTCCTTCTTGGGATGGTTTGTTGTAGTAAGGGACGATAGCCAATCCTGCTGCAAAGCCACCAAAAGCATCCACTTCTTTAACGAACTCAATCGAGTCGCGGGTTTCATTGGTTCCGACACCAGCGATCAAAGGAACTCGACCATTGACAATCTTTTGAACAGCCGCAAAGAGTTGCAATTCCTCATCGTGGGTCAGAGTTGGACTTTCCGCAGTCGTTCCAGCTAAGAGAATCCCGTCTGTATGATGAGCCAAGAGGTGCTCGATCAAGTCAGGAAGAGCGTCAAAATTAATGGTTCCATCTTCATGGAAGGGGGTGATAAATGCAGTGATGATTTTACAATCTTTTAAATCATTATAAGACATAGAAAAACCTTTCTCTATATAAGAAAGAGGCTGGGGCTTGCTTGCCTTTGCCTCATGATCTGTTCATAAAACAAGTTGATTCGTTAGAAAGCTGAGGAAGAAATCAAACTCTTCGAGTTGCAGATTTCTGAATCGTGACGCAGTGGTTGATTGGAACTACTCATGTTTGCAACATTCGTACTTCCTAATCAACTGTGCGGGGGAAAAACTACGAAATCAAACTCTTCGAGTTACTGATTTCTGTTTTTCTCCCTATTTCAATTCAAACTTCAATTCAGCTGTTGGACGTACGAGTCCACGTTCGTGAAGGGTTTCTGCGATTTGGACTGAGTTCCAAGCAGCTCCTTTAAGGAGGTTATCTGAAACAACCCACATGTGGATTCCTTTTTCAGCATCCAAGTCTCTACGAATCCGTCCAACGAAGGTATCACGTGAACCTACAGCATTGACTGCTTGAGGATAGATTTGGTGAGCAACATCATCTTCAAGGACTGCACCTGGAAATTCTGCAATAGCAGCTTTCACTTCGTCAATTGGTGCCACTTCTTTTGTTTCAATGTAGACTGACTCTGAGTGAGCTGACAAGACTGGAATCCGCACACAAGTTGCTGAAACAGCAATGCTATCGTCTTCCATAATTTTCTTAGTCTCGTTTGTCATCTTCATTTCTTCGTATGTGTAGTCATTATCTGTGAAGACATCAATTTGTGGAAGAGCGTTGAAAGCAATTGGGTAATGTTTTTTATCACCACCACATGGCAAGATTTCTGCTTTGACATCGCGTGGGTTGACCCCATCATTCAAGACTTCCTTCAACTCACGTTGGGTTTCAAGAATAGCTCCCATACCAGCACCTGATACAGCTTGGTAAGTAGACACGATGATACGGTCCAAGCCCCATTTTTGACGAACGGGTTCAAGCGCTACCATCATTTGAATGGTCGAACAGTTTGGACAAGAGATGATTCCGTTATGAGCATCAAGCGCATGTGCATTCACTTCAGGAACAACCAATGGGACATCCGGATTTTGACGGAAATAAGAAGTGTTATCAACCACTACTGCACCTGCTTTTACCGCATAAGGTGCATATTTGGCAGATGTTGAACCACCAGCTGAGAAAAGAGCAATATCAACGCCTTCAAAAGCATCTTCAGTCGTTTCTTCGATGGTCACGTCTTGCCCTTTAAATTGCAAGACTTTTCCTGCAGAACGTGCTGACGCAAGGTAGCGAATTTTATCGATTGGAAGAGTTGATTCTTCCAACATTTTGATCATTTGAGCACCAACGGCACCTGTAGCACCGACAACAGCAACTGTGTATCCCATAGTAAATCCTCTTTCAAAATTTTCTAAAAATTGAGTATTTGTACTATTATACAATTTTTTGGCATAAATGAAAAGTACCAACAGTAGGAAAAAATCCTGATAACAAGACCAGGATTTTTGATGGTTATTAATAATAAATAGCTTTTTAGTTAAGGTCATAGTTCAAATCACTTAAATCTTTCTTACCTTGTGTTTCTTCAGCAAGAAATGGAACTTGATGGATCCCCTTTACACCTGCTACGATAGACGCCGGAAATGAAACAATTTCTTGATTGATGTGGCTAATATTACTGTTGACAATTCGCTTCGCTGCAGCAAGATCTTCATTTTCATCAGCAATTTCCTTTTGCAAGGCCAAGAATTGGTTAGAAGACAAGAGCTCTGGATAATTTTCACCAACTGCACGAATTTGTGCCAAGACATCGTTTTGATTGGTTATGACTTGGTTGGATTCTTGAATGCTCGCTCCTTGGCGTAAAGCAACTAAATCGGTAAAAAGGTCTTGTTCATGTTTTGCATAAGCTTTCGCTACTTTTAGCATTTCCGAAATGGTATCATAGCGTTTTACGAGGACGATATCGACCGTTCTCTTTGATTCCTCAATGGTCACAAGATAACGATTGAGGCGATTTCCTACACTAATAAACCAAATAGCCAATAGGCCAACAAATATGATTAAACCGATAATGAGATTCATGATGTTTCTCCTTCAAAAATTGCTGTTATTTCTTTAATTAAATCCAGTTCTTTGCATAATTTATGATATTCAGACACCAAAGATAGTTGATCAATATCTTCCGGTTTTTGGGGAGTCGGAAAGATATAGCGATCGGTATACAAAGAAATATAGAGTTTCTTTTCTTTCAAAAATACACACATGGCATTTTGAGAAATTTGTCGATCAAACCATTCTAACATCTTAGGGGTGAGAAATTTTCGGGCAGACAGTTCATCCGTGCAGTAAATATTGTAATTCTCGTTATTGCGAATATCCTCTGTTTCAATCTGAACTTCATCTCCTCTGGCTCCAGGATAAACCCCATTCACCTCCCTCTTAAAAAGAAAGGATTTCTTGGTTGGCACAACCCGAAGATGACCGGAGAAATTGATCGGTAGACATAAAGAGAACACTTGTCCAAGGAAATCTGTAACTTCCACATGTTCCGTCCTCGTATGTCCATTAGATGTCCGATAACGAGTCTCTGTATGATGGGCATAGAGATTTGACACCGTCAGCTCTTTGTCATCATGAAATGATAGCTCTTTGAAACACAGAAAATCAGTCGACCGAGGACATAAATGCGAGAGAGCTTCAGAAGGGATGGAACCGTCCTCTTTGATCGAAGCCTTAGGAAAAACTTCCTTTAATACAGGCGACAAGATATCATCAAGATAGATTTCATCGTTCGAACGAATTCGATCCCCAAACAAGGCTTTTCTTTTTTTATATTGTGGCCAATAATACAAACCAACCACTAAAAGGATCAAAGGAATAGCTGCAAAACGCAATAAAATGAGAGACAGTATGGCACAAATAATACCAAAAGATCGCAAAACATTCCATTGAAGATTGTTCTTCATCTGTTCTCGGATCAATCCGATTGCATCCTGAAATTGTTTGGAGTTTTCAAGATCCTCAATTTTCTGCGAATAGTCTGTAGATGCTGAATCATTAGAATGATAGAAATCTCCCAATCAACTCCACTCCTTTCTGACACGAGGCACTTTACTATATTATAACACCAACATAACTTTGTAGCAACTGTATTATAATAGTTTCGGTCCTTTGAAGGTACAAAAAAATCCTGATCCGAAGACCAGGATTTGAGGCACCTTTCGGTGAGAACCGCCGGTTCACACAACTGTTCAAGGTCCGCTCCTGCGTTACAATTGAATGTAGACCTCCTCAGCGCAAAAGGCTCCTAAGAGCCAATCGACTCATCGCATAAATCTAGTTTACCATGAACATCCACAAACTGTCAAGAAGGTAGGTACTTGCTTCCTTCTCGAATACTCAAAGGAGATAACTGCTCTCGATAGCGGTCGATAAAGGCCCCTACCCAATCCGGATTGACCTTGGAATAGTTGCGTAAGCTCCAGCCAATTGCCTTATTTATAAAGAACTCGCTTTGACCTAGATTATTGAGGATCACTTTTTCTAACAAATCCGTATCTGTTTTTTCTTTCCTCATAAGCTGGTGATCAATGGCAATCCGCCTCAACCAAAAGTCCTGATCCTTACTCCACTCCAGCATAACCTGCTTGGTTTCTGGATAGGTGAAAGTAATCTCTCCGATGATGAGGTCCAACTGATCAATACTATCCCACCAGGACTTGGTTTGAGCTAACTGTTTCAGCTTTGGAAAATCTTCAGGTCTAAGCTCCTTCTTCTTTTTATCCAGATAATCCATAGCAATATATTGGAACTCACGGTAAGGTTGCTGCCAACACTCTTCCACAAAAGCCCAATCAATTGGATTCTTTATGAAAGGTTTAAAAAACTCTCTTTCAATCTTTTTGAGAATTGGTTTTTGAACGCCAAGAAAGCTGAATTTATTTTTCATATAAGCTTCCATATCAGGGATCTTTTCAGGAACTGTTGCTGCTTCTAAAATGGGAATCAAGTCTTCAATCTTCATCCTCTTCCTCACATTTCAAGAGTGTTACCGGCCCATCGATCGTCTTTTGCATCCAGACGATATCATGCCATTTGTTAAACTTATAGCCAATCTTTGGGAAATGAGCCACTTGGACATAGCCCCGCTTTTCATGCATGGAAATGCTCGCTTCGTTCGGAACTGCGATACAAGCCAGAAAGCGTAAGTAGCCTCGTGCTTGCAACTCCTCTTCTAAGGCCGTATAAAGGGCCGATCCAATCCCTTGTCCACGCGCCTCTTTGGCTACATAAATAGACAATTCAGTGGTCCAATCATAGGCAGCGCGTGCATAATAGGTCGAGGCATAGGCATACCCCACAACTTTCCCATCCACTTCTGCAACCAAATAAGGAAATTGGGTCAGCGTTTTTGTGATGCGGCTTTCAAACTCCTGGACAGTCGGTACATCAACCTCAAAGGTAATGGCTGTCTCTGTCACATAAGGTTGGTAAATCGCTCGGATAGCTGCTGCATCGCTGAGCTGAACGGGTCGAATCATTATGGTGGCCTCCTCATTAGATTATACCTAGTATACCGATATGCCTTCTCACTGTCAATGAAGGACTAGCAGCAAGCAAAAAATCCTGGAATTGTATCCAGGATTTCCATCCTTCTTAAACCGTTTGACGTAACCCCATCATCCGGTAAAGGAATAAAGCACTCGGAGCTTTCAAAAAGCTCTTTTGCTTGGAATTTGTTGCTTTTAAGACATAGTTAGGTTTGACTGTTTTAGTGACTGTCTTTGCTTGTTTAAGATTCAGACCGGTTTGTTTTTTAGACGGTTGAACTTTCGATGGTTGAAGGGGAACTTTCACTGCGCTTGCTTGAAGTGGTTTTTCTTTGACTTTCAAGGCTTGTCCAATTGGTTTTGAAGCAGGAGCAGATAGTCCTGCTTGAGCTGGATGAGAGAGTTGACTCATGGTTTGATTGTTTCTGACTTCGACATGATTTAGGATACCTCCATTTGGATTGAGGTGATCGGTCACACCTGTATCAAATGGCGCTACAAATACATTGTCCTCAATGGTGACATTTTTAATATCTCCATAGCGCGTTTCAACATCAATCGATCCACGATGCTTGTTGTAGATATCGCTCTTCGTTCCTGTACGCTCCAAAAGATTGTGGTGAACCCGAATTCCTTCTTCATTCAGATCAAAGTTATGGCCTTTAAAGACAGTCGTCAAGCGAATTCCGGCATCACCGATATTGTCTTTAATCCGATTGTAGGCGATCTCATGGCCTTTCCCACCAAAGATTCCAATACCCCCAGCGCGCCAACCGAGTTCAATCGTATTGTGCAAGAATTTATTATTTTCTGCTACTGCCGATTCTGTTCCATCCGCAATACTTGACCAGCTGGCAAGTCCGTCATCTCCATTCCCACGAATACTAGAATTGCGGACAATCGAATTCTTAGTCCCTTGGGCAAAGTTGACTCCGTCAGCCAGGTTATTGCGCAAACGGACATTTTCTACTACTAGACCATCTGTGTACTTCATATCATTTTTTCCAGCATAATCACCAATCCACATGCCGACTTCAAAATGTTCGGCCCAAATATCGTGAATATGAGAATTCTTCCCTGGCGTTCCAGAAATGGCCTTGTATTGAGCATTTTCACCATAGCGTGAACGGAGGTTAGAGGATAGATAGACATCGCTAAATTCAACATGGTTGTCTTGGTGAAGGAAGTCAAAACCACCGCCACCAGCTTGGTCGCTAGTGAAATGCAGTTGGGTATGCCAGATACCGGCCCCTGAAATCTTCATATCAGAAGCATCGATACCGACTTTTCGATTGAGATTAAATCGCCCAGCTGGGATATAGACATTCTTTCCGGTTTGTTTAGCTTCATAAATCGCATCATAGAGGGCCTTGCTGTCATCAGTATCGTCGTTTGGCGTAGCTCCTTTAGAAACAATATTGATAGCATTGTCCCCTTGAGCAATCGGGTCTGGAGCTTGCTCGAATTCCACAAAGTCAAGGCCATAATGGACGTCGTCTGACTTGTTTTTCACCAGTGAAACCACATCTCCTTTTTGAAGCTGAACTCCTGGAAGTAGGCTGTGTACTTCATCAAATTGGAACCGAGCGAGTGTATCCGCCTGGGAACTATCGTGTACACCTTTGTCATTCAAGTACTGCCAGTTAGACGTAGATGAAAGATCCAATTGTTGAACACTGTGACCATTCACCTGTACATCGAGTTGTCCACTTGCGCCATCTGGTACCGTGTAGCGTACGGTTAAAGCATTGGCTGGTTCATTGACCTTAAAGGAAACACCATCTCCCTTTTCTTTTAAAGCGACATAAGTCTGATCAGAAGCTTCAATAGCTGTTGAGTGACTGTCTTGAGACTGCTCCACCTCTGCATTTCCAAGGAGATCTCCTTTGTCAGCCTCATAACGGGTGTAAGGCATAGATGCTCCATATTGGCTGGTATCTACTTGAGAACTTGCGGGATCAGAGGTTGTCGCTTCTTGCCCTTGTGTTTGGACTTGTGCCTGCTCTCCAGCTTGATCAGCTGCCACAGATTGTCCAGTCAAAAAACAAGCCCCCATGATCGCAATCACGACAGAAAAGACTCCAAGCTTAGACTTGCGAATACCAAAAACGATATCTTTGTTTAAATGATTCATCACACATTTCTCCTTTTATTTTTTACAACAATTCTATCCTAATAAAAATTATCATGACAAACAAGGTGAATTGTGTGAATATTCTGTATCAATTTGTTGCAGATATGTTAACCTTTTTATGTAGTAATAAAAGTGAGTAAGAAAAAGAGGCTGAGAATGCTTTCTCAAACCTCTTTCGATGACACAAGCTTATTCGGCTTTTTTATTTGAAAATTGGCTATTGTAGAGCTCATAGTAGAATCCTTTATCTGCTAACAAGGATTGGTGATTTCCTTGCTCGATGATTTGGCCATCTTTGAGAACAAGGATTTTATCTGCTTCTTGAATGGTAGACAGGCGGTGAGCAATGACAAAGCTAGTCCGCCCTTTCATCAAATTCTTCATGGCTTTTTGAATCAAGAGTTCTAAACGCGTATCGACAGAAGACGTCGCTTCATCCAAAATCAAGATTTTAGGATCCGCTAGGAGCGCACGCGCAATGGTTAGGAGTTGCTTTTGCCCTAGAGAAATATTGCTAGACTCCTGGTTCATTTCCATATTGTAACCACCAGGGAGTGTCCGGATAAAGTGATCGACATTGGCTGCCTTTGCAGCTTCCACAATTTCTTCATCCGTTGCCTCGAGATTACCAAAGCGAAGGTTTTCTTTAATGGTTCCTTCATATAACCAAGCATCCTGAAGCACCATTCCGAATTGTTTGCGGTAATCTTGGCGAGATAGATGACGAATATCATGACCATCCACCGTAATCGATCCTGCAGTCACATCGTAAAAGCGCATGAGCAAATTAATCAGGGTTGTTTTCCCCGCTCCGGTTGGTCCAACAATGGCCACCATTTCACCTGGTTTGACTTCTAGGTTGAAATCACGAATCAAGGGTTTGTCCGCTACATATTGGAAATCAACGTTTTTAAAGCTGACTTGCCCTGTCAAATCTCCAGAGAGGGTTTCTGTCACATCTGCTACTTCATCTGGTTCATCCATGACTTGGAAAATCCGATCTAGAGACGACTTAGCACTTTGTAGCTGTCCTGCCAATTGGGTCAAGTTTTGAATCGGTTGGTTGATCTGCCAAACATATTGAACGAAGGCCTGCATATTCCCGACAGTCAAACGTCCTGCTATCACTTGCAAGCCACCAAACAAAGCGATAATGAGATAAGTCAAATCTGAAATCCCATTTAAAATCGGCATCATTAAGCCAGAAATGAAATTAGCCTTGAATCCTACTTTTTGAAGGTGATGGGTAATATCATGAAACTCTTCCTGAGAAGATTTTTCCCGAACGTAGAGCTTAAGGACATTAAATCCTGTTAAATTTTCTTGCACAAAGCCGTTCATTGCTCCCAAAACATCGGCCTGCTCTTTAAAGTAAGGTTGAGATTTTTTCATGATAAATCGAGCACTGAAATAAGTGATCGGAATGGACAAAATGACCACTAGCCCCAGCTGGATGTTTAAGTACAAGACCATGCTGATGACAAAGAGCAAGGTAAAGATAGCATTAACGATTTGTAAGAAGGACTGTTGCAAGGCATTCGAGACAGTTTCGACATCGCTAGTAAAACGTCCTAGCAAATCTCCGAACTGATGCCGGTCAAAATAGGAAACCGGAATGTGGTTGATTTTATGAGACAAATCATTTCGCATGTCCTGAACGGTCTTTTGAACAGCATTGGTCATAAAATAGTTGGAATAATAAGATCCCAACTCATAGAGGACCCCACGGAATAGATAGAGCGTCATAATGATCGCGATATAGGAGGTGTTAAGACCAGCCCCTGGAAGGCCTTTTGCCATATCCATGAGATTTTTTGTCAACTCAGTAATGGCAAGCCCCAAAACAAAGGGTTCGACAACACTCATGACGACACTCAAGATTTTTAAGAAAATGGACAAGCAAACTTCTAAGCGATAGGCTCTCAAGTAAGTCCATAGTCTACTAAAACTATTTTGTTCTTGTTTCATCTGCTTCTCCTTTCTATTCCTCTGTTAATGATGGACTATCGAGCTGCGAATTGGCAATTTCACGATAGATCTCATTGCTTTCCATCAATTCATCGTGGGTTCCTCGACCGACGATTTCCCCTTGGTCCAAGACAATAATTTGATCCGCATCCATAATGGTTCCCACACGTTGCGCTACGATCAAGACAGTCGCATCTCCTGTAACTTCTTTGAGACGCTTGCGCAAAGTGGCATCCGTCTTGTAGTCTAGGGCAGAGAAGGAATCATCAAAAATAAAGACATCTGGATCTTTGACAACGGCACGAGCTATGGATAAGCGTTGTTTTTGACCACCTGAAAGGTTGCTACCACCTTCTGCCAAATGCGTATCAAAGCGTTCCTCACGGCTGTCGATAAATTCCTTGGCTTGAGAAATTTCAGCCGCTTGTTCTAGCTCTTGTACAGAGGCATCTTCTTTCCCATAACGAAGGTTCTCAGCAATGGTTCCAGTAAAGAGCAAGGCCTTTTGCGGAATAAAACCAATCTTTTGGCGAAGGGCTTTCAGATTGTAGTCACGGACATCTACACCATCTACCAAAATTTTCCCAAGCGTTACATCATAGAATCGAGGAATCAACTGCACAAGTGAAGATTTCCCAGAACCGGTCGAACCGATAAAGGCAATGGTTTCGCCAGGTTTGGCTTGAAAGGAAATATTATGGAGAACTGGACTCTCCGTCTCACCTGGATAAGCAAAGGTGACATTGTCAAATTCCAAATAGCCACGAGATGCTGTTTCTGTTACACCATTCTCATTTGGATCGATCGAAATGGGCATGTCCATGATTTCCTTGAGACGCCGGCTAGAAACCGCAGTCCGAGGATACATGGTAAAGAGATTGGCTAAAAAGAGGAAAGATAAGAGCGCGTGGAAGCTATACTCAATAAAGGCAACCAGATCCCCAATTTTCAAACTACCGTCATGAAGAGGATCCAAAGCAAACCAGACAATCGCCACAATCATAGCAATGATGATCTGCACAAACAGGGGTTCTGTCAAACCAGTTAATTTGAACAATTTATTCGAGTTTTCTGCGTAGACTTCATTTTCAGCCGCAAATTTCTCTTCCTGGAATTCTTCACGGGCAAAGGCACGAATTACACGAAGTCCTGTCAAATTTTCACGCGCAAACTGGTTAAGATGGTCCAGGGTCTTTTGTTGCTTCTCGGAAAGTGGACGTGTCTTAACTGCTACATACCAGACGACGACAGCAAGAAATGGTACAGAAACCGCTACAATCCACGCTAAAGAAGGACTGGTCGTGAGAATCAAGAGAACACTGGAAACCATCATCAAGGGTGTAATGACCCCCATCTTCAACATAGAATCCGCAAACTGCATCAAAACAAAGGCATCCGAAGTCAAGCGAGTGACCAATGACGATACCCCGATTTGCTCATACTCGTGATGCGAGTACTCCTGTAACTTAGCATAGAGGTCATTGCGCATATCTCGAACCATGGTGGTCGTTAGCTGGCCAACCGCGTAAGACAAGATAATCCGACCCACAATCCCAAGCAAAATGATCGCAAACATGACCCAGCCCCAGAAATACAGCCGATCCACATCACGCGGGTTAATCCCCTCATCAATCATGCGAGCTAGAATCGTTGGCAAGCCCAAATTGACAATAACAAACAGGACTGCTGAAAATAGATTCAGAGCTAGCCACTTGGGATACTTTTTCAAGTAAGACCAAATATAAAGCATAGATGATTCTCCTTTTCCATAAATAATAACCTTGATCACACAGAAAAGAGGGAGCGAGACGAAATCATTTTCAAAGAAAATCATTCCTGCCCCAGTCCCATCTGTAGTCTCATTCATTATACCAAACCAGTCATAAAAGTAAAGCAAAAGAGCAGGTTCCCCCGCTCTTCACTTGCATTATTTCGTGCGTTTGAGTTTTGCATTTTTAAGAATAACAAGATTCGCTTGGTCACTAGAACTTAATTTAGATAAATCAAATGTCAATTCATCACCTTTGATGTTGTATTTCAACTCCATATCACCATAAGAACGTTTTAATGATTTTTCCTTTTGATCAACTTTTAAATCCAATTTTATTGGTACTTCATTACCAGCTATCTTCTGAATAATTTTTAATTCCCCTTTTGAATCTTTAATAGTCAATTCAATGGTAACTTTCGCATCTTTCAACACTTCAGATTCTGAATCTTGCCCCATTAACTGATTAATATTCGTCTCCATTTTGTAGGTCCCATTATCACTTTTAGCACCACAAGCTACTAACAGAACAACTGCAAAAATAGCAACAATACCTAACATAAGGCGTTTAACATTTTTCATAATCAATCTCCTAATGTACTTTATAATTAGATTTTACCATTATTTTAATACTAATTCAAGATATTTTGAAGATGCAAAAGAGCAGGTTTCCCCGCTCTTCAGTCGCTTTATTTTGTGCGTTTGAGTTTAGCGTTTTTAAGAATCATAAGATCCCCTTGGTTGCTAGAACTTAACTTAGAAAGATCAAATGTCAAATAATCACCATCGACCTTGTATGTAATCTTTTCTCCTTTACCATCATTTGACGAGATTGTTTTCTCTTTTTGATTGATTTTGACATCATAAGATCGCTCATTCTTTTGACCAGCGACTTCACCCGCGATGCTGAGGGTTCCTTTAGAATCTTTGATCTTAATAGAAACTTCAAAATTAATAACGTTTCCAATAGACTCTAATTGACTACCTGATAAGCCTTGCTCCTCAAGAATTTTCTTGAGTTCAGTTTTTGATGGTTTGTAGACATAAGTCCCATTATCACTTTTTGCACCACATGCCACCAAGAGGACTGCTGCAAAAACTGCAACGAAAGCTAAAAGAATACGTTTAATATTTTTCATAATCAATCTCCTAATGTATTTTATAATCAGATTTTACCACTATTTTAATACCGATTCAAGATGTTTTAAAGAAGAAAAAGAGCAGATACTCTCTGCCCTTCTCTTGTATTATTTTGTACGTTTGAATTTAGCGTTTTTGAACATTTCCAAAGCAGCTTCATGACCTGAACTCTTCTCACCAGATAAATCAAAAGTGAACACATCGCCTGAAACTTTGTATTTAACCTTCTCACCTTCACCTGTTTTAGATTGAAGAGTTTTCTTTTGTTGGTCAACTTTCATATCAAATGATTGGTCAGTCTTTTGTCCCATCATTTCACCTTTAATTTTAAGGCTACCTGTTTTATCTTTAATGGTCACTGAAACTTCCAATTTAACATTGTCGATCAATGCATCTACACTTGAACTTGGAGCACCTTGTTCTTCAAGGATTTCCTTCACTTCAGTTTTTGATGGTTTGTAGACATAAGTCCCGTTATCACTTTTGGCACCACATGCCACCAAGAGGACTGCTGCAAAAACAGCTACTACAGCCAAAAGAATACGTTTAAAGTTTTTCATAACTTCTCCTTTTTAGTTAGATTAACACTATTATATCAACAATTCAGGTACACGGCAATGAAAGTTTATAAATGTCATATTCTTGTAATATTTCTTGTATCAACAAAGAAATAGAATAAGGCGGAATTTAAATCCCGCCATGATTGCTTATTTAACTTTTTTGAACTTAGCAATTTTCATGTAGTTATTAAACATGTCTGTGTCACCCATCAAAGAATTCTTCACATCCTTAATCGTTAACACATTTCCTGAAACTTGATAAGTAATTTCCGCTTTCCCATACTCATTTTCTGAGACAAGAGTTTTAGCTTTTTGGTCTACTTCCAAATCAATCACTTGATTTACATTTTGACCACCTGCATTGGTGTCTACTTTCATCTCACCTTTCTTATCATTGATTGTAATCGAAATAGTGAATGAGTAATTATCACCTATCAAAGATTGAAATTCACTTGGCATAATATCTTTGATCTCATCCTTAGTAGGCTCAAACACGTAAGTCCCATTATCGCTTTTAGCGCCACAAGCTACCAAAAGGACGGCTGCAAAGACAGCTACAACAGCTAACAAAAGACGTTTAAAATTTTTCATCATCTTCTCCTTTATGATATGATTTATAGCCATTATAGCAACAAATTAGCAACATCTCAAGGGAATATAGCAAATGTAACATCATTAAAACTGCACTATTTAGTAGGTTTAGAGAAAATAAAGAGAGCTACACATGTTAGCTTTATAAAAGTCCTCTATTCACATTCTATCATCATTTTTTTCAACGACAAAAAAACCGAGGCCTAAACCTCGGTTTTCATTTTGATTGGAAACTCTATTATTTAAGAGTAACTGAAGCTCCAGCTTCTTCCAATTTACCTTTGATTTCTTCAGCTTCAGCAGCTGCAACACCTTCTTTGATGACACCAGGTGCACCATCAACAAGTTCTTTAGCTTCTTTAAGACCAAGACCAGTGATTTCACGTACAACTTTGATAACGCCGACTTTCTTGTCGCCTGCAGATGTCAATTCGATATCGAATGAATCTTTAGCAGCACCTGCGTCAGCAGCACCAGCTGCAGCAACAGCTACAGGAGCAGCTGCAGTTACACCAAATTCTTCTTCGATAGCTTTTACAAGGTCGTTCAATTCAAGGATTGAAGCTTCTTTAATTTCAGCAATAATGTTTTCAATGTTCAATGCCATTGTTATTTCCTCCAAATAAGTTTAAATTTTATATTTTTATTATTTTGTAGCTAGGCTACGCTGCGTAGCTTAAGATTAAGCTGCGTCTTCTTTGTTGTCTGCAACCGCTTTGACTGCAAGAGCAACGTTGCGCACTGGCGCTTGAAGTACAGAAAGGAGCATAGAAAGAAGTCCTTCGCGGTTTGGAAGAGTTGCAAGTGCAAGAATCTCTTCTTTAGATGCGACAGCGCCTTCGATTGCACCACCTTTGATTTCAAGTGCTTCAGCGTCTTTTGCAAAATCGTTCAAGATTTTCGCAGGTGCGATAACATCTTCGTTAGAAAATGCTACTGCAGAAGGTCCAACGAATACAGATGCAAGATCTTCAAGACCAGCTTTTTCAGCTGCACGACGCAAGATTGAGTTTTTGATAACTTTAAACTCAACTTCGCTTCCGCGAAGGTTGCGACGGAGAACTGTATCTTGCTCAACTGTCAAACCGCGAGAATCTACAACGACGATTGATGCAGCAGCTTTCATTTTTTCAGCTACTACGTCAACAAGTTCCGCTTTTTTAGCAATAATTGCTTCACTCATTAGTGTGTTCACCTCCGTAATTATTTTGCTTGGGGAATTTTTCCAAAAGAAAAACGCGCCCAAACCTAGACACGAAAGTACAATACGCTTCTTTTAATTGATACGTTTTGTCCTCGGTAGGATCTTTATGAGTCGAGCTCCCCTACTGTCTTAGGCAGTTTTTTCAAACCGTAGATTAGTTTATCATATATAAAAAAAGAATGCAAGTACTTTTGCAAACTTTTTTTATATTTTTTAATCGTTATAAAGACTCTTGATATTATTCAACCAAGCATAGGCTAGTCCCATTAGAACTCCTCCTCCTACCCAGTTGGCAAAGAAAGTCACGCAATAATGTCGTAAAATATTTAAAAACTCAAAATGCGGTAATTGGCTAGATACTGAATTAAAGCTTAATAATGAGAAGGAAGCAAAGTTTGCTGCCAAGTGTTCATTGGTCATAAAGACAAACATATAGATAGCTGAGAGGGCTAAGAGAACCTTGGCTGTTTCATCTTTGAAATATAGATAAGAAAGAATAGCAATATTTACGAAGATATTGGCAATAACTCCTTCAAAGAAAACCACTTGATTGCCTCGTTGGAGTTTATTTTCTGCTACCGTGGCTAGGAAACCTTTTGGATCGATATGTGCAAAGGCAGTTGTTTGATTGAAAAGAAAAGCGACGATTAAAGCACCAATTAAATTAAAGAAGGTACAATAAAGAAGAATCTCCAACGCTTTCTTCCAGTTAATTTTCTTTAGATAGGTACCCGCCGTCAGATACATCATATTTGAGGTGGTTAATTCCGCATTTAAGAATAGGAGGTAAACCAAGCCCCAGGCAAAGATGAATGGAAATAGAAAACGACCAGATCCAGGTACAAAGGTATTTAATAAGTCAGCTGCAACTGCTCCAACCGCCGTACTTAAAGTAAGAAATCCACCCGCAAAAATAGAACGGACTGCATAGCGCGTTTTAGATTTCTGATAGAGATCTTCCTTCTTATTACACGCCGCTCAAACTTTTTGAATAAAATTAGATTCAGACATAATATTCTCCTTATATAATGTTTGTGAACAAAATCATTATATCATAGAGAGAAAAGTTTGAAAAGGTTTTCAGGAAGAATTCTTAACTTTTCATCATATACGTTTTATATCGAATATCACTGTGTGCTAAAAACAAATAAAAAAACAGGCATCTGCCTGTTTTAGTTTTAATAATTCAAACGGTTTGCCCAAGCGATATCCAAATTCAAGATTTCTTGTGAAGTAAACTGTTGGCGATATGGATTGTATACCGAACCTGTAATACCACCTTGAACATTTGGTGAATCGTATTGAGTCAAATTATAAGTTTCAATGATGTTATTAAGTTTTGCATAGTAGCTTGTGTCTGTCGCATAAACACCTGTCAAAGCTGCTGTTGCATCTTGATAACTAGAGGTGTTGCTCTTCCATGCACCTGCAAAATGTCCTTGTTTCAAAACAGCTACGTAGTCCTGCAATGATTCGTAGTAAGATGGGTAAGAACGAAATGCGTCATTAATCGTATAGGCATTTCCAGCACCATCATCTTCCCAAGTTTGCATTACTGCAGATTGACCAGCATAACTTCCTTTTATCCCGAAAAGGTTGTAATGCGGATAAGAAGACAAGCCAGACTGACCTGATCCACTTTCAAGAATGGCTTGTGCGATCATAACGGAAGCATAAAGGTCATTCTCTTGACCGAGCTGACGAGCTGACTCACCAATTTGTGAGATGAAAGCTTCAGTAGGGTCTGAATAAGCTTGGTAAGTTCCATCATTAGCACCAACTGATGTGACGTGCTCGCTCATAGCAGCAGCAAATGTCCCCACTGCTAATACAGAAACGAACAAACCAAATAATTTCGTTTTATTCCGTATTTTCTTTTTCATAATACAATTTATCTCCAATTAATTTTTTATCATCTTTTATCTTTATAGAGATTATACCATATAAATAGAAGAAAACAAAGGCACTTATATTACACTTGTATTACAATTGCGAGATAAATCCAAAACAAAAATGACATTTTCATGTCATTTCAATTTATTTCGTAAAACGCATTTTCTAAAATAGCATCCCATGACTTCTCTAGTCCTTCCTTGGTTACCGAAGAAAAGACAATGAAAGTGTCAGCTGGATCAAAATCTAGTTTTTTCTTGATAATCGATTCATGTTTATTCCATTTTCCACGCGGAATCTTATCTGCCTTGGTAGCAACTAAGATCACAGGAATCTCATAATATTTTAAGAACTCATACATCTGAACATCATCTGCAGAAGGTTCATGACGAAAATCGACTAGGCTAACGACTGCTTTTAAGTTCTCACGACTAGTAAGGTATTCTTCGATCATCCGCCCCCACTTCTCGCGCTCTTTTTTCGAGACTCGTGCATAGCCATAACCAGGTACGTCTACCAAACGGAGTTTATCATCGATATTGAAGAAATTGAGCAATTGGGTTTTTCCTGGTTTCCCAGATGTTCTGGCCAGGTTCTTTCGATTTAAGAGAGTATTAATAAAAGAAGACTTGCCGACATTGGATCGACCGGCAAGTGCAACTTCTGGAATCTCATCTTGAGGATAATGACTCTTATTTGCAGCGCTTAAGAGGATATCCGCATTATGTGTGTTAATTTCCATATTTTATCTTTCTAGGCTGTTTCAAGAATTGGTTTTTCAGTTCCGTCTACAGCTTCTTTTGTAATTCGAACAAGTTTGACATCTTCTTGACTTGGGATTTCAAACATGACATCCATCATCGTTTCTTCGATAATCGAACGAAGTCCACGAGCTCCTGTTTTTCTTTCGATGGCTTTATTAGCAATCTCTTGAAGGGCTTCATCATCGAATTCCAATTCAACATTATCATAAGAAAGCAAGGTTTGGTATTGTTTTACCAAGGCATTGCGTGGCTCTTTTAGAATACGGACAAGATCGTCAACTGTCAATTGCTCAAGAGCAGCAAAGACTGGAAGACGTCCGATCAATTCTGGGATAATCCCGAATTTTTGAATATCTTCTGCCACGATTTCTTGCATGTAAGAGCTTGATTCATCAATGGCTTTATTGTTCTTACCGAAACCGATGACTTTTTCACCGAGACGTTGCTTAACAATTTCTTCGATCCCGTCAAAAGCACCACCTACGATGAAGAGAATATTCTTGGTATCCACTTGGATCATCTCTTGTTGTGGGTGTTTGCGTCCCCCTTGAGGTGGGACACTAGCAACAGTTCCTTCGATAATCTTCAAAAGGGCTTGTTGCACTCCTTCACCAGAAACGTCACGTGTGATAGAGACGTTTTCACTTTTCTTAGCGATCTTATCAATTTCATCGACGTAGATAATGCCTCGTTCAGCACGCTCGATATTGAAATCAGCTGCCTGAAGAAGTTTCAAGAGAATGTTTTCAACGTCTTCACCCACATAACCAGCTTCTGTCAAGGCTGTTGCATCTGCAATAGCAAATGGGACATTCAAGCTACGTGCTAAGGTTTGGGCCAAGAAAGTCTTACCTGAACCAGTAGGACCAATCATGAGGATGTTTGATTTTTGCAATTCAACATCTGTCTCGTCTTCGCGCGTATCGTGGAAGTTAATCCGTTTATAGTGGTTGTATACCGCTACTGCAAGGGCACGTTTGGCACGATCTTGACCAATCACATAGTGGTTCAAGATATTGAGCAATTCGATTGGTTTTGGAACTTCGCTAAGGTCTGCAAGGACTTCTTCTGCTAGCTCCTCACGGATAATTTCTTGTGCTAACTCTACACATTCATTACAGATAAACGCATTGTTTCCTGCAATGATTTTTTGTACTTCATCTTGACTCTTTCCGCAAAATGAGCAATAAACCATCATATCATTGTTTTGATTCGTTGGCATGTATTTCCTCTTTCTGTCATTTTCTGTTTCTATTTAGTTTAAAATAAAGTCATGTAAAAGGCGTGAATAGAATTCACAAGATTGGTAAAAGCATTTAGTAAGAATAAAATAGCGAGGCCGAACCGTTTTTTACGAAAGGTTTGTAAGGCGCAAATCAAACAGATGACACATAGGACAGCTGTAAAAAAACCAAAGACACTTCGCTCCATTAGTCTAAATCCTTTCTCTTATAATAGTTGACCGTAAAATCATATGGATTTTTCTCATCTTTCAGATGGGGAACTTGACGGACCTTTTCATAACGGTTCTCATCAAATTTTGGTGCCAATGTATCGCCATCAATCGTTGCATGAATCATGGTCTGGATCAACTCTTCTAACTGATCAGAGAAAAGCCTTAAAATCTGACTCCCCCCAATAATGTAAAGATTCTTCTCTTGGTTCTGATACCACTCTAAGACTTCTTCTTTGCTATGCATGACGAGTACAGCATCATTTTCAGAATCATAAGCCTGATCTTGCGTTAAGATAATGCTAGTCCGACCTGGTAGAACCCGTTTTTTCATACCATCAAAGGTCACTCTTCCCATAAGAATGGCTTGTCCCATGGTCGTTTCTTTGAAATGCTGAAGCTCAGCTGGCAGATGCCAAGGCATGACTTGGTCCTTTCCAATGATGCCATTTTCAGTTTGAGCCCAGATACCAATAATCTTTTTCATTCTCTCATCCTTTACACTGATACTTCTATTTTATCAAATTTTCTTATAAAAGACTGATTTCAACTATCTAGTTTGGAGGATATTTTTTTCAAAAACAAACAGAAAAAACCGCGAGATTTTCGCGGTTTTTCTTAGCCACAAGTTAGCTTAGTCTTCTTTTTTGCGTTTTGCAAATCCAAACAATGAGAGACCTGCTAAAGCACTAAAGATTGCAAGACCAGCAGTAGAAGATTCTTTTGTTCCTGTATTTGGAAGTTGTGCAGTAGGATTTTGTGGATCGATATACTTCACTTCTTCTTTCGTTTCTGGAACGACAGGAATCGTTGACTCTTCTGGTTTTGGTTGTGGAGTAGGTTGTGGTTCTGGTGTTGGTTGTGGTTGTGGAGTAGGCTGTGGCTGTGGCTCTGGTGTCGGAGTTGGATCCGGCATTGGAGTTGGTGTCACAGTCTTCTTGTAGATATGTTGAGTGTTTCCATCTTTATCTACAACAGTCTTCACGAAGTCATAACCAGGGATATCTTTCTTCGGTTGTTCCCCATCTTCTGTAGGGTTACCTGGGATTGGATCCCCATTTTCGTCTACGTATGAAGTTGTAACTTTTTCATAGACGTGTTCAGTATCACCATTAGGCAATTTCTTCGTTTCCACAAAGCGGTAACCTGGAATTTCAGCTTTTGGCTCTTCTCCATCAACTGTAGGATATCCTGGGATTTCCTTACCTTCTTTATCAACAAATTTAGTGATTGGAAGAACAGTTGGTGTGTAAGTTGCAGAAGCTTTTGTTCCATTCACATCTTCACGAACCACTGTCACTGCTGGTGCAGTACCAGTAAATTCAGGTTCTGGAGTGAAGGTTACTGTTCCGTCTGCTGCTACTGTGTAAGTACCAACACCTGGAATTGTCTTCGTAGTCGAACCATCTTCAAAGGTTGCTGGAACTTGGTCATTCATTGGTACACGGCTATCACCTTCTGTGAAGCTTGGTTTACCTGTTTGAGTAGCACCCTTCTTACCAATTGAAGTAACTTGTTCACCCGTTGGAACAACTGGTGTTACAGTTGGTGTGTACTTAGCTGTAATTGGTGTACCGTTCTTATCAACACGTTTCACTGTTACACCTGTACCTGTTCCTGTGAATGATTTTTCTGGAATAAAGGTTACTGTTCCGTCTGGAGCAACTGTATAAGTTCCTTCACCTGGAATGGTCTTAGTAGTTGAGCCATCTTCAAAGGTTGCTGGCACTTCATCATCCATTGGCACACTTGGGTTACCAGGCGTGAAGCTTGGTTTGCCAGATTGGGTTTGACCTTGGATGTCTTTAGAAGTTGCAGGTTCTGCTGTTGGAGTCACAGGAGTTACGGTTGGTGTATAAGTTGCAGAAGCTTTGGTTCCATTCTTATCTTCGCGAACAACCGTTACTGCTGGTGCAGTTCCGACGAATGATTTTTCTGGTACGAAGGTTACTGTTCCGTCTGCTGCTACTGTGTAAGTACCAACACCGTCGACAGTCTTCGTAGTTGATCCATCATCGAAGGTTGCTGGAACATCATCGTTCATTGGCACACGGCTATCACCTTCTGTGAAGGTTGGTTTACCTGTTTGAGTAGCACCTTGGATGTCTGTAGATGTTGCACCTTCAGCAGTTGGAGTTACTGGTGTCACAGTTGGTGTGTACTTAGCTGTTACTGGTGTACCGTTCTTATCAACACGTTTCACTGTTACGCCTGTACCTGTTCCTGTGAATGATTTTTCTGGTACAAAGGTTACAGTTCCGTTTGGAGCTACAGTGTAAGTTCCTTCTCCTGGAATAACCTTAGTTGTTGAGCCATCTTCAAAGGTTGCTGGTACATCATCATCCATTGGGATTGCAGGGTCACCAGGTGTGAAGCTTGGTGTACCTGTTTGTGTTTGGCCTTGGATATCTGTAGATGTTGCAGGGTCAGCAGTTGGGACAACTGGAGTGATCTTCGGTGTGTAAGTTGTTTCAGCAACTGTACCGTTTGTATCTTTACCTTGAACCTTAACTGGAACCACATCACCTGAGTAAGATTTATCAGTTGGTGTGAAGGTTACAAGGCCTGTTTCTTTATCAACTGTGAAAGTACCAATTTCTTTACCTTCTGGTGATTTAGCAACTACAGATTCTGCTGGCTGCCCATTTTCATCAAGAAGAGTAATGGTATCTTTGTCAATTGGTGCAACTGGGTCACCTTCGGTGAAGGTCACAGTTCCAGTTTGAACCACACCTTGAGGTGCTTCTGATTCAGCTGGAGTTGCTGTTGGGGTTACTGGTGTCACAGTTGGTGTGTACTTAGCAGTAACTGGAGTACCATTCTTATCGACACGTTTAACCGTTACGCCTGTACCTGTTCCTGTGAATGATTTTTCTGGTACGAAGGTGACTGTTCCATCTGGAGCAACAGTGTAAGTTCCTTCACCAGGAATGGTCTTGGTTGTTGAGCCATCTTCAAATGTTGCAGGTGTATCATCATCCATTGGAACATTTGGATTACCTGGTGTGAAGGTTGGTGTACCTGTTTGCGTTTGACCTTGTTTGTCAGTAGATGTTGTATCTTCTGCAGTTGGTGTAACTGGTGTTACGGTTGGTGTATAAGTTGCAGAAGCTTTTGTTCCGTTCTTATCTTCACGAACCACTGTTACAGCTGGTGCAGTTCCGACGAATGATTTTTCTGGTACGAAGGTTACTGTTCCATCTGCTGCTACGGTGTAAGTACCAACACCATCTACTGTCTTCGTAGTTGAGCCATCGTCAAATGTTGCTGGAACATCATTGTTCATTGGCACACGGCTATCGCCTTCAGTAAATACAGGTTTACCAGTTTGTGTAGCACCTTGGATATCTGTAGTCTCAACTGGTGTTGCAGTTGGAGTTACTGGTGTCACAGTTGGTGTGTACTTCGCTGTGATTTCAGTACCGTTCTTATCCACGCGTTTCACTGTTACACCTGAAGCAGTTCCTGTGAATGATTTTTCAGGAACGAAGGTTACTGTTCCATCTGGAGCAACTGTGTAAGTTCCTTCACCATCGACAGTCTTCGTAGTTGAGCCATCTTCAAAGGTCGCTGGAGTATCCTCATCGATTGGAACATTTGGATTTCCTTCGGTGAAGGTTGGTTTACCTGATTGTGTTTGACCTTGAATATCTGTTGATTTAGCATCTTCAGAAGTTGGAACGACTGGAGTAATCTTCGGCGTGTAAGTTGTTTCTACAGATGTTCCGTTTGTATCTTTACCTTGAACCTTAACTGGAACCACATCACCTGAATAAGATTTATCTGTTGGTGTGAAGGTCACAACACCTGTTTCTTTATCAACAGTGAAGGTACCGATCACATCACCTGCTGGTGATTTCGCTTCTACTGACGCCGCTGGTTGACCATTTTCATCAAGAAGAGTAATGGTATTCTTGTCGATTGGCGCTACTTCATCACCTTCAGTAAAGGTTACAGTTCCAGTTTGAACCAAACCTTGAGGTCCAGTAGATTCAGCTGGTGTAGCAGTTGGAGTTACTGGAGTTACGGTTGGTGTGTAAGTTGCAGAAGCTTTGGTTCCGTTCTTATCTTCACGAACAACCGTTACGGCTGGTGCTTTACCTGTGAATGATTTTTCAGGGACAAAGGTTACAGTTCCGTCTGCTGCTACTGTGTAAGTACCAACGCCATCTACTATCTTGGTAGTTGAACCATCGTCGAAAGTAGCTGGAACGTCATCGTTCATTGGCACACGGCTATCACCTTCAGTAAATTCAGGCTTACCTGTTTGAGTTTGACCTTGTTTACCTGTTGTTTCAACTGGTGTAGCTGTCGGTGTGACTGGAGTCACAGTTGGTGTATAAGTCGCAGAGGCTTTAGTTCCGTTCTTATCTTCACGAACAACCGTTACGGCTGGTGCTTTACCTGTGAATGATTTTTCTGGTACAAATGTAAC
>NZ_JACLQX010000003.1:0-23034 GCF_016648925.1 Streptococcus parasanguinis | reverse complement strand
GTTCCGTTCTTATCTTCACGAACAACCGTTACGGCTGGTGCTTTACCTGTGAATGATTTTTCTGGTACAAATGTAACAGTACCGTCTGCTGCTACTGTGTAAGTACCAACACCGTCGACTGTCTTAGTCGTTGAGCCATCGTCAAATGTCGCTGGAACATCTTCATTGATTTCAACAGTCTTCTCAACGCCATCAACTGTTACAGTTCCACCCTTGAATTCAGGTTTACCTGTTTGAGTTGCACCTTGAATATCTTTTGTTTCAGCTGATGTTGCTTCAGGTGTTACTGGCAATACTGTTGGTGTGTAGGTTGCAGAAGCTTTGGTTCCGTTCTTATCTTCACGAACAACCGTCACTGCTGGTGCAGTTCCGACAAATGATTTTTCTGGTACAAATGTAACAGTACCGTCTGCTGCTACTGTGTAAGTACCAACACCTTCAACGGTCTTAGTTGTTGAACCGTCGTCAAATGTTGCTGGAACATCTTCATTGATTTCAACAGTCTTCTCAACGCCATCAACCGTTACGGTTCCACCCTTGAATTCAGGTTTACCTGTTTGAGTTGCACCTTGAACATCTTTTGTTTCAGCTGATGTTGCTGTTGGGGTTACTGGAACGATTTCTGGTGTGTAAGTTGTATCCACCTTGATACCGTTTGAGCTTTCAGCTTGAACCTTGGCTGGTGTGACTGCACCAGTGTATGATTTATCAGTCGGTGTGAAAGTTACTTGACCATTTGCTGGGTCGATTGTGAAGTTACCGATCACGGTTGTACCGTCTGCCGCATAAGCTGGTGTCGTTGAAACTTCGTTACCATCTTTATCTAGCAATGTGTAGCTATTGTCTTTTATGGTAATAGCTTTATCTTCACCATTTACTTGAACAGTTGTTCCTGCAAAGGTTGGTGTACCGGTTTGAGTCGCACCTTGGATATCTTTTGAAGTTGCAGGGTTTGCAGTTGGAACTGCTGGCACAACAGTTGGTGTGTAGGTCGCATCTGAAGTAATGGTTGCAGTCTTACCATTAGCATTTGTAATAGTAGCAGTTGCCTGAACAGTTACTCCTTTTGCAGTACCAACAAAGTCTTTTTCTGGCGTAAATGTTACTGCTCCAGTCGTTGGGTCGATAGTATAGCTACCTTCACCTGCTACTGTCACTGTTGTTTCATCAGTTGGTTGACCAGTTGCCGGATCCACCAATTTCTTGCTAGTGATTTCAGCAGTCTTGTCGTTACTCAAATCAAAGGTTGGTGTTTGAGTTTGAGGAACGTTTTGAACATCCGCAGAAACCTTGTCTGTAGGAGTCACTGTGATTGGTGTAACAGTTGGTGTGTACTTAGCTGTAGCTGTCTTAACGTACTCCTCTTGAACCTTACCGTCTTTATTACGTCCAACTGGCGCTGACAATGTAACTTCCACACCTTTGGCTGTACCAGTAAAGCTTGGTTCTGGAGTGAAGGTTACTTCTCCAGTTGAAGGATTAATCGTATAAGTTCCTTCCCCTTCAACTGTTACAGATGGCTCATCAATCGTGCGACCTGTAGCTGGATCTACCAACTTAGCCGGGTATTCTGCACTTGGAGTGATTGCAATCTTATCACCATTTAAGTTAGTAGCAGTTGTATTAAAGGTAGGTGTTTCTTTTTGAGTTGCCCCTTGAACATCAGTCGAAGTTTTGTCAACCCCTTCAATTTCAATTGGAGTGACTGTTGGAACGTATTGACCATCCATAGTATTCAACTGACCATTAATGTTTGGTTCTTGGTCTGGGAATTTGGTTGACCAACCAGTATCGTAACCGTTGTTATCTGAACGACGGATAGAAATACCATCAGCTGTTCCTAGGAAGTTATCTTCAGGGATAAATTCAACGTCTACATCTTTACCATTGGCAGTAATCTTGTACTTCCCTTGACCTGGTACGACATAGTAACCATCTGCATCAAGAGTTGCGCGGTTGCCATCTTTGTCAACGATGTATGGTTCTACTGTCTCGTCGATGACTGCATGAGAGTTAGGTTCATACTTGTGCTCTCCACGTGCTGTAAAGGTTACAGTTGCTGTTTGTTTAGTAGCTTGAGGACCAGAAGTTTCCTTGAATTCCCCTTTTGGTGGGTGGGTGATTTGAGTCTTGAAGTCTTCTACTTCCCCTGAGAAGGCCATGCCAGTTGGGCTTTCGATCTCGTTCGCTTTCTTAGCGATACGAACACGAGCACCAAGCTCGTTGACGCTAGGATCGACGTAAGTCTTGCTGTTTGCAAAGGTCAACTCAACAGTGCCATCTTGTGTGATTGTAGCGAGATTTGAGCGTTCATCCTCATCGAATTTACCATTTTGGTTAAAGTCTACCCAACCATAGATATGTGCTTCTGAAGCTCCATCCAAATGGGCTTGAACTGACATTTTGTAGTTACCTGGGCGTGTACGATCCATCTTGATCATCTCATTGGTTGTCCCTTTGAGTTCATCTGGAAGCAGTTGGTTAATTCCTTCATCGGCCGTAGTTGCCTTATCATCACCGAACCAGTCGAGAGTCGTGTTTTCATCCATATCAGGACTAACGTTACCAAGATACGGTTGATTTACTTTAGCTCCAGTAACACCGTCAACAGTTGCAATGGTATGGACTGCCTTACCATATGACTCAGGAGCATCCCCTTCATCAAGTGGGAAGAATCCTAGCATAGCAGACTGTTTACCAGCTGAAGCGATATAAAGTCCCACTTCAGATGCTCCACGCGTCATCACAAGGGGAACAGAAGGATCGCCTGCAGAAATATTTGGTCCAAAGACACCAGTCCCAAGACCAGCAGTTACTTGGTCAGGATTTCCGAAATATTTCCAAGCTACTGGTTTCTTTTCTGGTCCAACTTCAGTAGAATCACGAAGTTGTCTTAGGTTAATGTTATTATATTTAGGTTTAGGTCCCAAAAGGTTGTCTGTATCTTGTGGTTGATAAGGTACAGAGGTGTTTCCTCTAGTAAATTTCTTCCATTCCCCAATGTGCTGCCAACCTTGTCCGTTGGTAGTGAACATAACAAATTCACCAGGGTTAGCAGACTCTCCATCAGCCATGACAACAGCCGGTTTAACTTTCTTTCCACGGAAGGTTGCAGAGATTTCAAACTGAACCCCAATATTCCCACCATTCATAGCTGAACTCATGGTAGTCTTCTTGGTTTTCGTATCAACATTTTCAAATCTAATTTCAGTCCAATTATTTTGAGCATCAGCGACAACGTCGGCTTCTTCGCCATTGTTAAAAGCTTTTTTAGCCCCTGTTGAAGTAACACCCTTTACATATCCATTTTTTGCATTTGGATCATAGGTTGCTTTTTCAGCTTCTGTAGCCCCTTGCTCTTCCATCCGTTTTTTATAGATTTCAGTTGCTTGGAAAGGTTTCAAAGATTTAACTTTTACAGTGACTACATAGCCAGGCATGATTTCCTTGGTATAGGTAGCACCAACTTGAAGAGCTAATCTTTCTTCTAAATCTTTATCAGGATGTTGGTCATTTTTAGGAACGATGACTGTTTTTGCCCCTGTCCAGTTGGCTACATCTCCAAAGTCCAACCAAGTAATCTGGCTAGTCATAGATTTGGCATCAAGATCTGTTGTAAAGCCAGGTTTTTCAACTTTTGGAGTTGAAGTTGCGTCTTCAACGTCATCCCCGATCAAGCTTGGATCATTAGGATCTCCGATTGCACGACGAGTACGACGGCGAGAAGTGTTGGCTGTCTCCTCCGTTACGACTGTATTGTTTGGTGTTACACCTTGTCCAGCTGAAAGAGTTGGTGTTTCTTTTTTATCTGCAGATGTTGAAGCAGCTGCCGCATTATTTTCTGGCATAGTTACTTCTAGGCTTGGTGCAGTTGATGTTGCTGGTGCAGTCGAGGCTGCAGACGCTGCTGTGCTTGTGCTAGTTGCTTCACTAGTTGAAGCAGGTGCTGTTGATGTTGCTGCAGCAGTAGAAGTCGCTGGTGCAGTGATTGCTGCGTTTGCATCATAAGTAGATGTCGTTGCAGCTGTTGATGTTGCTGAAGTTGCTGTAGCTGTTGACGCTTCAGGCGCTTCTGATGCTGTTGCAACTGCTGCTACACTTTCACTTGTTGTATTTGTATTTTCTTCTGCGGCTGCACTTGCTGCTGTACCAACCATGACAAGTGTTCCCAATAGTACTGAGCAAACACCCACATTCAGTTTACGAATTGAGAATCTGCTAATACGATCATTAAATAAGTCTTTCCCCATCTAATGGACCTCCATATTTATCTATAAATTAACATTCTTTTTAAAATTGTTTAGTTTTTACAAACCTTATCTATTTTAACAAAATCCGAACGATTTTCAAAACATTTTGACTCAAAAATGAGTAAAAATTTTTAGCTATAATTGTTTTAATTCTAAAAGGATTTTACCAATAGATCCGGGCATCAAAAAACCTTGATTTATCACTAAATGGCAAGATCAAACTTCAATTGTGGCTTCACTGGATCGTAATCGACCAGTTCAAAATCTTCTGGTTTGATGTCAAAGAAATTGGTTCCATCTGGTACATTCAAAACCAAGTGTGGCTGACAATCTGAAGGCTCCCGACGGAGTAACTCTTCAACCTGTTCAAATTGATTATCATAAATATGTAGATTATTAATGAAGTAAAAGAATTTTCCGACCTTCCAGCCAAAGTGTTTGGCAATCATCATCTGAAGAGCCACATATTGCATGGCATTGATATGGTGGGCTACCAACATATCATTTGAACGCTGGGTCAGGGTCGCATCTAGATAGATCTCTCCATCAACCCGACGCACGTCAAACATGGTCTGAAAAGCACATGGCAAGAGTCCGTCGGTCTCCTCAAAGGCATCATAATCCCAGAGCGAGATAATGTTGCGTCGATTCCAAGGATTGGCTTCTAATTGTTTGAGGATTTTATTGATAATGTCATGCTTTTTGACCACAGCGCCATAGCGCTGACCGATGGTACGACTATCCCCTACTTCCCAGTCATTCCAGTAGTGGACATTGTACTTGTTTTCTAACAGGTCTAAGCTATTCGATTGATCCTGGTAGATCCAGAGCATCTCTTTGATAGCTGATTTAATGGCGATGGGACGAAGGGTCGTGATAGGAAACTCGCCTTTTGAGAGGTCAAACTCCATAAAGGCTCCCGTGATGTACTTGGAGTTGGCTGTTCTACCATCCTTATACTTAGGACGGGCCTGCTCTGACCAGACCCCTTCTTCCATGATTTTTCGAATATTTTCTTTAAAAATTGTATCTGCTTTTGTCATATCTCCTCCTTTAATCTACTATTGCCTTCATTATATCACAGGATAAAGAAAAAAGGAGAGTCAAATCTCCTTTTAATCTTATTGTAATACTAGAGATGCGGCACCAATGACACCCGCATCATTTCCCAATGTAGCAAGCGCCAATTGAGTAGATTCACGTACTTGTGGGAATGAGTTTTCTTCAAAGACCTTGCGCACGCCATCCAAGAGGAAGTCTCCAGCAGCAGATACCCCACCACCGATAACAATCTTAGATGGGTTCAAGGTTGAACCGATGTTGGCAGCAGCAAGTCCAAGATAACGTGAGAAGTTCTTGTAGACGATCAAAGCAAGAGCATCGCCTTCTTTTGCCAGGTCAAAGACCGTTTTAGCCGTTACTTCTTCTCCGTTGTCGATCAAGACTTTCAATTGAGAGTCCCCTTCGTACTCATCAGCATAACGACGAGTCAAGTTGACGATCCCAGTTGCTGAGGCAACCGTTTCAAGACAGCCTTTTTTACCACAGGTACATTGGATTGGATCATCAAAGTCAACAGTGATGTGACCAAGCTCACCAGCAGCTCCACGTACACCGTGCAAGAGACGACCTTCAGCGACGATCCCACCGCCGACACCTGTACCAAGTGTCATGAAGACAACATCTGGTTGGTTTTCACCAGCCCCTTTCCAACGTTCACCCAAAGCAGCAACGTTGGCATCATTATCGATAAAGAATGGAATATGAAGGGCAGTTTCGATCTTTTCTTTGACTGGTTGAAGGGTCTTCCAGTTCAAGTTGTAGGCACCGATAACTGTACCTTTTTCACGATCAACGACACCAGGTGATCCCATTCCAATTCCTTGGAATTCAGAAGCATCAAGCTCAAGCATTTTCAAACGATGCGCGATGGATTCGATCATATCATCTACGATATGGCTACCTTCATCCAAGATATTTGTTTTAATAGACCATTTTTCTTGAACTTCCCCATCCAAAGTAAGGATAGCAAACTTAATGGAAGTTCCTCCAAGGTCAATCCCAATAATTTTTTTAGACATCTATTACTCCTTTCAACCTGTAAACACTTACAGATCTATTATATCAGACTTTTTATCAAACGCAAAGGTTTGCACGTAACTTTTCTTAACTTTTTAACAAGAGACTAAAGGATTGAAATCCTAGAATGAGGAAAATCAAGCCAATAATATTTAATAGAAAGACACTTATCGAGAGTGGACTAACGATTAAGAACAATCCAATAAAGAGTTGTAGCAAGGCAAAGAAAATATAACGCTTGGACAGTTCCTCAACCTTCCTCGAGTAGAAATTTGCTTTTCGGAAGTTTAAAATCGAACGGTAGATCAGCCAAATTCCTAAAGTAACGGGAAAGACAATCGGCAAGGTTTTGTAGCCATAGAGCAGTAAGTAGACCGCAAAAACCAAAGCGACCATACTGTGAAAGAGCTGTTGCTGCTGAATGACACCAGCTTGGCGCAATCGGTAATAGCGTGAAAAACGCGAAAGGGAAATTAAAAAGAAGCCACAGGAAATCAACCAGCTAAATGAGCCGATGTGCTCAATCGGATTGATAAACAAGACGATACCGATAATGGTAAAAATAGTGGCTGAAATCCCAAGGGATATACGGTTCAATTGATTCATAGGGCCTCCTTATTCATCTAATTCGCTCAGGTATTCATAACGATCGTACTTCTCAAGCAATCGCTCATTTTCCTGATCCAATTCCTTTTGAAGGGCTGACAATTTGCCAAAGTCAGAGCCGTTTTCATTCATCTCCACTTCAATCTCTGCGATCCGATTTTCAATGGCTTCGATATCTGCTTCAATGCTTGCCCACTCTTGCTTTTCCATGTAGCTCATGCGTTTCTTCTCTTCTTTTGGCTTGACAGGTTTCTCTTTTTCAACCTTGTGACTGGCCGTTACTTGAGCTGCTTCAAAGGCTTTTTCATCCAGGTAATCCGTATAATTGCCAAAGAACTCTCGAATGCCCCCGTTTTCAAAAGCCAGGATCTTACTTGCGACCTTGTCCAAGAAATAGCGGTCGTGGCTAACGGTAATAACGGGACCTCCAAAGTTTTGAAGGAAGTTTTCCAAAACTGTCAGGGTAGCGATATCCAAGTCATTGGTTGGCTCATCGAGGAGAAGCACATTGGGTTTTTCAATCAAAAGTTTTAAAAGAAAGAGGCGCTTCTTCTCACCACCGGAGAGTTTTTCGATCAAGGTTCCGTGCATAGAGCGTGGGAAGAGAAATTGCTCCAAGAGATCAGCGATCGAAGTTGTTCCGACAGTCGTCTTCACTTCCTCGGCAACTTCTTGTAAGAAATTAATCACGCGCTTACTCTCATCCAACCCATCAATCTGTTGCGAGAAATAAGCCACCCGCACGGTTTCCCCGATAATGACTTGACCTGACTGAGGCTGTAGTCGTTCGGCGATCAGATTGAGCAGGGTCGATTTGCCGACGCCATTATCCCCGACGATCCCGATGCGGTCCTTGTTTTGCACCAAGAGGTTAAAATCCTGTAAAATCGGCTTGTTTTCAAAAGCAAAACTCACATCTTTAAACTCGATGACTTTCTTTCCGATTCGGCTGGTCTCAAAGTTCATCTCCAAATCTGTCTGGTTGCTTTGAACAGACAAGTCTTGCTTAAGATCATGGAAACGATTGATCCGAGCCTGTTGCTTGGTCGCACGCGCCTGAGGTTGACGCCTCATCCAGGTCAACTCCTGCTTATAGAGTTGCTGCTTCTTATGAAGAAGGGCTGCATCACGCTCGTCTTGCTCAGCCTTTAAGCGGACATAATCCTGGTAGTTGCCCTGATACTCGATCAAGCCACCTCGATCCAGCTCAAAGATCCGCGTCGAGATATTATCCAAGAAATAGCGATCGTGGGTAATGAAGAGCACAGTTTTCTTAGAGTTCTTCAAGAAATTAGTCAACCACTCGATAGTATCAATGTCCAGGTGGTTGGTCGGCTCATCTAGTAAGAGCAGGTCATGGTGAGACAGCAAAACTTGGGCCAGTTGCACCCGACGACGCAAGCCCCCAGATAGGTCCCCAACTTTGGCGTTCAAGTCTTCAATTCCAAGTTTGGAAAGGACTGTCTTGACCTGACTCTCAATTTCCCAAGCATTGAGCGAATCCATCTCCGCCATCACCTTCTCCAGACGTGCTTGGTTCTCCTCTCGGTAATCCGCCATCAAGAATTCATAATCACGAATCAGCTGCATTTCACGCAAATCACTGGATAATACTGTGTCAAGAACCGTCTTATGATCATCAAAGTCTGGCTCCTGCGTCAAGTAACCAATCGTATAATCACTCTTGGCAGAAAAAGGACTCACATCTCCATCAAATCCAGAGCGACCAGACAACACATCTAACAGAGTGGTTTTTCCAGTTCCATTGACCCCGATCAATCCGATCCTATCCAAGTCATGAATGATAAAGGAAATCTCACGAAAGACGGTCTTATCTCCGACAGATTTGGTTAATTTATCGACAATAAAATCGCTCATTTTTCCTCCTCTTTTACTTGCTGGATATAGGCAATGATGGCTTCTTTTTCATTGGCCAGCTCCCCATCGACAATGGCGTATTCGATCTTTGTCAAAATCTCTCCCAAGGCTGGACCAGGTTGAAAGCCGTATTCTTTGATCAGCATGCCACCATTGACCACCACTTCGTGCTTATCATGAATGGTCAAGCTATCATAGACGCGCTCGATAGCCAAATAATCCACACTTAGGGCATACGCTTCACGAAGCTCTTCAGCCACTAGCAACATACGCTTCTCATACTTGTAACAGGCACGCTTATCTAGACTTCCTTTTTCTCGGAGCTTTAGAATCTCCACGATCTGCTCCACCGTCTTGGCAAAGTCTCTAGAGGTCTTCCATTTCTTAAAGAATTTTGGAATATCTTGAATCTCTAGTGCTAAGACCAAAGCAGCCCAGGCTTGCTCAGAAGTTGAAAAGGTATACTCCAACTCTATATCAAACAAACGCTCGATTGCTTCTTTGCGATCCTTCATCTCTGGCAGATAGTGATAGGCTCCACTGGCCAGCATAGCCTCCAAGCCCTGTCTCCAGTATGGAGAAAGCAAGAGTTTATCAAACTCGATGAAGGTACGCTCTACTGAAATCTTCTCAAGTAATGGAGCACACTCCTTCATAGCATTAAAGGTTGCCTCTTCTAATTCAAAGCCGAGACTAGCTTGAAAACGAAAACCTCGCATGATCCGGAGCGCATCTTCGTTAAACCGTTCATGAGGAAGCCCAACGGCCCGAAGGACCTTGTTTTCCAAATCTTCTAGTCCATGAAAGAGGTCAACAATTTCTCCTTTTTCATTTAAGGCAAAGGCATTAACCGTAAAATCACGGCGCTTGAGGTCTTCTTCTAGTGAGCGTACAAAAGACACGGAGCTTGGACGGCGATAATCGACATAGACATCCTCCGTCCGGAAGGTCGTAATTTCATATTCTTGCCCATTTTCAAGAACTAAGACAGTCCCATGTTCGATACCGATGTCCACTGTTCGATCAAAAATGGCCTTGGTCTCTTCTGGGTATGAGGAGGAAGCGATATCGACATCGTGAATGGGACGATCCAAGAGTGCATCTCGGACAGATCCCCCGACAAAATAGGCCTCAAAACCAGCTGCTTTAATCTTCTCTAATATTGGTAAAGCCTCCTGAAACTCAGAAGGCATCTTTTCTAATCTCATAGTAAGTGTTCCAAACCATAAACAAGCTCATGACGCTTGACAACTTCTTTAATCCCTAGATTTACTCCTGTCATGAAGGAAACACGATCATAGGAATCATGACGGAGAGTCAAGCCTTCGCCTTGGCTACCAAAAATCACTTCTTGGTGAGCGACTAGGCCAGGCAATCGAACTGAATGGATGCGCATCCCTTCAAACTCTGCCCCTCTTGCTCCAGGCATCAACTCTTCTTCATCTGCTGCACCTTGCTGGATTTTCTCGCGCTTCTCAGAGATCAGCTCAGCTGTCTTAATGGCTGTTCCACTCGGTGCATCTTTCTTCTTATCATGGTGCAATTCGATGATTTCTACATTTGGGAAATACTTGGCAGCTTGCGCTGCAAATTGCATCAAGAGCACAGCTCCAATAGCAAAGTTGGGAGCAATCAAGCCACCCAAATCCTTTTCACGCGAAAGGTCTGTCAATTCCTGAATCTGCTCAGGCGTAAAGCCAGTTGTCCCTACAACAGGAGCAAAGCCATTTTCAATTGCAAAGCGAGTATTCTCGTAAGCAACCTTTGGCATGGTAAAGTCCACCCAAACATCTGCTTCAAGACCCACGACATCTTCTTTGCGGTTAAAGACAGGGACCCCTGCAACCTCTGTCTCATCAGTAAATGGATCGATCAAGCCAGCTAGTTCTAGCTCAGGATCTTCAGAAACCATCTGGTAGGCTGCCTGCCCCATTTTCCCCTTGAAACCTGCAATAACGACTTTAATTGACATAGAATTCTCCTTAAACGATAGGGATATACCCAACTGCTAAGCTATGGTCACCTAAGTGCGTCCCAATCACCCCTCCAAAAGTGGCAAAAGGAATTTCTCCTTCCACCCCTTCAGCCACCAACATCTGACGAAGCGCTTCGGCTTTTTCAGGTACATTAGCATGGATGATAAAGACTTGGTAATGCCCTCCGGTGAGTCCTTCATCAACGATTTCCACCAAGCGTTTCATGGCTTTCTTTTCCGTACGGACTTTTTCAAAAACTTCGATGACACCTTGGTCATTAAAGTGAAGGATCGGCTTGATACTCAAGAGATTGCCAATGATGGCAGCGCCATTTGACAGACGGCCACCCTTGACCAAGTGATTCAAATCATCCACCATGATATAGGCAGTGGTCCCATCAATCTGATGTTGGACATTGGCCACAATCTCATCAAACAAACGACCTTCACCAGCCCATTTCAAGCAATCTTCTACCATCATTCCTAATGGAGCGCTAGTGATTTTTGAGTCAGAAAATTCGACGGTCAAGCCTTCAAATTCGTCCTTCAAATATTGGATATTTTGGTAGAAGCCAGAGATACCTGATGACAAGAAGAGACCAAGAGCATGCGTATACCCCTTAGCTGTCAAACCAGATAAGATTTCTTCTAACTCTGCCACACTAGGTTGGCTCGTCTTTGGTAATTCCTTAGACGCAGCCATTTTTTGGTAGAACTCGTCGTGTGTCAGATTCTTCCCTTCCACATAGGATTCCCCATCGATATAGATCGGAATGTCTAAAATAAATAAGTCGTCGTGATGGAGAAGGTGCTGCGGTAAATAGGCAGACGAATCCGTAATCACTGCTAATTTCATTGATTAAAACTCCAAATTAATACCCGGTAAATCAAGGGCAATTTCTGTGACTTCATAAGTCAAACGATTGAGCATGTCCAAGCAAGGACGAGCCAATTCTTCCACTTCGTCTTTGCTGAATTCACTTGGTTCATTGACATAACGACCGAACAAGTGGTTGATTTGAGTGATGGTTCCGCTGATCACAAAACCGTCAAAAACGATCATGTAGCTCAAGATGACAATCAAAGAAGTCGTGTTTTGTTCTTGATCACGATTGATCAATTGAAAGTTTACATCTACTTTTGTTTCAGGGATGCCATTTTCTTTTTCCCACTCAAAATTACGAGCGTCATAGTGGTATTGGCTGACAAATTCTTTTTCACGTTGAATATCCATTTTTATTCTCCTAAAAATATGCGATAGGCTTATTATATCATAATTCAGCTCAAGATACCAACGCCGACTGAGGGGATTTTTTCGCTAGTACAAGAAGAAAAGGTTGGGCATTCCCAACCTTTTAATCATATTTAGTTTTTAGGTTTGCGAAGCAATCCGAATAAGATACCACTTACGACTGCACCGATCAATACGAACAAGATGTATAGAAGTGGATTTGATGTAAGAGCGATAACGAAGATTCCTCCGTGAGGAGCCATGAGTTTCAAGCCTGCAAGACCAACAAGGGCACCTGTCAATGCTGAACCAGCAATGAAGCTAGGGATGGCACGAGCTGGGTCAGCTGCACCGAATGGAATGGCACCTTCTGTGATGAAGGAAAGACCCATAACGATGTTTGTCAAACCTGAATCGCGTTCTTCTTGTGTGAATTTATCTTTAAACAATACAGTTGCTACGAATACTGCCAATGGAGGAACCATACCAGCTGCCATAACAGCTGTCATAACAATAGAACCACCTGAAGCAACAGATTCAGCAAGTGTACCTGTAGCGAAGACATAAGCGGCTTTGTTAACTGGTCCACCCATATCGACAGCCATCATACCGCCGACGAGAAGTCCAAGAAGGACAGCTGAGCTACCTGACAAGCTTGAAAGGAAGTTGTTAAGACCAGTATTGATAGCAGCCATTGGAATATTGATGAGGAACATCAAGAATCCTGTCAAACCAACACCAAGTAATGGCAAGAGAAGGATAGAGCGGATACCATCGAGTGAACGTGGAAGACCTGCAAGGGCTTTGCGAAGTAAGAGAACAACTCCACCTGCAAGGAAACCACCTACCAAAGCTCCAAGGAAACCTGATGATACGGCTGCTGGTAATTCACCTTTAGCAGCACCGTAGGCGATATTTCCAAATGCTGAACCTGAGCTAGCAATAGATCCAGCAATAAATCCTGCTACAAAACCAGGTTTTTCAGCGATTGAGAATCCAATGTAACCTGCAAGTACAGGAAGCATGAAGCCAAAGGCTACTCCACCAATTGTTTTAAATTGTGCTGCTAATACATGATAAGAACCAAGACTAGACAATTGATCTTGAGGCACACCAAGAACTTGGTCGATCAAGAAGGCAAGGGCGATCAAGATACCACCACCGATAACGAATGGGAGCATTTGAGAAACCCCACTCATCAGGTGTTTGTAGAAAGCTCCACCCAAGCTCAATTTTTCTTGGCTAGCGCTAGCTTGTGCTGCATTTTCAGCGTGGAAGACATCTGCTTTTCCATCCAAGATGGTTTGGATCAATTCTTCTGTCTGACGGATACCGGCTGCGACTGGTTTAGAGATCAATTTTTTGCCATCGAAACGAGCGGTTTCAACTGCTTTATCAGCTGCAATGATGACCCCTTCAGCTTTGGCGATTTCTTCAGCTGTCAAGCGGTTGCCGACACCAGATGCCCCGTTGGTTTCAACGCGGACTGTAACACCCATTTCTTCCCCTTTTTTGATGAGGGCTTCTTCTGCCATGTAAGTGTGGGCGATACCTGTTGTACATGCTGTAACGGCAACGATGAGAGGTTTGTCAGACGAAGCTGCTTCTTTGACTGCTTCTGCTTTTTTCGCTTCTTCAGCGGCAGCTTCTTGCTCTTCTGCATCAAAGGCTGCGATCACTTGATCAGGAGTGCTTGCTTGGCGAAGTTTGTCTGCAAATCCTGGTTTCATCAAGTACTTAGACAATTCAGCAAGGGCTGCCAAGTGAGTGTCATTTGCCCCTTCTGGAGCTGCGATCATGAAAAACAAGTCTGTTGGTTGGCCATCAAGCGAAGCATAGTCCACACCCTTGTTTGATTTTGCAAACAAGACCGTTGCTTCTTTGACTGCTTCATTTTTGCTGTGGGGCATAGCAATTCCGTCACCCAAACCAGTTGAAGTTTGTGCTTCACGGTTCATGATTCCAGCCTTGAAGGTGTCAAAATCTGTCACCACACCATTATCAACGAGCGATTGAATCATCTCATTGATCACGCCCTCTTTATCTGTTGCTTGAAGGTCAAACAACATCACGTTTTTATTTAAAACGTCTTGAATTTTCATAGTTTTTCTACCTCTACTTTTTCATAAGTTTCTTTTATATAATCAGCTGTTGCCAAATCATCTGAGAAAGTGGTCGCTGTTCCACAAGCCACTCCCCATTTGAAGGCTTCAATAACATCTCCCGTCGTTGCGAGCTTCCCAGTGAAGCCTGCTACCATGGAATCTCCAGCTCCAACAGAATTCTTCACTTCCCCTTTGATTGGTTTTGCGAAGTAAGTGCCGCTTGGACTGACCAGAAGAGCACCATCACCCGCCATGGAAATAATGACGTTTTGTGCACCCTTGGCCAAAATTTCTTTGGCATAGCGTTCAATTTCTGGCAATTCCGTCAAGGTAACGCCAAAGATATCTCCCAATTCATGGTTGTTTGGTTTGACCAATTGGGGATTGAACTCCAAGGAATCAATCAAGGTTTGCCCTTCAAAGTCGCAAACGACTTGCGCTCCTGTCGCACGAGTTGCTGCGATCAATTGTTTGTAAATGGCATTTCCAAGTGAAGATGGGGCAGATCCTGCAAAGACTACCACATCATCTGCTGTTAAGCTCGATAAGATGCTGAGCAATTCTTGCAACTGAGCTTCTGTCACTTCTGGGCCGTTCCCATTGATTTCCGTTTCCTCATCGGCCTTGATCTTGACATTGATCCGTGTATCTTGGTCCACTGTCACAAAGTTGGTTGAAATGGCTTCGCTAGTCAATACGTCTTCGATGAAGCGTCCGGTGAAGCCACCGATAAATCCAGTCGCTGTGTTCTCGATATCGAGACGCTTCAAGACACGACTGACATTGATTCCCTTACCACCGGCGAATTTATCTTCTGAAGCCATCCGATTGACCGCTCCGGTCTCTACATGATCGAGACGGACAATATAGTCAATTGCTGGATTCAGTGTTACTGTATAAATCAAACCTCTATAACCTCCGTTTTTTCTTTTAAAACCTTTAATCGTTGCGGTTCACATTGATTGGTAATAATCATGGCTCGCTTGATAGGAGCCACTTTGACAAAGGATGTCACCCCAATTTTCGAATCATCCGCTAGGATATAGGTCTTTTTCGCATTTTCGATAATCGCACGCTTGACAGATCCTTCTTCCAGGTCTGGAGTGCTGTAAAATTCATCATCGATTCCATTCATTCCAAGAAAGGCCTTGTCAAAATTCAACTGACCGATCTGATTGAGAGCAATCCCTCCGATACTAGCATCTGTAGAAGATTTTACCTTCCCACCGATGATGACCGTTGGAACATTTCGCTCGACCAACTTGGTCGCATGGTGAATCGAATTGGTCACCACAGTTACCGTTGGATTGACAATTTCTTGTACCAAGAGTTCATTGGTCGTCCCGGCATCGATAAAGATCACATCATGATCTTTGATCAATTCCGCCGCTTTCACCGCAATTTTTGACTTAACTTGAATGTTTTTGATAGATTTTTCTTTATTACTTTCTTCCTCTTGAAGAAAATGCAGGCTTTCCGCACCGCCGTGAACCCGGCGAAGTTTGCTTTCAGCTTCTAGCTCATCCAAGTCACGTCGAACGGTTGATTCAGACGTCCCCAGTTCTTGTACAAGGGTTTCTAAGGAAACAAATTTTTCCTTCAATACCTTTTCGAGGATAAATTGTTTTCGTTCAGACTTAAGCATTTCTCCTCCTTTTGCAATCGATTACATGAACCATTATACTCTTTCTTCAAAAAATGTCAACAATTTTTATCATTTTCTATCATTTTCTTTCAAAAATTCTAAAATTGTACAAAAAAGAGCAGGAAAGAACTCATTTTGTTAAGCGAGTTCTTTTCCCACCCTCATCAATCTTCTTTGAAGAGTTTAAGCAATAAAGTGTCTAAGCATCCACTCTATCTTCGGTATGTCTTAATCATTTTTTGAAGATTGTTTCTTTTTCTTGAAACCAAACAATCCAGCAAGTAGCCCGACGGCAACACCTGTTGTTGCTGCTGCATATTTGGAAGAATCTGTACTTGCCACAGCTTGGCTGTTTTCTTTTTTGGGTTTGATTTCTTCTACTTTAGCTTCTTGTTTTGGAGCTGGAGTAGCTGTTGGTGCTTGCACTTGTGGACTATTGGTAGTTGTTGGAAGAACTGTTGGTCTATCCGAAAAAGTAGTTGGATTGCTTGAGCGGATATCCATCGGCATATCTGCTGCTTCTAAAATAGCTGGATCCATCCGCGACGCTAGATCTTCATATTGGGAATTCAACAGCTCCACAACACTTTGATAAGATTGCAGGGTTGTGAATTCTGCTTCCAATTTTTCTTTTTTATTCTCTAAATTAGCCACCGCAGCTGATAAAACAGATTGGGCTTTGACCAATAATTCTGGAGCATTTTTAAAGTCAGAAAGACGTTTTTCAG
Organism: Streptococcus parasanguinis; assembly: GCF_016648925.1. Classification (GTDB taxonomy): domain Bacteria; phylum Bacillota; class Bacilli; order Lactobacillales; family Streptococcaceae; genus Streptococcus. The sequence goes on along the minus strand of NZ_JACLQX010000003.1, from coordinate 6,537 downwards.
CTGCAACTAGTCGTTCTTGCGCCGCCTTCAAGCCCTCATGCGCTTCTTGAACGACTTGGGCTTTTTCTGCTTCTTCCGCTTTTAAACGATCTAATTTCTCACGCGCAGCTGCCAACAAATCTTTCGCTTTTTGAAGGGCTGCTTCTTTTGGTTGGATGGTTGCTTCAATCCGACCTCGAGATACATCAAGAGTCGCCTTCGCCTTTTCAACCGCATGGTCCTTGCTAACGAGAAGAATCTTGTAATTTTGGATGGTCTTTTGGACATTGGCCATCTCTACTGCCGCATTTGAATTAGCATGGCGGGCGTCTTCTAATTTGCCTTGCAAGATAATGATTTGAGACTCTTGATTGGCCTTGTCCAGCTTGAGATTAGCGACTTCATCAGATTTTGCTTTGACATCTGATCTTGTCGTCGTAGCCCCAGCTCCCTGACGCAATTGGTAAGCGAGTGCACTGGTTGACACTGCTGAATGGACCGGACTGTGTAAGAAAGCTGCTTCTGACATGGCATTACTTGGGTCATAAGCGACTGATAAAGCTGTCGCTTTGTTGTCTACCATTTGGAGGTAGTGACCAACCTTAGCAAAGGCCTCAGCACCAATCTTCATATAGATATCATTGGCATCGATTTGAGTTTCGTCTGTTGGTAGACCATATTGAGCCGCTACCTCTTGATAAGCCGTTTTTTCATTGTACCAAAAGTCAACCGCACCAGCAGGTGAGAAGCCATATGCAATGTTCTCATTTGGCAAATACTTAAACATATGCCAGTTGGCTTTCTTAAAGTATTCCAACTGTACTTGGCTGGCAGGAAGGGAATAAGGATCCAGTTCCAATTCAGGCAAGCCGGCATTCCGACGATAGCTATTGATGGCATCGGCAATTTCAAGAGCTCGAAGGTTGGCTTGCAAAGAGCCAGACTCTCCAACTGTCAAGCCATCTTCTTCCCGACCACGTTTGTAGAGGGCTAAAGCGCTCGCTGCAGCTTCATTGCCATTGTCTGCTAAGTGTTGCAAATAACCTTCATAAGTCGCTTGACTCAACTGAACTGGGCTATTGGCTGCGGCTTGTTCTAAGGCTGCCAATTCTGCTTCCTTGGTTGCGATGACCGCTTTCAAATCTGTCAGACGCGTTTGAGCCAGTTGAATATCGTTCTCAATTTGAGCCACTGTATCTGAACCGGTTTGCTGACTTGCTTGTAAGGTTGCAAGGTAATTCTGAGATTCTCGAACACTTTGCTCGACTTGACTTTGCTCCAACAAAGCCTGGTTGAGCACATTCTCATCATTTGAAATCGGTGCTTTGGCTTGGTTCAATTCATTTTGTGCTACATCGACCAAAGATTCCTGAGCAGTAACCTGATTTTCCTGTTGACGAACAGCTTCTACAACTTGATCATGTGCAGCTTCTGCTTCTCGAACCTTATTTTCTTCGATAGTCACATAAGCTTGAGCCACCTTGACGTCATTTTCTGCATTCTGAACTTGGGCATCTGAAGTCGTTGCGATGAGGTTTTCCGCATCCGTCACTTCTGCTTTCTTTTCTTCCAGCTCTTGCCCAGCCGCCTTGACTTCCGTTTGAGCATCGATCACTTTTTGCTCCTGGTAGTGGACATCTTTGACCACTTGCCCTTTTTGAGCTGTGATTTGCTTCAACTCATCAACTGTAATTGGTTTTTCAACTACTTCCGTGCTGTTGGTTTCTGGATTTTCATTTTGCTTGACCTCTTCGGCATTTGCCTTGTGATGAAACATACCAGATAGGACTGTAGTTGCTGCAATCCCTGTCGTGAAAACCGATTTTCCTAATTTTTTTCCCATTAAACTCACCCCCAAAACTTAATCATTTTCTTGAAGTTTCTCTACCCCTTAGCATACCACATTTTGTTACCAATAACTAGTAGGTTTAAAAAGTTTTTTTCATAAATTTTTGAGGCAAAAGAAAAACAGCTGACGCTGTTAGTCTTCTTGTTTAATTTGTTCCAACATCTTCTCTTCTTCTGCTGTCAACTCATAGTTTTCTAGCAAGTCTGGCCGACGTTCTAAGGTCTTTTTCAAACTCTGATAGAGGCGCCACTGACGGATATTTTCATGATGACCACTCATGAGAACATCGGGAACTGTCATTCCTCTGTATTCATAAGGCCGTGTGTATTGAGGGTATTCTAGAAGTCCAGACGAGAAACTATCATCCTGGTGACTGGACTCTTTGCCGATCACCTCTGGAATCAAGCGGACTGTCGCATCAATCATTGTCATGGCAGCAAGTTCCCCACCTGTCAGCACATAATCCCCCAGTGAAATCTCATCCGTTACCAAGGTCTTGATCCGCTCATCGTAGCCCTCATAGTGACCGCAGATAAAGATCAATTCATCTTCTTGAGCTAATTCTTCAGCATAAGATTGGTCAAAAGTCCGACCAGCTGGATCTAGCAAGATCACTCGCGGATTCTTTTTTTCGATGGCATCAAAGGTATCGAAGATTGGCTGAGCACGTAAGAGCATACCTTGCCCCCCACCATAGGGTTCATCGTCCACATGCCGCGCCTTCTCAGCATTTTCACGGAAATTATGGTAGTTGATCTCAAGGAGTCCCTTTTCACGCGCCTTTCCGACAATCGAATGCTCCAAAGGGGAAAACATCTCTGGAAAGAGAGTTAAAATATCAATCTTCATCGTCTAACCCTTCTAAGATGTTTACATCCACCCGATTTCCTGGGATATCAATATTGAGGACCACTGGTGGGATATAAGGGAGGAGAAGGTCACGTTTTCCTTTGCGTTTTACGACCCAGACATCATTGGCACCTGGTTGCAGGATCTCCTTGATCTGGCCGATTAGCTGGTCATTTTCGTAAACATCAAGGCCGATGATCTCATGGTAATAGAATTCACCATCCTCCAAATCCGTCAAGTCTTCTTCCGCAACCTTGAGGCTAAAGCCTTTGAATTTCTCGATGGCATTGATATGGTACATATCCTTAAACTTGATGATGTCGAAGTTCTTGTGCTTGCGATGGCTAGCAATGGTCACTGTTTGGACGAACTGATCCTTCTCATCAAAGAGAGCCAACTCAGCTCCTTTTTTAAAACGCTCTTCCGCAAAGTCTGTTACAGACAAGACCCGCATTTCTCCTTGTAAGCCTTGGGTATTGACAATATTCCCAACGTTAAAGTAATTCATGATTTCTCCAGTGTAGTTTATTCACTCTATTTTATCACGTTCAAGAGATTTTCTCAAATGGACTTATCTGCTAGAAACTGCTCCAAATCCCGCTCGTGCTGGTATTTTACGGCTGCTGTTTTATCTTTTTCAAAGATAGTTTTAGTAAGGTCGATTTCATTAATGGCCGCGATAGCGACCGTGTAGTGAATGATATCAGCTAGTTCTTTAGCCAATTCCTCATTTGAATCTTGGACACCCGCTTTCCGTCCAGAACGTCCATTTAACACCTCGGCTACTTCGCCAACCTCTTCAACCAGCTTGATAAACAAACCTTCTTCCGTCCGGGTATTCTGGTAATGTTCTTGTAAATAGGCTTGTAACTGCCGAATAGTCACTTCTTTCATTCTTTCTCCTTGCAACAAAAAACGGGACTAAGTCCCGCCTTTTTATTTTTCATCAATAACGATTCTTACTTTTTTATCTTCAGTTGGGACAGAGTAGACAATCGTTCTTATCGCAGAAATGGTGCGACCTTTTCGACCGATTACACGACCAACATCGCTAGGATCAAGGTCAAGGTGGTACTCCAAGAATTCAGGAGTATCTTCGATCTTGATGGTTAAGGCATCCGGTTGTGAAATCAAGGGTTTCACAATTGCAATAATGAGATTTTCAATCGTATCCATACATCAACCTACTTAAAAAATTATTTTGAGAATTTAGAATCGTGGAATTTCTTCATCACACCAGCTTTTGAAAGGATGTTGCGAACTGTATCTGAAGGTTGAGCTCCATCAGCCAACCATGCAAGAACGCGGTCTTCTTTCAAAGTTACTTGGTTTTCTTCAACAAGTGGATTGTAAGTTCCAACTGTTTCGATGAAACGTCCATCACGTGGTGAACGTGAATCTGCTACGTTAATACGGTAGTAAGGTTTTTTCTTAGAACCCATACGAGTCAAACGAATTTTAACTGCCATTTTTATAAGTCTCTTTTCTATATTTTAATTTTCGGTGAAATAGACAAGCTATTTAGCACATGATCTATTATAACACATTTTATAGACCTGTCAAGAAAAAAACTTGACAGTATTTAAAATTTTTTATTTTATCAGTAAATCGGCGATTTCTTGATAGTTGCTAACGGTATAAGTCGGTACTACCAGGCTGGTATTTTCCTTACGATCAGGATTATACCAGACGGTATCAATCCCCGCAGCATGGCCTCCTGCGATATCCGCCGTCAAGGAATCTCCGATCATAAGGGTCTCTTCCTTGCTAAAACCTGGAATCAGTTGGCCAACTTTGTCAAAAAATGCAGGTTCTGGTTTCTGAGTATGAAGCTGCTCAGAGATAAAGACCTCTTTGAAATAAGAAGCAATTGTAGAATGAGCCAAGCGTCCTTCTTGAATGGCGGTCACTCCATTCGTTGCACCATAGAGCTGGTAACCCGCTTTTTCAAGTCGGGCCAGTAAGTCCTCCGCACCTGGGAAAGACTGCCCTTGAAGACTGATGTAATCTTGATAGCGAAGAGCCATCTCAGCCCCATCAACAGAAATCCCAAAGTGGGCAAACCCGATCGCAAACCGACTATCCACTAGCTTTTGCTTGGTTAACTTCTTTTGCTCCAAATCCTTCCAGAGACCTTGGTTCATGGGTTTGTAGTAATCCTTAAAGGCCTGTACATCTGGAAAATCCATGTCTTCTAACATCTGCGTCAAGGCTGTTTCTTCAGCAGATTCAAAGTCCAACAAGGTATGGTCCAAATCAAAAAGTAAAAATGTATATGCCATTACAAACGATCCTTCAATTTTTCTACAAATAAATAAGCCGCTGGGCAAGTGAGGGTATTCTTGATAGTCAGATGGTTGATCTGATAAATCTTCTTACGATCGGTGTGAGGGAATTCCCGACAAGCTTTTGGGCGAACATCATAGATGGAACAGAGATTGTCCCCACCAAGAAAGGGGCAAGGCATGGATTTAAAAACCTTGTCCCCATCTTCGTCAACTTGAAGAAATTCTGCCTCAAAAGCAGGAAGTTTCATCTTGAAATATTTGGCGATCCGCGTGATATCGGCTTCCTTAAAATCGGGCCCTAAGGTCTTGCAGCAATTAGCACAAGCCGTACAATCGATTTCTTGGAAAACTTCATCGTGGATTTCTTGCGCTATTTTATCTAAATTCTTAGGTGGCTTCTTCTTGAGATTCGCCAATACCTTGCGGTGCTCCTTTTGCTTTTGGAGAGCTAACTGATGGTATTTTTCAATATCAATTTCCTGTGTCATCCTCTATTTCCTCTTCTAAACAATAGAAAGATTATACCATAAAGGATGTAAAAAAGGGAGTGGGACAGAACTCCGACTAATTAAGGAGAGTTCGTTTTCCCACCCCCGCACAGTTGATTAGGCTATCTTTGGAGCTTAAAAAGCGAACAAAGATACCAATCAACCACTGCGTCATACTGTTATTCTTATCAAACATCGAAGCCTCTGGATAGTTTAAGCCAAACTTCCTCTTCATCAATCCGTTACAGCACCTGTTCCATCTAGGCTCCAAGTGTTTTCGATGTATGGGATAAAGGTTTTCAAGGTTTCTGCATCCCCTTCAAAAGAAATGGTATAAACTTTTTCACCCTTCTGGAAGATCCAAGTAATCAGGTATTGACCAGATTTCATGATGATTTGAAGCTGGTAGGCGTCCAGTCCTGCGACTTTAGTCCGCGCTCCCGTCATCTTCCCAACATCCTGGTTATCTTGCCACATAACGGCCAGTTTCTTGGCTAGAAATTCTGCATTAAACTCGATATCCGCAGGAACTTTGGCCTTTTCCCGCGTAAAGCTATTCAAGGTGACAATATTATAGCCGCTCCCATCCGTATACTGGACAGCTTCTGTCCCATCGATATCCGTGAACTTGAACCATTTACTTGGAATATCGATGTATCCATAATCTGCATTTCCAATCCGCTTGGTTTCTTGACTGGAAGTGTTTTTCTTTGTAGAAGCAGTATCCTTTGACGAAGAGCTGCTTGTTTGCTTTTCGACTTTGCTGCTACTTTCTTTTGTAGAAGAAGCTGCTGTGTCCTTTTGAGTGGTGTGACTACAAGCCATTAATGTGCAGGTAGAAAGAATCGTCAGTGATGTGACCCATAATTTGTGTTTCATGCTCAACCTCCTTGAGAACGTTTTCTTTCCTCTAGTCTACCATGAAAGTGGGTATTTTAAAATAGGATAAGTGTCACATCTGATGAAACCTTTCTCATTCAGTCTATTTCTTTTGAACCTAAAACAAAAGGCTGGGACAAAAGTCCTAGCCTCTCAATTATTTTTGGATTGTCGAGCAAGACGCAGTGGTTGAGTGGGCTCTACT
>NZ_JACLQX010000029.1:0-23914 GCF_016648925.1 Streptococcus parasanguinis | reverse complement strand
TTGGTGTTTCAGCAGGCACTACTGGATCTACAGTTGGTGTTGGTTCTGTAGGTTTTGGTGTTTCAGTAGGTGCTACTGGATCTGCTGTTGGTGTTGCATTTGTAATTTTTGGTGTTTCAGTAGGAGCTGTTTCTACCGTTGTTGGTGTTGTTGGTTTTAACACTACAGCAGGTGCAGTTTCTACCGTTGTTGGTGTTTCAATAGTTGTATTTTCTTGCGCCTGAGCGGATTGAAAACTTGCTAATGTTGAGACACTTAGTAAAACTAGATATTTTTTCATATCTTTCCTCTCTTTTCTTTTTTCTTTTTTTCGTACTGTTTATAGCTTGGTAACAGCGAACTCCTCTAGCTGTTTTTAAAAAAACTTTATACGCTCTTTTGAGTGTGCTTGAATGTACTAGCCTGGTCTATCAATGGATAGATATACGCTAAATTCCCTTTCTCCTTATCCATAGGCTAACTGATCGGAATTTAGGTTTGTATTCAGTTTTCAAAGGTCTAATTATTTAAGGTTTACCACCTTATCAATCAATAGAATTTTTCTGTTGATTGATAAGGCAATAATTCCTTTCTTCATAATTATATTGTACCACCACTAAATACATTTGTCAATATATTTGTAAATATATTTATAAATATATTTACTTTTTTGTGCTTGAATTATAAAATTTTAGCAAAAAAGGCTGATTTATTGATAAAACAGCCTTGACATAAAAACTTATTAAAGTTAAAATACAAATGCTGAATAATCAAAGTGGCTTTTTGATATTCGGTTGGGCAGACATTCCCGTGTCTGCCTTTTATTTTGTTTTAACAGCTTCTTTATATTTATTCTAATTTAATAGTTTGAAATTAAAGTTATTATACATTTATTTAATGTATAGCGCAAGTAAAAGATCATTACAAAAATATTACAATTGCTCAATCATTGTATCTAAAAATGCAGAATCAGAAGTAAATCCTTTTTGTCGAGCGATTTCTGTCAATTTAGATCGGTTGCTAGGTTTAAGCGTAAATTGAAATTGTTTCTTTTTCTCTTTTTCAATAGCACTAATATTACTTAAGAAATCTGATTCAGCAACTGCTGTTTCTTTTTTTTCCTCAATAGTTTCTTTTACCGCCTGAGCGATCTTAGTATTTTTGCTTTCAAATGCCATATATTTATTCTCCTCTCTCTATACCTATCTTATCATTTATAATTTTATTTGTAAATATAAATATAAATCTATTTAATATCTTCATCTAAACATTTTTTCATATTGTTAAATGCTAGATTTGTTTCTTTAAAGAATTTTAAATGACTGTTGTATTGGCTATCTTTTTCCATTTCGCTAATAGGTAACATTTCTAAAGTCGTCTTGTTAAATAACTCTTTCTCAGAGAACAATGAAACAACCTCAGGATCTCCCTGAATGACCTCTAAAAGCTCTTTAGATGATTTTGTATTATGCTTAATCATATTAGCCAAGAATACCAACTTAGCTGTAACATAAGATTCTCTAGTAGCATAATCAATACACTCTTTTTTAAACTGTTCAAGACGAGTGCTTAAATCAAATTTTGCATTATAGCCATATTGAGATGGAATAATTGGACTAAAAAGAACATGACTTACTACAGTAGCATTTTTAGTCGCAATTGAAAAATCTGGGCGACAGTCAATAATTACATAATCATACTGATCTAATTCTTTTGATTCATAATTATCTGACAACCACATATAAAGGAGCATGTTTTTATTCGGGTTTGATTCCAATTGAGATTCAACCTGATCTAATTGCATATACCCAGGGATAATACTGATATTTTCTTTAATATCAATAATATCAACTTCCCCACCTACAAAAATATTTTTTACGGTATTTGTAGTGTTATAGATCTTATATGTTTGTGTTAAATTGCATTGCAAATCAAAATCAAGCATCAGCACCTTATATCCTTGAGCTGCCAACCATTCTCCATAGTTATATGCCAGAGTTGTTTTCCCAACCCCTCCTTTAATTGCTACAAAACTACAAATTTTCATACTTTCTTCTCTTTCCTATTAATCTTTGTCTGTTGAAATTTTCAATTCCGTTTCTTTTAGATACTTAAGATATGCTTTCTTATCTTCTTCATTCCATTCTTCATCTAAGTCAATTTCAATTTCATTATTGTCTGTCACAGATTTCTTATTATTTTTTTTGAGATATTCAAGATATGCTTTTTTATCTTCTTCATTCCATTCTTCATTCAAGTCAATTTCAATTTGTTTTGTCATAGTTATATTCTCCGTTTTCTTTGATTCTTTTTCATTAAGTATAACACTATAAAATACATTTGTCAATACATTTATAGTTATTTTTATAATTATATTTATATTTATAACTACTTTTTGAACTTTTTTCTGTATCTTTGGAATGTTCTTCTATTGATTCCTGTTATATCCTCTATTTCAGAATAAGTATAACCCTGATCTAATAAGCCAAAAGCATGTACTAACTTAGGATCATCTTGAGTATATAAAGGCTTCCTACCTTTATATCGTCCTCTCTTTTTAGCTAACTCAATTCCTTGCCTTTGTCTTTCTTTAATTCTCTTTCTTTCTGACTCAGCTTGATACTTATAAATCTCTAATATCAGGTTTGTCAGCAATCTATTCAAATTCTTATCAGTCACATCATTAAAACTAGGAAGATTCAAAATTTCAAAGACGCAGCCTTTATTTTGTAATTCCATCATCAAGTTAGAAAGATCTTCATTGTTTCTACTTAATCTATCTAACTCAGTAATAACAATTGTATCATTCTCCCTAACATAATCTTTTAAATCGTATAGCCCTTTTCTTTCTATGTTCTTCCCAGACGAGATATCTTTAAAGATCTTCTTGCACCCTTTTTCTTCCAATGCTTTTATCTGTCTATCTAGGTTTTGTTGCTTGCTACTAACTCTAGCATATCCTATTTTAGCCATATTCTATAAATCCTTTTTTGCTCAACTCTATTGTCACTCTTATTTTACCACAGAAATATAGAAAAAAGAACAGGACAATAGAGTGTAGTCATTTGTCCTTTTATAAAAAATCTCAAAAACTCCTGTTTTTTTTACTTTTTATGGCATACTAAGAATATAGAAAAAATTAGAAAGAGGTAACAATATGAAATACCCAACGAATTATACCTATGTCGAATTTACTTATACAAACGAATCAGGAAAAGAAGTAAATGCTAAACATGAAATTATCGGAAGATATACTAAAGACAAAGTCTTACAAGCACTTAAGAGTATGTACAATGATTCAGTAAAAATTGATTTTTGTTGCGTTTTAGACGAAAAAAACAGGAAAAAATCTAATTAAACTATTGCAACTTATTCTAGAATTTGCCAAACTTGAGGTATTCAGAGGGAGCTTTTAGGCAGACTGATCCCCTAAACAGGGGAAAAGACAGCAAATTTTTGCTATCTTGAATCAGTCTGCCTAAATATATTTCCAAACCGTCGGCTATCGTCGGTCGCTATATCAGGGGTTACAAACTTCAAAGGTATCTCAACCCTTGAACGAACTTTTTGCTTGCGTTCATTCCACGCCCTACAAGCTGCCCCTTTCGGGGCTTTGTTCGTGTCCTCATCGTGTATTTGACCCATCTCGGCACGTTTCAGCATATCTTATAGAATAATAAGACTTAGCTGGGAGCTACTCAGCATAGCTCATTTTGGAGGTCTTGTGCTGTCACTTATACCTACTTTCGCCCTCCCCTATTTGTAACCCGTAAGGGGGTGCGAGCGCTTTTGTCAGCAGTATTTCATGCCTGGAGTGCGCTATCTCAAATTTCATTATTTAAACTAACAATCTATCCACTTGATCGCCACCAAGCCATATTAGAATATGTTTTTTAGATCACATCATTAAATAAACAACAAAAAAGGTATTTATCATCTGATAAATACCTTTTTTCTTTCAATTTATTTCTGTAATTCAAGTGTTCCCATCTTGACTTATTACGGAATATCCCTTATAATAGTCTAGAAGAAACAAATGCTTTAGAAGTAAATCTATGATATGTCGGTATCATCAGATTTCCTTAGTGACTGTTTGGCGACAGTTACCAAGGCTAGAGCTTTTCTTTTTTTCTCGTTATTTAATTAACTACATTATACACCAAGAAAATTAATAAATCAATCATAGATTATATTGAAAATCTATGATTTTTTTATTTCTTTTGGTAATTTCATTATAACATTAACAAATACAATTGTCAACATAAATATATTTATACTTATGTTTTATAAAGAAAATCCTTTGTTTTTTTGTTTGGTATGATCCTTTTTGATATTCTGTTGACGGTCATAATCTTTAACAATATTATCCCTAACATTTTTAAGATTTGTACGCTCAATATGAATTTCTTTCATTTCTTTTTTTATCAGTTCAGGATCAGTATTTTTATCAATTCTTGCTTTTTGTAAAATTTCTTCGCTTGCTTTTGACGTTGTCAGATTTGTTTGATAATCTATCAACGCACCCAGGACTTTATTTGTTTTGGCTAATTTATCATCTAGCCTTTCTAATTCCCGGTCTGTTTCCTCTAGTTTGTTTTTAAATTGATCTTCTAACTCTTTGAATTGAGTTGAATTAGTTACACCATTCAACGCTAGGAAGTTGAGTTCTTCGACATATCTATTGAGCATTGAGATATTTCTATTCTTAGTAAGTATTGATTGACCGTTTTTTTGAGCTAATTGTTTAATAACAGTTGAACCATTCACAAATTTATTTTGTGTAGCATTTTGATCATTTAAGAAATAGAAAAAATCATTTCTTTTTAGGTAAGCATAAAAGTTACCATCTTCTAACTGATCTAATTTTTGTGACGGAATTGAGATAGTACCTTTTCTATCTACTCCAAACTCAATTTCTACATAAATAGATTTTTGACTTCTTTCTTTGATCTGCCATTTTTCAATAAGCAGCTTATACTCAAAGTCTTGTTCTTTTGTTTTTTGCAATTCTTTGTATCTATCTGATATTTGTTCCAGGGGAATTACTACTACATTAGTCTTTAATCTTTCTTCTATTTGACCAATATTATACTTTCCTTTTTTTGAAAGCGTCCGATCCCTAACCCCTCTTTTTTGAGATGAATCTTTCAATTTAAAAGTGGTATATTTACCGGAAACATCAATTTCCAAATTTAAGGCTTTTGCCTTTTCGTTAAAATCATATAGATCAACAGAATTTTTCAAAAGAAAATCTAGTTTATCTTTTATCACCTTTCTAAAATTATTTGATTCTTTCCAGGCAGAATATTTTGTGTAGCTGTTATTCATTTTTGGTTCAATAATTTTAGCTCCGGCCAATTCAGAATGTTTATCTGAAATTTTACTCAATGATTGTTTAGTACCTTTTTTCCATTCAAATTTTTTTAATGTCGTTGAATTTGTCGTATTAAAAATAATATGATTGTGTATGTGGCCTTTATCCATGTGAGTAGCAATTATAAACTGATGATCTCCACCTGTTAATTCTAAAACTGTTTTTCTTCCGATCTCATGAATTTGCTCCGGAGTTAAATTATCATCAGGCGAGAATGATTGAATTAGATGGTGTGCCAGGACACGATCAGGATTTTTTAAATCTGATAAACGCTCATTCCCATTCAAAGAATCAGCAGACAATTTTGTTAAAATAAAATCATCATATACAGTTTCTTTATCAGAGGAATCTGTTAAATCATATCCTGAAACTAATCTTTTAAAAACTTCTTCTCCCTGTACTTCATAAGAATAAATGTTTTCCGGATCATTCATATCATCAACTTTCAAGGTTTTTGCATCATTGACAATATAATTGATTGCATTTTTTAGGTTGCCTGGTTGCTTAATTTGAAATACTTTAGTTACGACCATTTCTAATTTTTCTAACCTCCTTGTTTTCAAATTCTTCTTTAACCAATCTTTTCATTTTATCAATTTCATCTGCAAGACCTAACAGCAATTCTTTGTCTAATTCATTGAAAGTATTTGCGTATTTTGTAAGTTGATTTATGTTCTGACCAATCTTATTTATTTCTTTTCTTAAATGCAAAAGTTCAGAATAATCTATAGTTACTATTTGACCATTTAATAACATTTTAAGAGCAAAGTTTTGAAAATTATTTAGGCCGGATTGTTTAATTTTTCTGGTAAGATATTGATTTTCTTCTTCTGTAAATCGTACTTTCCGTTCTTTATTTCTATATCTATTTTTATCTTTTTCCATAGACATGATAGCCCCTCCTGGGTTATACTTTTATCTGTTGCAAGCATAGTAAGTGGGGCCCCACTTACTCAATTTAAAGGATAGGAAAGCACTTTTTAAGGTTCTAAACCTAAAGTGCTTTTTCCTATCTTTTAAATATATTTGGGGAAATCCCCAATCCCCTCTCCCTCTACTTTGTAGAGATTTTTTAATCTACTACAGGATCAATTTCTAAAAGATTTTTCTTAATTTTAATAAAATCTTCTTCACTAATATTTTCTAACTCTTTGATCGAATCTTTCAATTCATTCACAAAAGTATCATCAAATCCGGAATCAATTTCTTTTAAATCCTCACGCATCAATTCAATAATTGACTGTTTAGGTTTAGCGAAATTTTCTTCATTTTTTACTTTATTTCCTGATAGCCATTCACTCATATCATAGAAATAAGTCATCAAAATATTTTCTAAATTTTCCATTTTTATTCTTCACTTTCTAGCCCTATTCGATTGTTTGAACTTTGTCCGGGCATCACATTGTCCTTGATTCTTTTTTTGAGTTTTTCTCTATTTTATGTTGATCAAAAAAAGAATTAGTAGATATTTTTTCATTTGTTCTTGCTTTATCTAGTCTTTCATAGAAAGCATTTTTAGGCTTTTTATCAGGAGTTTTTTCAATTACTTCCTTTTCGATCATTTGATATTTTTGCATCTTTTCATCAATTCTTTTAATTAAAGAAGATGCTTCTTTTTGCACAATATTTAATTGTGCTTTTAGATCTTTTAGAGTTTCTTTATCTTCTGACCAACTAGCAAGATAACCAAAACTCTTATTACTTGTATCAAGTCCTAAGTGTTTTGATACTACATAGGCTACTGATTCTGCTTGTAACTCTTTTGTAGAAACTGATAAAAGCTCCATGTTTGATAATAACGCATCTACATTATGTAAATCAGAATGAGCCATTTCATGAATAATAGTAGATAATGTTTGTTCTGCTGATCTCCCTTTAGCAATATGAATTGTGTTATCTAAAGGTCTATAAAATCCATTTGATCCATCTGTTATCTCTTCAAATGTTATCGGTACATTATTTTCCAATGATACTTCTTTTAACAATTTGAATATTTGAATTGCTTCTTCCTTTGTAAGCTGCTTATGTATTTTTTTGATAGGCTCTACTACATCTAATTGCTTACCTGGTTGTGGTACAACTTGACTAATATCAAAAACCGGTACACGTTTAAAGAATATTCCTTTTTCTGGTTTATTCGTTAATGGATCAATAATAGGATTTCCGTTTGGATCTTTTTTGATATACTCACAAGGGGCTAAAACATAAATAGCTTTAGAGCCTTTCTTCACCATTCCATTTCTTTTTTTCCAATCATTAAACGAAGCAACAAGACTAGCTGTTGGATATTGTTTTTGAATTAGCATTATATTTCTTGCAGAATATTTATGGAAGCTAGCCATAGAATCCAGGAACGCTTTGTAGTGATCACTATCATAGTATTCCATAATTCCATTCTCTAAAATTTCTGAAAGAGCTTTAGTATCATTGCTTTTTATCAGTTCTGAAATTTCTAAATTCTGACTTTTTAAAGGATCTGATCCAGAGCTAACTTCTACTCCATCTGTTAAGCCGTCACCGTCAGAATCAGGGGAGTTTGGATTAGTTCCTATTGCTTCTTCAAAATCATCTGTTAGGCCATCACCGTCAGAATCTTTTATTTCTTTCTGATCCTTTTTAGTTTGAGAATGAATTTTTTCTAAAACTTTTTTATCTAATTTACTAGCAAATTCTATATGGTCTTCTGAAAATCTTTCGTCCATCAATTCAGAAAGTGGATATGGTTCAGATCCTACACCATATCTTATACCGAATGTATAGCGTTCTCCTTTTTCATTTTCAATATCAAAGGCCGTTTTATCATATCCGTTTTCTTCCGGTTTTAAACGTTCATTTTCAGAATAGAGAACTTCTATAAATTCTTCATATGGTACTAATTCATCTGCCTCAAATCTATCACGAATAGCCTTGTTTTCGCTCCAGTCAAAGCGAATGAATAACCCTATTTCTTTGTTTTGATTTTTTAAAAAATCATTCCAGTCATTCTTTTCTTGTCCTGGACTAAGAGGAGGTACATCAGGAATAACAGGCACGTTAATTTCTCTAAAACGCTCAATAAATTTATTTCCGGCTTCGTCATTATCAACTGCTAATGTTATTAAATTCCTATTTTCTTCGTTGTCAAAATGAGTAGTAACTTTCGCTAAATTAGGTAGGAAATTTTTTAACTCCTCTTGTGACATCTCTTGTGATGCTTTACCTTGCGACAGCATATCAGCCACATATCGGCTTACTGTAGCCTGTTTTAAACCGTCCATTGATACAAGGCGGACATCAGTTAATTTATCCTTATTAAGCTCATAATAGCTCATAAGGTCTATAGGAGCTTCTAAAAAGACTAACCTTTTAGGAGTACCAATATCAAAGCTCATGCCTGATTGACCGTCAGAGTGGGCCATAATTTGTTTTAAATACCCTCTATCATGTATTTCAGGGTGTTTTTCAATACCTTGTAATGTACCACCAACCATGTGTTTATTTGAATCTAAGGATCTAAAGATAATAACCGGTTCCGTATGATTATCTTTTTTATAAGCTGCCTGTCCAATCAATCCCGATTTTTCAAACTCTAATACGGTTGATTCAGACAACCCCCTTTCTTTTACCAGGTAATTTCTAGCCTGGGTTAAATCTGTAGTTTCAAATGGTTCAAGATAATTTTTAAATGGTTCAGCTTTTGGGATAGGCCTAGCTTCTACTGTTTGAAAATCGCCTGTTTCCAGGAATTGTGTAGCATCTTGAAAACTGATTTTTTGTCCAGCAGTTTCTTCTCTATAGGTTCTTACTAAGTCTATAGTATCTCCTGAAAGTTCCCTTGACCACCACCTAAAGCTATTTGTTTTTGGATATAGCTTAAATGAATCATGTTTTGTCCAATGATAAACACCTCCGGATTCCTGTTTTAAATCCATTCCAAGGCTTTCAGCCACAGAAACAATATCCATTGATTTTAAACGGTTTATTTTCTCCTGGTATCTTTGTTCTATTATTTTATCTAAATTTGCCATACTTGATCCTTTCTAAGTTAAAGTAATTGTTTACCTTTTTCAATCTGTTTAGAGATAGCCCATTTCACCTTTTCTACAAAGTCGGATTTTTTGATTTTTCCTTTTCCTATTTGGGTTAGTAATAACTCCCATTTTTGGGTGGTTTCAGGATTCGTATAGATAATATCTAACTTATCCAAGAAATGAATCAATTTGATACCTCTTGTAGTTGGTGTAAATTGGCCGGTTTTCTTTTCTTTTTTTACATACTCCCTAGCCTGGATCAAATCTAATATACCATCTCTTGTTGCAGAAGTTCCCAAATCATATTTTGGTAATAATGTTTTGAGTAGATACTGTTCTGTAATTCTTGACGGTGGTTTTGTCTGATCTTGTTTAATACTTGCCTTTAAAACTAGATTATCAGCAACCTTTAGAGATGGCAGCTCTTTATCTTCTGATTTTGTTTGTTTGTATTTTCTCCAACCTTTATTAAGAGTTACATTTCCGCTAGTTTTAAACTCAGTAGATGAAGCATCATTTTTGATAGTAATTGTAGTAGATTGATAATCATAATTTTCCGAAAACATTAGTAACGTTTGAAACGTTACCATCTGATATATGATTTTTTCATAAGGATCTAATTCCTCAATATTTGGAATGTTTTCGGTTGGAATGATCGCATAGTGTTCTACTACTTTTTTATCGTTTACAAACTCCTTTCTAGGTGTCAGATTGACTGTTTCAATATTTTTTCCAATTGTTTTTTTATAATGTTCAACATTCGCCACCAGGTATTCAAATTCGTTTGTTGTTATAAGAGTGGAATCTGTACGAGGATAGCTCATAAACCCCTTTTGATAAAGGCTTTGAACAATTTCTTTTGTCCTGGTAGCATCAATTTTATATAACTTGCTCATTTCTGATTGTAAGTTAGTTAAATTGTAAAGTTTAGGGGCTGCTTGTGACTTATTTTCTACCTTAACATCAACAACAGTATAACCATCTGACATTGATTCTAAGGCTTCTGTAGCTTCCTGTAAGCTATCGAACTTAACATCATTAGCAAGTTTTCAATCCGTCCTCATTAAGGGCTTCTATCGTCCAATATGGAGTAGATACAAAGTTTTCTATTTCCTCATGATTTCTCACAATTAGACTTACTATAGGAGTTTGAACCCTCCCAACAGACATCACTTTATCTGTTTTTTCTAACTCCCCTACTTCTTTCATTTTGATAGTTACAAAAGGACTTAAATTAAAGCCTACAAGCCAATCAGCATCATCTCTTGCATCTGCTTCATGATAATAATTGACTGTTTCAGATGGATCTCTTAAATTCTTAAATGCCGATTCTATACCTTTTTTGGTTAATGAATTAGCCCATAAACGATATTTCACCTTTTTAAGTGATCCTGGTATTTCATTCAATATTTTGTAAGCTATAGATTCTCCCTCACGGTCAGGATCCGTACCAATAATAATGTAATCACATTCTTTAATACATTTTTTTATGTTATTAAAGCTAGAAGATACCCCCTTTTTTACATGATATGAAAATTTCTCCGGCAATGCCGGTAAGTTCTCCAACTCCCAATTTTCATAATTTTTATAGGGGTTATCCTTTTCTACTAAATGCCCTACAGCCGGAGCTATTAGAACATCTGCCTTTAGAATATCTGAATAGACTTTCCAAATTCCTTTATCATTTTTTGGATCTCCTAAAGCGTGAGCATATTTTTTAGCTTGATCCGGTTTTTCCGGTAAAACAAAAATCTTCATAGTCTTTCCCCTAACAGCACTTAAAAACTAGAGTTTATGAATTTTCTTCATAAACTCCGTGCTATTTTCATTAAATACTTTTATAACTTCTCTAATTAAACTAGCCCTTGAATAGCCAAATGATTCAGCTATTTCATCAAACATTGCTAATTCTTCTGGAGTTAGATAAATAGTTGCCTGTTTTCGATCATTTTTCTTCATTAAATCCCCCCTCCCCTTTTTATTTCAGGTACTTCAATAGGTTCTTCAAAAAAGAATGGTAATTCTTCTTCATCTAGTGTTTGAGAGGGCGATTCTGACGCATTTTCAGGTGATTTTGTGGGTAGTTCTTCACTAAATTGCTTATCTGATACAATTAATTTTTTCACCATTTGATCATATTCTTTCGCATCTGTTTCTACTGCTTCAGTAATATCCGAAAAGTCAACATTACTTTCAAATTCTTCAGCATCAGTCATATATTTTCGATAGATAAACCAATTATTATCACCTGGGGAATTTGAGATCTGATCTTTCATAGGGTGATCAAAGACAGTCATTTTTTTATCTCTGAATACATTTTGTTTTGAAATAAATACTAGTGCTTCATCTACACCAATCCGAGCTATTTCATCAGGTGTCATAAGATCCCGTGATTGGCTTCGATAACTTACTGAACCGCTTTTAAATCTTCCTTGATTGATTGAATGATCCATCTGTTTTATTGTCTGCTTACCAGCTCTCATTGAGAAATACTTCATTGTATTTTCATCATTCGTTCCAAGGAAAAGAATCGTTGCACAGTTATTAAAAATTGTTTTCCAATCGTTTTTATACATTGATTCCAATTGTGAAATTGCTTGAATGATAATCTTAATTGAAATTTCACGACTACGGACAGAAGCTAATACTTCATTAAAGTTAGGAATCTTACCAATATTTGCAAATTCATCAATAATCATCTGAACGTGCAATAAATCCTTTGGACTAATACCTTTAACTTTACCTTGTAGTATTTCATCTGCTCCATGTGTTAAAACCTCAAACATGACCGCAAACATAGTTGATGCAAGGAAGTTAAATGCTTTGTTAGTTTCAGGAATAGCAATAAATACTGCTGTCTTTTTAATATTCCATGTTTCCATTTCCATGGTATCTCTTTCGATCATTTGAGTTACCTGAGCATGATCAAATACTGAATATTGAGCAGACATTACAGCCAGTACAGAGGTTCTTGTTTCTGCTTGAAAGTTTTGATTAAATAAATCCCATTGCTTACAAGCATAGTTACCAGGGATAGCTTCTTCTAATTCTTCAAATAAGCGTTCAACAGGGGAGGGAATCTTTTCGTTCTCTCGCTTAATGTTACGAAGCAAATCAGACACCATAGCTAGATTTGGAGTATAATCATTTACCTTGCTATCAAAATACAGATAACCTATTAAAGCCCGTGTTAAAAGCAAATTTGCTTGTACCCAAAAGTTTTCACCCTGATTATCTGATTTTTTTGTACCATCAATAATAGCTTCTGTCACACGGTCAATATCTAACTCAGATTTCATATAATGAAACGGATTGAATTGATCTGAATTTGACAAATGAACCAAATCAAATACTTTTACATTATATCCATTATCTGCAAGCATTTGCCCCACTTCATGGACTAATAGACCCTTAGGATCTGTAATAATGTAAGAACTGTTCATCTGCATAATGTTAGGTTTTACAAAATTAAATGTTTTACCATCTCCAGGTAACCCAATGGCAACAACATTTTTATTTAATTGCCATTGGTACGGAAGATTCTTATTGAATAGCCCCATTCTTCCATTTTTTGAGAAGATCATATCATTTTTAGGGTCTTTATCTCTAAAATTCATCAGATCTTTTACATTAGCAAATTTAGCAGACCCAGCTTCTTCTCCTGATCTATAATTCTCTATTTTTTTAGGATTAAGGTAAGCAAGGAGTGATGCAAATAAACCAACTAAAATCATTAGTAAACCTATAGGTTTAAAACTAAAAAGAAAATAAGGAGGATCAATAAACTTATCTGCAACATATAAATATTGTGAGAATAGTTGTCCTTTGACAATTGGAGCAGCCGAATAGAGAGCATATCCCCTATTTAAAATTAAAGCTAATACGATACCTACTAGGAGATAAGGTAAAAATTTCTTTTTCTTATATTCCATCATATCCCCTTACCTTTTGATTTGATTTTAGTTTGTGTTTTATCCATTTTAGAAACTTCTGATTTGACTGCTTGCCTATGCTTTTTAAGTCTTTCAGAAAGAGTTTTCTTATTGCTGTATTTTTGAGGATTAGTAGCTATCTCCTCTAATCTTTTTTTCAGAGCTGTTTCTAAAATTTTTGCATTTTGCGATTGAATATAAAGATTAGCTGTACCATCTTTATTATTTGTTATCGCAAATTTAACTCCCTCCTTTTTTAAATCCTTTTGGATCTTTTTAAAGTTTACATCATCTTGTAAGAATTGATGAACTTGCTTATCTCCATAAACCTTATTAATAAATTCTTTTTTTGTGTATGCTCCTCCCTGTTTGGATTTATGTGATTCATATTTATCTGTAAGTTGATTGAGAATAGCTAATATTGCTTTTGCTGTATCTTCAATCGTCCTAAATGATATGCTGTTAGCTTGCATTGCTATTTCTTTTTGATCAATCATTTTTCTCTCCTATTCCTATTTGGTATAGTCTGAAAGAGTGATCTTATCAGAGGTTACTAAATATCCAAATTTAGCTTTATCTGATTTTTTGATTTCAAAACTCATTTTATTAGTAAATGTATTGGTATCTACTGTATAAGTAACGACATAAGTCATTAAATACTTATCGCCTTTTTTTTCCTTAGAAAATAGCATAATGCTACTTGCCGAGGACGGACTAGATAAACCATTTTTTTCTAAATTTTCATTATCTGAAAAATCATTTGCTGTCTTTGCATCACGCAGATAATTTGAAATAAAATATCTACTAAAGACATCAGTTGAATTATCACCACTTTTTTCAAGGGCTTCTGATTGTTTTTCTACTTTATCTATTGTGTTTGCTAACTTCTTTTGAGTTGATAGCAAAGCAACAGAATTGATAGATAGTAGACATACTGTAAAACCTAAAACAACTGCTGAAATTCCTTTATAAAGTTTTGAACGGTTAGTATTTTTGGGTTGTGTTGCCGGTGCTTTGTAAGTGCCGGTTTTTTTTGGTGTTGCATCTGCAGGTGTTAGTGTGTCAGCAGGCACTACTGGATCTACAGTTGGTGTTGGTTCTGTAGGTTTTGGTGTTTCAGTAGGAGCTACTGGATCTGCTGTTGGGGTTGCATTTGCAGGCTTTGGTGTTTCAGTAGGGGTTACTGGATTTGGTGTTGGGGTTGCATCTGCAGGCTTTGGTGTTTCAGTAGGTGCTACTGGATCTGCTGTTGGGGTTGATCCCTTAAAGAAAGGCAAATTAATTTTCTTGCTTTTCTGATTGTCACCACTACTACTTACAAAATCAGATACAAATAATGCGATTTCTTGTTTTGATGGAAAAGGCAGCTCACAACTTATTTCTGAAATAATCTGATTTTTCTTGTCAATATTGCTAATATGAATATTCGCAGTATAGTTTAAATTAGATGCTCTATTATGCTCTTCTTCAAGATACCGTATCAAACTGTCTTGATTTTGTTCTGTTTTAGTAGAGTTTGTTAGAGAATTTGTTACTTTAAATACCATTTTAACCCTCCTGAATTTTGTTTATAAATTTTTTAGTTTCCTCTATTTTGTTTTAGAAAATTCTCTAAATCTTCTATAGATTCAAAGCCATATTCTTTGAATATTTCTGATTGCCTTTTAATTTCTAAATCGGCTATTTCTTTTTTCAAGGTTGCAATTTTCGCATTAACTTTTTTCTGCTTCTCCTCCTCTTTTCGTAAAGCCTCTTTTTTAGCATTTAATTTCTTAGTAACTTGTGTTTCTGTCATTTTATTTCTCCTTTATATATAATATCATTTATAATTATATTTGTCAATATAATTATAAATATTTTATTTTTTTTCTTCTTCTTCTGTTAGTTGTGGTTCTGAACCACTAGCACTATTCAACAAATACCATTTATCACAATGTACCTTATAGTATTTTCTTGAATAGTCGCTTTTTTTACTAATAGTGGTTTCTAGTCGTCCTATAACCTGTATAAGATCACCTTTTCTAGCATAGGTTACAAACTTATCAGCAAATGTATTAAGTAGCACACACTCAATAAAATCTGCTGTATACTTGCCATCTTCACCTTTTCGATCTCTTTGAGATGCTAGGGTAAAATTACATACCCTAGCTCTTTCACTAATTTTTTTTATTTCAGGATCTTCTACTAATCTTCCTGTAAGATTAATACAATTATTCATGTTGCTCCTCCGTTTGTCCTGTTTGGTCAGGCTTTTCCGTTTGTTCCTCTTGTATGAATCCTGTATCTAACATTAAATTATCTCCATCTACAATATTTTGAGATACGATATCAGACACAAGAAATTTCCCATCTGAGTTGCTATAAGTTAATTTATAAGTTGCTTTAGCAGTTATTCCTTTCTGAGCAAGCTCTTTAGAATCTAGAGTTTTTTTAGAATCATATAGATAATTTACAACTACTAGAGCTGTATTTTTTTTATTATTGATATAAATATCAGATGATTCATAAGTATAATTTACATAATACCCTTTATACGCTTGTTGACTAGACTTCTTTTCAAGTTCTGTCAATTTATCATAAAGTCCTGTTGTTACATATGATTTATAGCGTTCATCATTCTCCCCTAACTCTTTTTTTGTAAAGTAGGAAATAAGAAACTTCTCTACTTCTTTTTGAGTAAGTTCCTTATTCGTTACTTTTACTTGTTTAGGAGCATTATCTTTTTGTTTTGAACCGTGACCAATTTGACCAAATCCAAAACCAACAAGAAATATTACAATAACCCCAACTACATACAAGGTTATTTTAAACATTTTAACTTTAAATTGATCTACCATTTTTTCTCCTATTCTAATGGTTTTCTACTGGGTCTAAAGAAACCACTTCACAGTCATTTATAAGCCATTTACCAGATTCTTTATCCCGTTTATAAGATAATTTTAAACTGTATTCATTCGTCATAGAAATCTTATTAGATTCTGTAACATCTGGATCTTTTTCATAAGCATCATAACTATATTTTGCTGTCACATAAACTACATTATCATCTTGTCCTAAATAGGTTTTAGATGATTTATACTTGAAATTTCTCATGTTCTGTATTCTATATTTCAGCATTGGTTCTTCCTCTAGCATAACTTCATGATTATATGCCGAGGTTGTCATGTATTTTTTATATTCTGATCGATTAGATCCAGGTTTCTTTTTTGTAAAATAAACTTTCAAAAAATCAACAACATACTCTTTACTAACCTTATCGGTTTTTGAAATATCCTGATTAGTTTTACTTGACTGTCCACTAGAAAGTAGAAGTACAAATATTGAAACCAAACAGATCACCGCTATAGTAACCCCAAATACAAACTTTTTTATAAACTTATTATTTACCATAAAATTCACCTATTTTTTTACTGAAATTTCCTGATTTTGAGTGAGCGTTCCCTCTTTGATGATATATCCTGATGGATCTATACTATCTCCTCCTGCTACAGTTGTAGAATTTGATACTTCGAAATGACAATGGAAAATGGTTGTTTGTCCTGAATGTCCTAACAAAGCAATTTGCTGACCAGCTTTAATCTCTTGACCAGAGCTAAAATTAGGAACTTCTTTCAAATGTCCATAGTAAGCCATTTGATTTGTATCTTTAATCTTAATCATGATATAGTTACCACCGATTCCTGATGAACCTACAGCATAAACTGTACCGTCTGTAACGCTATAGATTGGATAATCATGAGGTAATACGGTTGTTCCATACTGTACCCCTACAGGCGATAAATCGACCCCTGTATGACCTAGATTTTGCCCTGTAATGGTATATAATGATGCTCCTGCCCCTTGTGACCAAGGAGTTCTTCCAAATGGTTGCATAACCCAAAAATCAGTATCAAAGATAGGAGCATATTTTCCATTTCTATTAATAGATCCTTTATATTTTCCACCTGATGGATTTTTAAGGTAATCTAAAACTTGTTTAGCATAGGCTTGCCGTTGTGTTGCTTTATCTCCTGAATTTCCCTCCCAATAGGTAGCAAATTCATTAGCTACACTTGCAACATCTTGACTATCATCTGCACCTGCAATTTTTTTAGCGTACCCTTGATGGTAACCATCATCACCATTAAAGATAAAATCTATTTGAAGTTCTAAATCATACCATTTTTTATTCTTACTTTTTGCGTATTCAAGTAATAATGTATGTCTTCGCCCTCCATCTGAGGTATCTGTAAACTGACCCAAACCTAAACCACGGTGGATAATATTAGCATATCTTCCACCATAAATAGATGGACCACCTATTTCTAACCATTGAGGATCGTCCCATGATGAATCCGTTGCCCCAACTGGTGGATTTAAATAGTCACCTTCTGCTCTTTTTGGATTAATGCTACTTTCTACCCAGAAGTTACCTAGAAAGGCTGCTGCTCCTGTTTTAGTTGTTTTTGGATAGTATTTCTTCATAAGGTTATAGACTTGATCAATTCTTTTTGAAATATCTGCGTCCATATCTACTGAGGTTATCACAGTAGTTTTCTGCCGATATTCGACAAATTGAAAATAGAAACCTGGATTAACTAAAACCCAAACTCTATTATCTTTAGCTTTGTATCCATAGTTGGATTTATTATCCCTGATATCTTTAAGCCATGCAGAATCACTATCGTCAACTTTACCGTACTCTTTAGCATAAGCTATTTTTTGTTCAACAGAATCCTTTTTCACAGTAGCAATTTCCTTACCTGATTCTACCGTTTCACCATCTTTTACTTTGATATTTTCAACATCATAAAAAATGAATTTTGAATCTTTAGTAGTGATGATAATATTTTCTGTCTTGGTATCTTCGTTTAAAAGGTCTTTCTTTGTAATCGAGATTTTACCATCTAAAGGAGCATATAATTTACTATTAGGTTGAGTTTGGATAGTTGTTGTTGGATCAATTGTATCTTTATCTTTATATCCATATCTACTAGTGATATAAACGACCCCTGATGGTTCAGAAGCAGATAACGGATTATCAAGCTCTATATAGCCAGAATATTTACCCGTTTCTTTCTGAGCTTCTAAAATATCGTTATAGTCGTTATAATCATCTTTGTCCAAAATCATCCATTTCTTACCTGATCCACCAGGTTTATATAGATCTTTCATCTCTTTTAGATTATCTTTATCATCATTCAATGAAAGCCAGATATCATTCAGAGCATCAGAATAGTGATTGAATCCAAAGAATCCACTAATAGCACCACCTGTACCATCACCCCAACTCGCATCTGGTTCCCATTCACCACCATATCTGTAGTTCATAAAGCCTAAAATATCATCAATGTTTGTATAGTATTCAACATCTGAATTTGACTTTTCTCTATCAGTTTTTGAAATTTGTAGCCATGATTGATTTAAAGTAAATTCTGTTTGTTGTACAACATTGCTAGAGAATATAGAGCTAATTGCAACTAACAGCACCATGATGAATCCTAATCCACCTGTTACCATTAATGAAACTGGATTTGCAAGCATAGCTACAACTGCTTTTGCCATCAACACCGCCGATTGTCTAGCAATCTGCATTGATCTATGTAAGGCTAATTGCATTGATCTAGTTGCTGTCGCAGTTGCTTTTGATTGTCTTAAAACAGTTACGCTTTTTTTGGTAAATCTAGCACCTTTACTTATTGTTTTTGCTGTACTCTTACCAACATATTTCCCACCTCTACCTGTTTTCTTAAGCAGTTTGAGAGTGTATTTTGAAGCACGCTTATTATTTTTGAATTTGTAATACATTTCTACAGCATCTTGCGTTACATCATTTTGTCTTAAAGCTGTTCTACTAACTTGTCCAAGAGCATTTTTAACAGCATCAGATGAAGCACTAGAAACTTTAGAAATCGTATTTGCATTTGCCTTTTTTAAATCCTTTTTTGACTTCACAACTGATTTTCGTTGAGAAGTGTCTTTTTTATCAACTGTATGTGTCCTAATGGATTTTACATTTGATGATTTACGACTTGTGTTTTTTTGTTCTTTTTCACTCATTTCTCATTCCTCTTAGAAAAAAATCCCTCAAGGAATGAGGGATTTTTTAGATCTTCTTATAAGCATCAGTACCAACAATTTCAAAAAGTTTAGTATTTTTTGGAATTGGATTTTCAAAAGGTACAGCGATATTATGGTTCGCAATAATTAATCCCGTTCCTTTTGCTTTTGGTTTTTCAATAAAACGGATAAGGGCAGGTGTCAAATTGACTACTTCTGTTAGTTCTCTAATATCAGTTTTCTTTTGTTTCAACAAAACAATAAAGTCACTATTAGACAATAACTTTCTTCCCTGAGAGCGTTCTAACAAGGTCTCAACATTTTGTGTGATCCCTGTTGGAATAGCACCATATTTACGAACACGGGCATACAGATCAGTAAAGAATTGTGCCTGATTTTCCGTTTGAAATTGATTCTGCATTTCATCAAAATAAATACGGGTTGTCAGCTTACCTTGATTATTTACGACCTGATTCCAGATATAGTCTTGCACCACCATCAGAGCGAAAGATTTTAATTTACCTGTCAGCTTCTTTAAGTTGAAAATAACTACTTTATCTGTAATATCAACGTTTGTTTCAAAAGAAAATACGTTTTGAGAACCTTTAGTATATGATTCAGATTTAAGGGCTAACTGTTTTGCAACTGGTTCAGGTTGTTTTAAAAGAATGTCATGCCAATCTGACAAGGTAGGTGTTCGATCTGTAATTTTCTCATAACAAAGACGAGTAACACGGTCAATCATTGAGAAATCTTCATCAGTTACTTCTGATAGAATATTTTCAAAGAATCCCATGATAAGAGATGCTTTTTGTCCAATAGGATCTAGTCCATCTTCATTAGAGAGAGCAGCTTCATCAGGTAGATCCATTAGATTTAGATGTGTATTTGAACCTGGGAAGATATCAATTAGTTGCGCTCCAAATGCACGACCAATATCTGAATATTCATCTTCTGGGTCAACGATAATCACACGATCCTCAGGATATTTTAGAATTGTTGGAATAACTTCATTAGCTTTTACAAATACCGATTTACCTGATCCTGATGACCCTAAAACAACTCCTGATGCAGTATTTAGATCCCGTTGACGATCAAGTGTTATAACGTTATTTGAGAGTTGGTTTTGACCGTAGTAAATAGCTGTAGGGCTATCAGATTGTAAGTCTGTATTAGTAAATGGAATTTGAGTAGCAATATTAGCAGTCGTCATATCTCGTAGATAGTTACGCTTAATATCAAGATACGCTTTACCAATCGGTAGGATTGTATTTAACGCTTCTTCTTGATGATAATTTACTACATCAAAATCTAAAACGTGTTTCCGTCCAACTTGTTTTACACGGTTAATATAATCTGCCAATTGTTCTTCTGTATCAGCTTTTAGCATCACGCAGATTACACCAGAGAAAATCTTTTGGTCATTATCTTCGATTTCAGTTTTCCATTTAAGAGCTTCTTCTGTCGTTTGTTTAGCAACACCAGAAGATGCTAATTCTCCTGAAACTCCACCTTTAAAGGCTTGTTTTTGAGATTTAACCATATCCATTTTCGCTTTTGCTTCAATGGTATTAATTTCTCGCAATGTTTCGCCAATATTATGTGGAATGACCTGAATATTAATAACCATTTCAATTCCAATATCTGTTAGGCTTTTAATCAAGCGATCATTAAGAAATGATGGATAATGACGAATATATAGAACTGATGCAAACTTATCATCTAACATGAATTGATCTTGTTTAAACCAAATTCTATTAGGCGCAATGAATGATTTTGTAGTTAATCCTGAAATGCGAACATCATTATAATCAACATCTAAATAAGGATTACCACGTAAGATATCACCAAAGATATTTAATCGTTCTGATCCATTTAAAGGCTTGATATTAATATCAACCGTTTTAAATTGTTCAGTCAAATTGTTCTCGATATCCTTTAATTTTGAGTATGCTGTTTTAATATCGTGTGAATCAGTTGAAACCGTGATGAATTTTTTAACTTGAAAATTCTTCTGATCGGTTGCAAACCGTGAAGCAATCATTTTATTGTACTCGCTTCTCAAATCGTCATTTTTATCACCTGTCAACTCATAAGTGATCTTATCCAACATATTTGACGGAATCGGACGGTTTAGGATTGTTAATTGATATACATTATCTGAATCAAACCCATTCAGGCACTCAGCGTAATTATCAATAATATCAATCTTATCATCTTCTGTAACTGTTAAGTAGTTAGCATCTCCTAATTCCCATGTCTTAGAATAATACTCTCCTGTTATGTGCATCATTCCATCTTCAAACAATGAAGTATATTTAATTGTATTTTGTGAGCTAGGTTTCATTGCATTTTGCAATTGTTTAGCCCTCGCTTTTTCTGCCTTACTCAAAGGTGTCTTGTTCGTTCCATTCGTGGACACCTTTTTCTTGCGTAAATTTAAGATCATTTAAGTCCTCACTTTCAAATTCTGTCATGTATGATCTTTCTTGTATGGTAAACTTAAATTTCAAAATATCTTTTACAATTGTTTCTTTCTCCAATCCATATAGGACAAAGGGAGGGCAAATAATAATTAATGATAGATACATTAGAATATCTGGTAAACCAAGTAAGGAAATCACAACTGATAATCCTACTCCTAAAGATAATCCAATAATCATTAAAAACATTCTAAAATTCATGCCACCACTTTTAAAAGAACTCAATGGTTTTAGAAATTCAGATCCTAGTTTATTCATGTATATTCCTTTCTAGCTTAGTTTACTTGTAGTAATGATTTTGCCATTCTTTGTGAACCAAATAGCATAACCAAGAATACAATACATTTACCTAAATAAGTAAATCCAGCTACAAAGTCACCTAGCCATGATCCTTTATCAATAGTGATAAGAGAATCTGCATTAATTCCTGACCAAACCACAAATAGTAGAACGATCACAACTCCTTGTAAAGCAATAGCTCCACAGCGTTTAAAGAAACCAATCGCAATATCTCGTGTTCCATCATTCATAAAGAACGCTACAATAATAGGAGCGATTCCTTTGAGAAGATACATCTCAATAAACCTTAATAGTGTAATAAGGTTAGTAGAAAGTACGGTTATACCTCCTACAAGAGTACACAAGATATTTACAAAGATCTTAATGAAGAAGTTTCCCTTTTTCCCGTTTTCCCACTTGAAAACATCTGCAACTGAGGTAGACCCCACAAGGTGAGCCATAGCGTTACAGACCCAGATAATAGCATCAAATATTTTTGCTGAATTATAACATAAGAACAAAGCTATAACGTATTTGATGCCAATTTCAAGAAACAATCTCCATGTCACATCTCCTCCTTGATTCCTGATAAACTTATACCAAGAAGCCATTTCCAAAAAGAAGAGTATCAGAATAATCAATACCCCTATTGCCATTAGTGCTTTATTAGCACTTTCAACAGCAGTATTTGCACCTGGGCTATACTCTGATAAACCTTTCTGCATGTTATTTATAATATCTTTCATGTCTTTCCTTTTTACTATAAATAAAAACCCCTTTTCAGGAGTTTTTGCTAGTTATCATTTGATAGCTTGTAACGAAGATTAATAGATGATAATACAACAGCGACTATCACAATAAGAGTTACATCAAATTCAAGATGAATAAAGAAGTTTATTGAGTTTGTTTTCAAAAAATCTGATCCTAAAATAAATTCAACTATATTCTTTAATATCGGAACTGATGATATATCATTGATTTTAAAAATTGAAATAATTGCTGAAACTATTAAAGCAATACCAATTTTTGAAACAATCCAAACAACAAATAATGTAATGACCATTAGTATTAAATCCTTTAAAAAAAGGAATAGAATAAATGGTGCTGAAATAATTAATGTGAACAACTTTAAAAGACCTCTCAAAATAGAAGGTTTTGATTTTGTATAAGTTGTTTCTTCAACTATTTCCAGTCTATCATCATTGTTGTAATTCATCTATTATCCTCCTTAAAATACCTTAAAATAATGTATTTTAGAACGAGATAGCTCCTAAAGCTGATACAATGGCTGCTGTAATCCCTGGAATTAGCACAGTCAAAGCACCACCTGAAATCATAGAAGTCATACCTTGATCCATCTGTTGTGGGTTCTGATTTTTTCTTCCTGAGAAGTAATCAAAAGCACCAGTAAGAAGCCAACCTAGAGCTACTACTGTTAAAATAGCTCCTAATCCTGTAATAACTTTTGTTGCAATTTGCATTGTTTTATCTCCTAAATTATTTGTTAGTTAAAATTGTCCTAATTAGTTGTTTTTTTTCTTTAAAACAGGTAAACTAGATAATAGACCAAGAGCGCCTAAAATAGACAAGGGTAGCGTACTTTGTGCGCCTGTTGATGGTAATTCATCACTTGTATATTCAGCAGATTTTGGTGTTTCTGTTGATTCTGTTTTAGTGTTTTTGGGTTGTGTTGCCGGTGCTTTGTAAGTGCCGGTTTTTTTTGGTGTTGCATCTGCAGGTGTTGGTGTTTCAGCAGGCACTACTGGATCTACAGTTGGTGTTGGTTCTGTAGGTTTTGGTGTTTCAGTAGGTGCTACT
>NZ_JACLQX010000028.1:0-24192 GCF_016648925.1 Streptococcus parasanguinis | reverse complement strand
TGATGAAGTCAGCGTAGTAGAGCCCACTCAACCACTGCGTCTTGCTCGACAATCCAAAAATAATTGAGAGGCTAGGACTTTTGTTCCAGCCTCTTTTTTGCTAAAGTTTAGGAGCTTATTTAAAACTTCTTTCTAATTAGAAAAATATTTGAGAAACTATTGACAGCCTCATATAACAGTGTTACAATAATGTTACAAAATATTACAAATGTTACAAAAGAGGTTCTGTTATGAAAAACAAAAAAATCATTTTCCTAGCAGCTCTAGCTCTTACAGCTAGTCTTTTCCTAGGAGCTTGTGGCGGGAATAAAGAAGAAAAAACTTCAGAAGCAAGCAGTTCAAAGACCAGTCTGGTTAAACAAACAAGTTCTTCTTCTAAGAAAAAAGTGATCACTAGTAAAGATCCGATTGCCTCTTCATCCTCTGATAGCAAATCAGAAGAAAGTCATACTGTTGGTAGCAAAAATAACCAAGCTGCAGCTAGTCAAACACCTGCTCCAGCTAAAGAAGCGACACCAGCAGCACCCGTAACAAAAGAAGCAGCTACTCCAGCAACACCAGCGAAAGCAAAATTGCCAAGTCTAGAAGACGGTCATGCCCATGCTAAGAAGCAAGCTTCTGCTACGGAGAATGCCCAATACAAGGGAGTCTATTCTGTAGCAGCAGGGGATTTCTCTGCAGCAGCTGGAAATTGGTCTGACAAACGTGATACTGGAGTCACTATTGGCCAAGGTGGTCAAGTGACCATCCAACTGCCTGGTGGCCAACCCGTAGCCTATGGTATCAGCGCTTATAACTATACCTTGGATGATGGTCATTACCATGCTAATCTCTCAGCAGGCGATGGGTCTGCAGCGAGTCTAGATATCGTAGTTGGAAAAGATGGCTCTGTATCTAGTGTGACGGTTCTGAAAGACGGTGTCAGCCACTCCCTCACTCGTGAATAAAATTCGAAAGATCTGAAAGGAGAAGCTTCTCTTTTCAGATCTTTTTTTGTTGATTTGAAGAAAAATATATTTTTTTATAAAAAAACTATTGACAGATAGAAAATATAGTTTATAATAAAAACATAAAGAAAACATATTTATAAAAAATTATAAAAAGGAGTTCATATGAAAAAAGAAAGAATTGCCCTGGTTTTTGGAACCTTTGCGCCTCTTCATCAAGGGCATATTGACCTGATCCAGCGGGCCAAGCGTCAGTGTGATCGCGTTCGTGTCATCGTATCTGGTTATGAAGGGGATCGTGGCGAAGAAGTCGGGTTGACTTTACAAAAACGCTTCCGTTATATCCGCGAAGCCTTCTCTAATGATGAGTTGACCCAAGTCTATAAGCTAGATGAAACAGAACTTCCTCGTTATCCCTTGGGCTGGGAGCCTTGGTTACAAACAGCCCTTGACACCATCCAGTATCAAACAGAGACAGAAGAGTTGATCTTTTATGTAGGGGAGAAAGCCTATAAGGAAGAGTTGGAAGCTAGAGGGTTTGAAGTTCACTTAGAAGAGCGTCGCTTCGGGATCTCTGCTACCATGATCCGGGAAAATCCAAGCAAATACTGGAAATACATCGCTCAGCCCTTCCGTCGCCAGTTCACGAAAAAAGTCTTGATCATGGGGAGCGCCAGCAACGGGAAAACGACCCTTGCAAAGGACTTAGCCCGCTTTTACGATGCACCTGTTAGTCTAGAGTATGCCCGTGAATACCAGATTAAGAACAATGTTCGAGATGATGAGCTCACGCCAAAAGATTACTATTACCTACTCTTAGGACAGTATGATCAAACCTCTAAGCTCATCGATAGTAGTGCCAATCGAGGCCTTGTCATCGCCGATACCAATTCCCTGGTAACCAAGGGTTATTACGACTACTACATGGAAGTCGAAGGCCAGGATACCAGCATGACCGATACCTTCGACAACCTCTTTGTCAGTATTCTCTCCAAAGAAAAATGGGATTTGATCCTCTTTGTACAGCCGATCGGCTCTTATGTCAATGATGGCTTCCGAGACATGACCATGGCTGACGAAGAGATCCGCACCAGCTTTTCAAATTACCTGGACCAATTGCGCCAGCAATACCTAGGAAACATTCCGACTACTTTCCTCGCATCAGACTACCTCGGCAACTACGAAGAAGCCAAGAAGGTGATCGATGCTATCTACCAAGCCGACTAAGGAGCAGCTTATGAAAAAACTATCTGAAAAATTCGCAACTTTTAGCCAAGACTTTAGAAATGTTCACCAAGAAGCGAAAAAACAAGGCTTTGTCAATATTATGAAACTCCTGTGGAAGGACCTTTTTGTGGGACGTACAGCCTTTCAATGGATCTATCTCCTGCTTCTTTCCAGCGTTCCCTTCTTCTTAGAATGGACCAATCGGACAGGACAGCATGATTGGCTGGGACTGTTTGCCTCTTGGACAGGCATTGTCTGCGTCATCCTAGTTGCAGAAGGGCGTGCTAGTAACTACCTTTTTGGAGCAGTGAATTCAGCGATCTACCTCGTTTTAGCCCTCAATAAGAACTTCTACGGGGAAGTTCTGACAACTCTTTATTTCTTCATCATGCAACCGATCGGTCTCTATGTTTGGCTCTCTAATCGGATCAATGATCAAGGTAAGGTCGAAGAATCTCACTTTGAAGCCAAGAAATTGAACTTAATTGAGTGGATGCGCTACTTGGCCTTGTGTGCTGTGATTTGGATCGGTATGGGCTTTGCGTATCAGAGCATCCATAGCGCTCGCCCTTTCCGCGATAGTATCACCGATGCGACCAATGGGGTCGGCCAGCTCCTAATGACCCGCCTTTACCGGGAGCAATGGATCTTCTGGATTGCGACCAACGTCTTTAGTATCTATCTCTGGTGGGATCAGAGTCTTCACATTCAAGGGATGTACTGGGTTTACACGCTCAATAGTTTAGTAGGCTGGTACCAATGGACCAAAGCCCTCAAGAAGGAGGTGGTTTAGATGGCAAGTCTCTCGATTCCAGCAGGAATGACGGAGAAAGAGTATTTTGAGACGGTCGCTAGTGAAGCAGACTTTCTCAAGTGGTACAAGGAGCAAGATCTGCCAACTTATGAAACTCCAAGTGTCACAGCGGACATGGTGGCTTACTGTTTTGTTGATGGACAGCTCAAGCTCTTAGCCATTCGCCGCAAGGCCCACCCTTATCAACACCGCCTCGCCTTGGTGGGGGGCTTTGTGAACAAGGATGAAGATGCGACTCATGCCTGTATCCGAGAAGTCAAAGAAGAAGTTGGGCTCGATCTGCCAGTGAATAAGGTGGAGCAGCTCATGACAGTTTCCACCCCTGGGCGGGACCCCAGAGGCTGGGTCATTACCATCGCCCATCTGGTCTATCTGCCGGCAGAAGCAGTAGACTTAGCCCATGCAGGTGACGATGCCAAGGAAGTTGTTTTTCTCGATGTCGACTTCAAAAAGTCCCAGTGCTTGCTAGAGGGAAAGGTTTTAACTGCTTCTGATTTTGCTTTTGACCACTACCAGATTATTCAAGAATCGATCAAGCGGATTCAGGGACGTCTCGACTGGAATCCAACCTTCCTCTATCTGTTAGAGGAGCCTTTCACCGTTTATGAAGCAACCGAATTGGTCAATTTGATCAATCCAGGACGTCCCATCGTTAGCAATAACTTCCTCGTAAAATTCGGAGAATTCGTGGAAGAAGTGGGTGTCAAGCGGGTACCTAAGAAAAAACCACGCAAGACCTATCGCCTGAAACAGTAGATCGAGCGGGGTTCATTCTACCAGCCCTCCCTTACTTATAGTAACGGAAGGGCTTTTTCTGATTTTTCCTGCTCCACTTGTGTGCAAAGTGGTATAATAAAAATAATTGAAACCACAAGGGACAAGACTATGGAAGAAAAAATAATTTTACCACAAAATACACGACTGATGGGGGCTCTGCTTGGTTTTATCGGAGGAGGTCTCGATGTCTTTTGCCACATGCACTACCGGAGTTTGGTCGCAACACAAACTGGGAACCTCTTACTCCTTATCGCTGATTGGCACGATCCTCGTGTTGAAAATACCATCATGCGTTTTTCATCTATTATATTTTTCTCGATCGGCTTTCTGGTTGCCCTCCATATCAAAGAATATCGCAAGACAGCCTTTTGGCGGACCAAGATGTTGCTTCCTTTATTTGTGGTGACGCTTCTAATTCCCTTGGTATCTGTTATACCGCCCATCGAAGTCCCCTTTATTGCTTTTGGAACAGGGATGATGATGTTGACCTTTACAGGAAGCTTGATTGAAACCCATCCTTACGTGATCTTTATGACTTCCGGAAATTACCGCAAG
This sequence comes from Streptococcus parasanguinis, assembly GCF_016648925.1. Taxonomy (GTDB): domain Bacteria; phylum Bacillota; class Bacilli; order Lactobacillales; family Streptococcaceae; genus Streptococcus. Next base: position 19,872 of record NZ_JACLQX010000028.1, on the reverse strand, counting down.
ATGCTGACGGCCTTGTACCGAATCACTCGAGGAAAGGGAGATTTGGACGAGTATCGGCGTCAGGCCATGAATTACGGGATTGTTGTTGGAAGCTTTGTTGCAGGAGCTATTAGCGTAGCCATCCTCATGCATTTCATTCACCAATGGGCCATCTGGCTGATCACAGCCAACCTCTTTTTGATCATGACTTACTACACCGCCAGAGTCAAACAACTCGGCCTGCAAACAGATAATCTATAAAAACAGGACCTCACATGAGGTCCTGTTTTTTGTGTTTCTATGCTTTTAATTGTAAGAGTTCTTCAATCTCAGCCAGAGTGCTAGCTTGGGAGATGGCGCCACGGAGTTTGGCTGCACCTGATGTACCACGGAGGTAGTGAGGAGCGAGGCCACGGAATTCACGAACGGCAATGTGCTCACCTTTGAGATCGATCAAGCGTTTCAAGTGTTCGTAAGCGATCTTCATCTTGTCTTCAAAAGTCAAATCAGGCAGGATTTCTCCTGTTTCAAAGTAGTGGTTGATTTGATTGAAGAGATAAGGATTGCCCATGGCAGCGCGACCAATCATAACAGCATCAGCACCGACTTCTTCGATCCGTTGTTTGGCGTCTTGAACTGTACGGATATCTCCGTTTGCGATAAATGGAATCTTAGTCAGGGCTTGTGCAACCTTGTGAAGGGTCTCAAGATCTGCATGACCCGTATACATTTGCTCCCGAGTTCGTCCATGCATAGCGAGGGCAGAGACACCTGCGGCTTCAGCAGCGAGGGCATTCTCAACTGCTAGAGAAGGATCCGACCAACCCGTCCGCATTTTAACAGTGAGGGGGATATCAAGGACGGATTGAACCTTATTGATGATGGAGTAGATCTTGTCTGGGTCCTTGAGCCACATGGCACCAGCCTCGTTCTTGACGATTTTATTCACCGGGCAACCCATGTTGATATCGACGATATCGGTCTTGGTATTTTCTTGGATAAATTCAGCTGCGCGAGCTAGGCTATCTTCGTCACTTCCAAAGAGTTGGATCGATACAGGATTTTCTCCTTCATCGATATGGAGCATGTGAAGCGTCTTTTCATTGTTGTACTGGATTCCCTTGTCAGAGACCATTTCCATCACAACGAGTCCTGCTCCCAGTTCTTTGGCAATGGTCCGGAAAGCTGAGTTGGTCACTCCGGCCATTGGGGCTAGGACAGTACGGTTAGGGATTTCGACATCCCCGATCATAAATGGCGTATTAAGATTTGTCACGAATGAGTTCCTCCAAGTCATTTTCGTCAAAGTGGTAGTGTGTTTGGCAGAATTGGCAGGTAATCTCTGCACCGTGATCTTCATCTTTCATCTCTTTCAGATCACTAGCTGGCAGACTTGCTAAAGCGTTCAAGAAACGCTCACGGCTGCAGTCGCACTGGAAGCGAAGTTCTTCTTCAGAGAGGCGTTTGAAAGGTTCATCCCCATAGATAGCGGCAAGAAGAGCTTCAATGTGGTCTTCAGATTCCAAAAGTGTGGAGATGGCAGGCATTTCTTGGATGCGTTTTTCAAAGCGTGCGATTTCTTCTTCCTTGGCATTTGGCAAAACCTGGAGCAAGAAACCACCAGCCACCTTGACCTTGTCTTCGTCATCCAAAAGGACATTGAGTCCAACTGCAGAAGGTGTTTGTTGGCTTTCCGTCAGATAAAAGGCCAGGTCTTCTCCGATTTCACCGGTGACAAGAGGGGTCATGGAGTTATAAGGATTTCCCGTACCATAGTCAGTGATGACCAGGAATTCTCCGTTTCCGACAAATGGTCCCACCAGGACTTCACCAGTTGCCGTCTTCTTGATATCCACTCCAGGATTTTGCACGTAGCCCTTAACATTTCCCTTGGTATCTGCCACGGTGATGATGGCTCCGAGTGAGCTAGTCCCAAGGACCTTGACCGTAATTTTAGTATCTCCTTTCTCGTTTGCTGCTAAGATTTGACTGGCAATGAGGGTACGGCCAAGTGCGACCGTGGAGCTAGCTTGTGTATGATGTTTTTCTTGGGCTGTTCGTACGGTTTCTGTACTGTCTAGTACATAGGCACGAAAAGCGCCGCTTTCTGAGATAGTTTTAATAATTTTGTCCATACCTACTATTTTAGCACAAATCAAGCAAAGTGGGGACAAGGAGAATTCCGAAAATCAGTCGTTTCAGAAGTAGGGCAAGAAGAAAAGAAAATTCCGAACGTTATTTCTAGAAAGAAGCAATTTCCAAGTAAAAGACGAGTTTCATAGAGAAGTTAGTTTAAAAAGGAAGGAGAAAAATAAACGATAGCTGAGTGGATCTTGAAAAAACATCAAAAATTGCTTATAATAGAGTGTAAGACAAACTTGCAGGTGAGACTCCTGCCCCTAGTTTGAAGAAAGGCATAGATAGGGAACTATCTATGGTATATGAAAAAGAATTATGACATCAGTTGTTGTAGTAGGAACCCAATGGGGTGATGAAGGAAAAGGGAAGATTACAGACTTCCTATCAGCCAATGCAGAAGTCATTGCTCGCTATCAAGGTGGGGACAATGCCGGACACACCATCGTAATCGACGGCAAAAAGTTCAAGTTGCACTTGATTCCTTCTGGTATCTTCTTCCCTGAAAAGATCTCTGTCATCGGAAACGGCGTGGTGGTCAACCCTAAATCATTGGTCAAAGAGTTGGCTTATCTCCATGAAGAAGGAGTATCAACGGACAGCCTTCGCATCTCTGACCGTGCCCATGTCATCCTTCCTTACCATATCGAATTGGACCGTCTCCAAGAAGAGTCTAAAGGCGACAACAAAATCGGAACGACCATCAAAGGGATTGGACCAGCCTACATGGACAAGGCTGCGCGTGTGGGAATCCGGATTGCGGACCTTTTGGACCGCGACGTCTTTGCGGAACGTCTTCGCATCAACTTGGAAGAAAAGAACCGTCAATTTACCAAACTCTATGATGCAGAGGCTCTGTCATTTGACGATATCTTCGAAGAATACTATGAATATGGTCAACAAATCAAGCAATATGTAACCGATACTTCTGTCATCTTGAACGATGCTTTGGATAACGGCAAGCGCGTGCTCTTCGAAGGAGCTCAAGGGGTTATGCTGGATATCGACCAAGGAACTTATCCGTTTGTTACTTCATCAAACCCTGTTGCAGGTGGGGTGACCATCGGATCAGGTGTCGGCCCAAGCAAGATCGACAAGGTTGTCGGTGTATGTAAAGCCTACACTAGCCGTGTCGGTGATGGACCATTCCCAACAGAGCTGTTTGATGAAGTGGGCGAGCGCATCCGTGAAGTGGGGCATGAATACGGTACAACGACTGGCCGTCCGCGTCGGGTGGGCTGGTTTGACTCCGTTGTTATGCGCCACAGCCGTCGTGTTTCAGGAATTACTAACCTAAGCTTGAACTCGATCGACGTTCTATCAGGCTTGGATACAGTGAAAATCTGTGTGGCCTACGACTTAGATGGCGAACGCATTGATCACTATCCAGCCAGCTTGGAGCAACTCAAACGTTGCAAACCAATCTATGAAGAATTGCCAGGTTGGTCAGAAGACATCACCGGTGTGCGCCACTTGGATGAGCTTCCAGAAAATGCCCGCAACTATGTCCGCCGGATCGGTGAATTGGTTGGTGTGCGCATTTCAACCTTCTCAGTCGGACCAGATCGTGACCAAACCAATATCCTTGAAAGTGTCTGGTCAAGTAAATAATTTAAAAAAGAGAGTGAGACAGAAATCGGTCATTCGTTAGAATTCGATTTCATCGTCCCACCTCCGCACAGTTGAGTAGGGCTGTAAAAGCTGATGAAATCAGCGTAGTAGAGCCCACTCAACCACTGCGTCTTGCTCGACAATCCAAAGACAATTGAGAGGCTAGGACTTTTGTCCCAGCCTCTTTTTGAAAGCAGAAAGAGGAAAAAATGTATCAAACGATTTTATTTGACCTAGACGGCACCTTGACCAATTCAGAACTAGGGATTACCAACTCGGTGGCCTATGCCTTAGGAAAATATGGGATTCAAGTGCCAGACAAGAAAGCATTGAGAGTTTTCATCGGTCCGCCCTTGCAGGAGTCTTTTGAGCGCTTTTATGGATTTTCTAAGGAAGAATGTTTAAAGGCCATTGACTACTATCATGAGTATTTTTCCGAAAAAGACCTTTATGAAAATGAGGTCTATCTAGGCGTTCCTGACTTGCTGGCTTCTCTCAAGCAGGCTGGCAAACAGTTGATTGTAGCTACGTCAAAGCCTGAAGAATTTTCCATTCAAATTCTCAAACACTTTGGTTTGTATGATTATTTTGACTTTGTCGCTGGTGCGACCATGGATAGAAAACGTAGTAAAAAAAGCGATGTTATCCAGTATGCCTTGGAGCAAAATGGGATTACAGATTTGGCGCATACCATCATGATTGGAGACAGGGAGCACGATGTGCTTGGCGCTCAAGCGCAAAAGCTTGATTCTATCGGTGTCCTTTATGGCTTTGGAAGCAGGGAAGAATTGGAAGAAGCCGGCGCCACCTATATTGCTCAAGAAGTTGGCGAAATTGCAGCTTTTATAGGATAACCTTTTCCAAAATATTAAAAGTTGGAACTTTTCTAATCTGCTGAATATTGCTTTATTTAATATTTCTATCGGTGTATACTTACTGTAGGTTAAGTCACACAGATTAAGAGGTGATAATATGAATTTGTCACGATATATATTAAAATATAGTACTGATGATGGTACGTTGTATTTTAATACTAAAACCAATCATTCATTTTTTCTTACGAATGAATTGAATAGAGTAGTCGACAGCAATGATGTGATTAGGAAAGAGTTTCATGCTTATCTTGATAAAAATAAATATTTAAGTGAGGGTGAGTATGAGGTCGAAAAGTATCTATCTAAAATAAGCGATACAGATGCTGAATTATTGGAACTAACAATTTTGACACATGGAGATTGTAATTTTCGGTGAAGGTTAAAGTGAATAACAAATTCGATGACAAAATGAATGCTAAACCTAGAGTATTTAACTATAATTGTGATTGTAAATAATCACGATTTTAAATAAATTAGAGAAGAGGGTTGTGCTAGCCCTCTATTTTGATGGATGATAATTATGAGAAATATTTATAAGTACATTGATAAGAAGTATCTTTTTCCTATTTTTTTAGGGCGTATTGTGAATAGTGGTTTGGTGTTGGCGCAACCTCTGATTTTAACGAAGGCCTTGAAGTTAGATCAAGACGGCCTTTCTTATGGAAAAATTCTCAATTTTGTTTTATTTGGTTTGTCTGTCTATCTTGTTATTTATAGTCTGATGCTGTTTTCAAACTATTCGCACAATATATTCCGAAGAGAAATCAACAAAAGTGTCCGTGCCCTTTTATTTAAGAAAGTCATATTGAATCCTAAATTTTCCAATGATGAAAAAGTTAGTCTGCTAACTCAAGATATGGAATATGTGGGCGATAATTATTTGGAAAATATAAATGTTATGGTGAGTTGGGGATTTGTCGCCCTTGTTACAGCCATTTATATTGTTTCACAAAATTTTCTCTTAGGACTTATTTTTGTCATTTTTACGATTATGAGACCTATTCCTCAGTTCATCATGAATCGTCGTTTACAAGATTCGGGAGACAGCTGGTCCAAGCTTAGAACGAAATTACATGGGCTTGTCTCGGATAGTATGCAAGGCAGCCAAACCTTACGGATTAATCAGGCCATGAGGCTGAATGAAGAGCGCGTGAATGATTTAAACGGAGAATATCAAAAAGCCATCCAAAGATTTTGTTTCACACATAATATTATTTTTTTCTTTAATGGATTTATGGTCTTTTTTAGTCAGGTTGTTCCTCTTGCTTTAGGCTTTTATTTGAGTTTACAGGGAAATTCTATTTCTATTACAAGCCTCATCTCTATGTATGTTGCTGCGGGGATGCTGGTAGAACCGATCCAAACTCTGATGTACAGTGCAGCCAATCTCCAAGGTGCCTTGCCGACTGCGAACCGCCTGTTTAAGATTATCGAGGAAGAACCTGATTTCGAAGAGACAAAGGATCAATTTGTTGAAAATCTCGAATCGTTGCGCTTAAATCATATTTCAAAAAGTTTTGCTGAACGTCAGCTTTTTTCTGATTTGACGGCGACGATTTCAGTAGGTCAGAAGGTCTTAATCAAAGGACCGAGCGGGTCTGGAAAGACGACTCTTTTTCGCTTGATTTTAGGAGAAGAAGTATGTGATGAGGGTGACATTTTCGTTCAGTATGATGGAAATCAAATAACGAGTCATTTCCAAGGGAATATCGGTTTAATTAGCCAGCATCCCTTCCTGTTTAACGATACTATCCGCTATAATCTAACTTTTGGTCAGCCTTTTCAGGACCATGAATTATTGGAGGTATTGGACCGAGTTGGCTTAATAGATGAATTTCAGGATATTTTGAATGTAGAAATTCATAATAATGGTGAAAACATTTCAGGAGGTCAGCGTGTCAGATTAGAGTTAGCTCGTTTTCTCTTACGCGAGAAGGATATTTTATTAGCGGACGAAGTGACATCAGCTTTGGACGAAAAAAATAGTCGTCTGGTTAGAGACCTAATCTTTTCTTTGCCGATCACGGTACTAGAAATAGCCCATCATATTGATGAAGAAGAGCGCTATGACCAAATCCTTGAGTTACGTAAAGGATGAGCGATGCCACAATAGTTGGTTCTGCGACAAAGCGGATAGTAGTAAGCCAGCAATTTGTCAGATATTTTTGAGATTCTAAGTGGTGATATTTCCAAAATCATCAATACTCAGAGAACTTAAGCTTTATTTAAGATAGGCCAGCTATACTAGAAGCATAAACAAAGACCTCCTAACTTTGTTTAAACCTCCTAAACTTTTTCATAATAATCTCCCATAAGAGTCGCCCAATCGGCGGCTTTTTTTGTGAGTCGTAAGCTGCCTATGGTATAATGAACAAAGAAACTAAAAGGAAGAAGGAAGAGATGGACTACACGATAGAGGAAAAAGCGATGTTTATGAGGGAAGCCCTGAAGGAGGCGGAGATTGCCTTGGCCCATGAGGAAATACCGATTGGCTGTGTCATTGTCAAAGACGGTGAGATCATTGGACGTGGCCACAACGCACGAGAGGAATTGCAACGAGCGGTCATGCATGCGGAGGTGATGGCGATTGAAGAAGCCAATCAGCATGAAGAGAGCTGGCGTTTGCTGGATACGACTCTTTTTGTGACCATTGAACCCTGTGTTATGTGTAGTGGTGCCATTGGACTAGCCCGGATTCCCCAGGTGATTTACGGTGCGACCAATCAGAAGTTCGGTGGAGCAGGGAGTCTCTACGACATTTTGACAGATGAACGTCTCAACCACCGGGTAGAAGTAGAAACAGGAATCTTGGAAGCAGAATGTGCAGCCATCATGCAGACCTTCTTCCGCCAAGGCCGAGAACGAAAAAAACAAGCCAAGCTCGCAGCCAAGGCCGAAACACAAGAATAAAAACCGGACCTTTGCAAATCGAACAAATTATGATATAATACCTATCGGAGCAACAGTTCTGCGTGAAGCGGGTCAGGGGAGGAATCCAGCAGCCCTAAGCGAAGTGAACTGTGTGCTCTTTTCTATTGCTCTTGATGAATCGAGCCTGCAAGGCGTAGATGAATCCTAGAGCAATGGATGCAGTTTTTCCCGCTAGGGAAAAAGCTGTAAACCAATTAATGCTCTTAGTGAGGTAAGCCTGTAAGGCGCAACCGAGCTTAGAGATATTGACCCTGAGGAGCGAAGCAACGTGAGGGCTATCACTCACCAGAGTCATGTAGAAATGACTTTCTTATTCAAAGAATAAAAGAGAAAAAATAGAGTTTCGTGAGAAGCTTCTTTTTTGATTTTCTAGCCAAAAATAGTGCAAATATGCAAACGATTGCTATTGCGTCGTTGCTTGATTTGTGAAAATAAAAAAATTAGCAAATGAAAACGTTTTATAGATTGGTTTCCCTTGATTAAATCCGTGTAAAGCGATATCATAGAGAAGAACAAAATTTGGAGGAATAACATGTCTCATATTAAATTTGACTACTCAAAAGTTTTAGATAAATTTGTTGCCCCACATGAAGTGGAATACATGCAAGCACAAGTAACTGCAGCAGACGAATTGATCCGCAAAGGAACAGGTGCTGGTAGCGACTTCCTAGGATGGTTGGACCTTCCTGAAAATTATGATCGCGAAGAATTTGACCGCATCTTGAAAGCTGCTGAGCAAATCAAATCAGATAGCGATGTCTTGGTTGTGATCGGTATCGGTGGATCTTACCTTGGTGCCAAAGCAGCTATCGACTTCTTGAACCACCACTTTGCTAACTTGCAAACAAAAGAAGAACGCAAAGCTCCACAAATCCTTTACGCTGGAAACTCAATCTCATCTACTTACCTTGCTGACTTGGTAGAGTACGTTGCAGATAAAGACTTCTCAGTCAACGTGATTTCTAAATCAGGTACAACAACTGAACCAGCCATCGCTTTCCGTGTCTTCAAAGAACTCTTGGTGAAGAAATACGGTCAAGAAGAAGCTAACAAACGGATCTACGCAACTACTGACCGCCAAAAAGGTGCTGTTAAGGTTGAAGCAGATGCGAACGGTTGGGAAACATTTGTGGTTCCAGACGACATCGGTGGACGTTTCTCAGTATTGACAGCAGTTGGCTTGCTTCCAATCGCTGCATCAGGTGCTGACATCAAAGCACTTATGGAAGGTGCTAACGCTGCCCGTAAAGACTACACTTCAGACAAACTTGCTGAAAACGAAGCTTACCAATACGCAGCAGTTCGTAACATCCTTTACCGTAAAGGATATGCAACTGAAATCTTGGTAAACTACGAGCCATCTCTTCAATACTTCTCAGAATGGTGGAAACAATTGGCTGGTGAGTCAGAAGGGAAAGACCAAAAAGGTATTTACCCAACTTCAGCTAACTTCTCAACAGACTTGCACTCATTGGGTCAATTTATCCAAGAGGGAACTCGTATCATGTTTGAAACAGTTGTCCGTGTGGACAAACCACGTAAGAACGTGATCATCCCTACTTTGGAAGAAGATCTTGATGGACTTGGATACCTTCAAGGAAAAGATGTTGACTTCGTTAACAAAAAAGCAACTGACGGTGTTCTTCTTGCCCACACTGACGGTGACGTACCAAACATGTACGTAACTCTTCCTGAGCAAGATGCTTTCACTCTTGGCTACACAATCTACTTCTTCGAATTGGCCATCGCCCTTTCAGGTTACTTGAACGCCATCAACCCATTTGACCAACCAGGTGTTGAAGCATACAAGAAAAACATGTTTGCCCTTCTTGGTAAACCAGGATTTGAAGAACTTGGAGCAGAACTCAACGCTCGCCTTTAATCGACAGACAAAACGATCTCGAAAGAGGTCGTTTTTTTGTGTCTATTTCCCCATTTAGTGATGAATTGGCGCCTTCAGGTGATTTATGCTATAGTAGGGTAAGATAATAAAGTTAAGGAGTACGACATGTCAAGAGGAAGAAAAGTACAACGTGAATGGTCTAAGAATCATGGGAATCTGTACTCTTTTCCGAGTGCATTTTCGGATGAAGGACCTCAAGGAGCGATTTTTGAAGATCAAAAGAAACAAATAGGATTTCGGATTTCACGTAACATAATCCGAGTACTCTTTTCAGTGATCGTTGTATTCGTATTTTTTCTGATAGGAGTCTGGTATTATAAAAAAACAGTCGTTCATAAACCTGTAAATAAGATCATAAGATCTTCGGAAAGATATCAAAATAAGAAATCTTCTACCAGCCCTTCAAATACTCAAGCAAGCAAAAGTGAGAATAAAAAAATTGGATATATATTAAAAAAAGAAAATTCTGAGTGGGTTGATCCATCTCAAGTAAGAGCTTTTTCAGTTGATGAAGTTTTTGAGTTAATGGATGCTACAAAGAAGCCAACGATAACATCTTCAGAAGTAATTGAGAAATATGGAAAGGCGTTTGCAGGTTTACTTGATTATAATTCCTCGGGGAAAGAACGAGTAACCTTTTATTATAAGCTTTCTGACCAACAGGGTTTTTTCAAAATTGTTATTAATGAGTTTGAAGGAAAAAGTCGTGTTGAGCGTGTCTATCTTGAAGTGACTAAAGCTCAAGCGGGCATGGCGAATAAAACTTTAGAAGAATATCGTTCTTATTTACCTAAAAGTGGCCAGGAAGGGATTGGGTTAATGGAGGCTATAAGTCAGTTTGGAATTCCTAAGAATAGTTACAGTAACAACCTGTATGAAGGGGAAAATAGTTATATATATATTCTATACTTTACAACAGATCAAAGAAAAATAACCTTATCATTTAAAAAGAATCAGCAAGGGGAATACCGACTTGAAAATGTAGCAACATCTGGATAAAACGATCTCTCAAGAGGTCGTTTTTTTACTTGTAAAATAATTTCATAATTTTTCCCTTAAGATTCAATTATATAAACACTAACTAGTTATTATTCTTGATCATTTGCTAAACTCATTTCTAAAATACTGATGATACAGGGTTTCTAGCTAGACAATAGCTACAGGCACGGATTTTATACTCAAATCCTTTAATATAAAAAGTTATTTGAATATAAAAGTTGTCATTTGTTGTTTCATATTATAAAATGAAAGACGAATGAAAATAATTGAAAAAGGAATGAAAATCATGAAAAAGAAATTGGCTAAATTCTTGTTACTTTCATCTATGCTTGGTGGAATGGCTGTTGCTCACCCAGTTTCTGCGAATACAAAAGCTGCGGTTTATGAGTACAAAAATGGTCAGCTAGACCTTGTTCAAAAACCAACATATGAAGGTTTCGAATCGAATCAGCTTTCTTTGAAATTGAAAACAGGTCGTGTCGATGTAGTGGGAGCGCGTGAAGGCAAGAAAGAAAGTGCGCATGATGCAGGAGCCTACCAATTTGCATTGATCTACAAATCTGAAGGTGGCGAAGAAGAGACCGTTGCTAAAGGGCAAAATACAGCAGATGGGACCATCGCATTTGATGATGTGGATCTCTCTGGACTAAATTCTGGGACTGTTAAACTCTACATTCGTCAAACCACAAAGGATGATGGTCGTTTTAAACAGTTGGATAATGGAGAAGGGGAAGTAACAGTGTCCCTTGCTTACGATGGATCAGGACGCTTGATGGTGGATTCACTTGAAAGTTCAAACCCAATTTATCGTAATTTCATTGCAGGCTATAACGGTTCTGAGACAGGAGGATCCACTTCACCAAGTACAACAAGCCCATCTTCAAGCTCAAGTAGCTCATCTTCTAGTTCAAGTAGCTCAAGTAGTTCGTCTTCAAGCTCAAGTAGCTCATCGAGCTCATCTTCAAGCAGCTCATCTTCAAGTTCCTCAAGTTCAACTTCTTCATCGAGCTCAAGCTCTTCTTCTAGTTCTTCCTCAAATTCAAGCGACTCAAGCAAATCTGTAGTTGGCCGTTTATTGCCAAAAACAGGTCAAGAAACAGGTGTCGTTTTGGCAACATTGGGCTTGCTCTCACTTGCAGGAATTGCTATTGTCTCCCTTCGCAAGAAATTTTAAGATAAGCATCTAAAAGGTCGGATATCTCTCCGATCTTTTTTAGTCCATCAAGACAGGAGTTGGTCCTTGCTTGGTTTTATGTTATAGTAGAAGAGAAGAATAAAAAGGAGAATTCGAAATGTCCGAGAAAGATCAAGAACAATTTATGAAACATACTCCCGTAGAGGGTGCGCCTCAATTTGATGTGGCTGCGCCAGCCTTTGTCCCAAAAGAAGAAGCCGAAGACTTGGTCGTTCCAGAAGCTAGTGGTCTTTCAGTGACGGAGACGGAAGCAATGAAAGAAGAGGCAGACAAGCTAGCTATGTCAGAAGCAGTGGAGCTTCCAAAGGTGGATGAAGTGACTGTTGGAGAACATCCGGATGTAGTTGCCGCTCCCCAACCGACTCCTCCATTCCAGCCTGCGCCTCAAGCTCCTCAAAACATGGCAGCTGAACCAATTGGTCCGCAAACAGTGCCTGTTCCTGAGACACCTATTCCACAAGCTCCTCTTTCTCCTGTTGGAAGACCGATGGATACTGCAGACAAGAAGGCGATTCGTTTTGCCCTTGGGATTTTAGTTGGGCTTCTTATCGGTGGAGTCAGTGGTTATTTGATTGGTCATGCTAGCCCTAGCACGTCATCATCTAGAAAGCAGACTTCTTGGTCAGGTAACCAGTCTGGTTCGTCTTCCAATATCGATTTGGATCAATTGACCGCAGAAGACGCGGAAGTTGATTTTAGCTGGAAACAGTCTGATATCGAGCAACTTCAGTTTTTAACAGGAAGTGATGCTGGGGAGACTCCTGAGGAAATGATTGAAGCTTATGGGAAAGCTAGCTCCGTTCAATTTGAAAGTGGAGAATTGAAATTATTTTGGGATGATAACTCTTATAATAAAGAGGTCAAAGCGACTTACTCTAAGAAAGGGAAAGAATTCCAGCTTGTCAAATTTGAATTTAATCAATTTGGGAAAAATCTTACGGTTGAGGACAACTTTGCAGATGGATTCAAAGTTGGAAATAGTGAGACCGGTGCTGGAGGAACCTCTTACAAAGAGCTTTTAGAAAAATACGGTGATGCAGTCAATCTGACGGTGAGTTCATCTGATGATTCAGACGAGATAGAATTGGTCATGGACTTCCAAAAGAAAAACGGGGACTATGTAGATTTGACCTTTATTCGCCAAGAAAATGGAGATTTTCTCTTGAGCAGTAAAGACAGCTACTAAAAGGATCAGACAAGAAAGAGGCAAGCGCCTCTTTTTTGGGATAAGACGAGACAAATACGCTAATTTTCTATACAATAGAAAGAGTTTGAATAGAAAGAGCATGAAGGATGGAAGAAATGAAACAGTGGATAGAACATCATAAGCGGATCCTCCAAAAAGCTGCAAGTGCTTTGCTGGCTTTTATGGTTGGTGTTTGCTTGGTGTTTATGATTCATCCAGTGAAAACCTTGCCCAAAGATCGCTTGTTGAGTTTGTCTCGCATGCAAGAAGACAGCCAGCAATTTGTTGCGTCTTCTTCCAAAGAGCCGGCTTTAGAAGACTTGTTGTCATTGGACCTTGCAAGGGGAGAAGGAAAGACACAAAAAAATTGGGTGACTTTATCTGCATTCGTCAAAAAAATTGGAAAAGCAGCGAGTTTTACACAAGAAGATACGACTTTTGGAACGCAAGTCCAGCTAGGCTATGGGACTCCTGTGCAGGGGATTCATCCTTATACCATAGAATTTCAAAAGCAGGATGATACCTTTTATTTGAGCTCGATTCAAGGCTTTGCGCCCAAGTCGGCTCACTATCAGAGCAAAAAGAACTTAAAACTGGCAGATTTTACAGGCTATCAGACACTAGATGGAAAAAAGGAAAAGGGGACAGCAGTAGAAGATGTCTTGAAAAAATCAGGTCTTCCCAATTCTCTTAGTTTGACCTCTGAAAAGGACAAGCAAGTCCTAGCCCTGTCTTATCAGGTGACAGATGGACTGGTCTCTTTAACCTTTGAACGTGACCATAGTGGTCAGTATCGTTTGACGAAGAAGGGGTGAAGCAGATGATCGAGTGGATGAAAAAGAATCGAAAAGAGCTCTTGCTGCTGTTTTTGTGTTTTGTTTTAGGATTGTTACTTGCGATTGCAAGCATCCAGGTGCAGGAGCAGGGAACCGATACCAAGGAGGACCAAACACTGACTCATTTCCAGCCAAAGGATTACAAGAATTTGGTCAGCAAGGAACAAGAAATCAAACAGTTTAAATGGACCATCGAAGCTGTGGCGAATTTAAAAGTTCGTCTCAAGCAGAGTCAGCAACCAGGAACCCGCTTGGAAACAGTTGTGACGGAATGGGGAAAAGCCCAAAAAGTTAAGTATACAAAGACAGCTCAAGGAGAAAAAACCGTTCTTGTCTTGACTTATGCAGCTAAGCAAACCGATCAGGGCAAGAAAAGTGTAACCTTGTGGTTTGAACAGGAAAAAGACCAGGGGTATCGCTTGACGACAGTGGATGCGACGAATTTGTTGGACGCAAAAGAGAAGACAAGCAGTGAGAAAGAAATCACTACTGAAAAAGAGAAAAAAGGTACAGAATTCGCCCAGCTCATTAAGCAACTAGGAAATCCTCAACGCTTGGTCTGGGGGGAAATGCCAGATGGCGGAATGGGCTATCGCGCGACTTACCAGGTGCCAGGGCAGCCAGAAGTGGTGATGGAATTCAAGAAAAAAGCCAAGAAATTGGTGTTGGTATAAGAAAGGAGACATCATTGGACGATCAACGGACAGACATCAAGGCAGCTTCCTCTCACCAGGGTGGAAGCCGCTTGATTTCAGAAGCCGATCTGGCTTCAATAGGGATGGACAATCATCAGGATACTAGAAGCCATTCAGATACGATGGAGTCTTCCCCTTCTTCCTCAAAAGAGGGGATTGGTTCGCTTTTGCGATTTTTTGGGTGGTTCGCCTTGTTTATGGCTTTTGTGTTTGTGCTTCAAAACGAAGTTAATAAAAGCTCTTCTTCATCTTCTTCGAGTGAGGGGATCAATGGTTTATCACGTGATGGTATCAGAACGGAATATCTGACCAGTGAAAATAGTTCTTATATCGCCTCAGCTAATGAATTTCAATTTCAGCCAACCTATGAAAAGGCTATGTCTCTCATTCCTAATTTTGCAGTGGAAGAAAAAAAGACCTCTTTTGGGACGGTAGACCCACAAGATGTCGTTGCAGCATTAGGTAAAGCGAGGAGTGGGGAAGCAACCTATAGTGGTAGCAGTTCTAGTCCCTTTTTGTTGACCTTAGATTACCAATCAAAGGATGCAGATGGGAAGGTTCTTCTTGAAAAAACAGGTGCCTTTTACAGGATCTCTCTTTTAAGTTTGAAACACTTAAAAAGTGACCGATTTGCGAATAAGAATGGGAGCTTGATGAAGGACGATTTTGCCACTATCAAGGTCGGAATGCCTTATTTAGACCTACTCAATACGGTAGGGATTCCGGATGAAATATATGTATCTGGGCTTTTAGGTTACGGGGAAGCGCCTTCCTTTACCTATCGATTATCGGATTCTCAAACGGTTCAAATCCATTTTGATAGCCGGCAAACCATAAAGGATATCAAATCGAAAGAGGTAGCGACCACACCAGCTTCCTCTACATCTACAGCACAGTAAAAAATCAGCCGAAGCATTTTAAATAAAAGGAGAGGACAATGGGAAATAAAGACTGGTCGCATCTACGAAATGAGCACCAGAGTCGGTTTTCGAAAGGCCAGCCGAAAGAAGCACCCTTAGAAAAAGGAAGTCCTGAGAAGCTAGAAGATACGCTCGCAAAAGAGCCAGAAGTGGTAGAAGTCCCTGCTTTTCAGGAAGAGGTGAAACAAGAAGAGGAACGAAAAGACGAACCAGCGATTGGTGTGAAGGAGGAATCGTATGATCCAAAGGAAGGCTCATTTGCTACACCTGAAGACGAATCAGCTCAGGTCGTTCTTGCTACACCACTAACAGAAGAAGAAAGGTCAGAAACACCAGCACAAGATACAATAGGGCAGTCTCCTTCAGCTGAGAAAAAAGTAGAGCACCAGGGTGGGAGCCGCTTGATTTCAGAAGCTGACCTGGCTTCAATAGGGGGAGGCAGGCATTCAGAACCAAGACAAACGGTACTAGACTCCCAATCGGATAGGGCGAAAACCTACTCTCCTTCCTCTAATAGTGGAGGGTCTTCGCTGGCAGCCTTTTTTGGATTATTGGCCATGCTGGGATTATTTGCCTATCTAGCTTCAGGAGGTATCCATAGTGAGGAACATCCTTCTTCTACTACTAGTGAATACGGAAGTCCTGGCCGGTCTTATGGAACCAGAAAGGAAACCTTGAAGAGTGGTACGAGTACCTTGATTGCACCGGAAGGTGAATTTCAGTTTCAAGTGACCTATGAGAAGGCGATTTCCCTGATTCCTGGTTTAAGTGAGGGGGATCAAGGTCGTACCTCTTCAACTTATCTGTCTCCGCAGGATGTGGTAGCTGTACTGGGCAAGGCTAGTAGTGGGGAAGAAACCTACCAAGAGGGTAGTGTCGGTCCTTTCATGACAAGCTTGGATTATGAGGTTGAAGGATCCCCTTCTTCTGTATCTGTTTTGCTTTCAAATATGATTAGTAGCCGTCTATCTTCTCTTAATTTTGAGAACTTAAACAGTGAGCGATTAGCCAATAAAAATGGCAGTTTGAATAGAGAGGATTTTGCCAATATTAAAATAGGAACCAGCTATGCAGATCTTGTGAATACAGTCGGAATTCCTAGCCGTGTTTCTTGGTCGAGTATGATGAGTTCAGAGTCCTTCTTAATCTTTTACTATAAACTTTCTGATTCGCACTCAGTCATTATTCACTTTGGAAGCAATCGCACCATCAGTGAAATGACAGGCCTGGAGGATCAGGCTACAACCACGTCGCCTTAGGTGTTCATCTCTTTGGGTTTGTGGTATAATATGGATACCTTTAATTGAAATGAATGGAGAATCTCATGACTGCACAAAAAATGTCTGCTCAAGAAATTATCGCTTTTATTGGAAATGCAGAAAAGAAAACAAATGTGAAAGTAACCTTTGAAGGGGAATTGGCAACAGCTGTTCCTGCTTCTGTTACCAAGCTTGGCAATGTTTTGTTCGGTGACTGGAAAGATATCGAGCCCCTTCTTGCCAACTTGACAGAGAACAAGGATTATGTGGTCGAACAAGATGGTCGTAATTCAGCTGTTCCCTTGCTGGATAAGCGCTATCTAAATGCGCGTATCGAACCAGGTGCTATTATCCGTGACCAAGTGACCATCGAAGACAATGCTGTCGTGATGATGGGGGCTGTCATTAATATTGGTGCTGAAATCGGTGCAGGAACTATGATTGATATGGGGGCTATCCTTGGTGGTCGTGCAACAGTTGGTAAAAACAGCCACATCGGTGCAGGTGCCGTTCTTGCGGGTGTCATTGAGCCAGCTTCTGCTGGGCCTGTTCGGATCGGTGACAATGTCTTGGTCGGTGCCAATGCAGTTGTGATTGAAGGGGTTCAAGTAGGGAACGGTTCAGTTGTTGCCGCTGGAGCTATCGTTACTCAAGATGTTCCTGAAAATGTGGTCGTAGCTGGTGTCCCAGCTCGCATCATCAAGGAAATCGACGAAAAAACACAACAAAAAACAGCACTCGAAGACGCCTTGCGTAATTTGTAAGATATGAATGGTAGAGGCCGCAAGGCCTCTATTCTAATAGAAAGAAGACGACGATGACATTGGATTTAATCAAAATCAGACGGGATTTGCACCAAATCCCTGAAATTGGCTTGGAAGAATTTGAAACCCAAGCCTACCTCTTAGAGCGAATCGCAGAGATCACAGCGGGCAAGGACTTTGTAGAGCAACGGACTTGGCGGACCGGGATCCTGGTTTATCTCCATGGGGCTGCACCTGAAAAAACGATCGGCTGGCGGACGGATATCGATGGCTTACCGATTGTGGAACAAACGGGCCTTGATTTTGTCTCTAAGCACGAAGGACGGATGCATGCTTGTGGTCACGATATGCACATGACGACAGCCCTTGGACTTTTGGATCAACTGGTCCAAGTACAACCAAAAAATAACCTGCTCTTTCTCTTCCAACCAGCTGAAGAAAACGAAGCTGGTGGGATGCTCATGTATAAGGACAATGCTTTTGGCGACTGGCTCCCTGATGAATTTTATGGTCTGCATGTGCGCCCTGATTTGAAGGTGGGGGACATTGCGACCAATACGGGTACCCTTTTTGCGGGGACCTGTGAAGTCAAGATCACCTTTACAGGAAAGGGAGGGCATGCGGCCTTTCCACATGAGGCCAATGACGCTCTTGTAGCGGCCTCTTACTTCATTACCCAAGTCCAATCGGTCGTGAGTCGAAATGTCGATCCGATTGAAGGGGCTGTGGTGACCTTTGGTTCCATGCATGCAGGGACAACCAATAATGTGATCGCTGAGACAGCCTTCCTTCATGGGACCATTCGGACCTTGACCATGGAGATGAATCTTTTGACTCAAAAACGGGTCAAAGCCATTGCAGAAGGAGTTGCAGCAGCCTTTGATGTGAAATTGGACCTGGAACTCAAGCAAGGAGGCTACCTGCCTGTGGAAAACCAACCAGAATTGGCCAAAGAACTCATGGACTTTTTCACAGCTGAGGAAGACGTGAACCTGATTGATATTCTGCCTGCGATGACAGGAGAAGACTTCGGCTTTCTCTTGAGCAAGGTCCCCGGTGTCATGTTCTGGTTGGGGATTGATACCCCTTATGCCTTGCACCATCCAAAGATGAGCCCCAATGAGGCCGCCCTTCCCTTTGCTGTGGAAAACATTGGTAAATTTTTGAAAATGAAGGCTAACCAATAATGGATTGATTCAACTCCGTCTGGAGTTGGATTTTTTCTTTGTTGTATAAAAACTGTTCGGATCTTTCCTAAAAAATGATACAATAAAAGCTAGACAAAAGGAGTAGGCATGAAGAAAACACTACGAAAAGAAACCATTGCAGCCATGAAACAGTTGCCAGAATCCGTGAAAACTCAAGCAGATGAAGAGCTGACTCAGCGCCTCTTGGAGCTACCAGCTTTTCAGGAGGCAAAGACCCTTGCGACCTATCTGTCTTTTGACCATGAAGTTTCCACAGCTGGCTTGATCCAAGCAGCTCTTCAATTTGGGAAACGCGTCTGTGTTCCCCGTACCTACCCACAAGGGCGAATGGAATTTGTGGAATACGATCCTGACATTTTGGAAAAGACACGCTTTGGTTTGTTGGAGCCCAATGAAAAAGGAAATCTTGTGGATCAGTCAGAGATTGACCTGATCCATGTACCAGGCGTGGTCTTCCAGTCAAAAGGCTACCGAATTGGCTATGGTGGTGGCTATTATGATCGTTATTTGGAAGATTTTACTGGAAAAACGGTAAGTACGATTTATTCCATTCAGCAGAAGGAGTTCCAGCCAGAGGTTTTTGATCAGGCAGTTCAGGAGGTACTAGTCTATGAAGTTACTCTTTGATCGTCGTTATCCTGTGACCAGTCTCTTGTTGCTCGTCACAACGGCAGTCTTTCTTTCCATGTTTATCCGATTTGGAGGCGACTACCAAACAGGTGCTGCTATTTACTATAGTGGTGGGATTATTGGAGAGGTTGTGAAAGTCGATCCTAGCCAGTTATGGCGAATCGTGACAGCTACCTTTGTTCACATCGGCCTAGAACATTTTGTGCTCAATATGATCACCCTCTATTACTTGGGACGTTTGGCAGAGGATCTCTTTGGATCTAAGGCTTTCTTAGCTCTCTATCTCTTATCAGGCATGATGGGTAATGTCTTTGTTGCTATTTTTACGCCGGATGTGATTGCAGCAGGAGCTTCTACAGCCCTCTTTGGACTGTTTGGGACCATTGGTGCTCTGCGCTTTATTGTTCAAAGTCCCTATATTCGCCACTTGAGTCAGTCCTATACCAGCTTGATTGTTGTCAATTTGATCTTTAGCTTCATGCCAAGAATCAGTATGGCGGGGCACATCGGTGGCTTAGTAGCTGGGGTGATGTTGGCTTATGTCTTTCCAGTAAGAGGGGAAGCTCGCTTTATGAACCGAACCTATCAGATGAGTGCAGCCCTATCTTATCTCTTACTTTTGCTTTATTTCTTAGGTAAAATCTTGAATCTATTTTAAGAAGAGGCTAGGACAAAAGTCCTAGCCTCTTAATTGTTTTTGGATTGTCGAGCAAGACGCAGTGGTTGAGTGGGCTCTACTACGCTG
>NZ_JACLQX010000027.1:0-29327 GCF_016648925.1 Streptococcus parasanguinis | reverse complement strand
CCCTACTCAACTGTGCGGAGGTGGGACGACGAAATCGAATTCTAACGAATTACCGATTTCTGTCCCACTCTCTAAATTTAGTTATTAGTATATTGATAATTATATTTTTGAAAACTTCTTGATAAGAAAAGGGGGAACAGAATATAGGTATGAAAATTAATTACATTAAAATAATTGTATTGCTATTTATTAATCTTTTTTTAATTGGAGCTGGTATTATTACATACCCAAGAATGTAATAAAACAGTATGAGCAGATATTGTTTTACTAGAAGCATTTACTTTTTCTGTGGATTTATTTTCATCAAAGGAGTCTCAGGCTATAGAAGAAGAGCAGTATATGGTCATACACTACAAGAGAAAATAAGTGAAGAATTTGATAACGTTAGAAAACTTTTATAATTATTTGGTACAAAATTTGGTACAAAAAACAAAATGACAAGCAAAAAAGCCTTGATTTCAAGGCTTTTTCCTGTTGTCTTTGATGCCCCTGCATGAATTTGTAAGAACTTTTCATATTGAAGGTAATCAAAAATATTGAAATATAGATGATTTTCGGAAGACGCTTTTAGGTATTTTCAATATCATGTTTTAAAAATGGGGCAAAAAACCTACTGAATTGAACTATTTAGTAGCTTAAATATATCATGGTGCTATCTAAAAAGTTAATTTTATAGAGTTTGTTGGGATAGTTACTGAGTTTTTTGTTTAACATTCAAACTTTATTATTATATCATAAAAATAATTAGAAAAACAGACTTGTATTATTTTGAAATTTGTATATGATGAAGGTGTAAGAACTATAAAATAGCCTGGTAGAAAGGGGAATGAAAGAATTAATCAGGCTATATAAAATTGGTAATTGGTAATTAATGTTGTCAACCAAGAAAGGAAAAGGTAAAAAATGCAAATACATAAAAAAATTTTTATAGTGGCGTTGGTTTTATCTATTTGTATCTCACTATATTTTCTTATCAATCCGTCTAATATCTTCACCTTTCCGATCCGTGTGCATGAATTTGATGACACATTTAAATATTACATGTTTGTGAAGATTGGAATTGTATTATTATTTATCAAATTCTTACTGGATATATGCTTAGAGTATATCAAGAATTGGTTTAAAAAGTTTTGATATATCTTCACACAAAAGAGTCTGAGACAGCGTTTTGTCCCAGACTCTTTTTTGAGTTGTGAGCTCTGTTTTATAGATTCCACTGCTTGAGGGAAATTTCGCCACTATTGAGCCAGATTTCTTCTTGATTTTCTAACTGGACCAAGAGTTGGCCGGTATCGGAGATGTCTTTGGCGAGGCCCTGATAGGTCTGCTGGTTCTGCTCAAAGGTAACGGTTCGTCCTAAGACCAGGGAGCGCTCCTTGTAGAGGTAGACCAGTTCATCGATATCCGTATGAAGAAATTCCCTCCAGATCTCGCTGATGAGGTCATTGCGGGTGATGGGACAAGGGCCTTCAAATAAGGAACCAGCCTTGTTTTCTAGCTCATCTGGAAAAGTAGAGATAGCCAAATTGAAACCGACTCCGATAATGATATCCGTGACAAGGCCAGTCTCGATGGATGTGATAGCTTCGGTTAGGATTCCTCCAATTTTTTTATGGCGATAGTAAATATCATTGACCCATTTGATATCGACATCGATCAGGGTCAGATTTTTAATAGCCTTATAGATGGCTCCTGCGACCATGAGGGTATAAGGGGGGAGCTCCGCAGGTGGGAGTTGGGGCTTGAGATGAAGAGACATATAGATGCCGCCTTGATCGGGAGAGTAGTAGTCGCGACCAAAGCGGCCCTTTCCGGCAGATTGGGACTTGGCCAGGTAGAGAGCCCTGCCCTCTTTATGGGCTTCCATGCCTAATTTTGCGTCCAATTGGGTAGAATGACATTCTTCATTCAAAGTAACGGTCAACTGGGTATTGCTTGCGATGACTGCAGGAAGCAGAATATCGCCTGAGACCAGTCTATAGCCCTTCTTTTTTAGGGATTCGATAACGACCCCATCTTTTTCCAGGCGCTGAATAGCTTTCCAGATGGAGGTGCGGGAAACGCCTAATTCTTTTGCCAACTGTTCCCCGTTGACATAATCATCTGCCTGAGAAAGGGTTTGAAAGAGGATTTCGTGTGTTTTCATAGGACCTCCTAGCGACTGCTGTCTCGAATCGTCAGTTTGGTGGCTAATTTGACCATATAGGGAACACTTGGTTGACTCCCTTGAAAGGTTTGCCGCAACATCTGAATGGCTTGCTTGCCCATTTCTTCTGTGTAGACAGTTACTGTAGAGAGGGCAGGAAAGACATACTTAGCAATCGAGGTATCATTGAAGGAAATGAGACTGACGCGATCAGGGACTGCGATTTGGTGCTCCTGAAGGGACCGAAGGGCTCCGACAGCTATGGCATCACTGGCCATGAAAAAGGCAGTTGGCAAGTCGTCGCCCAAGTCTTGAATCAGCTGCTCCATCATCTGATAACCTGACTCAGTTGAGAATTGACCAACAGAGACAAAGCGCTCCTCATAAAGTCCTTTTTCCGTGAGAAACTGTTGAAAGGTCCGTTGACGGGGATCCATCTGTAACGGTGTCGCATCTGCCGTCTCTTCCTGCCCGACCAAGAGCCCGATCTCCTTGTGGCCATGCTCAAGGAAATACTCGAGAGCGGTGATGACAGAATCTTCTAGATCGGTCGTCACACAGGAATGCCCTAAATAGAGGGTATTGCTATCGACAAAGATCAGGGGTTTGCCGTAGCTTTCTAGATCTTGAATGGTCTTGGGACTGAATTTCCCAAGAGCGATAATGCCGTCTGCCTCTTGAATCAAGGACCAATCGTCATTATTGAAGATACGAAAGATCTCATAGCCTAATTCCTGGGCTTGTTTTTCCAACCCCATCCGAATGGCATAGTAGTAGAGGTCATCTAATTCTTCTTCACGCGTGTACCATTCAAAGATGACGATTTTATGAAAATCCTCAACTGGTTGAGGCCCTGTTTTGCGGTTTTTCTTTTGGTAATGCAAGTCTTCAGCGATGCGAAGAATCCGACTGCGCGTGTCTTCCCCAACAGATAAGGTCGCATCCTGGTTGAGGACGCGAGAGACCGTTGCCTGAGAAACGCCTGCTTTTTCCGCAATGTCTTTAATCGTTGTCATAGTTCATCCTTTATTGATTTCTACTTCCAGTATACTCTAAAAACTAGTAAAAAGAAATAAAATTTTACTAAATTTTATGTTTATTGCGATATTGGCTAGGAGTCAGCTGGCTATAGGCCTTAAAAGCCTTTGAAAAATAGAGGGGATCTGAAAAGCCCACTGAGTAAGCTACAATCTTGATGCTCTCGTCTGTGTTGGTCAGTAACTGCTGGGCACGCTGCATGCGGACCGAGTGTAAGAATTCCTTGGGAGAGATCTGGTGAAACTCCTTAAAGACAGTTGTCAGATAGGAGCGATGGACATTGAGGTCATCAGCGATCTCTTGAATACTTAGATGATCTTTATTGTAATGCGTCTCAATCACATGCTTGCAGGTCAGGTAGAGTTGATAGGTTGGAGATGGATGGCTCCGATGGATATCGGGAGCCACTTCACTGATAAGAAATAGCAGTTCATAGATCTGCGAGAGAAGGTGGAGTTGGTAGTGAGAAGTCATTTTTGAAGCCTCTGCTTTGTGGACGAGTCGCTCCATGAACAGGCCAATCCGCTCTGTGTCCACCTCTGTTTTCTTTAAAAAGCCTTTTTCTTGTAGGGTTGAAAAGCGCATGAAATCACTTACCTTGGTGCCACTGATGCCAATCCAGTAGTAGGACCAAGGTTCTTCTGAGTCTGCCTGGTAGTAGGTCACCTTATTTTTTGGAAGAAGAAAGAGATCCCCGGCCTCTAGGTGGATTTCTTTTTTTTCAAAGTGAAAGACTCCCTTTCCCTTGGTAACAAAATGAAGGACAAAATTATCTCGGACGCTAGGACCAAATTCATAATTCTTCGGACAATCTTCGTAGCCATAAAAATCAAGGGCTAGGTCAATGGTATCGGTTTGGTATTCAGAAAAGACTGACATGGTTGAACCTCCTACCTAACATTTTACCATATAAGTGCAACAAAATTCTATTTTCAGAAGCGTTTACATCAAGTAAAATAAAGACATGTAAAAAAAGAAAAATATTGGAACTGAATTTAAAAATACATAGTGATATTTTATAGGATCCAATGGAGGAAGATATGGCAATTCGTATCGAACAGAATTTGTTCTATGTAGAAAGTAAGGGACTGAGCCTGATCCTTGAAAATCGAGATGGCTACCTAATGCTCAAGCATCTGGGGCGTCCGATCCCGTCTTATCATTTTTCCAATACCGTACATGAGAAGGATCATGCTTTCTCTGGAAATCCAACACCTGACAATCGCATCTTTAGTCTAGATACCCAGCGTCAGGTTTTGGGACAGCATGGGCTTGGAGATTTTCGAAAGCCGTCGATTCAGATCCAGCACGGCGTTACAGAGGTGACGGATTTCCTCTATGTCGGAGCCAATATCTACTCTGGTAGTGTCGAGGCAACTGGTCTTCCCAATCCACATACAGTAGATCAGGCTGAAACCTTGGCCTTGGTCTTTGAAGATGATCAAGCGGATCTTCGGTTGACCCTCTATTACACAGCCTACGAAGATCGGGCAACCATCACCAGCTTTTCAAAGATTGAAAACTGCAGTGATGAAACCGTCGTGGTCCACAAGGCTCTCAGTGTGTTGGCCGATGTCCCAGCAGGTGACTACGATGTCATCACCCTTCAAGGGGCATATGCGAGAGAAAAAACAGTCCGCCGTCAGCAAGTGGAACAAGGAATCTTCTCCATCAGCTCCAACCGTGGTGCTTCTGGACACGCCCAGACCCCAGCTCTCATTCTTGCTGACCATGAAGTGACAGAAGATGCTGGTTCTGCCCTTGCCTTCCAACTGCTCTACAGCGGGAATTTTGAAGGATTTGTTCAAAAAAATCAACTCAATGAAGTTCGGGTTGGCTTGGGAATCAATCCAGAAAACTTCTCCTGGGAGTTGGCACCGAATCAGAGCTTTGATACGCCGGTGGCATTGATTAGCTACTCACATGAGGGCTTGACTGGTCTCAGTCATGAGAGTCAAGCATTTGTCCAAAACCATATCATTCCAACACAGTTTGCCCATAAAGAACGTCCAATTCTCATCAACAACTGGGAAGCCACCTACTTTGATTTCAAGAAAGACAAATTATTGGAGCTGGCAGATGAGGCTCAAAAAGTGGGAATCGAACTCTTTGTTCTTGATGATGGCTGGTTTGGTAATCGCTATGATGACAATCGGGCCCTTGGTGACTGGACTGTCAATGAAGAAAAATTAGGAGGAAGCCTAGCAGAACTGATCCAAGGCATCCACGATAAGGGACTTCAATTTGGCCTTTGGGTGGAGCCAGAAATGATTTCTGTTGATAGCGACCTCTACCGGGCTCATCCGGACTGGGCTATTCAAGTCCCAGGCTATGAACACACCTATTCACGGAATCAACTAGTACTCGATTTCGCAAATAAAGAAGTGGTTTCTTATATCAAGCAGGTCTTGGATGACTTACTTGGAAACCATAAGATCGACTATATCAAATGGGATATGAACCGCAATATCACCAAACTTGGAAATGGTAAAACCTACCTTGAAACCAAGATGCAATCCCATGCGTATATCTTGGGCCTCTATGAAGTGGTTTCTTACTTAACAGAGAAGTATGAGAACATTCTCTTTGAGTCTTGCTCTGGAGGCGGTGGCCGCAATGACCTCGGTATGATGCGTTATTTCCCTCAGGTCTGGGCAAGTGACAATACGGATGCCATTGCCAGACTTACGATCCAGTACGGTTCTAGCTACCTCTATCCTACCATTTCTATGGGGGCTCACGTATCAGCTGTTCCAAATCACCAGATGGGACGGATGACACCACTTGAAACGCGTGGACATGTAGCCATGATGGGAAATCTGGGCTATGAATTGGATTTGACCAGCCTTTCTCAAGAAGAGTTGGATGTCATCGCAACTCAAGTCGCTCATTACAAAACGATTCGAGCCCTTGTTCAATTCGGAAAACATTACCGCTTAATAAATCCTAGTCAAGGTGCCAATCAAGCAGCCGTCCAGTTCACTTATCAAGACCGTACGGTTGTAACCTATGTACGGGTCTTATCAACGGTTGAGGAGATCGAGCCGACCCTGAAACTCAAAGGGTTGGAAGAAGATGCGCTCTATAGCTTAGAAGGGACCAACCAAGTCTATTCAGGAGCTGAGCTCATGTATGCAGGCTTAACCGTCGTTCTTCCTCAGGGAGATTTCCTCACTAAACAATATGTTTTTGTCAAAAAATAAAAGGAGACAGCCAAATGAAATGGTATAAAAAAATCGGACTTCTTGCGACAACAGGCTTAGCCTTGTTTGGGCTCGGTGCTTGCTCCAACGATGGAAAATCGGCGGATGGCACAGTGACCATCGAGTATTTCAACCAGAAAAAAGAAATGACTAAAACTTTGGAAGAAATCGCGCGTGATTTTGAAAAGGAAAACCCAAAGGTCAAGGTCAAAGTTGTCAATGTACCGAACGGTGGTGAAGTATTGAAAACACGTGTCCTCGCAGGAGATGTGCCAGATGTGGTTAATATTTACCCACAGTCCATCGAACTGCAAGAATGGGCAAAAGCAGGTGTCTTCGAAGATTTGTCCAATAAAGACTATATGAAACGCGTGAAAAATGGCTATGCTGAAAAATATGCCGTGAACGGAAAAGTCTACAACGTTCCCTTTACAGCCAATGCTTATGGAATTTACTACAACAAAGATAAATTCGAAGAACTAGGCTTGAAGGTCCCTGAAACCTGGGATGAATTTGAACAGTTAGTCAAAGACATCGTTGCTAAAGGACAAACACCATTTGGGATTGCAGGTGCAGATGCTTGGACTCTCAATGGATACAATCAATTGGCCTTTGCGACAGCAGCAGGTGGAGGTAAAGAAGCCAATCAATACCTTCGTTATTCTCAACCAAATGCCATTAAATTGTCTGATCCGATTATGAAAGATGACATCAAGGTCATGGATATTCTTCGCATTAAAGGTTCGAAGCAAAAGAACTGGGAAGGTGCTGGCTATACCGATGTTATCGGAGCCTTCGCGCGTGGAGATGTCCTCATGACACCAAATGGATCTTGGGCGATTACAGCGATTAATGAACAAAAACCGAAATTTAAGATTGGAACCTTCATGATTCCAGGAAAAGAAAAAGGACAAAGCTTAACCGTTGGTGCAGGTGACTTGGCATGGTCTATCTCAGCTACTACCAAACATCCAAAAGAAGCCAATGCCTTTGTGGAATACATGACCCGTCCAGAAGTCATGCAAAAATACTACGATGTGGACGGATCTCCAACAGCGATCGAAGGGGTCAAACAAGCAGGAGAGGATTCACCGCTTGCTGGGATGACCAAATATGCCTTTACGGATCGTCACTTGGTCTGGTTGCAACAATACTGGACCAGTGAAGCAGACTTCCATACCTTGACCATGAACTATGTCTTGACAGGTGATAAACAAGGAATGGTCAATGATTTGAATGCCTTCTTTAACCCGATGAAAGCGGATGTGGATTAGGAGTAGAGAGACAATGAAAAAAGTATTACAAAAATATTGGGCATGGGCTTTTGTGGTCATTCCCCTCTTATTACAAGCAATTTTCTTCTATGTGCCAATGTTCCAAGGAGCCTTTTACAGTTTTACCAACTGGACAGGTTTGACCTATAACTACAAGTTTGTTGGCTTGAATAACTTTAAGCTCCTCTTTATGGATCCAAAATTCATGAATGCTATTGGCTTTACTGCGATCATCACGATTGCTATGGTAGTTGGTGAGATTGCCCTTGGGATCTTCATTGCGCGTGTCTTGAACTCTAAGATCAAAGGCCAAACCTTCTTCCGTGCTTGGTTCTTCTTCCCAGCAGTTTTGTCTGGTTTGACAGTGGCTCTGATTTTCAAACAAGTCTTCAACTACGGTCTACCAGCCATTGGGAATGCCCTTCATATCGAGTTTCTCCAAACTAGTCTTTTAGGGACTAAGTGGGGAGCGATCTTTGCGGCTGTCTTTGTCCTTCTTTGGCAAGGAGTAGCTATGCCCATCATTATCTTCTTAGCTGGTCTACAATCTATTCCAACCGAGATTACGGAAGCAGCCAGAATCGATGGTGCGACGAGCAAGCAAGTCTTCTGGAATATTGAATTGCCTTACTTGCTACCAAGTGTCTCTATGGTCTTTATCCTAGCCCTAAAAGGTGGGCTTACCGCCTTTGACCAAGTCTTTGCCATGACTGGTGGTGGTCCAAACAATGCCACAACCTCACTTGGACTCTTGGTTTATAACTATGCCTTTAAAAATAACCAATTCGGTTATGCCAATGCCATTGCCGTAATCTTGTTCTTCTTGATTGTAGTGATTTCGATCATCCAATTGAGAGTATCTAAGAAATTTGAAATTTAAGAGGAGAAGCACGATGAAACAAGATGAAAGAAAAGCCTTGATTGGCAAATACATTCTATTGATTCTAGGATCGGTTCTGATTTTAGTGCCACTCCTTGCCACCCTCTTTAGTTCCTTCAAACCAACCAAGGATATCGTAGACAATTTCTTTGGATTTCCAACCAACTTCACATGGGACAACTTTAGCCGTCTCTTGGCTGATGGGATCGGAGGCTATTATTGGAACTCTGTCGTCATCACTGTCTTGTCTTTACTTGCAGTAATGATCTTTATCCCCATGGCAGCCTACTCCATCGCACGTAATATGAGTAAGAGAAAAGCCTTTACCATCATGTACACCCTCTTGATTCTTGGGATTTTCGTACCTTTCCAGGTTATCATGATTCCGATTACGGTTATGATGAGTAAACTCGGTTTAGCTAACACCTTTGGTTTGATCTTGCTCTACTTGACCTATGCGATTCCACAGACCCTCTTCCTCTATGTAGGGTATATCAAAATCTCTATCCCAGAAAGTTTGGATGAAGCAGCAGAGATCGATGGGGCTAATAAATTTACAACTTATTTCCGTATCATTTTCCCGATGATGAAACCCATGCATGCGACAACCATGATTATCAATGCCCTTTGGTTCTGGAATGACTTCATGTTGCCACTCCTTGTCTTGAACCGCGATTCAAAAATGTGGACCCTGCCTTTGTTCCAATACAACTACGCAGGCCAATATTTCAACGACTACGGACCAAGCTTTGCTTCTTACGTTGTCGGCATTATCAGTATCACCATTGTCTATCTCTTCTTCCAACGCCATATCATCGCAGGAATGAGCAACGGCGCAGTGAAATAAGATACAAAGGGACGATTCAGCTTGCTGAAAATTTCTGTAGTACCCTAGGAAACAATTCTAAAATAGAAAAACTCA
Organism: Streptococcus parasanguinis; assembly: GCF_016648925.1. GTDB lineage: Bacteria > Bacillota > Bacilli > Lactobacillales > Streptococcaceae > Streptococcus. The sequence goes on along the minus strand of NZ_JACLQX010000027.1, from coordinate 19,864 downwards.
AGAAAGCCAGGTCTCCTAAGACTTGGCTTTCAAAAAAGAAAGGGAACCATTATGCCAATTCAAAACAAAACCATGTTAATTACTTACTCAGATAGCTTAGGAAATAACCTGAAGGATCTCTATGAAAATCTGGAGAAGCACTTTGGGGATGCAGTAGGTGGGGTTCACCTCTTGCCATTTTTCCCATCAACTGGTGACCGTGGCTTTGCGCCTGTCGACTATGACCAAGTGGATCCAGCCTTTGGAGATTGGGAAGATGTCAAACGCTTGGGCGACAAGTACTATCTTATGTTTGACTTTATGATCAATCACATTTCTCGTCAGTCTAAATACTACAAGGACTACCAAGAAAAGCACGACCAAAGTGCCTACAAGGACCTCTTTCTCAACTGGGACAAGTTCTGGCCTGAGAATCGTCCAACTCAAGCGGATGTGGACTTGATTTATAAGCGCAAAGATCGAGCTCCCAAGCAAGAAATTACCTTTGCGGATGGAACAACTGAGCATCTCTGGAATACTTTCGGGGAAGAGCAGATTGACCTAGACGTGACCAAGGACGTGACCATGGACTTTATTCGTAAGACCATCGAACACCTGGCGAGCAATGGCTGTGACCTCATTCGTTTGGACGCCTTTGCCTATGCAGTCAAGAAATTGGACACCAATGATTTCTTCGTGGAGCCAGACATTTGGGATTTGTTGGATAAGGTGCGCGATATGGCGGCAGGCTACGGTGCTGAGCTTCTTCCAGAGATTCATGAGCACTATTCCATCCAGTTTAAGATTGCCGATCACGACTATTATGTCTATGACTTCGCACTTCCAATGGTAACCCTCTATACCCTCTATAGTTCAAAAGTGGATCGCCTTGCCAAGTGGTTGAAGATGAGTCCGATGAAGCAATTCACGACGCTCGATACCCATGATGGGATTGGGGTGGTCGATGTCAAGGATATCTTGACAGATGAAGAGATTGACTATGCTTCAAATGAGCTCTATAAGGTAGGGGCAAATGTTAAACGCAAATATTCCACAGCAGAATACAACAACTTGGACATCTACCAAATCAATTCGACCTACTATTCAGCACTTGGAGATGATGATCGTAAGTACTTCCTAGCCCGTTTAATTCAAGCCTTTGCACCAGGTATTCCACAGGTTTATTATGTTGGATTCCTAGCTGGGAAGAATGATTTGGAACTCTTAGAAAACACTAAAGAAGGCCGCAATATCAACCGTCATTACTACAGCAATGAAGAAATCGCTCAAGAAGTGGAGCGACCAGTCGTACAATCCCTTCTCAAGCTCTTTAGTTTCCGGAACAACTCGCAAGCTTTTGACCTAGAAGGAAGCATTGAAGTGGAAACACCAGATGATCATACCATTGTCATCACGCGCCAAAATAAAGACCAGACTGTCACAGCAGTAGCCCGAATCGATCTTGCTGAGGGCACTTACCAAGTGACAGAAAATGGTCAAGAAATGGTGTTTTAAAAAAATATGAACGAACTAAAGGATAAGTAAAAAATGCTTATCCTTTTTCTGTTTTAGATGTTGCAACCGTTTACAAAACTATAAAACAATGGTACAATATCTATTGAAAGAAAGGAGGTCGCTTTATGAAAAAAATCATTTATCCATCTGCGGCCCTATTAGCTGCTTTTGCTCTATTATCCGTTCAAACAGCAAAGGCAGACACAGCTCAAGCGTCGGATCAAGCCAATGAACCGGCAGCAACAGTAGAAGAGGTGGTGGCTTCTCCAAGTCCAGAAAGCACCACAGAAAACCAGGGAGAAGTGGCCGAAACGCCGACTTCAACAGACCGTGCTGCTGTCCCTGCAGCCTCCCCAACGGTAACCTCGACAGAGACGGCATCTCCTGAAGTAGAAAAACTGATTGAAAACATGCCACTCAAACAAAAAGTGACGCAAATGATCATGCCGGACTTCCGTAAGTGGCAGGAGGCTAATCAGGAGTCGCCACAGGATCTCACCAAGGTCAATGCGGAAGTAGCAGATGCGATCGATAAATATGATTTTGGAGGCGTCATTCTTTTTGCTGAAAACGTGAAAGAAACCAAGCAAACCCTGACTCTGACGCAAGATATGCAAAAGGCGGCGATCGAAAACAAGGCCAATAACGGGAAGATTCCGCTATTGTTAGCCATCGACCAAGAAGGGGGGATCGTCTACCGCTTGGGTACGGGTACTGCCCTTCCTGGCAATATGGCCATTGGGGCTACCAATGATCCCAAACTAGCGAAAGAAGCCGGTCAAATCATCGGACGTGAACTTTCTGCACTAGGCTTGAATGTGGACTTCGCTCCGGTTTTGGATACCAATAATAATCCTCAAAACCCTGTGATTGGGCTTCGTTCCTTCTCATCTGACCCAAACCGAGTTGCTTACTTGGGTATTCCGATGATGAAAGGCATTCAGGACTACAATGTGGCTGTAGCAGCCAAGCATTTCCCAGGTCATGGAGATACAGCGGTCGATTCCCATACAGGTCTGCCATTGGTGGATAAATCACTTGCCGAGCTTGAAAAATTAGAACTCCTTCCATTCAAAAAAGCTATGGATGGAGGGGTCGACCTCTTGATGACGGCTCATATCCAATACCCGCAGATTGAAAAAGATCAGGTCGTTTCAAAAGAAACAGGCGAGAAGATTTATGTTCCAGCGACTCTTTCTGATGATATTTTAACGGGCTTGGTAAGGAAGAAATACGGCTATAAGGGCGTGATTGTCTCCGATGCCATGGGGATGGATGCCATCGCCAAGAACTTCGGTGAGGTGGAAGCTGTGAAAATGGCCATCAAAGCAGGAGTTGACCTGGTCTTGATGCCAACGACCCTTCGCAGTAAAGCCGATTTGAGCAAGATTGATACCATTGTCGATGCAGTGGTAGATGCCGTGAAAACCGGTGACATTTCAGAAGAACGCTTAAATGAGTCGGTTCGCCGGATTCTGACCCTCAAAGAAAAACGTGGGGTCTTGAATTTTGATCCAAGTGCTCGGACGGCTGAAAAAGCAGAAGAAGCAGTCGGATCAACCCTCAACCGTGACTTGGAACGCAAGATTGCAGCAGCAGCGGTGACGGTTGTAAAAAATGAAGAAAATACTCTGCCATTTAAGGTGCAAACAGGGGACCATGTCTTACTCTTAGGAGCTTTTGAAAATGAAGTCCCTGGACTCGATTTGGGTATGCGTCGCTTAATTGCGGACGGAGTGCTTCCAAAAGATACCTCCTTTGTGGCCAAGAACTTCACTAAAGAATCTACCCTTGATAGTCTAAAAGAAGACCTAGAGAAAGCCACTCACATCGTAGTGATTTCAGAGATCGGTTATGAAGGGCAACTGGATAAAGATTTCTGGCGGACCAAGATCCCAACAGAAATCGTCAATTATGCCAATACCAACCATAAGAAGGCAGCTGTCCTTTCTATCTCTAAACCTTATGATGTAGCCAACTATCCAGCGGCAAAAGCCATTTTGGCAGTCTATGGAAATAAGGGAATGGATCCAACGGAATCCCTCAAACCAGACAATGCATTTGGTCCTAATATTCCTGCAGGAGTGGAAGTCATCTTCAATGGCAAGGAACATCTAGGTACCTTACCGGTTGATATTCCAAAAATTGTAGACGGAAAAATGTCGGAAACAGAGTACGCCTACCGCATTGGTCATGGTCTCTTCTATCCAGCACCTGCACCATTGCCAACACCAGAAACCCAAGATCCAACTTCACCAGTCCAAGATCCAACCCATCAGACACAACCAGTAGAGGTTGGTCACACTGGAACACAGGTTCTTGTTAGCAAGCAGGAAAAAGCTAGCACTCTTGATCGTCCACAAGTTACTCCGATCGCTGTGAAACAAGCCACTGATCAGGCTCCTGTCAGCGTGTCAGCAAGTCCTGCATCATCTGTATTGCCAAAAACTGGTCAAACAGAGAATCTCCTAGCTCTCATGGGCATCAGCCTCTTAACCTTCCTTGGATCTTTTGTCTATCCAAGAAAGAAACACTAAAGGATTCAGAATCTCAATTGGGTCACTCCCAATTGAGATTTTTTGGTAAAGTTTTACTAAAATTAACTCAAGTCGGCAATTATCGAATAGAAGTTTTAATCGGAGGAAAACCCTTTGTTATAGCCTTCTTTGGCATAAAATAAAAAATTAATAAAATTTTACTAAAAATACTTGAAGTTTTACTTGCGATCAGATATAATACAAGTATAAAAACGTTTACAAAACTAAAGGAGTTTCTCATGACGACAACAATCACATCTCAAGATTTACAAGCAAAATTCCAGGCTGTCTTTGGGGAAAAGGCTGACCACACTTTCTTTTCACCAGGACGGATTAATCTGATCGGTGAACACACGGACTATAATGGTGGGCATGTCTTCCCAGCAGCCATTACACTTGGTACCTACGGAGCTGCAAGAAAGCGTGAGGATAAGGTCTTGCGTTTCTTCTCAGGAAACTTTGAAGACAAGGGGATCATTGAAGTTCCACTGGATAATCTCCACTTTGAAAAAGAGCACAACTGGACCAACTATCCAAAAGGCGTGCTCCACTTCTTGCAAGAAGCTGGTCATGTCATTGATAGCGGAATGGACGTCTATGTCTACGGCAATATTCCAAACGGATCCGGTCTTTCTTCTTCAGCTTCGCTTGAGCTCTTGATTGGCGTCATCGCTGAGAAACTATATGATCTTCAGTTAGATCGTCTAGATCTGGTCAAGATCGGGAAACAAACTGAAAATCACTTCATCGGAGTCAACTCTGGGATCATGGACCAATTTGCCATCGGTATGGGAGCTGATCAACGGGCTATTTATCTCGATACCAACACCCTAGAGTATGATCTGGTACCGCTGGACCTCAAAGACAATGTCGTAGTTATCATGAATACCAACAAACGCCGGGAATTAGCGGATTCAAAATACAATGAACGTCGTTCAGAATGTGAGACCGCCGTCTCTGAACTCCAAGAAAAATTGGATATCCAAACCTTAGGGGAATTGGATCTCTGGTCTTTTGATGCCTATAGCTACTTGATCAAGGATGAAAATCGCATCAAACGAGCTCGTCATGCTGTACTTGAAAACCAACGGACTCTCCAAGCTCGTAAGGCACTTGAAGCAGGTGATTTGGGAGGTTTTGGTCGTCTCATGAATGCTTCCCACGTATCCTTGGAGCATGACTACGAAGTGACAGGTCTAGAATTGGATACCTTGGTGCATACAGCCTGGGAACAAGAAGGTGTCTTGGGCGCTCGTATGACAGGAGCAGGCTTTGGTGGTTGCGCCATCGCCCTTGTAAACAAAGATAAGGTTGAAGCATTTGAAGAAACTGTCGGCAACCGTTATGAAGAAGTCGTTGGCTATGCGCCAAGCTTCTATATCGCAGAAGTTGCGGCAGGGACACGGGTAATCGATTAAAAAGGAGATAGGATGACAGAACAGGTATTAGATGCATTTGTTACAGCCGTCATTGTGGCGAGTGACTACGAAGAGATGGATCGGATTTATCTAAAAAATCGCATCATGAGTCGCGTTGGAGAAGAAGGTCTAGACGCCCCAGCTCATCAGGCTGACTTGATCGCACTCAAAGATCAGCTGGTGGAAATCGCTGTTGCGAATAGTAAGATCCAAGATAGCATGGCCGCAAAGGACAGCTTGGGTGCGGAGTTGATGGATTGGATCACCCCTAGTCCTAGTCAGGTCAACCATCGTTTCTGGGAGACCTATCGTCAGTCCAAAGAAGACGCGATTGCGGATTTCTATGCCCTCTCTAAGCGCAATGATTACATCAAGGTCAAAGCGATTGCGCAAAATATTGCCTTTGAGGCAGAAACTCCCTATGGTTCTCTTGAAATCACCATCAATCTGTCAAAACCTGAAAAAGATCCTAAAGACATTGCAGCGGCCAAGCTTGCCAAAGCCAGTCATTATCCGGCCTGCCAATTGTGCTTTGAAAATGAAGGCTATCAAGGTCGCCTAGACCATCCAGCCCGGGCTAATCACAGGATTATTCGCTTTGATATGGACGGTCATGATTGGGGCTTTCAGTATTCCCCTTATGCCTACTTCAATGAACACTGCATTTTCCTCGATAGCCAGCATGTGCCCATGGCCATTAGTCGCAAGACCTTTGAGCGACTCTTGACCATTGTCGAGACTTTTCCAGGCTATTTTGCAGGGTCCAATGCAGATCTGCCCATTGTAGGGGGATCTATCCTGACTCATGATCATTACCAAGGCGGACGCCACACCTTCCCTATGGAGCTAGCTCCTGTGGAGGAAAGCTTTACCATTGAGGGCTTTGAGGCTGTATCGCTAGGGATTGTCAACTGGCCCATGTCGGTTCTACGTTTGCAATCGGACGACAAGGCGCAATTGATTGCCCTGGCAGACCATATCCTAACAGCCTGGCGAGGCTACTCGGATCCAGCCGTTCAAGTTTTAGCGGTATCCGATGGTCAGCCCCACCATACCATTACCCCCATTGCACGGATTCGTGATGGGCATTATGAATTGGACTTAGTGCTCCGTGATAACCAAACCTCACCAGAGCATCCCGATGGCATTTATCACCCACATGCAGATGTGCAACACATTAAAAAAGAAAATATCGGCCTGATCGAAGTCATGGGCTTGGCCATTTTGCCACCTCGCCTCAAGGAAGAGCTCAAGCAGGTTCAGGACTATTTGCTTGGACGTGAGAGCACAGTGGCAACCTACCACCAGGCTTGGGCAGATGATTTGAAAGCCACTCACCCAGCTATCACAGAAGAAGCAGAGGCAGAGGCCCTTGTCCGTGAATCGGTTGGTCAGATCTTTGCGCGCGTGCTGGAAGATGCTGGAGTCTACAAGCGAACAGCAGAAGGACAAGCTGCCTTTAGACGCTTTGTTGCGACACTTTAAGTGTGGAGAAGCGACAGAAATTTGGTACAATAAGAGAGAAGACAAGAAGCGAAAGGAAAACAAATGGCAATACTCGTACTCGGAGGAGCTGGCTATATCGGTTCCCACATGGTGGACCGCTTGGTCAATGAAGGACAGGAAAAAGTCGTCGTGGTCGATAGCCTGGTCACAGGCCATCGTGCAGCGGTGCATCAAGATGCCGTCTTTTACCAAGGAGACCTGGCGGATCAAGACTTTATGCGCACTGTTTTTAAGGAACATGCCGATATCGATGCGGTCATCCACTTTGCGGCCTACTCACTGGTCGCGGAGTCCATGGCCGATCCATTGAAATATTTCGACAATAATACAGCAGGCATGGTCAAACTCTTGGAAGTCATGCATGAATGTGGGGTGCACTACATCGTCTTTTCTTCAACTGCTGCTACCTACGGCATTCCAGAAGAAATTCCGATTCTTGAAACCACTCCACAAAATCCGATTAATCCATACGGGGAAAGCAAGCTCATGATGGAAACCATCATGCGTTGGGCCGATCAAGCCTACGGCATCAAGTATGTGCCTCTTCGTTACTTTAATGTAGCAGGTGCTAAGCCAGATGGATCCATCGGCGAAGACCATGGGCCAGAGACTCATCTCCTGCCAATCGTCTTGCAAGTGGCCCAAGGCAAACGCGAAAAGATCGCCATTTTTGGAGATGACTACAATACACCAGATGGAACCAATGTTCGGGACTATGTCCATCCATTTGATTTGGCAGATGCCCATCTGCTAGCGGTGGAGTATCTCAGAAAAGGAAATGAATCGACCGCCTTTAATCTGGGCTCATCAACTGGATTCTCCAATCTCCAAATCGTTGAAGCAGCCCGCAAGGTGACGGGGCATCCGATTCCACTTGAGATTGCTGATCGTAGACCAGGAGATCCAGATACCTTGATCGCATCATCTGAGAAGGCGCGTGCTATTCTCGGTTGGCAACCAAAATTTGACAATATCGAAACCATCATCCAAACAGCCTGGGCTTGGCATTCCAGCCACCCAGATGGCTACAATGATCGATAAGGAGGGACTGCGAACATCATTTTTGAGACTTTTTTAATAACATCTAAAACGACAGTTGATCTTGCCAAATGACTCATTTCAGACGTCAGTCATTTCCCTAACCATCATCAAAAGTGAGGTATTCAAAATGAATAAAACCACAAAAATGTTAGCCGTCTTCTTGGCAGCGGGTCTTCTTTTAGCTGGTTGCACACAAAAAGAGAGTACAAAATCTACTAGTCCATCGTCTACTAAAGCAACTAGTAAAGCAACAAGCAAATCATCCGCTAAAGAAAAGACAAAAGAGTCATCAACTGATGAAAGCAAAAAAGAAGATGCGCTAGCAGGTGCACAAAAAACTGTTCTCGAAACGAGTGATGAAGCAGGTAAGTCAACTATTACCTTGTATTACAAGGGAGATACCTTGTTATTACAAGAAAAAGTTGATGATTACGACGTCTCAAAAGTGCCTGGTGAGAACCCTCTTGAAACCATGAAAGAAGCTGTTGCCAAGAGCCAAGAAAAATTCAAAGATCTGATGGGCCATGGATTTGAACTAACATCAGAATACAAAGACGGAATCTTTTATATCCGCAATACCATTGATTACACAAAAATCGATTTTAATAAATTAAAAGAAATCGTACCAGGCTTTAATCCCCTAGATGACAAAACAGTTAGTTATTCAGTAACGAAAGACAGTCTTATCAAGGGTGGTATGGTCGAAAAATAAACAAAATGGAGAGCAGCTCAGTTTGCTGCTCTTTTTTGTTTTAGTATGAATTCATGGGCATATTTTGGTAGAATAGGATTTAATAGAAGAGAGTCCCACATCATTAATTGATATACCTGAAACTAGAGAATTATTTACTCAGGAAGAGCTTAAAAGATTAATTCCGATTGCTGAGCAAATGTGGATTGACTGGAGAGGAAAACTTCCAGATGATTATGTATCGCCACTTAAGTAAAAGAGGAATAAAATGAAACCAACAAACCTAGAATGGGAAGACGTTAGTAAGTTTGAAGAAATAAAAGGTTATGGACAACATGTTTGGCGACATCATGAGAAATATTTTTTTGTTACAGATGAAGGAGGAATAGCTGAACAGAGGGTAGTCTATGAATTACCATTAGAACTATTTCAATCACCCTACCAAGTTTTTCTGAGTTACTTGAAAAGTCTAACTTAATTTGACAATTTAGGCAATAAAGAAATCCTAGACAAGCTTTTGAGCTATTCAGAAGACTTGAAATACCACTATAATCTCTATCAGCTCTTGCTTTTTCACCTTCAGAATAAGGAACCAGAGAAATTTTTTGGACTCATTGAAGACAATATAAAGAAGGTTCATTCTCTTTTTCAGACTGTCTTTAAAACATTTCTAAAGGACAAAGGGAAAATCATCAATGACCTTCAGTTATCCTATTCCAACGCAAAATTGGAAGCGACTAATAATCTCATCAAACTTATCAAACGCAATGCCTTTGGTTTTCGGAACTTTGAAAACTTCAAGAAGCGAATTTTCATCGCTCTGAATATCAAAAAAGAAAGGACGAAATTTGTCCTTTCTCGAGCTTAGCTTTTCTTCAACCCACTAAAGTTGACAAAGAGCTGTAGATTTTAGGTATTTACCTTGTCTACTTAAGAGGTATCATATCATCGAGATAAAGGTGATTTGTTTGTTCCTAAGAATTAGGTTTTAGGTTTGACTTGTGGCAACTTCTGGAAAAAGCTTGTCTAGAATTTTTGGAGTGATAGCTTGTCCAGGACCTTCAGCACAATAGGTGTGAATATACATAGCGGGATTGAAGTTGAGCTCGATACAAGTGAAATGAGGTTTTTCCTTGCTAGCAGGCTGAGTTTTATCTGGAATGATGAGGTCAACCCCGCAAGCCCAGGCCCCCATGCTAGTTGCCATAGCTGCTGCCAATTCTTGGTAAGAGGAATCTATTGTCTCAGTGACATCAATAGAGTCACCACCCGTAGAAATGTTGGAGTTACGGCGGAGATTGACCTTTTTCCCTTCTGGGAGAATATCATCAGGTGCATAACCTTGCTGAGTCAACATCAATTGTTCGATGTCTCCTAGCTTAATGATTTCCAGAGGTGAGCGGTGGTCACGGCCTCGCAATGGATTGGCATTTTTCTGAGCGACTAATTCACGAATGGTGTGTTTGCCATCACCGACAACATTAGCAGCGACACGAAGGAGGACAGACTCACAACGCCCGTCCAGAATGAAGAAACGGTATTCGGTTCCTGGGATAAATTCTTCAACAAGAACAGCTGTATCTTCTGCAAAGGCAATCTCGAGAGCTTTCTTATAGTTATCAAGGCTGGCAGGCTCTTGGAAAATGGAAATGCCCAGACCGAAGTTGGTTGATTTTGGTTTAACCACAATTTGCTTGCCCTTGATAAGAGGATAGTAGGCTAGACCTTGTTCTAGACTGGTAAATTCGTCGCCGGCAGGGACAGGGAAGCCAGCATCAGCCAGGATTTTTTTGGTCACGGTTTTATTAGCCATGGCAAGAGGAACTACATAGTTGTCTTTTGAGGTCATGTTACCATTTTTGACGTACTCAACATGATCTTTATGCCAGAGTTTAAGGAATTGATCCTGCTCATCTAGGATTTCAAAATGAAGCCCTTTTTGAATGGCATCAAAGAGCAGCATCTGGGTAGAAAGTTCCATCTCCTCATAACCCTTAAGGGCATAGTGGGCAGTCCAGTCGTAATCATGATAGGCAAGCGCCTTGTCAAGGGCAAAGTCAGAAAGGGACTTGTCTTTGATATGAGGAAGAAGTTGAGCAGCTAGTGTCTGACTGGAATCTGCAAAGGCATCTTTAACTTGTTTGACCAGCCCTTGATGATAGTCACCAAGCCCAAAATGTTGCACCAGTTGGTCTAGAGCTGTCGTAATGTTCTGAGTTTCAGCTTCAGAAGGTAGAGGTTCTAAAGGATGAGAGAGGGCAATTTTTTCATTCAGCGCGTGACCTTGAGCCAGAGCCTGATCAACATTTTCAGGGGCATCCAGCCAGAGGAAGGCTAGAAGGAGTAGGTGTACGGTATCCATGGTAGTTTGGCTAATACCGATACGCTCAAAGGGGTTGAGGTCGAAGTTACGGAATTCTAGGTAGGTGATTCCCTTGTCAAGGAAGGAGCGATTAACCTTTTGTCCACGGAAACGAACAGCCGAGTAAAATTCCTTTTCCGCAATCAAATCACCTTGTTCGATATAGTTTTCGATGGCAGAGACATAGTCTTCTAGGCTTGCAAAAGATACTTGTATTTCTTCCTTATTGACATAGCCGTGGTCACTGTTACGGAAGGAACGCACAGGTTCTGGAACTTCTTGGTCGAAGAATCCTTGCTCAGCAATAGGTGCAGCCCCAAAAAGATAGGTAATCACCCAACGGTAGCGCAAGTAGTTTTGAGCCAGCTTAAGATAGAGGGCGTTTTTGAAAGCAATTATATCAATCTGGTCACTTTCTTGGAATAGGGCTTCAACCAAATCTTTCCCTAGTTCCATATTATAGTGGATACCTGAGATAGCTTGTAGTTTAGTTCCGTATTTTTCGGCCAGGTAGTTACGATAATGGCGTTCAAATTCATTTTCCAGTTGGGCAACTTGGATTTCTTGGGCGTTGATACGAGGAGGCATGGACAAGGGCCAGAGAAGTTCATCTTTACTGATGGAACGTCCAGCTACATCGGTAATGGCTCCAAGAAATCGACGAGCCTCAGTGGTAGATTTAGCAACTGGTGTGATGAGTTCCATCTGAAACTCACAAAAATCTGTTTGAATATAAGGGTGGAAACTTCGAGCTCCTAGCCATGAAGGGTGAGGCGTATGTGCTAATTTTCCCTGTCTATCGACACGAAGACTTTCGCGTTCAATTCCAAAGTTAGCTTGAAGGATAGGGCTAGTAGGCTCCAGCTTTTGAAGCAGTTGATTTATAGTCATAGAGTCACCTTTTCATCTAATGTTAGTGATAGTCTATTATAAATAGGAGAAGAAAACAACTTTCCGCTACGGTTAAGGGGAATTTCCGAATGTTTCAGATAAGAATTCTTAAAACCAATTGTTTTTTAGCTCTATTATATGCAAAAATTGTAAAATACCCACTGATTTTTATGTAAAATGTTATTTCTCTTGGAATTTAAATCAAATTAGCCTATACTAATGACGTATATATGAGAACGAAAGAATCCCTAGGGTCGGCACTGCACCCATAAAATGAGACACAAGAAAACACTCCTGTTGAATTCTGGTAAACTAGAAACAGGGGTGTTTTGTTATGGTCAAAAAGCATATTCAGTAGAAACTAAGCTAGCCTGTATCGAAATGAAGAAGGCAGGCAAATCAAATAAAGTTATCATGGATACCCTCAGCATCAAAAATGCTAGTCAGGCCAAGACCTGGTAGCGATGGTATCAGAATGATGAATTGTACCGTTTCCAACAACCCGTGGGGAAACAATATACTTATGGTAATGGGATGAAACAGTTATCTGAAGTGGAACAGTTACGTTTGCAGGTAGAATTACTAAAAAAGTATCAGAACTTGATAAGAGAATCGACAAAGTAAGTCTTATCAAGCTAGTAGAAGAGTATAAGAAAACGTGCCCTGTATCGATTATTTTAGAATGTTTCGGCGTCAAACGCTCCACCTTTATCGCTGGAAACAGGAGTGTAAGAATTCTCAGAAAAGAGGCGAAATAGCAGATAATGGCTGTATCGAATGGTTTCACTCTGTTCTCAAGTCTGAAACCTTCTATCTCCATAAGTGGAGAAACATAACTGAAGATAGTCTAACAGATATTGTCAAAAATTACATCATATTTTATCCTGATAATTATGTATCACCATTGAAATAGCCTGCGTGGAACTTGTTTAGACACCGTTAGTTGTGGACAAGTTTCTTTTTTTATTTTAGGTGCACTAGATGAATCTCTCCCAAAATGTGTTGAAAATATAAATAGAACTCTGGCTTTCTCCTAATGCAAGTACGGGAAGAGTTGAAAAACTCCAACCTGTAACCTCTCCTCTAGCTATTCCACCTATTTCATGCTAGAATAAAGAAAAACACATTTGGAGGCATTATGAATCAGACAGTGACTTATTTGCAGGAATTGACAGCCATTCCTTCCCCGACCGGTTTTACACGTGAGATCGCAGACTACTTGGTCAAAACCATTGAAGGCTTTGGGTACGAAGTAACTCGGACTGCTAAGGGAGGCGTGAATGTGACCGTGCCTGGTGTGATCACAGACAAGCAACGCTACGTCACAGCCCATGTGGATACCTTGGGAGCTATTGTCCGCGCGGTGAAAGCAGATGGTCGCCTCAAGTTAGACCGTATCGGTGGTTTCCCTTGGAATATGATTGAAGGGGAAAATTGTACAGTCCATGTAGCCAATACAGGAAAGACCCATTCTGGGACTATTTTGGTCCATCAGACTTCTTGCCATGTCTACAAGGATGCGGGAACTGTAGAGCGGACCCAGGACAATATGGAAGTCCGTCTAGATGAAAAAGTGACCAATGAAAAAGAAACCCGTGCCCTTGGCATTGAAGTGGGTGATTTTGTCAGCTTTGATCCCCGGACCATTGTGACAGATACTGGCTTTATTAAATCTCGTCACTTAGATGACAAGGTAAGTGCGGCGATTCTCTTGAATCTTCTGCGCGTGTACAAGGAAGAGCAGATCCAATTGCCAGTAACGACCACCTTTGCCTTTTCAGTCTTTGAAGAAGTGGGGCATGGGGCTAATTCTAGTATTCCAGCTGAAGTGGTCGAATACTTGGCAGTGGACATGGGAGCTATGGGAGACGACCAAGCGACGGATGAATACACGGTATCCATCTGTGTCAAAGACGCTTCTGGACCATATCACTATGAGTTCCGTCAGCATTTGGTAGCCTTGGCAAAAGCCCAAGAAATCCCTTATAAGTTGGACATCTATCCTTTCTATGGATCAGATGCCTCTGCAGCCATGAGCGCAGGAGCAGAAGTCAAACATGCTCTTCTCGGAGCAGGAATCGAATCTAGCCACTCTTATGAGCGGACTCACTTGGATTCTGTAGTCGCAACAGAGCGCATGGTCGATGCCTACCTCAAGAGCGACTTAGTAGAGTAAAAAATGGAACTACTCTCCGGAGTAGTTTTTTTCATAATACAAAAATTTTCTGAAAATTCCTTTTCTTCTGAAAACCTTTGTGGTATAATCTTAAAATAAACTTAAAATTTCTTGAGGAGATTTACATGAAAAAAAGAAATGTCATTGCACTTGCGGGGGTTGCCCTCCTTTCAGCAGGTATCCTAGCAGCTTGTTCGGGTGGTTCTAAATCATCTAGCTCAAGTAACGGTCAAAAATTCTCATATGTCTATGAGACTGAGCCAGAAAACCTAAACTATATCACATCTGGTAAAGCAGCAACCCACGATATCACTGGAAACTTGATTGATGGTTTGTTTGAAAATGACAAATACGGTAACTTGATTCCATCTCTTGCAAAAGATTGGACAGTTTCGCAAGATGGCTTGACTTATACTTATAAACTTCGTGACGATGCTAAATGGTATGATTCAGAAGGCGAAGAGTATGCGGATGTAACAGCTAAAGATTTCGTCACAGGGATCAAATATGCGGCTGATAACAAATCAGAAATGCTCTACATCATCCAAGATTCTATCAAAGGCTTGAATGACTACGTCAGTGGTAAAAATAAAGATTTCTCAGCTGTAGGAGTAAAAGCAGTTGATGATCATACCCTTCAAATCACTTTGAACCAACCAGAATCTTACTGGAACTCTAAATTGACTCTTGGGATCACTTTCCCTGTCAACGAAAAATTCGTGAAATCAAAAGGGGATAAATTCGCTCAAGCAAGTGACACCAGCTCCCTTCTTTACAATGGTCCTTACATCTTGAAGAGCTTTACTTCTAAATCTTCTATCGAAATGACCAAGAATGAAAACTACTGGGATAAAGACAAGGTCTACATTTCAGATGTGAAATTGGAATTCTACGATGGACAAGACCAAAGTAAATTGGCCAAATCATTCGGTGAAAATGCTCTTAGCTTGGCAAAACTCTTCCCAACTGGATCTGGTTACTCAGAGCAAGCCAAAGAATTCAAAGACGAAATCACCTACACTCCTCAAGATGCCGCTTCTTATGTTATTGGTACCAACATCGACCGTCAATCTTACAAACACACTGCTAAGAAGACCGATGAGGAAAAACAATCTACTAAGAAAGCTCTCTTGAACAAGGACTTCCGTCAAGCGATCAGCTTTGCCTTCAACCGTGAAGCGTATGCTGCTCAATTGAACGGAAAAGACGGAGCAAGCAAGATCATCCGTAACCTCTACATTCCACCAACATTTGTCCAAGCTGATGGTAAGACCTTTGGTGAAATGGTGAAAACTCAATTGGATACCTACGGAGATGAGTGGAAATCTACTAAACTAGACGATGGTCAAAATGGTCTCTTCGATGCTAAGAAAGCGAAGGAAGAGCTTGCAAAAGCGAAGACTGCCTTGGAAGCAGAAGGTGTGAAATTCCCAATTCACATCGATATGCCTGTAGACCAAACCACACCATCAAGAGTTCAACGGGTACAATCCTTCAAACAATCAGTTGAAGAAGCACTTGGTAAAGAAAATATCGTCATCGATATCCAAATGCTTTCGAAAGAAGACCTTCAAAATGTGACCCTCTTTGCACCAAATGCGGCTGGCGAAGACTGGGATCTCTCTGATAATGTTGGATGGAGCCCTGACTACCAAGACCCATCAACTTACATGGATATCTTGAAAGCTTCATCTGGTGAAAATACTAAAACTTTCCTTGGATTTGACCCAAGTGAAAACAATGAAGCAGCTAAAAAAGTTGGTCTGTACGACTTTGAAAAGATGATCAAAGATGCTGGTGCAGAAACACAAGACGTCAACAAACGCTATGAAAAATATGCGGCAGCGCAAGCTTGGTTGACAGATAGTGCCCTTGTTATGCCAACTTCTTCATCAACTGGACGTCCATTCTTGACACGTATCGAACCATTCTCAGCTCCATTTGCATGGACTGGTGGTAAAGGAAAAGACCACGTGATCTACAAAGGAATGAAACTCCAAGATAAAGCTGTGACAACTGCTGACTACAACAAAGCCCTTGAAAAATGGCAAAAAGAACAAGCAGAGTCAAACAAAAAAGCACAAGAAGATCTTAAGAAACACGTCAAATAAGGATCGATAACCGGGGCTGATGCCTCGGTTTTTTTTGGATCATTTGAATATCTATTTGATATAAAAACGCTTACATAGTATAATAGAAGTGTTTATTACAAAAAAGTAAGGAGACTGACATGAAAAAGAAAACAATGGTTTCCATTGTCGCATCAAGTTTATTGATCGCACCGATGGTCTTGCATCAAGTAGCAGCAGCAGATGAGCAGACAGAAGAGCTAGCCCCATCGACAGAAGTGGTCCATGCTCCAGCTTCCGAAGCAAGACCGACAACAAGTGACACAAGTACTGCCACTAGTGAAGAAGGAGCGAGCTTGAGTGAGGCATCGCTGGATCGGACGGCAGTTGCAAATCAAGTAGCCCCTGCTACAGAAGAACACACAAGACAAAGTGAGCCTACGGTCCCAGTAGCAAGTCCAGCAACAACCAACAGGGAAGCTGCACCTCAATCTGCTCCCAGTTCAGAAGCTCCGGCAACAAGTAATGATTTAGCAAAGGTTACAGGTAGCACCCTTGCAGCTGATCAGGCCCCTAAAGAGTTGACGGTCCAAGATGCTGTTAATGGCTTGCTTCAATGGGCAGCAACAGATCCTAGCCAATTGGGCCAAAGCCAAGCAGATCGCGAACGCTTTGCCAAGAGTTTAGGCTTGATTGAAAAATCAGAAGATTTGACTCGTAAGGTTAGTCAGCCAGAATTGGCCAAGATGTATGAAACAGCTAAGAAACTCTACGATGCCTACCGGGCTGAAAAGAAAAGCCCGCTCTTTTTAAATGGTCGTGCCCAGCCGATTTTCCCTTATACGACGGGAGAAAAAGCAGACCAAGACTACAAATATGAAGACAGCCAAATTGTACGCTTCCCTGTCTATGTCGAAACGGACTACGACACCGACGCAGATGGCAAGCCTGACTTAGTCAAAGCCATTGTTCAACTACCAAAAGCAGTAGCGCAAGGTGATTTTAAGGCAGCCACTATTCTGGAAGCGCGCCCTTACGTAGCGGGGACGCTTGATGAAAACTACGTGACCCTCGAAAGTTTGGGGCTTCCAACGGACGGTAGCTATGACATGAAGAAACTGCACAGCCAACCTGCAAAGAGACAGCCAGTAAGCAGTGAAACAACAGTAGAAGCAGCGAAAAAAGCCAAGGCATCGGATTGGTATTACTACAGTCCCTACGAGTATATCTATGACTACGAAGATCTGAACTGGTACGACTATTTCTTGGTCAGAGGCTATGCCTTTATCTCCAGTGCTGGACTTGGTACCAAGGGATCAGAAGGATTTAACACGACAGGGTCTGATCTCGAAATCAATGCCTTTAAGAATATTATCGAATGGGTTAATGGAAAACGCAAGGCCTACACCGATAAGACTAGCAATGTTGAAATTAAGGCAGACTGGGCAACAGGCAATGTCGCAATGACCGGTCTCTCTTGGGCTGGAACCACGACCTTTGGTGTGGCAGCGACAGGCGTAGAAGGCCTAAAGACCATCGTTCCGGCAGCAGGAATTGCCTCTTGGTATGATTATTTCAATAGCCAAGGAACCCAGTTTGGCAATGCACCTTATAGTGACCTTTCATGGCTCTCCCTCTACGTTAGCACGCGAATGCTGGACCAAGACGACTGGGCAGGTATTTGGCAAAACTATTCTAACTACATCAACCAATTGAATAAGGACCAGTACGCTCATGATCGTAACTACAGTGATGTCTGGAAGGAGCGGGATTATACCCTTCATCCGGAAAATCTCAAGACCAGCGCCCTGATCGTCCATGGCTTGAATGATGACAATGTTAAGACCAAACACTTTGAACTCATGTACGATGCCCTCAAGAAAGCAGGCCAAGATGTTAAGCTCTATCTCCACCAAGGAGATCACGTCTACCCAGCGGCTATGTCACGGGGATACGGCATCACTGCCAATGGTCAGGACTTTTATGACCTGCTCAATACCTGGCTGACCCATTACCTCTACGGAGTGGACAATCACGTCGAAAGCTTGCCAGCGGTTCTAGCTCAAAACAACTATGATCCAAGCAAGTGGACCAGCTATGATAACTGGAAGAGCAGTCAACGTCTCTTCTTGAATGCAAGCTCGAAACGGCTAGAAGAAACCATTTCTAGCGATTATGCGGCTGCAGGTGTTGAGATCGCTAACCGTAATGAAACAGTCAGCAAAGCCTCCTCTAAGGCCAATCTGACCTTCGTTTCTGATGTTACTGAGGACACTACGATCAAGGGCCACATCCCCGTTCGTTTCAAGGCAGCTCTTGCCAAGGGTCAAGGAAAGAATTTCCAAATCAACGCTCTCTTGGTAGATGTGGCAGATGAGGATTTTGACGTGGTAGGAAATGGTAGCGTCAAGCAAGATAAAACAGCAGACGGTTTCTGGATGGGAAGCAATTTAAGCAACCTATCTGTTGCCGAATACGAAACCATCAAGACCAAGTACAAGGTGATCGCAAAAGGCTGGATCAACCTTGCGAATCCTAAGTCTGGCTACGATTCAGCAAGCTCTCGCGCAAGCATCGAGCCAAAGGTTGGGGAATACCACGATTACACGGTTTATCTCCAACCAAATCTCTATACGGTTAAGAAAGGTCACAAGTTAGCTCTAGTCTTTAACACCTATGACCCGTCTGATTTAACGGTGGAGCATCCATATGAAGTGACCTTCAAGACAGATTCTATCCAGGCTGCGATTCCAATTGTTGAAAAGACCCGCGCCCAAAAGGCAGCCTATGTACCGAGTGCAACAGATACTGACTATGCGAAATTGCCAGAAATAAAAGGAGCTGCTCTAGTTGCTCCAGAAGTACACTACAAGGAAGAGTATACACTGCCAAGCCCAGAATACTTTGTCCAACCAAGCCAAACTCTTCCTGAAAAAGATGAACAGATGCAAACAGCATCAGCAAGACAAGAGCAATCTCATCTTACACTAGCTGTATCTTATGGACCTCAATTTGTTTCACAAGGATTGGCAGAAGATCCTCAAGTTGCGACTTCTGCAGTAGGAGGAGAGCAGGTAGACCATACCCTTCCTCAAACAGGGAGCAAAGACCATGCTCTGGGTCTCTTAGGTGTGATCAGCCTAACAGCTTCTAGCCTCATCTTTTGGCACAAAAAGAGAGAAGATGCCTAAGGAGTCCCCGTAGCAAATATTTCTAAAATGGCATCATTTAGTGTAAAATAAAAGTAGAAATGCAGAATCAGTAGTCACTACTGAAAAAGGAGGAAATATGGCACACGTAATCACAGATGCAACTTTTGAACAAGAAACCAGCCAAGGCCTTGTCTTGATTGACTTTTGGGCAACTTGGTGCGGTCCATGCCGCATGCAAGCTCCAATCTTGGATCAGTTGGCAGAAGAAGTACATGAAGATGATTTGAAAATCTGTAAGATGGATGTCGATGAAAATCCAAATACAGCGCGTCAATTCGGTATCATGTCGATTCCAACTCTTCTCTTTAAAAAAGATGGACAAGTTGTCAAACAAGTGGCTGGAGTTCATACGAAAGCCCAATTGAAAGAAATCATTGCAGAATTGAGCTAAAAAGAGAGAGTGGGACAGAAATCGGTAATTCGTTAGAATTCGATTTCGTCGTCCCACCTCCGCACAGTTGAGTAGG
>NZ_JACLQX010000026.1:0-29571 GCF_016648925.1 Streptococcus parasanguinis | reverse complement strand
CATATAGGAGATTAGAAACTATGGTATACTAGTGATAAT
Source organism: Streptococcus parasanguinis (assembly GCF_016648925.1). Classification (GTDB taxonomy): domain Bacteria; phylum Bacillota; class Bacilli; order Lactobacillales; family Streptococcaceae; genus Streptococcus. The sequence continues at coordinate 29,532 of NZ_JACLQX010000026.1, read as the reverse complement.
AAATAGTTATCAGTAGGAGAATGCTATGGAGAAGACACCAATAATTACGTTAAATAGTGAAGAAAAAGATTTTTTGTTCACCATTGATTCTAGGATTAAATCAATACTGTTTGAACTACCAGTACAATATCATGAGATACTTCAAGTGGTGAATGGGAGTCGTTTTAGACCATTATTAACATATTATGGCTATAAGTTGTTTTCTGAGAATCTAAATGAAAAAGTTTACAAATCTGCAATAGCTATTGAGTTAATTCATAAATCCTCTATTATTATTGATGATATTATCGATCAAGACGATAAAAGACATAGCATATATACAGTACATAAGCAATATTCTATTGATGAAGCCTTAGTAATCACAGTTTTTTTATTAGGAAAGTGTATTGAATTATTATCTGAAATTGATGATTCTACGATTAGGATATTTAGCCAAATGATTATTAGAATGTGTCAGGGAACAATACAAGAATTGAATATTGATATTAATGTAAGTATTGATAAAATAAAAGAAATCTTAGATAACCAAACTTCACAAGTTATTCAAAATTGTTTAGTGATTGGTATGAAATCATACGATCCTGGACTAGACAATCAACATTTAGCAATTATTGGTTATAAATTAGGCTACTTATTTCAGTTACTAAATGATTGCGAAGCATACTTTAATCCTGAGTTCACTGTAAAATACAAAGGGAATTATAATTTTGATATTAATAAGAGTAGGAAAAATTTATGTTACGTTTACCTTGAACAGTTTCTCTCTGATAAGGAAAAAATGAGACTTCAGAATAAAGATAAGGTGACTAATATAGAAAATTTATTGAATAAATATAATGTGTTGAAATATATAAAAAATGAAGTTTCGTTAATAGAGGTTGATATTAAAAAACAATGTGAAGTTTTGGAAAAAAATCACTCTATGGAAAGGTTAAATTATTTTATTGGTTATTCAATTAAATTAGCTAAGGTGAGAGCGGGGATTTATTAGGATAAAAGAGCAGAGATTGGAATTCTCTGCTCTTTTATCAACACTAATTTTGTGATAAAAATGGTTGAAGTAGTCTATATAGATTTATCAAAATGGGGATGTAACCTATCGGATTGAGTGTTTTTCCATTGAATAACTGTGGAAAGTTCGGGGAATCTTTATAGAGTTTAAATAGCTCAATATAATCTTTATTAAGTTGTTTATTACTGTAATCAGTAATATCATATTCCTTTAGTTGCATTCTTTTTATTTTTTTTATTATCTCTTTAATATATTTCTTCCAAAGATAGTCAAAAATTAAATAACCGAAGCCAATCAGTATAAAAATTATTCCCCAAGTAATTATAAATACTAGGTTATTAGGTGTATCTATTATTAATGTATTTCCGGTAAATTTAATAGCAGATAGTGGAGTGGTTAAATAGAATAGAGCAGTATAAGCAATACCTAAAATTCCAAAATAATTACTAAATGAACTCATACTATCGGTAAATTTAACTATCCAATCACATTCAGATGGATTATGTAGGGAAATTGGTACTAATGAAATAAACTCTAATTTTGAAATTTTCCTTAATGTGAGAATATAAAGTATATACTTTAAATACAGTTGTATTGCAATAAATACAGTTAGAATTAAAGTAATTGCACCATAAATTGTAATTAGCTCCTGCAAGATAAGAACCCTTAATAATATTAGAGAAATGAAATAAATTAAGCCAATTACAAAACAAATAGATATACTATACCATTTGTTTAGATAGCTATTATTTTTACTGAATATTGGAAATAGTGGAAGATTATTGACTTTAGTACCTGAAATAGATGTTTTAAGGATTATTTCTTTTTTCATTAAATTTTGATATGTGATAATCTGGGCTAACAATAGAGAATTCATCCCGAAAACATATATATAATTGTTTTTTAATGATGAATCAAAAATTGATACTATAATTCCAATAAAAACCCAACAAGTAAAAATAATTGTCCAAAAACATTTTTGAGATAGAATTTTATCAATTATTTTTATTTCCATAGCATTCTCCTACTGATAACTATTTATTATCACTAGTATACCATAGTTTCTAATCTCCTATATGTTTCCAACAGTAACTTTTTATTATGATGGATGAGATGAATACTTACGGGGGAAAACTCAGAATATCATTAAAAGTTTAAACTTTTCTAAACTTTTGAATGTTCATTGACCAGACTTATTTTTAGATGTATAATGAGCATGTAAAATATATCACAAAGAATAATATGTAATAAGATTTAATGATTACATCTGATATTTCTCAATCATAGGGTTCTATTTTCTAGGAGAGATTTATGATTAATATCTTTAAATATCTTGATAAAAAAACAAAATACCTAACCATTATTGGGGCACTGGCAAATGGGGGTCTCGCATTAGGGCAACCTTTGGTTGTTGCCAAAGCATTATCTATAGATCAAAATAACCTTACCTATTCCTCTATTTGGAAATTTGCCCTCTTTGGTTTTTCTGTCTATTTCGCTTTGTATAGTCTAATGTTATTTTGTAATCATGCAAATAATGTCTTTCGACGTGAAATTCACATGAATATCCGAACGGCACTTTTTCAGAAGTTAATGGAAGACAGGGAATATAGTGAAGATGAAAAGATTACCATGCTGACACAGGATATGGAATTTCTAGGAGATAACTTTTTTGAACGCTATATGTCTATTTCATGTTGGGGATTTGGGGCACTGATTACGGCGATCTATATCATTGCCCAAAATGTTTTATTGGGTTCTATCTTTGTTTTCTTCACGATCTTACGTCCCATTCCACAATTCTTAATGAATAATAAGCTAAAGAATTCAGGGGATGAAATGTCTCAGGGAAGAACAGCCGTTCATAACCAAATCTCTGATAGTATTCGAGGGGCTCAAACCTTGCGGATGAATCAGGCCTTGCCTGAAAATTCTCAGCGCGTCTGGAATATCAACCTTCGTTATCAACGAGCTATTCAAAAGTTTGTTTTTACCCATAACATTGTTTTCTTTTGTAATGGTTTTATGGTCTTTCTGAGCCAAGTACTCCCCTTGGTATTAGGGTTCTTCCTTGCTATGCAGGGTCATCATGTTTCAGTGGCTAGCTTAGTGGCTATGTATATTGCTGCTGGTCAACTGGTAGGACCTATCCAAAATATCATGTATGATGTGGTTGAAGTACAAGGAGCCAAAACAACGGCAGAAAAGATTTTCGGAATTTTAAATCGAGCAGATGATAGTGAAACGGACAATCATTCGATCTCTCAAGTAGAAGAACTAGAAATTTCTCATTTAAGTAAATCTTATAATGGTAGAGAGATTCTTCGCGATCTTAATCTAGCCATTCGACAAGGCGAAAAAGTCCTCATCAAAGGGCCAAGTGGCTGTGGGAAATCAACCCTCTTCCGAATGATCACAGGGGAAGAAAAGCCGGATGCCGGAACGATTACTTGTCGTACAAGGGATGGAGTTAAAACAAGTCACTTTGTTCGTCAGGTAGGTATTATCAGCCAGCATCCTTTCCTCTTTAATAATACTATTCGCTACAATCTCAGTTTGGGACAAGAGTTTTCAGATCAAGAGTTAGAGACTGTTTTAAGACAAGTCAAACTCGACCATGAACTAACTGATGGACTTGATTTTGTAATCACTAATAACGGAGAAAATATTTCAGGCGGACAACGAGTCCGGATTGAACTAGCCCGCTTCCTTCTTCGTAAAAAGGATATTTTATTAGCAGATGAGGTAACTGCAGCTCTTGACGTAGAAAATAGCCAGATGGTTCGTGACTTGATTTTCTCACTACCGATGATGGTGTTAGAAATCGCTCACCATATTGATAATGAAAGTCGATACGATCAAGTCATTGAATTAAGAAAAGAATAAAATTACTGACACAAACCTAAAAACAAATCGTTAGTATATCAAAGAAAGAAAATACTAAAACTTTTCTCACGTCGGAAAGTTAATAAAATCTTTGAACTTTTACATAAAAACAATGGAATTTCCATTGTTTTTTGCTATAATGACACTATAATATGACTGGAAACTGCTGAAATCAGTTGCTTTAAGACGTTAATTGATACGATTATATCAATATTTAAAAGCTCTTTGCAAAGTGCTTTTTATAGGTTTACACTTAAAATAATTGTTGAGTTATAAAGAAGCCTTTTAGATAAAGACTGAGTACTTTTAGAGCATAATATAGTTATGTAGAGTTAAAAAGAATTGAGGAAAGTAATATTGGCTAAATCTCACATATCAGAATTATTACCAACTAAGTATAGAAAGCGTCATCAATTAATGCTATATTTGTATGATATACTAGTTGATATTTTAGTTAAAGCTGATAAATATCAATTATCAAGTCTATCTTTTAGATTTACTAATGAGATAAATGGTGAGATTGACTTATTTGATGAACTAGATAGACAAAAAGATCTAGATATTTCTGAACATATATATATACCTCACATCTTTTTTTCAATTTTACGTGATTTAAATTACTTTCTCTTTGAATCTCTGAGTTGTATAGAGAGGGGAAAAGTTACTGTTGCATTTTCTCTTGCTAGGAAACCTTTTCAAGATAATTTATTTTATTTAAGTTGGATATTGGTTCAACCACATGATTTCTTAAAAAAAATACAATATGGAGCCCCTAGGGAATATGACGTGAGTAATTTGAAGGGTAAAAAAGAATTTGTTATTGATCTATTTTCAAAAGCAAAAGAATCGATTCAGTATGAAAATGATTTTTTGGATTTTAGCAAAGAATTACTTAATCCTGAATTATTATATGACATTATATATAATCGAAAAGCAGAAAATAGTTTAACAAGTGTATTTGATCAATCTATTCATTTGGTGACAAAGAATAAAAATTATCCTACAGAAAAGCAAAATCTTAATTTTATCTTTTCTGATGATAAGATTTGGGATGATTTTTGGCATCTGTTCTATGAGAAAACACCCTACATTCTAATTTATTTAGTCGAAGTAGCTATTGCTATATTTGAGAAATATTTTGATATTGATTCAGAAATAGTTATTCTTAACCGGTATATTAGAAATTTAAAGATAATTTTTGCTTTATCCGGAGAAGAAAATAAAGAATTAGAAAGTATTTTTGATTTACTATTTAGTAGTGATAATCTTAGCATGGTTTGTGAAGAATGTAGAAAACCATATGAATTCAATGCTATTTTAGTGAGGGAATTAAAAGAAGACTATCTGTATACTTGCCAAAGCTGTGGCTTTATAGAGCGATTAGGGCAATATTATGTGAGTGATGAATTACTGAGTAATAAAAGAAAGATTTTGATTGATAATTCGAATGATGCGAATTGGAAGTTGGTCTAATGCAATAAAAAGGTAGTACCGACATAAAAACCATAATTTAGAAGATTGTGAAAATTTTTGAAAAGCAATCCGAAAGGATAATATGAAATTTAAAGATTACACTTGGGATAAAGAGTTTGAAATAAAAGGGTATTTTTCTGAACGATCCGATTCTATTGTTAGTAAGAATAGCTTGAGCGGTACTTTACATTATTCTCCGGGGGAAATTGTATTAGAATTATTTGGTGAATTTGAAGAGGAAACAGGTATTTCATTCGGTTTTGGTAAGTACTTGGAAAAGATTTATGGTTATTCCAGTAGTGGTAATATTTTAATTTTAAATACTTATGGCGAACCAATGGTACATTCCTCATCTCCTGGATTTCCGATAACTAGATATAGAGTAAAAAATTTTAAAATTTACAGTGTATTTTACAATGAGCTTGAAAATTATGATTATAGTTCTGAGGCTCTTAAAAATTTAATTAATGAATTAGATTCTGAAGAAATCAAGGAATATAGATTTAGTTTCGAACATATTGAGGAATGGATTGAAAAATCACTGGTAACCGTTAAATACGGAGAACAACAAACTATTTTTGAAAGTGCGGTAAGTGAATATCAACCAACAAAAGTGTTAATAAGATCGCTAGGAATGAACTTTGAAGATGCGGCAATACTGCATTCTTCATTTACAACTATGTCATTTACCAGTGATTATTTTATAAAACTTACTTCAGCTGATTTAAATACAAGATATTTAGATGAATTTTATCAAGCTTCACGTAAGTTTAAGGAATTTATTGAGATTTTATCAAATATACCATTGTCTTTTACTAATATTGAATTTCTTGTTCTTTATAAAATGATAGATGGTAAGCGTTTGCCACTTATAAAAGGAAAATTCTTTGTTCAGCATTCTAGAAAATCTAAAAAATGGAAATCGAATTCTCATCAAGATATTTCTTTGAGAAATTTAGAAGATAATTTTGAACACATTTTAAATCATTGGTTTGATAAATCTGAGGAACTTGAATTTATAGTGAGACAATTTTCAAAAAATCTTCATGGTGATTTATACTTGGAAGATCAGTTGGTTGATGCTATTAGGAATTTAGAAGTTTACTCTAGGAATTTTAAGGATTTTAAAATTCCGAAATGTTTATCTGATGTTGAAGAAAAAGCTAGACAATCTTTGTTTGACTTTATAAACACACATCTTTTAAAAGAGGTTAGAAGAAAATTTAGAAATAAATTGAAATTTAATCAAAAAGAACCTAACCTTTCCGAACGTTTAAAAAATTTATTTGATTCAATTGATGAGCCTAATCTGTCTAAAATTTTTTCGAATAGTGAGAGGGAATTACTAATAATAAAATTAATTCAAACACGGAATTACTATACTCATGGGGATTCGAAAGATAATTATCCAGAAATGATAACAGATATCAGTGAGATGTATGAAACAAAGTTGCTTCTTCAAGAAGTTTTGAGATACTATATTTATCAAGAATTGGATATGAAATATAGATATAAGAAATTCTAAAACCCAAGCCATTAGCTCAATGTTTTCTGTTTTTAATTATAAAGACAAAACTAAAATTCTTGTAGAAGATATTTATCTAACTTTTAGGATATTTTAATGGAAATTGGAACAAATGACACAGTTTTTGCGACTTTAGTCGCTTATAAATGTGGCTGCAATTTGACGAAATCAATTGCCGTAAAATGTTAATCAATGTGATACTATTAACGCTTCGAAACACTTCATGGTTCACACCATGGGGGCTGCCTAGCTTATTTATTACTCTTGAATATACAATATAAGTACGTAATAAAAGCTCATAAGATTTTCTAGTTAAATAGAATTGAACGAACTAGTTACGAAAGGAAGTCTTATGAGCTGCCATCATTTTACCATAGTTGAGCATGAAAGTATTCTCATTTACCGTACGCAAGATCTAAATCCCCCTCAAATTACTAAGTTATTTCACTTTATATAGGATGAATCCATCCTATATTTTTGCTTTTGTTGCTTAATAATGGTATGATAAACAAAAGGAGGCGATGACAATGCAAATTAATCTTGAAAATTTAATTCCAATCACGGAGGCAAATCAGAATTTCTCTAAAGTTGCTCGAATGGTTGATAGTAAGGGTACAGCTGTTATTTTGAAAAACAATAGACCTAAATATGTTTTAGTTGACTATAATACCTTGGTTCAAGAAGAACAGACAGAAGCTGTTGTTGCAGATCAAGCTAGTGTTGACGAGGTGGCAAGCTCTATCTTGTCACGCCACCTAGAAGCCTTGAAGGAATTAGCTAAATGAAGCGATTAACCGTTGAACAGGTTGTTGCCTTACATAGTCAATTGATTATATCTACGGGAGGAATGGATGGTGTACGAGACAAGGGGTTAGTTGAGGCCTCGCTTTCGAATGTTTTTGACACTTATTTTGGAGTTGATCAATATCCAACTATTGAAGAAAAGGCATCTAGGCTTTGTTATTCTTTGATTAAGAATCACGCTTTTTTAGATGGAAATAAGCGCATTGGTATTTTTGTAATGCTTGTGCTACTAGAACTTAACGATATTGTGCTTGATTGTACTGATGAAGAGTTGGTTCATCTCGGATTGGGTGTAGCGGCATCAGAATTAACCTACGAGGATATTTTAGATTTTGTAAAAAGTCATTGATGCAAAAAGCAAGTGACTATTAAAAATTACTTGCTTTATTTTTTAATGATTCGAAGGTAATAATGGTGTGAACTTTTTGGTAAAATCTAGCTCAATTCGTGTATTTTTAGTGTAAAATTCACACCATTCAAATTAGATGAAATTGTTCTTCCTGAAAACGTGAGAAAACATTGATTTTAAGCGGATATTGAAACTTATTCAAATAAAAGTGTTTCCAACCAGGTCTTAAGAAATCTCGTAAAGATTCACAATTTAGTAAACGTTAAAACTTATTTACAGTTATTGAAAGCATTTCGTATCAAAAATACGGGATGCTTTTTCTGCTTCCCCCAAATTTTTGTAACTAGGTGATACTTGAAATTGATACAAATCTGGTTGTTCTTGATAAATCTAAGAAACAATAAGTGATCAAGTGAAAAGGGGGGATCTGAAAGAAAATGTATCTTTGATAGTACTCATTTATTGTGAAATATGATATATTTATTAATTAGACGAATGAATATTTCTAGAGTTAAATAAAATATGACCGATACATGCTCTTGTGAAAACGTGTTTCCTTCTCCAAAAGTGTATGCTTTTTCAAGTCGTACCTTGGAAAAAGGTTCAGGATGGGATGCATATTATGAACTAGAAAAAGATGAAGTCTGTGATAGATGTGGTTAACATTTCCATATAGATATAAAAATTACCGTACACATGGATCTTAGGATTGAGGAGGCAAATATTCATTGTTCTGGAGGTAAAATGGATTTAACATTTGGCTTTAACTGAAAGAATATCATTGCCAAATAAAATTATTGGAATAGGATCAATAGGATGGGAGAAAGAAGTACTTAAGAATGCTAGCTTTAAGTATGTAGTTAGGCTATCAGAAGTATTTGAAATCAGATTGGAAAAATTTTTCCGTATGAAGTATTAGAAGAAGGGTTTGAAAATGTTTATTTTATTGTTAGTTGTATTCACTACTGTTTGTATTGTATGGTTTTTTAAATATAAGCGTATTTTTGAACGTAGTATTGATGATAGCGTATCCTGGCTGGAGTTGTCGGATAGTGATATGAAAAAGTACAAAAAAATATCAGTTTTGCAAGTAAATTTATTGATATCTATCAATACTCTCACAGCATGGATTATTTTTTTCACCGGTTTATTTGTAGAATCATCCGCTCCTTTTAATCAACTAAATGTAGCTGCAATTTTATATATTATTTATTTTGTTATTATAGGTTGTATTGGTATATTCGAGCCGTACATTTTTTCTTTTGAACGGAAACCAACAAATATGAATATGGGGATAGATATATGGAATTACTATGCATATAAGGGGAGTGGGAAAAATAAACTAGCCATGTTCGCGATAAATACACAAGGTGTGACTTCAAAAGAACAAGAAGAAGTGAAGGGTGCTTTGTCAGCTTTATCTAATGAGAAGCTAAAAAATCTGCAAACAATATTCAAAACAGGAAAGATAAAAAACGCTCGTCAAATATTGAGTGATAAAATAATTAGATGGATTTCAAGGATAATAGCAGGTCTGTTTTCTGCTTCACTTATTGTAAAAAAGATTTTGGATACTAAATGGGACAAAGTGCAAGGTGAAGAATTTTTCATCAATTTTATTATAATTTTATTTGTTGCTTTAGTTATTTTATTAATAGTTTATATTATTGCATCAATGATTGATTCATTCACAAAGACCAATAGAAGGAAACAAGTCGATAGTGCTTTATCTGATATATTTAATGAATTGCTTAGTTAAAGTTGTCAGTTCAGTAGACATTCGTCTACTTTTTTATATAATGAATTTAACCAATTTGGTTAAATTTTGTATTTCCAAAGAAAAAGGAGGTACAAGTTGGAAGGTTTGTATATAGATACTCAACAAAAAGCCAAGCAATTTCTTTATCAGTTGATGAAGAATCAAGATATTCCCTTATTGAAATATACCTTTCGTTTTTTCTTTGATTATTATGTGAGTGAAAATAGAATTTTGGTGATTCCCCACCACTTTTCAGGTCGAAAGATAGAGGGATTGACAATAATTGATGAACTAGGTGTTAGTATTTCTTATGAATAGGAGAATCCTATTACGAAGCAACATTTTACGCTTTGCCATGAGCTGGGACACTTTTTTTAAATCGCAATTTTCGTAGGACCAGTTTTAGAGGAATTAACTTTTCGTGGTGCAATAATGAATTATTGCTATAATATGAGCAGGAAAGGTTTCATCATATCAAATATATTGTTTGGATTTATGCATTGCATGAACGAACCTAGTATTGGAATTTTTATTAGATCGATTTTACTGTATAGTTTGTTAGGCTGTATAATGTCTTACATTTATTATAGAACTAAAAGGATAGAATACTCTGTACTAATTCACATGCTTGCTAATTTTTTGGCTTTAATAGTTTTTTAATTATGTATTCTAATTGTTTTTATATTTGTAATTTTATGTAAAATTTTTGCTCAAGAGACCACTAATAAATATGACTGGAGTAATGTTGGCAGCTAAAGAAATGTTCTTCAAAATAGAAAATATCCTCCGTGAACAAGGAGTACTTGAAAAGTTTGAAGAGGAAAATGGGGAAATAACTGGTCATATGATGATTACGATGACGGAAATACTTCCTGAATAATGAAGTTAAACTGACTAAACAGGATCTTATAGATGAAAATATCGAATTATTAGTAGTAGATGGTCAGTTAAAAGGAGTCGTGAAGGATGACCAAGGAAGTCCGAATGCAGAAATTGTTTATAATGTTAACTTGAGTAAAGGAGACGAATGATATTACTTTGTCTGATGAAGAAACTCAAAAAATCCATTCAATACTAAAAATAAAATTAGAAAAAGTAAAGATGCAAGTCTGTCAATATTTTGAACATATTTTGGGATGAAAATTCGAAGGGTAAGAGAAATCAAAAAAGGAGGTTCTTATGTGTATAGTTAACCAAGTTAGGAAAATAGCAACTTATATTTGTGAAGCTTTTGAAGACTGGGGTTTGGATGATCCTGTAGAGGAAGGATACCTGGAAGATTATCAGGAAATTTCTGGAGCATCTGAGGAGGAAATTCAGGAGTTTGAGAAGAGAATTGGAATTTCTCTCCCAAATGAGCTTAAGGAAGTCTATCGTTACAAAAACGGCAGTAAATTCTTAGCAGTCCTACCCTGTGTGATTGGCCAAAGAGAAATGGCTTTCTCTTTGATGAGCCTACAAGAGATTGAGTCGATAAAAAAATTTTTTCAAAATAGGGATGCTCTGTTGACGGAATTTCCTGACTATTTTTCAAGCCAAGATGTTGAAGAAATGCGTGATAGCAGAGTTAAACCCTATCTTTTTAATAAAAAATGGCTTCCTTTCGCGGAGTATTGCGATTCTTGTTATCTCATGCTTGATTTTGATCCAGACCAGGAAGGGCAAGAAGGGCAGATAATCTGCTACATTCATGACCCTGATGAAATTATCTATGTGGCAGAAAGTTTTACGGAGCTGATCGAAAGGATAATGGAAGTGATCGTATGAAAGAGGGCAGTATATTGTCCCAAATGTTTCAGAATGGTTTGAGAGAATGAAGTAAAATGGTTTTAGGGACCTGCAATTACTTTGCTCAATTTCAGTAAAAGCCCGAGTGTTGTTTGAATTGGATGGCAACCACTGCACTCTAAGTGTTCATTCAAAAGAATTACTATACTTACAGAGAGCACCTTTCGAGGTGCTTTTTCCTATACCCAAACTAAATCAAAGATAAACAAAAAACCACCCTATCTTCCACAGTCAAACGTGACGGTAGAAAATAGAGTAGCTTTAGAACGTTAACGATTAGTTATCGTCTTTGTGAAGGATGTTTTTCACGCCCTTGATAGCTCCTTCGACAGCTTCTTTTGCGTCTTCAGCAACTTCTTTTGCTTTTGATGCAACTTTTTCAGCAACGCCTTCAGCTTCTGTTTTTTTATCACCGGTTACTTTACCGAGACCTTCTTTTACAGAACCTTTAACTTGGTTTAATTTATCTTCTAATGACATAGTGTCACCTCCGTTAAGTAAATAGTTTTATTAATCTGAATTCAAGACAGTTCATTTAAAAAATTAAAACTATTTAGCTCAGATTAATATAAGTATATGCCTTCTGAAATGGGAAGTCAAATATTCGCTACGGTATTTTGAAAGTGGGAAGGAGTCATGATGAGATAGCAACTAATGATGGATGAATAGGTCCTTGCCTTGTTTTTAATTGAAGAAGCATAGATCTTCCGCTATTTCAAAATAAAATCGTCCTGGTGATTAAGGAATAATATAGTGTAGCATCGTCAGGCTAGAAAATCTAAATGGCTGTTTTCTCCTAGCAAAGTGGAGTAAAAAACAAAAGAAGATGCCACTTTCTGTTCAAAAAGGGACAATTTAGGAGTTTGTTGATTTAAAGATTTTTCGTGTGCTATACTAAAATTGTCAAAGTTGCAACTAGACAATATTTTTTAATCTAATAAATATAAGGAGGTATTCATAATGAATACAAAGATTTTGGAAGAATTTGATAGTTTAGATAGCGATTTTCTCTCAAAAGTAGCAGGTGGTGGGGTTTTTAATACTATATATATGGGACCGCCTCCAGTTTCAGGTGGTCCGAATGGTTGGGAATACTTCCGTAAGTTGATTGCGCCACTTGAAATGCGAAGTTTCTTCGCAATTTAATGAGTATCGGCTAAAATTTTTTTGTTGGTGGAGGATGTTATGAAATATGCCAAACATGGACTTGCTTTACTGTTCCTGTTATATTTATTTGTTTTTGGGATTGAAGGCCTTGGTATCTACCTAACTGGAGTTTTCAATGGTGATGTAAGTTTTCTTTATTTCATCTATTTGATTCTCTACTCTTTGCTTCTCATTGGCATTTTATTGTGGTTCAAAAGGCAGAAGATAGTCATTCGTTCCAATATACAGAAATGGAAGTGGCACTATCTGGGGTATTTTGCTCTGGTGCTCTTGTGGTTCTTTGTTGAAAGATGGGTGCTGCAAACTTTTCAAGATTTGCTTGTTCCTGTCGTTCATCAAACCAAATTGCCATCCTCCATTTATCTAAATGGCCCTGGTATTTCGGGTACTCTGTTTTTTGTCCTAGCCACTATTACATCTCCTATGATCGAAGAATTTATTTTTAGAGGCTATCTGATGAATGTCTTCTTTAAAGAAAGTAAGTTTCATTTAGATGTTTTGCTTTCGGGCTTACTCTTTGCGGCCTTTCATCTGATCCATCAATATCGGGATCCTGTGACTTTTACTTTATATTTCTGTTCGGGGCTCTTCTTCGCAGCTGTCTATAAGAAATATAAAGATATCCGGTTGCCGATTTTCTTACACGCTTTTAGCAACTTTCTCACTTTTTGGAAACCAATCTGGATTTTCATCTTCAATTATATCTACTGGCATTTTCTTGTTAAATAACCTTGTTTCTGTAGCTGGGCGTGAAATGGGAGTTAGAGGTTGGAGTTGTTTAATGAAACTAGGATCACTTTTTAAAAGTGATCTTATTTTCGTTTAAGGGGTGGTATAATGAAAGTATACTCAAGGTGAGACAATTGATTTATTTACAGAAAAGAAGTTTTAAAATGAAAACGATGATAAAAACCTATCCTGTTATCAGTACGATAGCTCTAATCTGTTTGTTGCTCGGTTTATTGACTTCCTTTTATGGGGATGCTATGTATGACCTATTGGCTTTTCATTCGAAGCCGGTGTATGGTTGGCAATATGTCAGTGGGACCCTGATGCATGGCAGTAAAGGAGCTCCTGTCTGGTTTTTATGGGTTCATTTGATTTTAAACGGACTCATGATCCTTCCCTTCGGTGGACTGCTAGAAAGAAAAAGAGGCTCCATACAAGTCTTAATCGTTTTTGTGACGGCGACAGTCCTCTCTTCCATCGTTTTTCACTTCTTAACACGCGGGCAGGACATTCAGGCAACAGGGATCTCTGCCGTCGGCTATGCCTTTGTGACCGGAGGGATTATGCTCCTGCCAAACGTGTGGAAAGAATTATCACGCACCGTAAAATGGCTTTATCTATTCTTAATTTTTCTATCTGGCCTCATGCTCTTACCAGTAATCACCGGATGGATCTCAACGCTATTGCATCTTTCAGGGATTGCGAGTTATCTGTTGGTCTTTATCGGAAGTAAAAGCTTGAAGGAAAGAGGTAGCAATTAAGCCGACTCTTGAGTAAGTTTTTCACCCTGTTTCCTTGACTCTTCCTCTACACCAGGCCGTATAATACTCTATATCAATGAAAAAATCACCTTTTGTCATTGTGCAAAGGGTGTTTTTATAACGGTAAATGGGAGACACAATGGGATACATTTCTACAATCAAAACAGCTGTTCAGCTCTTTCCTTTCCTGGCCTTTTTGCTGACCTTGCCCTACATGATTTTGAATTATCGAAAATATGGTTCGGTCAATAAACTGCGGGTGCTGATTTTCTATTCTTTTATGCTTTACTTGATGACGGTCTATCTCTTGGTGATCTTGCCTCTGCCGGATCCAAGTAAGATTCATACTAACTACTCGGAAATGGTCAATCTCCATCCCTTTGCTTTTGTAGTGGATTTTTTCCAGGAGAGCCCCTTTGATTTAGCGCAGACTGGTACATGGATTCAAGCCCTTAAGCATCCAACTTTTTATGTGCCTGCCTTTAATGTTCTGATGTTGATTCCTTTTGGGATGTATCTACGCTATTATTTCAAGTGTGGTTTTAAGAAAACGATTCTCCTGACAGCCCTCTTTAGTCTCTTTTTGGAGCTGACCCAGTTATCAGGTCTCTACTTTCTATATCCGGGTCCTTACCGCCTAGCAGATGTCGATGATATTATTCAAAATACCACTGGTGGTGGAGTGGGTTATCTGCTTGGTTGGTTCCTGGTTTGGTTATTGCCGACACGAGATGAAATTGACGAACATTCTTTCCGAGTAGGAACGAGAGTATCTGGTTTCCGGACGGGTCTTGCCTTCTTGATCGACTTTGTGATGCTATCCTTGCTTTACGCGGTAATCGAGCGTTTAGAGACGATTCCTTATGTAGCGGTTTTGGCTGTTTATTTTGGTTTGATTCCCTTGTGGCGGGGCAAAACCTTGGGAATGGCTTTATTGAAATTCCGCTTGCATTTTGACAAGCAAAAATGGCTTCGCACCATCTGGTGGGGAATCCTGGTAGTAGGTTATTTCTATCTGATTCCTCAAGGGTTGTTCTATTTGATTTCGCTCTTGAATAGCGATTTGACGGACAATTCTCTCTTAACCCTGTCCATGATTTTATTGCTCTTCTTTGTGGTTTTATTGTACCTGATTCTCACTCTTGCCATTATCTTGCTTAATCGTCGCTTTCTGTTTGACCGTCTAGCTGGGGCTGAGTATGAGAGTACCGTGCGCGTGAAGGAAGGTATCCTAAAAGATGAAACCGAATCGTCAAAATAGAGAGAGTGGGACAGAAATCGGTAATTCGTTAGAATTCGATTTCGTCGTCTCACCTCCGCACAGTTGAGTAGGGCTGTAAAAGCTGATGAAATCAGCGTAGTAGAGCCCACTCAACCACTGCGTCTTGCTCGACAATCCAAAAACAATAAAGAGGCTAGGACTTTTGTCCCAGCCTCTTTATTGTTTTATACACGCGGAAAATATCCAAACGTTCCCAGTTGAGAAGGGCGATTTTAAGGGGAATATGCTACAATGGAAGCAAATAGATAGAATGGAGCAGTGACATGAAAGCAATTATTACAGTCGTTGGAAAAGACCAAAAAGGAATCGTAGCGGGTGTCGCAACGAAAATAGCAGAATTAGGACTCAATATCGATGATATCTCTCAAACTGTATTGGATGAATACTTTACCATGATGGCAGTTGTATCGTCAGATGAGAAAAAAGATTTCACACAGCTCCGTTCAGAGTTAGAAGAATTCGGTCAGTCTCTGCATGTGAAAATCAATATCCAAAGCGCAGCGATTTTTGATGCTATGCACAATTTGTAAGATAGGGGTTGAGAATGATGGACATTAGACAGGTAACAGAAACCATTGCCATGATTGAGGAGCAGAATTTCGATGTTCGGACTATCACCATGGGGATTTCGCTTCTAGATTGTATTGATCCGGATATCGATAAGGCGGCAGAAAAAGTCTACCAGAAGATTGTGACAAAGGCCAAGGACTTAGTGGCTGTTGGGGATGAGATCGCGGCAGAACTTGGGATCCCTATTGTAAATAAACGGGTTTCGGTCACTCCGATTTCCATTATCGGGGCAGCCACTAATGCGACAGACTATGTACCCTTTGCCAAGGCGTTGGATCGTGCGGCGAAAGAAGTTGGGGTCAACTTTATCGGTGGTTTCTCAGCTCTGGTTCAAAAAGGCTACCAAAAAGGGGATGAGATCCTCATTAATTCCATTCCTCGTGCTCTTGCGGAGACAGATTTTGTCTGTTCTTCAGTCAATATCGGATCGACCAAGACAGGGATCAATATGACCGCTGTCCGAGACATGGGGCGCATCATTAAAGAAGCTTCCCAAGCAGATCCAATGGGACCAGGAAAACTCGTTGTCTTTGCTAATGCGGTAGAAGATAATCCCTTTATGGCGGGAGCCTTCCACGGTGTCGGTGAAGCAGATGTCGTCATCAACGTTGGGGTTTCAGGACCTGGTGTCGTCCAACGGGCCATCGAAAAAGTTCCCGGAGCAAGCTTTGATGTATTGGCTGAAACAGTCAAGAAGACAGCCTTCAAGATTACCCGTGTCGGCCAATTGGTAGGTCAAATGGCTAGTGAACGTCTCGGTGTTGAGTTTGGAATTGTCGACTTGTCTCTTGCTCCAACACCAGCAGTTGGGGATTCGGTTGCCCGTGTCCTTGAGGCCATGGGGCTTGAAGTGGTCGGAACCCACGGGACAACAGCAGCCCTTGCCCTGCTCAATGACCAAGTGAAAAAAGGTGGCATTATGGCTTGTAACCAAGTCGGTGGTTTGTCAGGTGCCTTCATTCCGGTCTCAGAAGATGAGGGGATGATTGCCGCGGTCCAATCCGGTCATATCAACCTGGAAAAATTGGAAGCTATGACAGCTATCTGTTCCGTCGGTTTGGATATGATTGCCATCCCAGCTGATACTCCAGATTCGACCATTGCGGCCATGATTGCCGACGAAGCAGCTATCGGCGTTATCAACCAAAAGACAACAGCGGTTCGGATCATTCCTTATGGAAAAGAGGGCGATATGTTAGAGCTCGGAGGGCTTCTTGGGTCTGCTCCGGTAATGAAGGTCAACAAGGCCTCGTCAGCTGATTTCATTGCCCGTGGTGGTCAAATTCCGGCCCCAGTTCATAGTTTTAAAAACTAAGAGAAATCTAGTATAATAGTAGAAAATAGAAAAGTCTGTGATGATGAAACTCCAGACTTTTTTCTTGCAAAAGGAGACAAGATGGCTAAAACAAGATTATTTGTGATTCGTCATGGGAGAACCATGTTTAATACCATTGGCCGTGCTCAAGGCTGGTCCGATACACCCTTGACAGCAGAAGGAGAACGAGGGATTCAAGCTCTAGGAATCGGCTTGCGTGAGTCCGGTTTGGAGTTTACTCGAGCTTATTCCAGTGATTCAGGCCGTGCCATTCAGACAATGGGGATCATTCTTGATGAATTGGGCTTGAAAGACCAGATTCCTTATCGCTTTGACAAACGGATCCGCGAGTGGTGTTTTGGTAGCTTTGATGGGGCATACGGTGGAGAACTCTTTCACGGTGTCGTGCCACGCGTGCTGGATGTAGAAGACTATAAGACTTTGACCTTGGAAGACTTGGCCAATGGAATTTGCCAAGTGGACACAGCAAATTGGGCTGAACCATGGGAAGTCTTGAAAAACCGAATCCTAGAAGGTTTTGAAGCCATTGCCAAAGAAGTAGAAGAAAATGGTGGAGGCAATGCCTTGGTGGTCAGCCATAGTTGGACCATTCAGACCCTGGTCTGCTTAGTTGAAGGCAAACCAAATCTTAATCTGCCTCTTTCAAACGGTAGTGTTACCCTTGTAGAATACGAAGATGGAGTATTGACGGTTAAGGGGATTGGAGATGGCAGTTACCGTGAGGTCGGTGAAAGCTTGCAAGAATCCTAGTCCGTCCTGAAAGGCTGACCCCTTTGGTCATGGCCTTTTCTTTTTCTCAAAACTTGTAAGAGCTTTCCTACTTTCTTTTTGCAAAAAATGATATAATGAAAGAGATACATACGGAGGTAATACAATGACAAAAACCAGATTATATATTGCTCGTCATGGAAAAACCATGTTTAATACCATTGGACGGGCACAGGGCTGGTCAGACACTCCGCTGACAGAAGCAGGAGAACGTGGAATTCGAGAATTAGGACTTGGTCTCAAGGAAGCTGGGCTTTCTTTTGAAGAGGCTGTTTCGAGTGATTCTGGACGCACCATTCAAACTATGGGAATTATTCTTCAAGAACTTGGTCTGACAGGAAAAATCCCTTATCGTTATGACAAACGGATCCGCGAGTGGTGTTTTGGTAGTTTTGACGGTGCTTATGATGGTGATCTCTTTATGGGGGTCTTACCTCGTGTCTTTAAGGTCGATGATTTCCATCAGTTGAGCCTGATGGAGTTAGCAGAAGGAATCGTCGAAGTGGATACCACTGGTTGGGCTGAATCCTGGGGAGCCTTGAGTAGTCGGATCAAAGAAGGTTTTGAAGCCATCGCAAAAGAGGTAGAAGCAGCTGGCGGTGGCAATGCTATTGTGGTCAGCCATGGTATGACGATTACGACCTTGATTTATCTCATCGATCCTAAGGCTGTCGAAGAATTAGTCTTGGACAACGGAAGCGTGACGGTTTTGGCCTATAAAGATGGTGCCTTTCATATTGAAAAGATTGGGGATCTATCTTATCGTAAGGTGGGAGCAAAACTTCTAGAGGGTGGCCATGACGAATAAGTATAGACGCGCACGAAAAAAACGTAAGAAGTGGTGGCCTTACCTATTGAGTTTCTTTCTTCTTGTGGTCCTTGGATCGGGAATTGGTGCTTACTTAGCGAAGCCGAGCTTGTTTTCAGGGCTTCAGTTTTGGAATGCTAAAAAAACAGCTGTAACGACTCCCTCTTCTTCTAAGAAAAAGGAAGAAAAATCAGATTTACCAGCCGTTTCGACAAAAGACTGGCAGTTGATCTTGGTCAATCGTGACAATGTGAAGCCTGAGCTGAACCCACAATTGACAGATGTGGATGCTATCAAAGTGGATAGTCGGATTGTAGAACCAACTCGTCAATTTTTAGAAGCGGCTCGAAAAATTGCCCCAGAAGAAACCTTGATATCAGGCTATCGAAGTGTGGCCGAGCAAACAGAGCTCTATAATGAGCGTGTTGCGCAACTAGAGGCTAGCGGCCTTTCGCACGAAGAAGCTGAAAAGCAGGTGCAGACCCAGGTACAGGTCCCTGGTGCGAGTGAACACCAGACAGGACTTGCGATTGATATGAGTGTCGAAGCTGGCCAAAGTGATGAGTTGGGCTTGCAGTTGGCTGCCATCGCACCGCAATATGGCTTTGTTCTTCGCTACCCAGATGGGAAGAGCAACATCACGGGTGTGAATTTTGAGAATTGGCATTTCCGTTATGTTGGCGTAGAAAACGCTCAGTATATGGCCAACCATCAGCTAGTGTTGGAAGAATATATTCAACTCTTGAAAAAAGCTGGCAAATAAGAGGAGATTCATTTCTCTAGGTCTTAAGAATGATTTTTAGCACTCTTTAAAAAAGAGTGCTAATTTTTTGGTTTTTTCTCTTGACTTTCTTTTGGATGGGTGTATAATAGAATCATGGTTTAGCACTTGAGTGTTTAGAGTGCTAAAAAATGAAAGAGAGGTGAGGTCATGGTTACAGAACGTCAAAATGAGATTCTCAATCTTGTCGTTGATATCTTTACCAAGACCCACGAACCAGTCGGTTCAAAAGCGCTACAAGATGTGATTCAATCCAGTAGTGCGACCATTCGAAACGACATGGCTGCCCTCGAAAAACAAGGCTTACTAGAAAAGGCCCACACTTCGAGTGGCCGCATGCCTAGCCGAGCTGGTTTTCAATATTTTGTTCAGAACTCGCTTGATCTAGAGTTGATTGATGAACAGGATGTCTACCAGGTGGTGAAAGCCTTTGATTTCGAAGCCTTTAAGTTAGACGATATCTTGGATGCTACGGCCAAGTTACTAGCCCAGATGACGGGTTACACCGCAGTGATTCAGGATGTGGAGCCGACACGTCAGCGCTTGACCGGTTTTGAGATTGTTCCATTGTCCAATCACGATGCCTTAGCGGTGTTGACCTTGGATGAATCAAAGCCTGTCACCGTCCAGTTTGCCATTCCAAAGAATTTCTTAACCAGTGATTTGGAAATCTTCCACCAGCTGGTTCAAGAACGCTTCATTGGAAATACAGTCTTGGATATTCACTACCGTTTGCGGACAGAGATTCCACAGATTGTACAGCGCTATTTCAAGACGACAGACAATGTCTTGGATCTCTTTGATTACGTCTTCTCGCAACTGTTTCAAGAACTGGTCTTTGTAGAAGGAAAGGTTTCATCCTTAACCTACGCCGATCTTCAGACCTATCAGTTTTTGGATAATCCCCAACACGTAGCCTTGGAGTTACGAGGGGGAATGCCAGAAGATCAAATGACCCAGATCCTGGTTGCGGAGTCTCAAGAGAAGGCCTTGAAAAATGTGACGGTCATTAGTCACAAGTTCCTGGTTCCTTATCGTGGGATGGCCCTCATGCATGTGATCGGTCCCGTAGAGATGGATTACAGGCGTGTGATTAGTCTGGTCAATGTTATTGGCCGGGTACTGGTTATGAAGTTGACGGATTACTACCGTTACCTCAACAGCAACCATTATGAAGTAAATTAAGACCAAATGAAAGGGGTGTATGCCTTGACAGAAGATATCAAAAAAGAAGACGTGAAAGAAGAGGAAGTTGCCCAAACAACTGAAGAAGTTGTAGAGGAAAGCAACCAACCTTCTGAGTTAGAAGAAGCACAAGCGCGTGCCGAGGAATTTGAAAACAAGTACCTTCGTGCTCATGCAGAAATGCAAAACATTCAGCGCCGTGCCAATGAAGAACGTCAACAATTACAAAAATACCGTAGCCAAGATTTGGCAAAAGCGATCTTACCATCACTTGACAACCTCGAACGTGCCCTTGCCGTCGAAGGATTGACAGATGATGTGAAGAAGGGCTTGGAAATGGTCCAAGAAAGTTTGGTACATGCTCTGAAAGAAGAAGGAATCGAAGAAATTCCAGCGGACGGAGAATTTGACCATAACTACCACATGGCCATCCAAACCTTGCCTGCAGATGATGAACATCCAGCAGACACCATCGCACAAGTCTTCCAAAAAGGCTACAAACTCCATGACCGCATCCTGCGTCCAGCCATGGTAGTGGTATATAACTAGGCTGCCTTGTCCGAAACGACACTAAACTATGAAAGAAAGATTAACATTGGTTTGGCTTTGCCAATAGTGAGCGAAGCGAACCAAAGGCGATACTCTTCGCCGTGGCGGTATCTTCGCAAACTTTGAGACCTTAGGCTCAAAGTTTAGTCAAAGAGATTGACGAAGTCAAGCTCTGACGGCGTCGCCACTTAAGAAGAGTATCAAAAAGAAAAAAAGAGAAAAAACAACGAGGAGAAAAACATATGTCTAAAATTATCGGTATTGACTTAGGTACAACAAACTCAGCAGTAGCAGTTCTTGAAGGAACTGAATCAAAAATTATCGCAAACCCAGAAGGTAACCGCACAACTCCATCTGTTGTGTCATTCAAAAACGGTGAAATCATCGTTGGTGATGCTGCAAAACGTCAAGCAGTAACAAACCCAGATACCATCATCTCTATCAAATCTAAGATGGGTACTTCTGAAAAAGTTTCTGCTAACGGTAAAGAATACACACCACAAGAGATTTCAGCTATGATTCTTCAATACTTGAAAGGTTATGCTGAAGATTATCTTGGTGAAAAAGTAACGAAAGCTGTTATCACAGTTCCAGCTTACTTCAACGATGCACAACGTCAAGCAACAAAAGACGCTGGTAAAATCGCTGGTCTTGAAGTAGAACGTATCGTCAACGAACCAACAGCAGCAGCCCTTGCTTATGGTTTGGATAAGACTGATAAAGAAGAAAAAATCTTGGTATTCGACCTTGGTGGTGGTACATTCGACGTATCTATCCTTGAATTGGGTGATGGTGTCTTTGATGTATTGGCAACTGCAGGGGATAACAAACTCGGTGGTGACGACTTTGACCAAAAAATTATCGATTACATGGTTGAAGAATTCAAGAAAGAAAATGGTATCGACTTGTCAACAGACAAGATGGCGCTTCAACGTTTGAAAGATGCAGCTGAAAAAGCGAAGAAAGACCTTTCTGGTGTGACTTCAACTCAAATCAGCTTGCCATTCATCACTGCAGGCGCTGCTGGACCTCTTCACTTGGAAATGACCTTGACTCGTGCGAAATTCGACGATTTGACTCGTGACCTTGTAGAACGTACGAAAACTCCAGTTCGTCAAGCCCTTTCAGATGCAGGTTTGAGCTTGTCAGATATCGACGAAGTCATCCTTGTCGGTGGTTCAACTCGTATCCCTGCCGTTGTAGAAGCTGTTAAAGCTGAAACTGGTAAAGAACCAAACAAATCAGTGAACCCTGACGAAGTAGTGGCTATGGGTGCTGCGATCCAAGGTGGTGTGATCACTGGTGACGTGAAAGACGTTGTCCTTCTTGACGTAACTCCGTTGTCACTTGGTATCGAAACAATGGGTGGAGTCTTCACAAAACTCATCGACCGCAACACTACGATTCCAACATCTAAATCACAAGTCTTCTCAACTGCAGCAGACAACCAACCAGCCGTTGATATCCACGTTCTTCAAGGTGAACGCCCAATGGCAGCAGATAACAAGACTCTTGGACGCTTCCAATTGACTGATATCCCAGCTGCACCTCGTGGAATTCCTCAAATCGAAGTAACTTTCGACATCGATAAGAACGGTATCGTATCTGTTAAGGCGAAAGACCTTGGAACTCAAAAAGAACAAACAATTGTTATCCAATCGAACTCAGGTTTGACAGACGAAGAAATCGACCGCATGATGAAAGATGCAGAAGCAAACGCTGAAGCAGATAAGAAACGTAAAGAAGAAGTAGACCTTCGTAACGAAGTAGACCAAGCTATCTTTGCGACTGAAAAGACAATCAAAGAAACTGAAGGCAAAGGCTTCGATGCAGAACGTGACGCAGCTCAAGCTGGACTTGATGATCTTAAGAAAGCTCAAGAATCAGGTAACCTTGAAGAAATGAAAGCAAAACTTGAAGCCTTGAACGAAAAAGCACAAGCATTGGCTGTTAAACTCTACGAACAAGCTGCAGCAGCGCAACAAGCCCAAGCAGGAGCAGAAGGCGCACAAGCATCAGGCAACGCAGGTGATGACGTCGTAGACGGAGAGTTTACGGAGAAGTAAGATGCAAAGCCCGTTAAAACCTCACAGTGAAAATAGGAAATCTGACGCAGAAACTCTAGTTTCTAGGAAGATTTATCTTTTTCACCCAGAGGTTAGGGCGTGCTCAATTTTAGCCGAAACTCAATTCAGCCTAACTAGTAAATGATAAAAAGAAATCCAGAGGTTGCAACCCAGCCTCTGTTTTTCGGTAAAATAGAGGATGTTGCGTATGAAAAAAGTACTTTGTATCATTTATCCTAATTTTTCTCTTTGTGAGATAACCGCTTTAACAAGTACTTTAGCTCTGTCTTATGATAGTACGATTGATTATGCCGCTTCAGATCATTCGATGGTGGTCTCTGAGGATGGCTTGCCTTGTCAACCAACGAAAACACTAGATCAAATCCGTATAGAAGAGTATTCTTGCGTGATTTTGCCAGGAATGGTCAACATAGGACCTGCCCTACGGGATGAGAAATTGATTTCGTTCTTGAGGGATCTTGGTGAGCAAGATATCCTCATTGCAGCCATTTCTTCAGCGCCTCTTTTATTAGCGAAAGCAGGTCTGTTGAAGGACACGAAATTTACAGGTGGAATTTGGCAAAACTTCTTTGACTATTTTGAATTTCTTCCACGTGAGAATTTCCAACCCAAACTGGTTGTGCAAGATAAACAAATCATTACGGCTATCGGTTTTGCCCATCAAGAGTTTGCAAGAAAAGTGATTCTAAGTTTAGGGTTGACAGCTAATACAGACAACTATTTTAAAGAAAAGAACGAGTATGCTGAAGAGGATTTGATATTTACTCTATCGGAGCAAGAGTTTGATCAAGTGAAGCGAAGTATAGAAAACACCCTCTAAAGATGTACATGAAAATTATAGAAAGGAACAAAGAGTGTTCGTAACTGAACACGGGCTACGGACGGTGCCAAAAAGATAGTTTTTTCTAGGACGCAAGCGTCCGTCGTCAAAACTCCTATTTTGGCTGTGTCCGTTTAACGCCCTTTGTATCTTGAATTATGAACAATACTGAATTTTATGACCGTTTGGGCGTTTCAAAGAATGCATCTCAAGATGAGATCAAGAAAGCCTATCGGAAATTATCTAAAAAATATCACCCAGATATCAACAAGGAGCCTGGTGCTGAGGAAAAGTACAAGGAAGTTCAAGAAGCTTATGAGACTTTGAGTGACGAGCAAAAACGGGCTGCTTATGACCAATATGGTGCTGCAGGTGCCAATGGTGGCTTCGGTGGCGGAGCAGGTGGTTTTGGTGGCTTTGATGGTGCTGGTTTTGGTGGCTTTGAAGACATCTTCTCTAGCTTCTTTGGTGGTGGTGCAAGTCGTAATCCGAATGCTCCTCGTCAAGGAGATGACCTCCAATACCGCGTCAATCTCAAGTTTGAAGAAGCGATTTTTGGTGCGGAAAAAGAAGTCAAGTACCATCGGGAAGCTAGCTGTCATACCTGTCATGGTTCTGGAGCTAAGCCAGGCACTAGTCCGGTGACCTGTGGACGCTGTCATGGTTCTGGAGTCATCAATGTGGATACGCAAACCCCTCTTGGGATGATGCGCCGTCAAGTGACCTGTGATGTCTGTCATGGTCGTGGTCAAGAAATCAAAGATCCATGTAGCACTTGTCGTGGAACAGGTCATGAAAAACAAGCTCATAGCGTGAACGTCAAGATTCCTGCAGGAGTTGAAACGGGTCAACAAATCCGCTTAGCTGGTCAAGGAGAAGCTGGCTTTAACGGTGGACCTTATGGTGACTTGTATGTCGTTGTCAATGTTGAGCCGAGCGATCGCTTCGAACGAGATGGCTCAACCATCTATTACAAGTTAGACTTGAACTTTGTTCAAGCAGCTCTTGGAGATACGGTCCATGTGCCAACTGTTCACGGAGATGTCGATTTGGTCATTCCTGAAGGAACCCAAACCGGTAAGAAATTCCGCCTCCGTGGAAAAGGGGCTCCAAGCTTGCGTGGTGGTGCTTTGGGGGATCAATATGTATCTGTCAATGTCGTCACCCCAACTGGTTTAAATGACAAGCAAAAAGAAGCCCTTCAAGCCTTTGCGGAAGCAAGTGATTTGAAGGTCAACCCAAAGAAAAAAGGGTTCTTTGACAAGGTCAAAGATGCTTTAGATGATTTATAAAAATGAACGAGTTTCTTTTTGAGTAAGGAGCTCGTTTTATTTTGGATCGAATCCAAGAACTTCCTCTCCTAATTAAAGAATAATGAGGACCCTCATTGAATTTATTAAGATATCGTGGTAAATTTAAGAAAACGATTACAGAGACAATTTAGGAGGTCCTGATGAAATCACATCAACCACGTTATGCGATTCGCAAGTATGCAGTAGGAGCTGCTTCGGTGCTCATAGGATTTTTTGCTGGCGCTCAGGTTGTAGCGGCAGATACGACGAGCGTTACAGACATTCCTGCAACGACAGTTCCAACTCAGCCAAGCGAGGGTGAGTCAACTATTTCTCTTAATGAGGAAGCTTCTCAGCCAACAGTAGAAAAACCAACGGCTCCTGCCCCAATCGTCGATCAAAGTCAACCGACACTGCCTGATCGTGAACTGCGGGTATCAGATCTTGACCGTTTGATTCGCGAAGAAGCGAGCTCTGTCGCAGAGTCGGATGTGGCAGCTCAACCAGCGACAGAAACGCCTGCTAAAGATCCTGACCAAGAAGAAAAATTAGCCAAGAAAAAGATTGTTTCGATCGATGCCGGTCGCAAGTACTTCTCACCAGACCAAATCAAGGAAATCATTGATGAAGCAAGTAAGACGGGCTATACAGACTTGCATCTCCTAGTTGGAAATGACGGTTTGCGCTTTGTGTTGGATGATATGTCTTTGAAAGTGGGAGATACTTCTTATTCTAGCCAAGCCGTGACGGATGCGGTTGAAAAAGGGACGAAGGCTTATTACGATGATCCGAACGGGACAGCCTTGACCCAGGCTCAAATGGATGATATTTTGGCCTACGCCAAATCGAAGAAAGTAGGCGTCATCCCAACCATTAATAGTCCAGGTCACATGGATGCGATTCTGACAGCCATGGAACAATTGGGGATCGAAAACCCTCACTTTAATTATTTTGGTACAAAGAAATCAGCTCGGACAGTTGATTTGGACAACCAAAAAGCCTTAGACTTTACCAAGGCTTTGGTAGACAAGTATGCGGCTTATTTCAGCGGCAAGGCAGACATTTTTAACATTGGTTTGGATGAATATGCCAACGATGCCACAGATGCCCATGGTTGGCAGGTTCTCCAAGCTAGCAAGCATTGGCCAGGTGAAGGCTATCCAGAAAAAGGCTATGAAAAATTCATCCAATACGCCAATGATCTAGCAGCTATTGTGAAAAAACACAAGATGAAACCAATGGCCTTTAATGACGGAATCTACTACAATGGCGATACTTCCTATGGCACTTTTGACAAGGATATCATTGTCTCCTACTGGACAGGTGGCTGGAACGGCTATGATGTCGCTTCTTCAAAACTCTTGTCCGAACTAGGTCATCAGATTCTTAATACCAATGATGCTTGGTATTATGTGCTTGGACGGGACAAGGCTGGATCTGGTTGGTACAACCTTGATCAAGGCCTCGAAGGAATTTCCAAGTCAGCGATTGATGTAGTTCAAAAAAATGATGGAGCTAAGGTGCCCTTCATCGGTGGCATGGTAGCTGCCTGGGCAGATACGCCATCTGCAACCTACAAAAAAGACCTTCTCTTTAAGCTGATGCATGCTTTCGCGGACAAGAATGCGGACTACTTTGTAGCAGATCCTGAAGTCGTCGAAAAAGCTCTTTCAGAAGCTCCAACTGATTTGGACCACTATACACCGGAATCTCTAGTAGCCTTTACAGCAGCTAAAAAAGCTTTAGAAGGGGCAGGAGCAAACACCACTCGAGCAGAGGCCAAAACCTTGATCGACCATCTCAAAGCAGCTCAAGATGCTTTGGTGTATACGGAAAGCTACGCGAAAGAAGTTGCAGCAAAAGAAGTGGCAGAAAAACTTGCTATGAAGAAGGTCATCTCGATCGATGCAGGTCGCAAATACTTCTCGCTGGATCAGTTGAAACGGATCGTAGATAAGGCCAGTGAGCTTGGCTATTCTGACTTGCACCTCCTTGTTGGAAACGATGGTATGCGCTTCGTGCTCGATGACATGACGGTGGAAGCCAATGGCAAAACCTATGCCAGTGATGATGTAAAAAAAGCCATTTTAGAAGGCACCAAGGCCTATTACGATGATCCAAATGGTCAAGCCTTGACTCAAGCAGAAATGGATGAACTCCATGCTTATGCTACTGCTAAAGGAATCGGCTTGATTGCGGCAGTCAATAGTCCTGGCCACATGGATGCTTTGTTGGTGGCCATGGAAAAATTGGGCATTGAAAATCCACAAGCCAGCTTTGATACGGTTTCAAAAACAACCATGGATTTGACCAATGAAGCAGCAGTCAACTTTACCAAAGCCTTGATTGGAAAGTACATGGACTACTTCAAAGACAAGTCTAAGATCTTTAACTACGGAACGGATGAATATGCCAATGACGCTACCAGTGCGCAAGGTTGGTACTACCTCAAGTGGTATGACCTCTATGGTAAGTTTGCGGAGTATTCCAATAGTCTTGCAGCCATGGCGCGTGAAAAAGGCTTGCAGCCAATGGCCTTTAACGATGGCTTCTATTATGGAGATGAAGATGATGTTGCCTTTGACAAGGACGTCTTGATTTCATACTGGTCTAAAGGATGGTGGGGCTATAACCTTGCGTCACCACAGTATTTGGCAGATAAGGGTTATAAATTCCTTAATACCAACGGAGACTGGTACTATGTTTTGGGGAGAACACCTGAAACGGGTGGTGGTTATATTGAAAAAGCGATTGCCAATGCAGCTGCTACTCCATTTAGACAACTCCCAAGTACAACATATCCAGAAACATCTTTGCCAATGGTCGGTAGCATGGTAGCTGTTTGGTGTGATACCCCAAGTGAAGAATACATCGAAAAAAATGTCTTTGATCTCATGGAAGCTTTTGCCAACCACAACAAGGACTATTTCAAGGCGGACTTCACTACTCTTAGAAAAGCAGTTGCTACGGTGCCAACAGATCTAGCCATTTACACACCAGAATCGCGCGCAGCACTTGCGAAAGTCTTAGATAGCTTGAATTGGAATGTGAGCCGTGCTCATCAAGATCAGGTGGATCAAGAAGTGGCTGCTCTGACTAAAGCCCTTGCGGGGCTCAAGCCAATCACGCAAGTAGGTAGCTTGGCTGAAAATGACGTCAAAGCCCTAGTGGAAGACAAACCAAGTCTTGAAATCGTAGAAAAAGAACTTGATTTTGACCTTGTGGAAAGGACCAATCCAGATCTCGCTAAAGGAGAACGCAGAGTGATCCAGGCTGGGGTTAAAGGGCAAGGTCTTGAGTATGTAGAGGTTTCGGCGCTTGATCAAAGTCGAAAAGTGATCGCTACAGAAGTTGCAACAGAGCCGGTTGCAGAAATTGTTGAAGTCGGTACCAAAGAAGTCGTGATCCCAACAAGCCCTTCCGTAGAAGCACCAGTGAAAACAGACGTGCTTGTAAACAAAGTGGTTCCAGAACCTTCAACGCCTCAAGTGATCTCGAAGGATCAACCAGTAGCACCAGCAAATACCCCAACGCCAATTCCAGTAGCTGTGGAAAAAGAGGTTCGTTCAGAAACAGGAAACTCTAACAAGCAACTCCCAGAAACAGGAGTGGAATCTGCTCTTGGGCTCGCTTTACTAGGAGCGATCTTAGGAGCGGCAGGAATGGACTTGAAAAATAAAAAAAGAGACTGAGACCTAGTAGATTTGTAACAGGTCGAAGTTAGGAGAGTGGGACAGAAATCGGTAATTCGTTAGAATTCGATTTCGTCGTCCCACCTCCGCACAGTTGAGTAGGGCTGTA
>NZ_JACLQX010000025.1:0-29948 GCF_016648925.1 Streptococcus parasanguinis | reverse complement strand
CAGCGTAGTAGAGCCCACTCAACCACTGCGTCTTGCTCGACAATCCAAAAATAATTGAGAGGCTAGGACTTTTGTCCTAGCCTCTTTACTCTTGTTTCTTAATAAAGATCTAAATAGTTGTCTACTTCCCATTGGGATACGAAGGTCGCATAGCTTGCCCATTCGATTCGTTTGGCTTCAAGGAAGCTGGTGTAGATGTGTTCACCCAAGGCAGCTTTCACCACTTCGTCTTCTGTCAAGGCTTTCAAGGCATTGTGAAGGGTAGAAGGGAGATCTGTGATTCCAGCTGCTCTACGTTCTTCCGGTGTCATCACATAGATATTTTCTTCGATCGGAGCAGGTGCTTCGATTTTATTTTCAATCCCGTGAAGGCCGACTTCAAGCAAGACTGCCAAGGCTACATAAGGATTGGCCATTGGGTCTACGGAGCGCAATTCCAAACGAGTTCCCATCCCACGTGAGGCTGGTACACGTACCAAAGGGGAACGGTTGCGACCTGCCCAAGCGATATAAACGGGTGCTTCATATCCAGGAACCAAACGTTTATAAGAGTTGACGGTTGGGTTGGTCACGGCTGTAAAGTTGTAGGCATGCTTGATCAAACCACCTAAGAAGTGATAAGCAGTTTCTGACAATTGCATTCCACGTGGATCTTCTGGATCAAAGAAGGCATTGTTGCCATCTTGGTCAAAGAGAGACATATTACAGTGCATACCTGATCCGGCAATTCCAAATTTTGGTTTGGCCATAAAGGTTGCATACAAGCCGTGTTTACGAGCGATGGTCTTCACAACGAGTTTAAAGATTTGGATCTTGTCACAAGCGCGAAGAACTTCGTCATACTTAAAGTCGATTTCATGCTGACCAACGGCTACTTCGTGGTGGCTAGCTTCTACTTCAAAGCCCATCTTGGTCAAGACATTTACGATTTCACGACGAGTGTTATCTGCAAGGTCTGTTGGAGCCAAGTCAAAATAGCCACCTTTGTCATTTACTTCAAGAGTTGGATCTCCATTTTCGTCCAACTTAAAGAGGAAGAATTCTGGTTCTGGGCCAAGGTTAAAGGATTTGAATCCAAGTTTTTCCATATGACGAAGGGCACGTTTCAAGTTGCCACGTGGGTCTCCTGCAAATGGTTCCCCTTCTGTCGTATAGACATCACAGATCAAGCCAGCTACGCTACCATTTTCATCTCCCCAAGGGAAGACTGTCCATGTATCCAAATCTGGGTAAAGATACATGTCTGACTCGTTGATACGGACAAATCCTTCGATAGAAGAACCATCAAACATGGCTTTGTTTGAAAGAACCTTGTCCAGTTGCTCATCGGTAGCTGGAATTTCGACGTTCTTCATGGTTCCCAAAATATCAGAGAACATCAAGCGAATAAAAGTAACATTTTTTTCTTTTACTTCACGGCGAATATCTGCAGCAGTAATTGACATTTTTGTCTCCTTAAAATAGATTACAAGCATATGAAATGATCAACGAAATTGACCATATGGCGATGGGGAAGATGTGAAGCGACTTTGCTGAAGAATGTCACGATGAAGAGCCTTACGGATCTCTTCTTGACTGACAACCTTGGTTTGCTCTTGCTCTTTTTCCGCATATTTCTTCTTAATATCCGCAATATTGAAGCCATCTGAGATATAATCTTTGATCTCAAGTAGGCGGTCCATATCGTCCAACGAATACATGCGGCGATTGCCTTCTGTCCGATCGGGAGAAATCAATCCCTGATCTTCATAAT
Source organism: Streptococcus parasanguinis (assembly GCF_016648925.1). Taxonomy (GTDB): domain Bacteria; phylum Bacillota; class Bacilli; order Lactobacillales; family Streptococcaceae; genus Streptococcus. The sequence continues at coordinate 28,195 of NZ_JACLQX010000025.1, read as the reverse complement.
AACGAATCTGGCGAGCTGTCAAGTCGGTCAGCTTCATAACACTGCCAATCGGAAAGACTGCCAGCGAGCGTCGTAATTCCTTTTCCTTCATACCATTCCTCTTTCTATTCTATTATATCGAAAAAAAAATCTATGTCAAGATTAAATGTTATATAATCTTACATAGGTTTTTTGTATTTCTTGAGAAAATCGCGAATGCGATCCACATCCGAATTGACCAAAATCGCAACGAAAACGCCAATAAAGGTCTCAAATATTCGGGCAAAAACATACAAGAAGGTTTCTCCGTTAGGAATCGAGAGGGTAATGATCAGCATTGCCGAAACTCCTCCGATAATTCCTGCTTTATTATTCATAGCGACATTTGTCATAATGGTTAACATGGTCGCAATAGGTACAAAAATCAGAGTCACCCAATACGCCCCATGAAAGAGCGTTTTTAAAAGGAAGAACAATACGGCATAAAAACCTCCGATGCTGTTGCCCATGACACGCGAAGCCCCGAAGTGGACACTCTTATCAAAGTCTTCCCTCAAACTAAAAACAGCTGTCAACGTCCCGATCTGAAGGCCTCGCCAGCCAAATATTCCAAAAATAAGTAGTACAATAAAAACGGCAATCCCTGTTTTAAAGGTTCTCATCCCCAAACGGAATTTGGACCAATCAAATTTGTGTCGTTTAAAGTAATCCATGGTCACCTATCTTTCTATTTCTATTATTCTACCATATTTTCAGAAAGGAGAGAACAGATATCAATAGAAAGAAAAAAAGAGAGCGGGACAGAAATCGGTAATTCGTTAGAATTCGATTTCGTTGTCCCACCTCCGCACAGTTGAGTAGGGCTGTAAAAGCTAATGAAATCAGCGTAGTAGAACCCACTCAACCACTGCGTCTTGCTCGACAATCCAAAAATAATTAAGAGGCTAGGACTTTTGTCCCAGCCTCTTTCATTCTATTTAGATTATTTGTCTGTAAGAGCAGCCAATCCTGGAAGTTCTTTACCTTCAAGGAGTTCCATAGAAGCACCACCACCAGTAGAGATCCATGAGAATTTGTCTGCACGGCCAAGGTTGATCGCAGCAGCAGCTGAGTCACCACCACCGATGATTGATTTAACGCCTGGTTGTTTCACGATAGCGTCCATCACACCGATTGTACCAGCTTGGAAGTCAGGGTTTTCAAATACACCCATAGGTCCGTTCCATACAACTGTTTTCGCACCAGTCAATTCTTGGTCGAATTTAGCGATTGATTTAGGACCGATATCCAAACCAAGGAAACCTGGGTCTACTGCTTCACCTTCAGTGTCTTTCACTTCAGTGTAGTCAGCAAATGCGTTCGCTTCTTTTGAGTCAACTGGCAAGATCAATTTGCCGTTTGATTTTTCAAGAAGAGCTTTCGCCACATCCAATTTGTCTTCTTCTACAAGTGAGTTACCGATTTCGATACCTTGTGCTTTGTAGAATGTGTAAGTCATCCCACCACCGATAAGGACTTTATCAGCTTTTTCAAGCAAGTTTTCGATAACACCGATCTTGTCAGATACTTTAGATCCACCAAGGATAGCTACGAATGGACGTTCTGGAGCTTCAACTGCTTCTTTGATGTAAGCAATTTCGTTTTCAAGAAGGAATCCAGCAACAGCTTTATCAACGTTTGCAGAGATACCAACGTTAGATGCGTGTGCACGGTGAGCAGTACCGAAGGCATCGTTTACGAAAATACCATCTCCAAGTGATGCCCAGTATTTACCAAGTTCAGGATCGTTTTTAGATTCTTTCTTGCCATCAACATCTTCGAAACGAGTGTTTTCAACCAAGAGAACTTGTCCATCTTCAAGAGCGTTAACAGCTGCTTCCAATTCAGCACCACGTGTAACACCTGGGATAAATTTAACTTCTTGACCCAATTTAGCAGCCAAGTCAGCAGCTACAGGAGCAAGTGATTTACCTTCTTTATCTGCTTCTTCTTTTACACGTCCAAGGTGAGAGAAGAGGATTGCACGTCCACCTTGTTCAAGGATGTACTTGATAGTTGGAAGAGCTGCAGTGATACGGTTATCGTTAGTGATCACGCCATCTTTTACAGGAACGTTGAAGTCAACACGAACGAGAACTTTTTTCCCTTTCAAGTCAACGTCTTTAACAGTCAATTTTGCCATTAGATATGACTCCTTCTTTTTTTAATACATGATAATTATATCACAAAAGCTGTAAAAGAGGTAGAAAAATCCAATGCTTTTCCCCTCTAATTCACAGGATCCGAACGACACTTCTAAATACAAGATCAAACCTCTCTGGTTTTCACCAGAGAGGTTTTTTGAGAGTGACTTTTTAAGTGAACGAAAGAATCCTGTAAAAGACTTACTCTTCTTTCTTCTTACCAGCCAAGAGGAAGCCGCCTAAGGCTGCTAGGAGAACAGCTTCAGCTGCATAGGAAGCTTCTAGGCTTGCCGTATTTGGCAAGTGTTCCGATTGACTTTCTTTGCTGGCATCTTTTGTTCCTTGCTGAACTGTTGGCTGTGAGTTCGCTCCTTGGTGGGCACTTAACAACTGATGGATCTCTTGATCGACCATATCCTTGTGTTCTTCCTCCTGATGACCCGCTTGAGTAGAAGTCGTTGGGGCCAACTGATCCACTTGAGAAGACTCTGTAGGCTTCAATGGATTAGCTGGATCCGGAGTTACTGGGGCAGCTGGTTGGACTGGTTGATTTGGTTGAGCTGGTTGAACAGGCTGATCAGGTTTAGCCGGTTCCTCTGGTTGGATCGGTTGATCTGGTCCTTCCGTTTGTGCTGGTTTATAGACAATCGCATAGTGAGTAAAGTGAGGAGCTGTAAAGATGACTACATCTCCAACTCTCTCAAAGGCCAAGGATTGAGGAGCTTGACCTTCTGGGAAGAAGAGAACTTGCTCCACTTCTTTATCCTTATCCACAGGGATTTTCACAAGGGATGGATGGTGGGTATCAATATCTTGACCGCTGGCATCCACGCCTTCAATATCAAAGACGATTCCTTCTCGACCCTTCAGCTCTTCTTTTTCTGCCTGATTGGCTTCAACTTTTGCGACTTTCAGTCCTTTGACAACGGTTGGCTCTAAGTTGGAGAATTGAACTTCGACTCCAGTCGCAGGGTCTATAAAGACCGCTGGCTTATCTTCTTTCAGGAGCGCAATCAAGGTCTCTAGACCTGTCTTAGCTGTTCCAAGCGCTTCAGGAGTGAGCTCTGAAGAAGCTAGGAGTTCTTTATTTTTCTCCAGGAGTGCCTGCAAAGCGTCACCAGAAGGGTGATTTGGCTTGCTTGCTAATAGAGCGGTCGCTTCAGTTGTTAGGGCAGAAAGAGCTTCTTTTTCTTTTGTTAGATTGGCTTGACCATCCAAGGCTTTCAAGAGAGCGGTCAATTGGTTCAACTGCTCATTGACTTGATCTTGTGTGCTGGTATCATGCTCTTTCAAGACTTTTTCAGAAGCAACCATTCCAGCTAGCAAAGCTTCTTTGACTTCAGGAGTCGCAAAAGTAAAGTCTACTTTGGCTTTTGCAGCTTCAGCTTCAGCCAATTTTTGCTTAAGGTATTCATCGTTGAGAGCTGGTTTTGGATTCACGAGGACATCAAAGCTTGTGCTAGCTCCTTTGTAATGGACCGTGATGGTTTGACGACCTTCCTTAGTCGTATCAAAGCCAGTTACTTCCACACCTTCATCTGTCAAGGCATGCGTTTCGGTCGTTTCATCTTCAAAGACGACTGTAAAGCGTCCGCCTTCTTTCTCCAATGCCTCTCCGACAATATATTCCACTTTTGGTTTGTCGGTCAATTCTAGACCAGCAACTGCTTTTTCACCTGCTTCTTCTGCACTGACCACAAAAACAGTGAGGGTCTTATCCAATTTCTGACCAAGGTAAGAGACTTCTAGGTGTTGTTCTCCCAGCTTGCTACTATCAAATCCATGAATCTCTACACCTGAGTTGGTGAGGTTGACCAGCTGATCTGCTTGGCCATCTTTATAATGAACGCGGAGAGTTGCCCCTTTCAAGGAAAGGGCATCGCCTTCCCGGTAGACCTTCTTGGTCAATCCATCTTCAAATTGAAGTCCCGCAATTTCTTTATCATTCTTTGGAACTTCGATCGCCAAAACATTACTGATATCTTTACCAGGAACTTGCGCGCGATAGTAAAGAAGAGATGGGGTTGATTCAAAAGCGAGCGGTTTAAAGATGAGATTTCCAGCTTGATCGGCTGTCATAGTCGCAATTGGACTAGTGGCTTCTTTATCGGCATAAAGAGTCAGAGTAGTATTAGCTGGAACATCTTTGAAACCGACTTGGACAAAATGATTACCTAAGTTTTGCGCTGCAGCATGTTTCATCGAGATGTTGACCGTTTCAGTATCCAGACTTTCATACATCTTCCAGTTGTAAATCCGGATGGCTTGCCATGGGGTGCCGTTATCTGCTGTAATGACATGGAGACGCCAGTCTTGAGCCTTGATCGGATGATCCAGTGTAATGTCAGATACATGGGCTTTATTGCCACGAACTTCCTTGGCCAATTTCCACTCACCGGCTTCGTCCTTGTAGTAAAGGTCGAAGTCACGGGTATTCATCTTGCCATCATCGACAGATTCTCCACCAGCACCAGCATGGTCCATCACCCAACGAACAATGGTTCGAGGTTGTGTCAAGCGGATATCGACGGTTCCACTCAATTGAGCAGAAGACCATTTATCTGAAAGACTGGTAATGGTCCCATTTAACATGCCTTCAATGCCTTCACTACCATCCGCATCTGGGAAGCTCGAACCGATCACTTTGGCTCCAATGACTACGTTTGGCGCTAAAGCTTTTGGTAGACTGGTATCTGACACGGTCATGCCCCAATCAAAAGCTACAGTTCCCGCATCTGAACGTTGACCATTCTTTCCAACTGCCACAACCTTGAGTTCCTGAGTGGTTCCTTCAGCACTTGCTGAACGGCTAACTTTTGGAAGATAGACGGTTGTCGCAGAAGACCCTGTTAAAAGACGCCAGTTGTCGCCATCTTTTTCATAGACTTCATAATAATCCGCATCTGCTACCCCTTTAAAATTGAGGACTGCTTCTGCTTCTTGCGCATTTTGTAGACGTTTTGCCCGAACGGATACTTCTGCTGGAGTAGCTGGTTTCTCTTGGTTGGACGTAATCGACAATTGGCCGAGATTAAATTTGTAGTCTTTAACATCCGTATTATGGTCAAAGAACATCTTCACAGCATAAATGGTCTTGCCAGCCAAACTTCCCAAATCAAAGGTTTGAGTAGACCAATCCGCACTCGGTGTCAATTCTTTCCATTCGTATTCAGAGTAGTCTTCTTTGGTGGCAACAGCTACCCAGGCAGTAGCTCCGATCCCACCTTTATGACTGACGCTCAATTTTGTCGTTTCTGTCACAGGAATCTTGGTCGAATAGAGCATGACATTTTGACTGCTATTGGCTTTTAAATCTCCTTCGAAGGCTAGAGAATTTCCTCCATTGTAGGCTTGATCAAAATCATAGTGGCCTTTCAATGGCGTACTATCTTCACTATGCTCTACCCACCAACGCCAGGTCGGAAGGTAGCCAGAAACAGAACGGTAGTTCCATTCCCCTTCTTTAGAAATCTTGCCATCGACAAACCAGTGTTTTCCGTGACCAGTATTGAAGGAAGTATTGAAATCTTCACTTGTAATAGGAGTTTTGTCCACTACTAGATTGGACATACCGTACCAAGATTGGTCTGCTGGTTTTCCTTTAGTCGGATCTCCTTGGAAACCTGTCCAGAATAGATCTTCATGGGTATGGTATCCTTCTCCAGTCTTTCCTAGACCTGTAATGGTATCTGGCGCATAAAGACCAAGAGATAGACGCAACTTGCCATGTTCATCTAAAATGGCATTCCAGTCTACATTAGTCTTATAAGAGCCTCCTTTTTGGAGCTCAAGTCCAGCTAGAACATCATAAGGATTCCGATGAATCCATTTGGCTGTACTGATGGAATAATCCACTTCTGATTTGCCCCAGTTAAAGTTAGCAAAGAAGGTATCAACTGGATTTTCCCCATTTTCTGGCTGCATGAAATTGTAGTTGTATTCTCCCAGCGCATTCTCATGGTAACGGCCATATTCATAGGTCATAGCATCATACCAGGAATACTTAATCGGATAGTTCAGACTTTTCGCATATTCCTTGGTATAAAGAAGAAAATCTCTCAATTTTGGACCCAATGGTTCTACAAGATTTCCGGTTGTTTCTTGGTTGATAAAGTAACCATCAAAGCCATAGTACTTGGCAAGTTCGACTAATTTACGCGCGATCGGGAAGGTCTTAGACCCTTCCCTATCTTCTTTCAAGGTTTCTGCAAAATGTTCTTGATCCTTGATGCTGCTAGACCAGTTATAAAAGAGTGTTCCATAAATAGGAACCCCATTTCGGTGGGCAGCATCGATCACATCTGCTGATGGAACCAGTCCTTCCCAAAAGACCATGGAGTCCAAATATTGCCAGTAATCAAAAGCATAGGCTTTAAACTCTTCCCCGCCGACAGACGCATGATCCTTTGCTTTGGAGTTCATATTTGACAGTGCTTGGATCTTCGCTTCAGGGTTGGCTTGTTCATTAATTTGTTTTCCTTGAAAACGACTCGCAAGTGGGACGCTTGCTCTGTTCATATCGTCATCCACTCGTTTTCCTGGTTCCCACTTCAAGAGATCGTCCCAGGTATCGAACTTAACTTCTTTGGGTCTTAATTGTTTTTCTTCATTGGTTGGTAAATCAGCCACTTTTTCTGCAGCAGCTTTCGGTTTTTCAGTCTCTGAAACAGCTGGATGATCTGTAGTCGTCGAGCTAGCTTCTGTACTTGTAGGACTAGCCTCTGGAGTGACCGCTTCTGTGGCCGGTTTTGCAGGATCAGCCGTAGGAAGTGCCGCATCTGCAGTATAGACGCCAGCTTCTCTCACCAAATGATTGACATCATCGGTCGTTGCTGAAGAGCTTTCCAAGGGTTGTTCACTAGTAGAAACCGTCTCATCTGCAGAGACAGCACCTGTTCCTAAAAATGCTAACCCAATCAATGCGGAACAAACTCCCACACTGAATTTTCGTATACTAAATCGTTCTTTCTTTTCAAATAGATGACCCTTCATCTTGACCTCCTTGTATGGTATTTTTCTTTTTCTTGAGCGATTTCCATTGGCTCCTTTCTCTACGACCTGTAATCGCTTTCATTTTCTTGTATTAGAAATCTCCAATCAAGAATAGGATACCCTAATCTATTTAGCACTGTCAATCTATTTTGGCAATTCCTATAATATGATGAGAAAGCCCTAAAAAAAGTACAAAAAAAGAGGAGGTTTCCCTCCTCTCATCATACACATGAATTATTTAGCAATTTTTGCGAAGTATTCAAGAGTACGAACAAGTTGTGCAGTGTAAGACATTTCGTTGTCATACCATGAAACAACTTTAACCAATTGTTTACCGTCAACGTCAATAACTTTAGTTTGAGTTGCGTCAAACAATGATCCGTAAGACATACCTACAACGTCTGAAGAAACGATTGGATCTTCAGTGTAACCGTATGATTCGTTTGAAGCTGCTTTCATAGCTGCGTTCACTTCATCAACAGTAACGTTCTTGTCAAGAACAACTACCAATTCAGTAACTGATCCAGTTGGAACAGGAACACGTTGTGCAGCTCCGTCCAATTTACCGTTCAATTCAGGGATAACCAAACCGATTGCTTTAGCAGCACCAGTTGAGTTAGGAACGATGTTAGCAGCACCAGCGCGTGCACGACGAAGGTCACCTTTACGGTGTGGACCGTCAAGGATCATTTGGTCACCAGTGTAAGCGTGGATAGTAGTCATCAATCCTTCAACAACACCGAAGTTATCTTGAAGAGCTTTAGCCATTGGAGCCAAGCAGTTTGTAGTACATGAAGCACCTGAGATAACTGTTTCAGTACCATCAAGAATATCGTGGTTAGTGTTAAATACGACTGTTTTAACATCTGATCCACCAGGAGCAGTGATAACAACTTTCTTAGCACCACCAGCATGCAAGTGTTTTTCAGCAGCTGCTTTAGTAGCAAAGAAACCAGTTGCTTCAAGAACGATTTCTACACCGTCGTTAGCCCAGTCGATTTGTTCTGGATCGCGTTCAGCAGAAACTTTAACGAATTTACCGTTAACTTCGAATCCACCTTCTTTAACTTCCACAGTACCGTCGAAACGACCTTGAGTTGTATCGTATTTCAACAAGTGTGCAAGCATAACTGGATCTGTAAGGTCGTTGATGCGTGTAACTTCAACACCTTCTACGTTTTGGATACGACGGAAAGCAAGACGTCCGATACGACCGAAACCGTTAATACCAACTTTAACTACCATTCGTGATTTCCTCCTTATGAAAATCAAAAAAATTTTTTGTGAAAAGAGTAACTTGACACAGCGCCAAACATCTTTTAACAGTCTCTATTATATACTTTATTGCATTAAAAAGCAACTATTTCCCAACGAAAAGCAAGATTTATCATAGATCACCACCTCTTTTATTAAAGTTTTTCACAAAGTCTTGATCGATAGGAAAAGCGCTATTTTACTTGTACTCACTTTTGGAACAAAGAAAAACTCTTCCCAAAGTGGGAAGAGTTTTTAAGCATTGGTAAATTAAGCTTCACCTTTAGCTTTTTTAATGATTTCTTCTTGTACTGATTTTGGTACATCTTCGTAGTGGTCAAATACCATCATGAAAGTACCACGTCCTTGAGTTGCAGAACGAAGGACAGTAGCGTAACCGAACATTTCAGCAAGTGGTACATAAGCACGAACGATTTGGCTTGCACCGTGTGCTTCCATACCATCTACACGTCCACGACGAGCAGTTACGTGACCCATAACATCCCCAAGGTTTTCTTCAGGAACTGTGATGGTTACAAGCATCATTGGTTCAAGGATAGCTGGTTGTGCAGTCTTAGCAGCTTCTTTAAGCGCAAGAGATGCAGCGATCTTGAAGGCAGTTTCAGATGAGTCGACATCGTGGTATGAACCATCGTAAAGCTTAGCTTTCACGTCAACCATTGGGTAACCAGCAAGAACACCGTTTGCCATAGATTCTTGAAGTCCTTTTTCTACTGCAGGGATGAATTCACGTGGAACCACACCACCGACGATAGCATTTTCGAACTCGAATCCTTTACCTTCTTCGTTTGGAGTAAATTCGATCCAAACATCACCAAACTGACCTTTACCACCAGATTGACGTTTGAAGAATCCACGTGCTTGTGTAGAAGCGCGGAATGTTTCACGGTAAGATACTTGAGGAGCACCAACGTTAGCTTCAACCTTGAATTCACGTTTCATACGGTCAACAAGGACATCCAAGTGCAACTCACCCATACCAGAGATAACTGTTTCACCAGTTTCAGGGTTTGTTTCAACGCGGAATGTTGGATCTTCTTCAGCCAATTTTTGAAGGGCGATACCCATCTTGTCTTGGTCTGCTTTAGATTTAGGCTCAACCATCAATTGGATAACTGGTTCTGGAACTTCGATTGATTCAAGGATGATTTTTGCTTTTTCATCTGTCAATGAGTCACCAGTTGTAGTATCTTTCAAACCAACGGCAGCAGCGATATCCCCAGAGTAAACTGTTTCGATTTCTTTACGAGTGTTGGCATGCATTTGAAGGATACGTCCGATACGTTCACGTTTACCTTTAGAAGTGTTCAATACATATGAACCTGAGTTCAAGACACCTGAGTAAACACGGAAGAATGTCAAACGACCTACGAATGGGTCAGTCATGATCTTGAAGGCAAGAGCTGCAAATGGCTCTTCATCAGATGCTGGACGTTCTTCTTCTTCGTCTGTATCTGGGTTTACACCCTTGATTGCAGGGATATCAAGTGGGCTTGGAAGGTAGTCAAGGACCGCATCCAACATCAATTGAACCCCTTTGTTCTTGAAGGCAGAACCACAAAGTACTGGGTAGAACTCAACGTTGATTGTAGCTTTACGGATACCAGCTTTCAATTCTTCGTTAGTGATTTCTTCCCCTTCAAGGTATTTCATCATCAAGTCTTCATCAGTTTCAGCAACTGCTTCAACCAATTTTTCACGGTATTCTTGAGCTTGTTCAAGGTATTCAGCTGGAATATCTTCTTCAAGGATATCTGTACCAAGGTCGTTAGTATAGATTTCAGCTTTCATCTTAATCAAGTCAATGATTCCGCGGAAGTCATCTTCAGCACCGATTGGCAATTGAATTGGGTGAGCGTTTGCTTGAAGACGGTCATGAAGTGTGCTTACTGAGTAAAGGAAGTCAGCACCGATTTTATCCATCTTGTTAGCGAATACGATACGTGGAACTCCGTATTCAGTTGCTTGACGCCAAACTGTTTCAGTTTGAGGCTCAACACCTGATTGTGAGTCAAGAACGGTTACAGCACCGTCCAAAACGCGGAGTGAACGTTGAACTTCGATAGTGAAGTCCACGTGTCCTGGTGTGTCGATGATGTTTACACGAGTGTCTTTCCATTGAGCTGTTGTAGCGGCAGATGTGATAGTGATACCACGTTCTTGTTCTTGCTCCATCCAGTCCATTTGTGACGCACCTTCGTGAGTTTCACCGATTTTGTGAATCTTACCAGTGTAGTAAAGGATACGCTCAGTTGTAGTTGTTTTACCAGCATCGACGTGAGCCATGATACCGATATTACGAGTTTTTTCAAGTGAAAATTCGCGTGCCATGAGGTTTGTTTCTCCTATATTTTTTATTTCTATATTCTATTATAACATGATTTAATAAAAACGGATAGGCAGGACCTACCCGTTCTCAGTGTTTTCATGCTAAGTTTTGGTTCCAACTTGTAAGAAGAGTTGAATTGGGTTCAAGAGCTGACGAAGCTTAATTGAACTCGGGCTAAAGTTAGTTAGCCGATTTGAGCCGGAACGGGATGCTGTGTGAAAAAGATAAACTTCCTTGTATTCATCGAATACTGCGTCAGTTTCCTATTTTCACTTTGCATCCTTGCCGTTCCTAGCATCATGATCTTACCAGCGGAAGTGTGCGAATGCACGGTTAGCTTCAGCCATACGGTGAGTATCTTCACGTTTCTTAACAGCTGCACCAGTGTTGTTCGCTGCATCCAAGATTTCTTTTGCAAGACGATCAACCATTGTGTGTTCACCACGTTGACGAGCGATTGTTACCAACCAACGAAGTCCAAGTGTTGTACGACGTTCTGGACGAACTTCAACTGGGACTTGGTAGTTAGAACCACCGACACGGCGAGCACGTACTTCAAGTACAGGCATGATGTTTTCCATAGCTGTTTCGAATACTTCAAGAGCATCGTTTCCAGTAGCTTCTTTAATTTGTTCGAAAGCTCCGTAAACGATTGAAGCAGCTGTACCACGTTTACCATCAAGCATAACGCGGTTGATAAGACGAGTAACTAATTGTGAATTGTAAAGCGGATCTGGCAATACATCGCGTTTAGGCGCACGGTTTTTACGACTCATTTTTCTTTATCCCCTTTCCTTATGCTTTTGGTTTTTTAGTACCGTATTTAGAACGGCCTTGTTTACGATCGTTTACACCTGCAGTATCAAGTGCTCCACGGACGATATGGTAACGTACCCCTGGAAGGTCTTTTACACGTCCACCACGAAGAAGAACCACGCTGTGTTCTTGCAAGTTGTGTCCGATACCTGGGATATAAGCAGTTACTTCGATCAAGTTGCTCAAACGTACACGGGCAAATTTACGAAGGGCAGAGTTAGGTTTTTTAGGTGTCATTGTTCCAACACGAGTTGCAACACCACGTTTTTGTGGTGAAGAAACGTTTGTTTGAACTTTTTTATGACTGTTGTAACCAACGTTCAAAGCTGGTGATTTAGATTTTTCTACTTTTGATTTACGCGGTTTGCGAACCAATTGGTTAATTGTAGGCATCTACATTCTCCTGTGAAATTTTTTATTTTTGGTGATGGTACACTTGGTGACAGCTACCATCTGTGTGTACTTTTGCAACATTTGTCAGCACGTCCCTGTACACTCTTGAGAGACCAAAAGTAAAAAGTACCGTCTATTATTATAACATGACGGCACTTTGATTGCAAGATGTTTTTTTATTTTTTAAAGAAGTCGAAAAAGTTCATTATTGACCAGGTTCAGCAGGTACTTCTGCCCCTGCATCTGCAGCCGGAGCATACTGTTGTTGCTGTTGTGGTTGAACTGTCGCATTGGCTTCAGCTACTCCAGCGTTGGCATTAGCGTCTGTTTGAGTCTGCTGCGTTGCCGCTGTGTCACTCTCATAGGTCAGTCCATAATAGTTAGCGATGTATTGGATACGGGCATCAAGCGATTGCTTTTGAGTCGCATCTTTGACTTTCTTCACAGCAGCTTGGGCAGCGTTCACAGAATCTTGACTTGGGGTTGTTTCCATTTGAACGACTGCTTTTTCAGCAGCTTCTGTATTTTTCTTTTCTTCCTTCTTTTCTTTTTCTTCCTTTGTTTCCTTTTTCACTGGAAGGGAACCTGTTTTTTTAGCAGGTTGAATTTCTGTCGTTACCTGGGCAGCCGTATTCTTTTTAACGGTATACAAACCAGCTACCAATATAAAGGATAGAGACAGAACTGTCACCAAGCGAATCCACAAAGGGCTATTATCAAATCGATCTAAAATTCTTTTCACTTTTTGATCCTCCTTTGCTGCTCTTAATCAAAGATATTCCCAACTTCGACACTCAATTTATTTTCTTTTACATCGATGTTGGTCACGCGCAATAAGGATTTGTGTTCAAAGAATTCACGGTCGGTTGCAGCATTATCCGCAAAGACAGCTACTCCTGCTAATTCAGAATCAAATTCAGACAAGAGGCTGACCATCCCGTTAATCGTTCCGCCACCTTTAAGGAAGTCATCGACAATCAAGACCCGGCTTCCTGCTTTTAGGCTCCGTTTTGAAAGGAACATTTTCTCAATGCGATCCCCACTTGAGCCTGAAACATAGTTGACACTAACGGTTGACCCTTCTGTGATTTTCAAATCACGACGGACAATGACGAATGGAACATTCAAGACATTAGCTACTGCATTGGCTAGTGGAACTCCCTTGGTCGCTACGGTCATGACAGCATCAATCTTCTTATCTCGGAAGGCTTTGGCAATGATGCGTCCGATCCGATTCAAAATCTTCGGATTGCTCAAAAGATCAGACAAGTAAATGTAGCCACCAGGAAGGATACGATCACTTTCAGACAGTTGCTTGCAAAGATCCTCAACGATTTCTTTGGATTCTTGATCTGAGATAGACGGTGTAAAGATCACGCCTCCACCAGCTCCTGTAATGGTCTCAATATTTCCGATTTCCATCTCTTCAAAAGCCCGCTTAATAATCACGATATCTTCTGAGATGGAAGACTTGGCAGACTCATACTTTTCCGCAAACGTATTGAGGCTAGTCAATTCATAGGGATGGTTGATCAAGTAATTAGAAATTACGACCATCCGTTCACTTCTTCTTAATTTCATTTTCTCACCATGTAGTTTTTTCTATCATTATACCATAAGAAGCGAAAAAAACGAACATTCTGATTTACAGAAGGCCGTTTTTTCCTGATTATTTTATTTTTGGCAGAATCATTCCCGTATTTATCTCTGTTTTTACTAGTCGAGATTCGGTTTATAGAAGGAACGATTTTCCATAGCGAAGATTTTATTGGTCATCTCGCCAGGACCAATTAAGCCAAGTGCTGTTGTCATCATCATCATTTCCGCATCCAAATTATCGATCATATGAATAATCTCTGCTTCCATGATTTTTGGACGAACGGGACTACCGTATTCGAGCAAGCCATGGTGACTCAAGATCACATGGCGAAGGACGATCACTTCTTCTTTTTGATCATCAATCTTCAAGTCTTGCAAGACCTTGGTGATTTCTTCATCGATCAGTGCAATGTGGCCGATGAGGTTGCCTCGAACAGTGTATTCTGTATTTTCAGGTCCCGTCAACTCAATCACTTTGGCCAAATCGTGTAACATAATCCCTGCAAAGAGCAAGCTCTTATTCAACTGAGGATAGATATCGCCGATACTATCTGCCAAGCGGACCATGGTCGCTGTATGATAAGCGAGACCTGCTTCAAAGGCATGATGGTTGGTTTTAGCAGCTGGATAGCTATAAAACTCTTTCTCATATTTCCCATAGAGGGCACGGACAATCCGTTGCCAAACTGGATTTTCAATTTTGAAAATCATGTTTGACAGGTATTCATGCAATTCCTTGGGATCTACTGGTGGTTTTTCCTTGAAGTCTGCTGGATTGTTGGGCTCTCCTGCTTGTGGCAAGCGCATATTCAATTGATTAACTTGCGGAGTATTATTGTAGACCTCCCGACGACCAGCCATATGGACCACGCGCCCAGCTGTAAAGCTCTCTACATTGTGAGGTTGGGCATCCCATAGTTTACCTTCGATTGTACCGGTCTCATCCTGGAAGACAAAGGCGAGGTAGTTTTTCCCGGCCCGCGTTTGACGCACTTCTGCTGACTTGATCAAATAGAATCCTTCGAACAATTCATCTTTTTTCATTTGGTTAATTTTGACCATCATCTTCTCCATCTTCTATATATACATCTAGTCCCAGCAGGTCCTCATCGCTTTCGATTTGGCGGAGTGTCCGCTCGATGGCACTGGTCCGTCTGGTTAGCAAATCATCAATATTATTGGAAGCATTCTTTAAATGGCGCTGAGTCTTGGCCAGAATCCCTCCAAACTTATGGAATTCTGATTTGACCGATCCCAACACCTTGCTAATGTCATCTGCACTCTTTTGGATGTTGAGCGTTTTAAAGCCAACAGACAAGGAGTTCAAGAGGGCTGATAGCGTACTTGGCCCAGCCACTAAAATTTGTTCGTCCCGACGCAAGCGATCGAAGAATTCTGGATTGCGAACCACTTCGGAATAGAGGCCTTCAGTTGGCAAAAAGAGAATTCCGAAATTCGTTGTCGCTGGTGGAAAGAGGTATTTTTGTTGGATATCCTTAGCAAAACGCTTGATACTAGCAAGAAGGGCCTTGCGGTAACGCTCGATCTCCTCTTTCTCTCCTGATTCATAAGCTTCTTCCAGACGATAGTAGTCTTCCAGTGGGAATTTAGAGTCAATCGGCAGATAGACTGGCTCCTCTCCTTGTCCTGGAAGCTTAATAGCATACTCCACGCGCTCACTGGATTGGGGAACGGTGACAAACTCCCGCTCATACTGGGCTGGGGTCAAGATATCTTCAATGATTTGACCCAGCTGCAATTCGCCCATAATCCCACGCGTCTTGGTATTGGAGAGAACTTTATTAAGGGTTCCGACATCCCGCGCCACCGTCTGCATTTCTCCTAGCCCTTTGTTGACCGACTCCAATTGTTTTGAAACCGTCTCAAAGGAGGTCTGTAAGCGGTGCTGCAAGGTTTTCTCCAATTTTTCTTCTACCGTTTGGCGCATCTGTTCTAGCCGCACTTCATTGGACTCTTGGATCTGGCGCATGCGCTCATCTGTTTTGTCCCGATTTTTAGTAAAGTGCTCGTTCATCTCAGCGCGCAGAGCCGTCGTCTGCTGGTGGATCTCCACTCGCATCTCGGTTAAACGATCTGTCAGAGCGATCTCTAACTGCTGATTGGCAATCTGGCTTGCTTGTCTTTCTTTTTCAAAACGATAGTCCAACTGGTCTGTCAAATGATCCTCATGGTCTTCCAGCAACTCTCTTAAAGCCGGTCTTGTATCATCTGACCGTTGCAAGAGATAGATGAGGAGGCCCAGATTGAGCAGGCCAATCAGAAGCAGAATGATATTCATATTAACCTCTGTCTTTACTATAAACAATGACAAGATAGCCACGGTCAAGACTCACTTGAATCGGTTGATCCAAAAATTCATTGGAGCCATACATGGCCTTCAAAAAATAATTCTCCTGATGGAGCGGATACTTGGCTCCTGTAATCTCTAGGTGGCCTTGTCCGACAGGCATAAAGCCAACATAAGACATGGCTGGATCTGGCTGAATCTCATGGCAACCAGCTGGTCTGTAGATCAAGCGATTTTGACCATCGACTAATTGGATCTGCTCCATGTAGGGAGCTAGGTCTGGATCGGTCGGCAAAAAGATATTGGACAAAAAGTGATCCAAGCGACCACCAAAGGCACCGTAAACAGTGACAACAGCATCTGGATAGGCCTCAAAGACCGCTTTCAAGGCCAATTCCAAATCCGTATCATTCTTTTCAGGAACGGACTGAACAACCTGCTTGGCTTGGGTTCGGATCTGATGCAAATCAGTCTCAGAGACAGAATCGAAATCCCCCACAGCTATATCTAAAGGCAGGCCTTGTTCCAGTAACTTCAAACAGCCACCGTCGACACCTACGTAAAGCTCTTGATCTTTTGGCAAGAGCGTGCTGTCACCTCCTGCCAGTATTGCGATGTTACCCATTTACAGCATCTCGGAGCGTTTGAACGCGCTCATTGACCTCCCCATTAAAGACATAAGAGCCCGCTACAAAGACATTGGCCCCGGCTTCTTTTGCTTGGGAAATACTTTGAGCATCAATTCCACCATCCACTTCGATATCAAAGTCTAAACCTTTTTCTTCACGAAGAGCGACTAATTCGCGCACCTTGTCCATGGTTTCAGGCAAGAAGGCTTGGCCACCGAATCCTGGATTAACGGTCATAACCAAGACTTGATCCACCAAGTTCAAGACATGTTTGATACTGTCTACAGGAGTCCCTGGGTTGATCACGACACTAGCCTTCACACCCGCTTGACGAATTTTTTGAAGAGCTCCGTGGATATGAGGAGTAGCTTCCACATGGATGCTGATGATGTCAGCACCTGCACGGGCAAATTCTTCGATATGGTGTTCGGGATTGGTGACCATCAAGTGGCAATCAAAGACCAACTTGCTATGCGGACGCATGCTCTCTACGACACCAGCTCCAAAGCTGATATTGGGCACAAAATGGCCATCCATGACATCGATATGGGCATAGTCAGCTCCAGCTGCTTCTAAGCGTTTCAATTCACTTTCAAAATTGGCATAATCTGCACTCAAAATTGAGGGTGCAATTTTCATTGTTTTCATCGTTGTAGTGTCTCCTATTTTGGCATTTTTTTCGAAACTTTTTTATAGGTTTCGCGACGGTTTTCAATCTCACTTAGAAATTGCAAGTAATCCTCATAACGGAAAGGCGCAATTTCCTCTCTTTCAACGGCTGGTTTCACCGCACAAGCGGGCTCATGCGTGTGGGTACAGGTACGAAATTTACAAGAGTGGCTCACATCGGCGATCTCTGGGAAGGCTTGATTTAAGTCTTCGCTGGTCGTCACTTCATAATCGAGGGAGGAGAAGCCAGGCGTATCTGCGATCTTTCCTCCATTTAAATGGTAAAAGCTGACAGCTCGGGTCGTGTGTCGACCGCGCCCCAGACTATCTGAAATCTCACCCGTTTCAAGCTCCAGATCCGGAGCGATTTTATTGAGCAAGGTCGATTTTCCTACACCGGTCTGTCCCATAAAGACCGTGGTTTGATTGGTCAAAAGGGGCAAGAGTTCCTCAATCGACAAGACAAAGTCGTAGCCAATAGCCTGATAGATTCCTTGGTAGTATTGGATGTCTTCCATATCTTCTAACAAGTCCAGTTTTGAAATATAGACAATGGGATGAATCCCCTTGTGCTCCAAAAGAACCAGAAAACGGTCTAAAAGATTGGCATTGAAATCCGGCTCCTTCGCTGACATGATCACTACTGCCTGATCAATATTGACAATAGGAGGACGCACGAGGCTATTTTTTCGAGGCGCAATGCTCAAAATGTAGCCTTCCGAATTCTCTTCAGCAGAGAACTCCACCTGATCCCCCACATAAGGAGTCTGTCCTTTTTTTCTAAAATTTCCACGAGCCCGTGTCTGGTAAATGTGACCGTCTGACTCCACGTAGTAGAAGCCAGCCAAGGCCTTGACGATTGTTCCTTGCAAATCGCACTCCTTTGAGATTAATACTATCTATTATACCAAAAAATGAGAAATAAGGCTGGATTGCTTGATAATAAAAAACGAAAAGTGAACCTCTCCGAACGCTTTTAGAAACGAATAGGTTCGTTTTTTAAACGGATAGAAACAGAAGACGGAGTATCCGTTATGACTTGTCTTTTAGCAGAATTCGGGAAAGGGCACCTTCCTTTTTTTCCTTGGCATTTTTCCTAAAAAGTGTATAATAGAACTATGCGGAGGTGGTGGAACGGCAGACACGCATGCTTCAGGCGCATGTGCCCCTTCGGGCGTGAGGGTTCAAATCCCTTTCTCCGCATCTTGGAAAGGTGGCCCAGCTCGGTACGGCACCGGACTCGAAATCCGGCAAGTGGATTTTCTTCACGCGCGGGTTCAAATCCCGTCCTTTCCTTCTACAAAAACAAGACATGAGCTACGAAGCTCATGTCTTTTCTGTTATTTTATTCCTACTTCTAGAAGGCCATCTGCTAGGCGAGCGAAGTCTTCTAAGCTCAGAGCTTCTCCTCGTACAGAAGGTTGCAGGCCTGCAGCTTGGATTCCTGCTTCCAGTTTGGCTTTGATTTCTTCGGTCTTGCCAAAGCGACTAGTCAAGTTGTTCCAAAGTGTTTTGCGGCGGTGGACAAAGCTAGCCTTGCTGACAGAGAAGAAGAAATCTTCATCCTTGACAGCTACTGCTGGTTCTTCGCGACGGACCATCTTCAAAATGGCAGAGTCGACGTTTGGTGCTGGCACAAAGACGGTGCGAGGCACGATAAAGGCTACCTTAGCAGTCATATAGTATTGGACTGCAATGGATAAAGAACCATAAGCCTTGGTGTTGGGCTCAGCCGAGATGCGGTCTGCCACCTCTTTTTGCATCATGACCACAAATTCTTGGAAAGGAATCTTGGATTCGATCAAGTGCATGAGGATGGGAGTTGTGATGTAATACGGAAGGTTAGCCACCACCTTGATCGGAAGGTCTGGATTTTTAAACTCTGCGATGTACTGGTTGAGGTCTACCTTGAGGATGTCTTGGTTGACAACTGTGACATTATCAAAATCCCGTAAGGTATCCGCCAAAATAGGAACCAAGCGGTCATCGATCTCAAAGGCCATGACTTCTGCGGCATTTTCTGCCAAGAACTCAGTAAGTGCCCCAATCCCAGGACCAATTTCGATGACATTGACCTGCTTATCGATCTCTGCCGTATCCACAATTTTTTGAAGGATGTTGGTATCGGTCAAAAAGTTTTGACCGAAGGATTTTTTAAAGGTAAATCCGTGACGCTCCAGCACTGCCTTGGTCACGCTATAATCTGCAATTCTCATGTATTCTCTTTTCTATTTATTAGCTAAAAACAATATATAAAACCCACATAATTCCTAATGCCAACAAAATCCAAAACACTAAAAGAACACGAGACTTGTTCCCTTGTGAATCGGCTCCAGTCATATCGATCGCTTTCTTATCTTCTTGGGGGTTCATTTTCTTCAGTTCATCCTGATAGGCAACCGAATCTAGAATATTGTCTTCTGGCAATAATTCTGAAGCATAATAATCAGGAAAGCCCATAGCAAGACCAATTAAGTTCTTTTCTGTCAAAGAAAAATCTAAATCTTTGGGTTGATTTTCCCGAATAGCTCGTATATTTTTTAACAGTTTATCAGAAACAACAGACACTTGGTCCATAAAAACAACATCTAAGACATCAAATCCGAGCACATCACCATCTTTTACGTTTGCAAGAATATAACGAACAAAGGCATCATATAATTGTAAGGTCTGAGAAGCATTTTCTTCTAAAAAAGACCGATTTTGGAGGGCGTTTTGCTGGAATTTTTCAATAGGAAGCAAGATATCTACATTCTGCTCTTGGTAAAATCTTTCTGCTTGTTCTTCATCTTCTTCAAGTTCTTCTGCTGTTTCCCAGAGAGCAATAGGAGCTTTTAAATCTTCTTCATCCCAAAACAATTGCCAAAAATAAGGTATCGTGTAAATTCCCTCTGTTAAGATACGAGCTTCATCTCCGTTTTTTAAGTAAATATAACTTCTATTCGCCATTCCATTTCCTTTCAAAATCTTTGAAAAAGGGTAGTGGTTCAGGTAAGATGTAGATAAAACTATATAGTTTCCCAATGAAAGAAACTCTCTAATCTTTATCTCTGCCTTCTAGTTCCTCACTAAACTTTTGCATTTCCTTAAAAGCTGTTAGGCTAACATAGGCACCCGCTTCATAATACTCCGTTGGATTTATGGCATAGTCAAAGCCTTCAATCATGCCACCAGCTTCTTCAATCATGCCATTCCACTTTTCATCAAAGACCATTCGCAGACGTTTCCAATCAGTAAATACTGGCACAGAATTGCGCCCATCTTTTCCTTCTCTGACTGGGATGCTGAACTTAGCGTCTTCTTTCAATACAAAGGAGTTGGCTCCCTGACTCTTATCGGGGAATCCCGAAGTAGCATTTAAAGGAATGAGGAGTTTGGCTTTTGGCATGGCTGCTGAGAAGAATTTATAATAGAGCTTATATATTACTTCTTCGTCATCTGTTGTAGGCTTATCCATCTGCCCCATCAACAGCATCCATCTTACAATATCAGGATTCATAACAGGAACTTGTATCTCTGGTAGGTTCGAAAAATCTGGTTTCTGAACCAAAACAGAAGCACTAATGCTGACTTCCTTGGTATTAAAGGCTGCTCCCAAAGCTCCATTTAAGTAAAAGGCTGTCCCAAGAAAATTCTCAATTCCTTTTTTATCTGCTGTATTTTCAATCAGTTTCACAACTGAATTTGGTCGACGATCAATGGTTTCCTTAAATTGGTGATACCAACGCGGCGTATATAGCATGATCATCGGGTCTGAACAGAGATAGCCCTCTTCACCTTTATCATAGGTCGTTGAGAAAAGATACGCTTCCCCCGTTTTTTCTGAAAAGACCGCGTAAATCGAATCTGCTGCTAACAACTTGTCCTTGACGATTTCTGCTAGGCGTTCTAGCTTTCGAGTGTTAGCTTGATAGCTTTCTTCACTTTCAGTTTTCTGATTTTGACGGCACTCCCATAAAAAGAGGCGCAATATTTCTATGCTATCATCAAGACTAGCGGCTTGATAGTCTTCATTGGACATTTGACCTTTTTGGACAATTACAAACGCGTTATAAAGAGCATCTGTATAGCTTGATAGCCGTTGTTCCTCATCGACACCATAACTATAGAGAACACTTCCCTTTTTAAGATTAACCAAGGAAGTTTCCATATCGATGACCAAATGAGCTAGAGATTCATCCGTGAGAACATCTACATCCTTATTTTGATTAATGAGTTTTTTCACGACTACAGAACCAAGAGCGTCCATACCTTGATCGGGATTGCAAAATTGCAGACAATCCCCAACCTTGAGTCCGCCCTCTAAGCTCCCAATAATCAATAACTCATTCGTCTCCTTTATCGGAAATAGTTCTAGAACTCCCAAGCATGTTTTGTCAATTGACTCTACTGTTTTGTTTGTTGCTTCAGTTGTTTCTGTCTTTTTTAAAAAATCGAAGATTCCCATAAATTATCCTCATTATCTACACTCATAACAAATCCTATGGAGTCACTTTTCTAATGCTTGCAACCAAGCCTGATTAAACCGTATATACTTACTTCTATTGCGTCATCTTCCCCTTGCTTTTGGGGGAGTTTCTCAATTCTCATAACTTTTCATGGTAGCTTCAACCTCAGCCAAACTAATTCCAAACAACTCCAAGCGTTTGAGTAATTGCTTGCCATTGCAGTAGCCGATGCGCAAGGCTTCTCCTAGATATTCCCGCCGTTTGCGACTATCGCTTCCCATCAACAGTCCAAGCCGCATCAAGTCGGTCTTTGTGATATCAAAGAAATTTTCATCTTCGTAAGACCCGACCAGTCCAGCTAGGGCTTTTTCTAAATCTTCAAAGTTCGCATGCTCCACTCCAAGAGAACGCCCCTTGGTCTTGGATTTGGGGACTGCTTCACCACGATTTAAAAAGGCATGTTTGGCTTGGGGCACCTCTTGCATAATGATCTTGCGAATGCGCTCGCCATTATAGTCTGGATCGGTAAAGACAATGACCCCACGCAACTCTTGCAAGGTAGCAATTCGTTCCAAGTCATCTTGATCGATCGCAGAGCCTCGCGTTTCATAGGTATCCACCTCATAAAAACGACGGAGATTGGCTGTGTCATCCTTGCCCTCCACGATAATCACTTCCGGTATTTTTCTTTTCTCAGTCAAGGCCAAATACCTTTCTTGCATTGTCATAGGTTGCCTGAGCCACTTCTTCTGTTGTTAAGCCACGTAGTTCTGCAATAAAATCTACCACATAACGAGTGTAGGCTGTTTTATTTTCTCGACCACGTTTGGGAACTGGTGCCAGGTAAGGGGCATCTGTTTCAACCAAGATCTTGTCTAACGGAAGGCCAGCTGCCGCTTCTTGGACATCTGTGGCTTTCTTAAAGGTCACCACTCCAGAAAAGGAAATCATCATTCCCAAATCCATGAAGCGTTTCGCTTCTTCTAAACTTCCTGAGAAAGAATGCATGATCCCACCGCGAGGACCAACTCCTTCACTCTTGATGATGCCATAAGTATCTTCTAAAGCATCGCGTGTATGCACCACAAAGGGGAGGTCCAAGTCCTTAGACAATTGAATCTGACGACGAAAAACCTTTTCTTGGACATCTTTTGGTGCCGTCATCCAGTGGTAATCCAGACCGATTTCTCCGAGTGCGACAACTTTGGGATGTTTTAGCTGTTCAAGTAAATAGGCCTCCACTTCAGGAGTATAATCGCCTGCCTCAGTGGGGTGCCAACCAAGCGTGAGATAGAGTTCTGGATGCTGGTCTGCCAACTCCATGGCACGCTCAATCGTCGGTTTGTCAAAACCAACGATATTGTGGGCTACAACACCCATTTCCTTGGCCAAGTCGAGCTCTTCTTGTTCTTTTCCTGCGAATTCTTCCACATTGAGATGGGTGTGGGTATCAAAAATCTGCATGATCTTCCTTTTCTTCCGAGTTTTTCTTCTTTCTATTATAGCAGAAAGCGCCTCTAAATTCACTTTCGGACAAAACAAAAACCAGTAGTCTCGAGTTTCTACTGGTTTTTAGGTTTTTATCTGAATTAGGCAGCCAAAACTTTGCGTCCTTTACGACGACGAGCTGCCAATACGCGACGACCATTTTTAGTTGCCATACGGTGACGGAAACCATGTTTGCGCGCACGACGAAGTTTACTTGGTTGATAAGTACGTTTCACGATGAATACCTCCTCATAGATTTTGTATTCGTTTAGCCGGCTAGTTGTGATCAGTTACTAAACATACTTTACTATTTTATCGGATTCGACTCTATTTGTCAATAGCTATGGCAAAATTGTTGCAAATACAGGTCGGAGAACACCTTTCTACACCTGACGGGTTGCCAAGTAATAGGGTTCCAGAGCCACCAGCGCCTCTTGCAACTGATCCAGGATATTCTCTAGGGAACTCTCCTCAACTAGAGAAACATCGTATTTGACGAGGACCTTACGAACCGTCCCTTCTGCTACTCCTTGCAACAGATCATGGCGATTCTTTTCTGTTCCTTCTACCCTTTGACTCTCTCCATTTTTCTGGGCGAAATAATAAACTGGCTGAGTGATGGGTATGGTGAGAACCATTTGTTGTTTTTGAAGGCTCTGCTCATCTTTTTTTCGCTCGATAAAACTCACCTCTAAGGAAACTCCAAAATCAACTGCATCTCCATAGAGCCTCAATGCAAACATAGGCTCTGCCATCGTCCCTTCTCCTTTTAGATAGGCCCAAAAATGAGCCCGCAAGACCTGGGCCTGGTTCATCCATTGACTGGTCCGATCTTGCTCCAAGTAGGGGTGGCGCTTCTGAAAGGCTGAGACCAAATCGGTGAATTCCTTACGAGCCGCTTGAGCTAGGGCACGATACTGCTCCATCTCCGATGCTAGCACCCCTGCCTTTGCTGGAGCCAGGTATTTCATTCCTTGAAGCTTTAAAAACTCTCGAATCGCTGCAAATGCCATCTGCTTCCTTTCTAAACCTAAAAAAGGAGAGATCGGCTCAATCCCGTCTCTCCCTTATAGGAAATAATAGCTTGATTATCCTTCGATGTCTACCACTACGTAACGGTTTGGTTCTTCCCCTTCAGAGTAGCTAGTGACTCCTTCCATCTTAGAGACAATACGGTGAATGATTTTGCGTTCACTGTTTGACATCGGATCTGTCTGTTGGGCTTGCCCATCTTCGAGGGCACGCGTTGCCAACTTCTGAGCATAGCTTTGAAGAACTTCCGCCCGGTGTTCTACATAGTCATTAACATTAATGGTAATGTAAAAATTCTTTGAATAGCGGTTATAGAGGTAATTTTGTGCCAATAGTTGAAGAGCCTTCAAGACTTTTCCGTGGTAACCAATGACACGTCCTGGTTCATTGGTATCAATTTGCATATTGACCGTACGGCGGTTGTGACTACTTGAGATGGTCGCATCCACATCCATTTCATCGACCACTGTTTGAACATAGGCTGTCACATCATCTACGACTTCTTCGATATTGTAGTTTTCCTCTACCTCGATCCCAAGGTTTGAGAAATCAGACTCGCTTGATTCTTTTGCCACTGGTTCTTTGACTTTTTCAAGGATATGTTCATGCCCTTTTTCTTCAAGAACGGTATCTGCTTCTTTGTCATGTTTCAGGATTTCTGTCTTGATTTCTTCAGAGACAACTTCTCCTTCTTCTTCGACCTTTTTGATCGCTGCTACGACGCGTCCGAGATCGACCGTTGCTTCGCTCACCGTCTTAACCGGTTCGTTTTGCGCATTGATCTCATCTGGGACACCTTTGACAGCTTTTTGATTGGCTTTTACAACCGTTGTTTCTGCAATGGGTTCAATCTCTACTTGGGCTGGTTTTTTCCCAAACAAGCCAAGAAAACCTTTCTTTTCACGCGCTACAACCGTAATATGTGCCTTCATACGAGGAATATCTAAATCGTTCAGACCTTTTTGAATCGCTTCTTCAACAGTTGCTCCAGTATATAGGACCATATGTCCACCTCTTTCTTATTTTTTCTTTTTCTGTGCTTTGTTTAGGGCACGGCGTTTTTGTTTTTCCATGTCGCGCGAAGCTTGCTCTTTTGCTTCACGCTCTGCAATAATCTTGAAGGGGTTGTTCAAGAGATAGGTTTGCCCGACTTGGTAAGCATTGGAAGTCACCCAGTATAGTGCGACCCCGCTGGCTGAGAACAAGGCAAAGAAGAAGATCATCACAGGCATCACATACATCATGGTTGTCGCACTACCATTGCGCTCTGGCATGGCTTTATTTGTCAACCAACTGCTGAAAAATGTGAAGAGTGCTGCAAGAACCGGCAAGATATAAGTCGGGTCGATCGCACCAAGGTCCAACCAAAGGAAGTGACCGACTTTAAGGAATTCGACACGGCTCAGCGCTTGGAACAAGGCCATCAAGACCGGCATCTGGATCAAGAGAGGAAGGAAGGCTGAAGACGTTTTGACGCCTTTTTCCTTGTAAAGGGCCCGCATCTCTTCAGAAAGCTTAGTCCGGCTATCGAGATCCTTCCCAGGATACTTAGCTTGCAATTCCTTGAGGAGGGGTTGAATTTCCTGCATTTTGCGGGTTGAATTCATTTGATATTGGAAGAGAGGCAAGAGGACCGTCCGAATCACAATGGTAAAGACGATAATCCCTACACCGATACTTCCGCCAAAGGACAAGAAGCGGATGGCTTCTGCAAAGAAGTAGACGAAGCGTTCCCAACCACCTGTCGACTGAGCTGTCACTTGAGAAGTTCCACAAGCTGTCAAGACCAATAAGGCCGCTCCAAATAATCCAGTTAACTTCAGTTTCTTTTTCACATTATTCCCTTTCTTGGTAGACATGCGCTAATTTTAAGACATGTACAAGATTTTTCTCTACTTGATGAAAGTCGAGCTCCTCCACTCCTTTACGAGCAATGACAACAAAATCATCGGTCGTAAGGAAGGCTTGGTGTTTGATCAAAACATGGCGAATCAAACGTTTGATGCGATTTCTGGTCACAGCATTTCCCAGTTTCTTACTAACAGACAGGCCGACTCGAAAATGCGGTTGGTCTTTGCGCAAGCGGTAAACAACGAATTTCCGATTGGCAACATTTTGACCACTTTTAAAAATAGCATTAAAATCTTTGTCACGTTTGACGCGGTAGCTTTTTTTCAAACCTCAACTCCCTCTTTTAAATTTATTCTATTATACCATATTTTCAAAAAAAACCAATCTCACTCAGGAAATCGGTTGCTACTTAAATACAGATAAAAGTAAAGGCAAGGTGTAGTAGAGATTGAGCAAGATATGAGCCAAAATAGGGGCAAGGAGCGTCTTGCTCCGATAATACAGGATCCCAAAAATCACACTCGGCAGGAGATAGATGATAGAAGCTCCCAGCGAAAAGGGATTGTGGAGAAAATGTAAGCCACTGTAGATGAGGGCTGGAAGCCAAATCTCAGCATAGAGTTTCCAGCCTTTGAAGTAGGCATTCACCAAGGCTCCACGAAAGATCAGCTCTTCTGTCACCGGCCGTATGATAACCATTGCGATCACTAGGATAAGCACCCCTGTGGGGCTAATTTCCCGTGGAAAGAGACTCAAAACGGCTGCCCGTCCTTGAACAAAACCACTGATGAAGTAGTCCAACCAGTAGACCAAACAAGCCGCAAAAACGGCTTCTATCAGAGCTTGAAGGGGGTTCTTTCCCAGCTTAAACTGCGCTTTTTTAGAAAAACGGTAGACCAAAAATCCTGTAAAGACTGCATAGAGGCCTTCTAGGCCAAATAAGGTCCAATAATAGCTATTGGCGCTTGCTACACTGTTGGAGACATACTGGGCCAAGGGGCGAAATTGAGACCGAACATAAAAATAAAACAAGAGCAGAAAGAGGGGATACAGCAGTGAGAGCTTTCCTTTGATGAATTTCATAGATACCTTTCCTATAAAGTATGACAAATCGTATAGTGCATCTTACCATAATCGTGACAAGGTTTCAATGAAAAAGGATGCCTTCCTACTCTCTGAGATAGGCCACATAACCACCTAGGACAGCGACTAAAATCAAGAGACAAAGAAGAGTTTCCAGCCATACGAGAGCTGTCAAGAAAGGTAGTTGCAACAAGCCTTGGGCCATTTTCAAAGAGGTCGCTGTGATGACTGTTGGAAAGGTCAGGGCTGAAAAAGCAGGTTGAAAACCTTCTGTGATCATTTTCGGTAGGCGCGTCAAAACAAAGAAATAAAAACCTTGCGAGGCCACCACCATGATCAGTAAGAACCAGGTGGGCAAGCTCGCTCCACCCACACGAACCAGGGCTGCTAAAAGAAGAGAAAAGGGAGCACAATAGATGCCTTCTTGCCCCAACAGATGACTGGGTAAGGGGGACTGCTTCAAATCATGATAGATAAGGGGATAAAGAAGAAAGGTCAAACCAAAACCAATCACTAAAGCGAGATAAGCAATCTCCCTTATTCCCACAACGGGATAGGTCAAAGCTGCTACTGCAATGCCCACATAGAGAACGGTCCAACTGGGAGTGGCATTGGCTCTTGGTCGCGCTAGGACATGGGTCTTGGTAAAATAGAGAATTAAGCCCAGATCCAAGAGAAAGGCAGACCACCAGACCAACTGTGATAGACCCCCAAAGGCGGGAAAGAGGCGCAAAAGATAGGTGGATAAAATCATCCCTGCCATGGGAAAAGTCGCCATCCCAGATAAAAGAGCTGGTTGTTGGAATTCTATCTTGGTTTCTTGCCAGCGAATCGCATGATAAACTACAAAGAAAAACCAGAAGAACAAACCTGTCAGACTAAAGGCGTGAGCAAGGAAGGGTAGCGAGTCTGCAAGAAGGTTTCCAGCGCCAACCAGTCCTAACAGACAGCCTGAAAATACTAAGGGGATCTTTTTCATCGGGAGCTCCAATCATGTTGTCGCTTTCAGTATACCATAAAAGAGAAGGAAGCAGGATAAAAAAAGAGAGTGGGACAGAAATCGGTAATTCGTTAGAATTCGATTTCATCGTCCCACCTCCGCACAGTTGAGTAGGGCTGTA